>PHBD01000011.1 GCA_002841865.1 Deltaproteobacteria bacterium HGW-Deltaproteobacteria-19
AAATCCTGATGGTGAAATCGGTGATGACAAGGAGGATGAGATATGAAGAAAACCGGCTGCGTCGTAGCGATAGCTGTTATCTTTGTCCTGCTGGCCGGCATATCGGCAAACCCTGCCTATGCAGTCGGCTGCAAAAACCACTATATCGCCTGCTGCATTGATGGCAAGTCGAAGAAGATGGTGGCGGATACTTACTTCACCATGTGTTGGAGTTGGAAGTCGGCCAAGTGCAAACCCTGTCACGGCGGAGGGAAATGGAGTTGGTTTGCCGAGTGGTGTAACGAAAACTATGCCCAATGCGAGGGAAATTGCCAGGGGTGCTGGTGGGATCAAGACGTTGATTGTCTGCGAGGATTTCGATGCTATGACAAACATGGGAAAAATACGTGTCATTGGCCGTGATTGATGAATAGCGGCATTCCCTGGGGCAACACACAAGGGCGGCCTGATTCATCAGCGGTGGTTGTGACAAGAAGGCACCTGTTTGGCCGGGAGGTCCTCGTTCTCTTGGAGAGACGATTGTGAAACGAGTGGGGGCGGGCTTTCTTTGGTGGGACCACACCCCAAAAGGCAGGCTTTTCGTGATTCAAGATGATGTTACGGTACCCTTGGTTGAGAAGCGCTCCTTTTCACCGGAAGACTTTCTGGTGGTGATATTTGAGAGAACAAGGAGGAAGCAGCATGAAAAAATCGGGCTGCATCGTGATCATGGCGGTTTTCTTTCTCCTGATTGCGGGTATATCCGCAATCCCGGCTTATGCCCTCGACTGTGGGGAGTTGAGAGTCCTCTGTTGTATTGATGGAAAATTATCGCATACCATTGCCAAGACAACATTCAGCATGTGCTGGAGCTGGAGCAAGTTTGAATGTGTGCCGTGTCATGGGGGGCACAAATTTTCCTATCTTGCGAAGTGGTGTAACGAGAACAACGACCAATGCGAAGGGAAATGCAGAGGGTGTTATTCGCATTTTCGTTATTGCTATGGACGAATCTGTGTGGACACGAACGGAAAAGAATATTGTCAATGAGATGAATGAAGGAGCATGGATGAGACGCAAACCGATTGTCCGCTACACATGAATCGCCATTCGTCTTTCCATCGTTCGGTTGATAATATTAACAGAAATGTCTATATGAAAGCGGGTTTCCCAGACGCTTTTTGAGAAAATTGTAACGGTCAACATTCCCATGAGCTCAAGATCTTGTTTTTCAAAAGATATGAGACGGTAAGGAAAATGTGACCATTAAGTGTGGATAATGGAATCAGGCCGATCGGTATCGACATCTTCGCAAGTCCGCCTCCTGTTCTTTGTATCTTTTCTCCTCGTGTTTTTTGTCTCTGCCGTTCCGGCGCTCTGCGAAGAGAAACAGGAGATTCCGAGCGTACAACAGGGATCGAAGAAACTGACCCTGTCCGATTGCGTTTTTCTTGCCCTGCAGAACAACGTTTCCATCCAGACCGCTTACCTGGACAGAATCTCCCAGCGGATGGAGCTCCGCGTCGCCGAGGACAAGTTTGTTCCCCAGCCGAGCCTGAGCTTTTCGACCCGCGCCACGTCCACCTACAATACGGACGGCACCCGGACCCGGGCATCCACTCAGGACGGGCTGTTTGCAACGACCTTGAACCTTCCCACGGGCGGATCCGTAATCTTCAGCTGGGACAACCCGGCGACGAAAGCGGACATTGGCCAAGACTATGGCTACAGCTCAGGCTGGAGCGTCCAGTTCATCCAGCCGCTCCTGAAAAATGCCGGCGTGGATGTCGCCACACAGTCCATCCGGCAGGCCAGGGTGGCTGAGGAACAGTATATCCTCGACCTGAAAGACACGCTGGCCACCACGATCACGACGACAATCACGGATTACCGGGCCTACGTGTCGGCCCTGCGCAGCTACGATATTCAAGCCAAAGGGCTGGAGACGGCCCGCCGAACCCTGGAGACGAACCAGGCGCTCATCGATGCCGGGCGCATGGCCCAGACGGAAATCCTCCAGGCTGAGAATGACGTGGCCAATCGCGAATTGAGCGTCATAACCGCCAGGAACGACGTCGACTCGGCGCGGCTCACCCTTCTCCAGATCCTCAATCTGGACAAGAATACAAACTTCCTGCCCGTTGAAGAAGGGGAGCAGTTTGTTCCTCCTCCCTCCCTGGAAGAAGCCATTGCCGTGGCCCTGAAAAACCGTTCCGATTACATCAAGTCCGTGCAAAACATGGAGCTGGCCAAACTGGACCTGGCCGTCAACAAGCGAAACCTTCTCTGGGATCTCTCGCTGGTAACAAGCGTCGGACGAACCGGGACGGGCGACACATACGGGAGGGCGCTGGCGGACCAGCAGGTCGGAAAAAGCGACTGGGATGTCTCACTGCAGCTCAACATCCCCCTGAGGGACCTGCAATCGGAAAGCAGTTATGTCACGGCGAAAGTGACCCTCGAAAAAGCAGGTATCAATCTGAAGAAACTCGTGAGCGACATTGAAATCGACGTCCAGAATAAAATCAGGAATATCGACGTCAATTACAGGAGCTATGTGCTCGCGAAAAAGGGGCGTGAGCTTTCGGAGCGGAAACTGGAAATCGAACGGGAAAAACTTCGGCTGGGACGATCGACCAACTTCCAGCTTGTGTCTTTCCAGAACGACGTCCTCGATCAGCAGACGATGGAGCTGCAGGCCCTGATCACGTATCTCAACTCCCTGACGGATCTGGATCAGTCGCTGGGAGTTACGCTCGACCGCTGGAGCATCAGCGTCAAGCGCGAGGACGAAAATGTCAAGCTGTCGGAGGACCGGAAGAAGGAAGTCAACGAGAAGCTAACGGCAAAATAATCAAGGGACAACCATGAGCCAGGATCCGATCATCTACAGAAACATTCTGGAAAACATGACCGACGGCGTCATGACCGTTTCGCTCGACGGCCGCATCATGACGTTCAACGAGGCGGCGGAACGGATTCTGGGCCTCCGTGCCGAGGATGTCCTTGGCCGGTCGCTGGGCGAAGTGTTCCTTGGCAGGGAGGGGAGCGACGCCTTCAACCAGGCCATCCTGGATGCCGTTTACAGCGAGGCGGTGACTCAGAACGGCATCGTCCTGTATACGGCCGGTGAGAAGCACATCGTTCTTTCCGTTACGACCTCTTTTCTCCGGTCCGACGAGACGGGACAGAAAAAGAAGGCCGCCGTCATCGCGGTCTTCAGCGACCGGACGGAAGTGGAGACTCTGCGAGAGACGGAGCAGAGCCTCACGGAGGAGATCAAGGCGAAACACAAGGAACTGCAGACGTCCTACTCCGAGCTGGAGGATTCCAACACAAGTCTTAAGGCCGCCCTGAGAAAAGTGCAGATGATCCGCATTGCCGCGACGGCGCTGGTGATCCTTCTCTTTTTATCCATCGGGATCCTGACGTGGATCAAAGGTACGCCGGGAAGATCCGGACAGTCTTCAACCGCCGATTCGCGGACGGGCGCAGTGAAGACCTACAAGGTGGCGCTGCGGCCCCTCATCGACAAAATCTCTCTCAGGGGCACTCTCAAACCGATCCAGGTCGTGAACGTGACGAGCCCCTTCGCGGGCACGGTCACGGAAAAGCTTTTCGAATACGGACAGACCGTCACCAAGGGGCAGCTTCTTCTGCGCCTCGATACCAGGGAAATAGAATCGAAATGCCGCGAAGCGAAATCGGCTTTTATCAAGGCAAATGAAAAAAGAAAGGAAATGAAGGACTGGAAGAACACGGATGAAATGGTCAAGGCGATGCGCTCCCTGGACAAGGCGAAGAGATCCTACGAAGAAACGGAAACTCTTTTCAAGAAAGGCATCGTGTCGGCCGATGAATACAACAACGAAAAGAACAATTACGAGAACGAGCTCCTGACGTACAAGACCACAAAGGCCAAAGGCGAGGGTGATAACGTGACCCTGGCAAAACTCGACTATTACAATGCAAGGGCGAAACTCGCCGATCTGGAAAATCAGCTCAGCAAAGCCAATGTCCTCGCACCGGTGTCCGGAACGGTCATCCTCATGGACACTGCGGGGGATAAGGACAGGAAAGGAAAGGCCGTCGAAAAGGGGACTTCTTTCGGCGAGGGGGAGATCATGCTGGCCGTCGGTGACACGAACGGTCTTTCGGTTTCCACCGAGGTGGACGAGATCGAGGTGACGAAGATCAAGAAGGGGCAGCAGGCCATCATCACGGGAGACGCTTTCCCGGATGTGTCCCTCAAGGGAAGTGTCGATCACATTTCGTCCCAGGCGAGCGTCAAGGGAGGGGAAGGGGGGGCGAAGAAAGCGGCTTCCTTCGAAATCCTGATCCGGGTGGACAGGCTTTCTCCGGAAATGTTTGACAAGATCCGCCTCGGCATGTCCGCCAATCTATCCATCGAGATCCTGAACAAGCCCGACAGCATCCTGGTGCCCATCGGGGCCGTGCAGACGGACGGCGCCGATCGTTACGTCATGATGAAGGAGACGGGTAAGACGGAAGCGAAGAGGATGAACGTGAAGACGGGCATTACGACTCTCGATTCCGTGGAGATTCTGCAGGGATTGAAAATCGGCGACGAAGTCCTGGTAAAGGAGGAAGCGGTCCGGAATGTCCATGTTGAGGACAGTGAACATCCATAAGACGTATCCGGTCGGTCCCACGGAAGTGAACGTCCTCAAGGGCATTTCCCTGGAAGTCGAGCAGGGGGAATTCCTGTCCGTTGTTGGAGCGTCGGGCAGCGGCAAGTCCACGCTGATGCATATTCTCGGTCTTCTCGAACAGCCTACATCGGGAGAGTATTATTTCGAGGATGCCCGGATCCGGTACGAGGACGACCGCGAGCTCTCCATTCTCCGCAACCGGAAGATCGGATTCGTGTTCCAGCAGTACTGCCTTCTGCAGCGGCTGACAGCCCTGGACAATGTGGGGATTCCCCTCATCTACCGGGGGATGGGCAAACCGGAAATCCGGGAGCGCTCCATGGCCTATCTGCAGAAAGTCGAAGTGGCGGATCGGGCGCATCACCGGCCGAACGAGATGTCCGGAGGGCAGCAGCAGCGCGTGGCCATCGCCCGGGCCATGGTGGGAAATCCGGCCCTGATCCTCGCCGACGAGCCCACGGGTGCCCTGGACAGCCGGACCGGGCAGGAGATCATGGACCTCTTCCGCAAGCTCAATGAAGAGGAAGGGATCACGATCATCGTCATCACCCACGATCCCAAGATTGCCGCTCAATGCCGGCGCAGCGTAGAGATCATCGACGGGCTCGTCACCCCTCCGGCGGACGACGGGAAACCTCATTGAAGATCCGGGCGCCGCGGGGCGTCCGGAATCCTGGACATCATGATCCTGAAAGCAAACATTTCCGAAGCGTTTAC
Source organism: Deltaproteobacteria bacterium HGW-Deltaproteobacteria-19 (assembly GCA_002841865.1). Classification (GTDB taxonomy): domain Bacteria; phylum Desulfobacterota; class Syntrophia; order Syntrophales; family PHBD01; genus PHBD01. Next base: position 5,370 of record PHBD01000011.1, read on the forward strand.
CAGCCTTGCAAACGCCAGACAGCGGACAATCCTTGCCATTATCGGCATCGTCATCGGCATCGGCTCCGTCATCGGCATGGTCTCCATCGGCTCCATTGCGGAAAACGAGGCCCTCAAGCAATTCAAGGATATGGGCGTGGATGTTGTCATGGTGAGGCTGACGAAGGGCAGTCCATCGGCGAACGTGACCCTCCGGGACATCACTGCCTTGAAAGAAGAGGAGCACTCGATCCTCGATGTCGCGCCTTATTTGCGATCCAGCGGCAGTTACAGCATCGGCAAGAAAAGCATCTATCTGGAGCAGATGGGTGTTACCGCCAGCTTCTTCGGCATGAACAAGATCCGGCTGGCGGAGGGGCGATTCATCTCGGACCTCGACGAGAATCGCTATTTCTGCGTCGTCGGGATGGAAACGGCGGCCTTCCTCCGGGGGATCGGGTTGAATCCTCTCCTCGGCAGCCAGATTCCCCTCGGAAACAGGATTTTCACGATTGTCGGCGTTCTTGACAACGTCTCGGATGGAGGCATGAGGCCCTACGGACTCAACAGCTCCGTCGTCATGCCCATTACCACGGCCGGGCGGTTCTTCGAGAAAAGCGACATCGACAGCTTTCTTGCCCTGGTCGGGAACACCGTCTCCCCGGTCCAGGCCAAGACGGATATCCAGAATTACTTCCGCGTGAAATCGCGGGAGCTCAAAGTCAGGGTCACTACGGCGGAAGAGCTGATCGCCAACATGAAGAAGCAGATGCAGATCTTTTCGCTGCTTCTCGGCGCCATCGGGAGCATCTCCCTGATCGTGGGAGGCATCGGTGTCATGAACGTCATGCTCATCTCGGTTACGGAGCGCCGGATGGAGATCGGTCTCCGGCGGGCGCTGGGAGCCCAGCAGGGCGACATCCAGAGCCAGTTCATCATGGAGGCGCTGGTTCTGTGCCTTGTCGGCGGCGTGATCGGGATTGTCCTCGGAGTCATCGTCTCCTTCATTTTTGCGAGGGTCTCCCACTGGGAATTCCTGATCTCGTACGGATCCATTATTCTCGGCTTCGGCGTGGCCGCGGCGGTGGGTGTTTTTTTCGGCTACTATCCGGCACGTTCCGCCGCCAGGCTGGACCCAATCAAGGCCTTGCGTTCCTGATCGCCGGGAGCACGTTCTTTTCCCCGTCGGCCCGGCCGGGGACGTCCCGAAGTGTTTTGGGCGTCCCCGGCCGGGCCGTTTTTTTGCATCAGGGATGAAGGAAACCTACAGGAGAATTTCCAGGTCCTCCAGGGGATAGGCGGCGCAGGAGTGGATATAGCCATGCTGCCGGTCGGACCGCCGGACCGGCGTCCCTTCCGGCTGGTAGACCCGCCCCGCCAGCAGCTTCAGCCGGCATTGGCTGCACTCCCCCGAGCGGCACAGGGATGGAATCACGATGCCTCCACGCTCCAGGGCGACAAGCAGCGGCTCCCCGGCCTTCGCAGGGATGCTTTTCCCGCCCTTGACCGAAACGATGAAGCGGTCGTCTTCTCGCACTTCCACCGGCCAGCCGGGGGAGCGGGAGATCGATTTCGGCGGACCGAAGACTTCCCGGCGGATCTTCCCGGCGGGCACTTCCAGGGAGAGGATCTCGGGGATGCAGAACCGGTACATCTCGCCGGGGCCGCAGATAAAGAAGGTCTTTCCCGCAGCATCTCCGATCTCCCGGCGGATCAGGTCCGCCGTGATGTAGCCGCAGGCCCCGCCGTATCCGGGGGAGGGATTCTCGATCACCGGGATGTACCTCAGATTCGTGAAGCGGGCCGCCAGGCGCTCCAGTTCCTCCCGGAACATCGCCTCTCCGGGTTCCCGGTCTCCGTGAAAGAGCCAGAATGTGCGTTCCAGGCCGCTTTCAAGGGACTCCCGGATCATGCTCATGAAGGGGGTCACGCCGCTACCGCCTGCCAGAAGCACCAGGGCACGGTCGTGGAGGATCGGGTTGAAATGGAAATGCCCCTCCGGTCCGGAGGTCTCCAGGATATCGCCCCGCCGGATGTCGTTCAGCAGGTGGTCCGAGACGAAACCGTCCTCCACGGCCTTGACGGTGATGTCGTAATACCCCCTGTGGCCGGGTGGCGAGGAGAGGCTGTAGGGGCGGCCGGTACGGACGCTTCCGATGTCGCAGTACACGCAGACGTACTGGCCCGCCTGGAAGGGCGGAAGGGGGCCGTTGGGAGAGACAAGGCGGAAGGTTTTTGCGGACGGGGTCTCTTCTATGATCTCCGCCACCTTCAGGTGCATCCGGTCGGGGTGGAGCCGCCGGACGTATTCTTCCACGGCGCCGCGTTCGACGCTGAAATCGGTTCCGTATTTCCTGCAGGTCTCCCGCTCCCGGACGACCCGGTCGTATCCTTCGATTTTCGTGAGAATGTCCGGCCTCATCGCGCGTTCTCCTTTCTGCTCATCTCCCGCAGGATCGCCCGCGCCGCCGCGGCCCCCGAGGTGAGGGTCGGCTGGTAACCCGGCATTCCGTACCACGCCCCGGTTCCGTAAAGTCCCTTGACGGGCGGCTTGGGGTTGCGGAACAGGGTCGAGTCCTTGACGTGCTGCTCGAACCCGTAGGGGCTCCCCCCGGGGTGTCCCAGGTAGCGCATATGGGTGATCGGCGTAGCGACCTCCATCTCTTCGATGTTCGCCGTGAAGCCCGGGAAGTGCGGCTCGATCCGCCGGAGAATCGTCTCGGCGGAGCGGTACTTCTCGGCGGCGTATTCTTCAGGCGGCACGCGGAGCCATGGCTCGGCGTACTTCATCGTCACGATGGCCGCCTGGCAGGTCCCCTCCGGCGAGAAATCCGGGTCCGACACGTCATAGCAGCTAATGATGAGCGGCGGCTCACTCACGTCGAGGGTTCGGCAGAGGGCGAAGTCGCGGTCCATGTCGGTGGAGGTGCAGATGAAGTTGGTCGTCTCCGTGATGGAGACGTCTCCGGGGGGGCACCGGAGACCCGTGTAAAGCGTGAGAAATGAAGTACCCACCACCGCCCCCCGGACCTCTTTCAGGGCTTCTTTCCGTTTTTCTCCATCGTCCAGGAGACCGGCGAAGGTGGCCACCGCGGAGGCGTTGGAGACGACGTAGCGGGTGGTGATCTCCTCTCCCCGGTCCGTCACGACGGCCTGCACGGCGCCGTCCCGTGTGACGATGCGCTCCGCTCCGCAGGAGAAGCGGATCTCACCGCCGGCGTCCAGGACGGCCGCGGCCATCGCATTGGAAAGGGCCTGTGAGCCGCCCTTGAGATGCCAGGGCTTGAACTCGATATAGGCGAAGAGGAGCGCCGCCAGGTCGCTGAAGGCAAGCAGGCGCGGCGGCAGCCCCATGTAGCCCCAGTAGCCGGCGACGGTCAGCTTCAGGTAGGGATCCCGGAAATACTCGTCTATGACACTCTGTGAGTCCCGGAAGGCGTACTGGAAATACAGGGGGTACTTCTCCGGCGTCACCTCGGGGTCCCGGAGGTAGAAGGCGCTGATGACCTCCTGGAAAAAACGGTAAACCAGATCGAAGAAGCGTTCGATTCCACCCTTTTCATCGGGGAACCGCTCCAGGAGGACCCGGATAATGCCGGCCCGGTTTGCCGGCAGGGTCAGGTCCACCTTGTCCGGTACGATGAAGCGGAACAGGTTCTCCATCTCCACGAATTCGAGTTTGCTGAGAACCCCCAGGTTCTGCAGGAGTCCCCGGAGGGGGCCCGGGAACTCGGGGCGCCCGAGGCCGGAGAGTTGATGGAGGGAGACCTCGAATTCGAACCGGCCCCGGCAAAAGCTCGTGGCGCATCCACCGGGTATGTTGTGTCGTTCCAGAACCAGCACCCGGGCTCCGCCCCGGGCCAGTGCGGCTGCGGCGGCGAGCCCGCCGTTGCCGGCACCGATGACAATGGCCTCATAATCGATCATCCGTTACTCCTTTCTTCCCGATGCCTTTTCATTTCAGGCGGAAATCCACCCGGCTGTTTTTCAGTTTTTCCTTCTTCTGCGGGGTCAGGGACTTCGGCTCCACGATGAACACCCGGTCCGGCGTCACATCTCCGGACTTCAGGAGAACGTCCCGAACCCGGAGGGCCCGCTGGGATGCCAGGAGCCGGAGGTCCTCGTCCCGGACCTCGATGTTGGTCAGCATCAGCTTTTCCATCTCCGCCGGCGGGAGGCTCTTGGCCATGCCGATGATGTTCCGCGGTTTCGGGAATTTCTCGGCGCTGTAGGCCATCTTGAGGTAACGGTCCCGCTCCCCGGGTTCGATTTTCACATCGTCCACGGGCACTGCGGCGGCGCCCTTTTTCAAGGTCTCGTTCAGCTTCTGTACCTTGATCTTCCGCTGGAACAGGGTTGTCCGGAGACCTTCCCGGTCTTTCTCCCTGTCCACGAACCCCTCGATGTCGAGTTTCAGGGCCGGCCGTTCCTGCAGCGCCTTCCCGAGCGTCGCCAACTTCTTGATGTTCGCCTCGCCGACGGCGATGCCCCCGGCATCGAACTCCACGTAGCTCATCTCCTCCCCGCCGCCCATCAGGGATCCCAGGAGGGCGAAGGGCGCCGTGGCCGCCTTGGTGAGGATGTTCACCAGGACCTGGACGATGATGCGCCAGACGCTGAATTTCGGGTCGTCGAGGGTTCCCGCCACGGGAATGTCGAGCTTGATCTGGCCGTGGCGGTCCTTCAGGAGGGAGATGGCCAGGGAGACAGGGAGCTTCGTGGCCTGGGGACTCTCGACTTTTTCCCCCAGGGTGAGCTGGTCGATAAAAACGACGTTCTGCGATTCCAGCTTCCGCTTGGCAATCAGGTATTTCAGGTCGAATGAGAGTTTACCCTTCTCGATGGCGTAGCCCGCATATTTGCCCGAGTAGGGTGTTACCGGGCTCAGGTCCATGTCCTTGAAGGACATCTTCAGGTCCACGAAAAGATCCTTGCTCAGGGGATTGATCTTGCCGGTGATCTCCAGGGGGGCGTACCCGTCGAGCCGGCCTTTCAGGTCCACGTCCGCCTGGATTGCCTCCCGGGAGGACATCCTGCCGATGCGCCCCCCGATTTCCACCAGCCGTCCGGAGAAGGTGGGCTTGATGTGGCGGTCCAGGAAATCGATCTCGCCGCCCTGGAGAGTGATGGCGTCGATGGTGATATCAGGCCCCGCCTTCGGTTTCTCCTTCCCGTCTTTCGCCGGCTCTTTCGGCGGCGCTTGCGGCCCGGCCGCTTCGTCTTTCGCCGACGGCTTCCCCGCTTCTTCTTTCTTCTCAGAAGCAATTTTCTGGACGTTCAGGGTGGCGTCGGGATAGACCATGACCCGGCTGTAGAAGTCCGTCAGCGCCACCTGCCGGATTTGCACCTTCAGGGGGGACACATTGACATCGAGGTCGTTCAGGTACAGGGACTTCCATTTCAGGAAATCCGCCGCCTGGACCTTGTCGATGGAGGCGAACCGGGTGATCATGAGACGCCCTGCGTACCGGATCTTGGGGGTCTTCTCCGCGAGGGAGACCGTCAGGGATCCCCGGGTGCCGATCTTGCCCCCCGTCACGTGGAGATTGACCGCCTCCATCCAGTAGGGCTGGAAACCCGGCAGGTCGATGCCCTTCGCGTCAATGGCCAGTTTCGTCGAGACCGGCGTGATGGTGAACGGCCCCTTCAGGGAGAGTGTGCCCCCCTTCGGGAAACCGATGGAGAGATCGATGGTTCCCTCCTTCCCGGCGGCGGTGGAGAGGCTGCGCCCCTCCAGGCGGATGTCCCGGAGCGGCAGCGAGAAAGGCTGCGGGGTCGTTTCGTCCCGGAAGAAGACGGTTCCTTTTTCGAGGAGCAACTCGTCGATGTCGACGACCGGGCCAGCCTTGTCCGGAGTCGGAGCGGTCTTCGCTGCAGGCAGGCCCTTCTTTTCCTCCGCTTTCTTCTCGTCTTTCGCTTTTTCCGGAGCGAGGGTCAGGAGGTTGATCTCCCCCGCCGCGTTCCGGCGGACGTTCACCTCCGGTTCCTTCAGGACCACTTTCGCCAGGTGAATTTTCCCGAGCAGAGGCTCCACGGCGGCTATGTCCACGGTGAGGGCCGGGAAGCGGATCAGCCGCGCCTTGCGCAGATCCTCCAGGACGACGTCACGGAGTCCGGCCATGCCTTTGATGATCAGCGCCGGCGTCTTGCTCCTTTCCTGGCGATACGTGAGGGTGGAGTCGACGTCCAGCTTCGCCGAGGGGAGCCGAAAGTTCAGCTTCATCGGTACGTAGGCCAGGTAATGCGGGATGTCCAGGTCCTTGAACGAAATCCGGAACTCCGTCTCCCGGGAGTCTGCAAAGGGTTTGGTCTCCCCCTTGAGTGTGTAGGGAGTTCCGTTGATCACGGCGGAAAAGGACGGTTCGACTTTCGTCTCCAGGGCGTAGGCCATGTTCGAGAGGAAGGGGATTGCGGCCTGGATGTTTTCGGCGGTGTGCTTCGTGTCTTTCGGATTGTCCAGGAACTCGACGCGGCCGTCGATGACGCGGATGTTGTTGACGGAGAAGAGGAACGGTTTCCCCGGCTCTTTCTTTTCTTCCCCCGGCTTCTTCTCCAGGAGATCGGAGAAGTTGTAGCTTCCGTCGGCGCTCCGCAGAATCCGGACGGAGGGCTTGACCAGCTTGACCTCGTCGAGGACGAGCGCCCGCTTGGCCACGGAGAGGATCTGCAGGTTCACGAAGAGTTCCTGGAAGGAGACAAACGATTCAGTGCCGCCCCTCTCCCGGATGCCGAATCCCTGGACGGACAGGGCGAGGGTGAAGGGATTGAAATGAATCCGCTCCAGGGTCACCTCGCGATGAAGGGATTCGGAGAGCTTTTTCACGAGGACGGACTTCAGGATCGGCGGGACCAGGAAATACGAGGAAACCATCAGGATGACGAATAACAGACCCAGCGCGACCGTGATCTTTTTGAATCGGCTCATCGTGTCACCTCCCGTTAAGTGCCCCGGAGTTCACCGGCATGCGATCCACCGGAGACAAAGCTCCGGCGGCTTTACGGTCTATTCCGGCCGGGCGGCCAGGAACGCGGCCCCGATGGCTCCGGTGAGCTGGGCCTGCGGGGAGACCCGGAGGGGGAGGTCGAGTGCCTTCCCCAGCGCCTGCACGACGCCTGCGTTTTTGGCCACGCCCCCGGTCATCATCACCGGCGGGACCATCCCGAGCCGCCTGGCCATGGCGGAGACGCGGGAGCCGATGGATTCGTGGATCCCGGCAATGATGTTCTCCCGCTTTTCGCCTCTGGCAATGAGAGAGATCACCTCCGATTCGGCGAAGACCGTGCAGAGGCTGCTGATCCTGGCCGGGTTTTCCGCCTGCAGGGAGAGGGCGCCGAACAGATCCAGGTCCACTTCCAGAGCCCGGGCCATGACCTCCAGGAAGCGGCCTGTCCCGGCGGCGCACTTGTCGTTCATGGCGAAGGTCTTCACCCGCCCGTCGGCATCCAGGACGATGGCCTTGCTGTCCTGGCCGCCAATGTCCACGACGGAGCGGATCTCCGCATCCAGGTAGCGCGCTCCCGCGGCATGACAGAGAATCTCCGTAACGGCCCGGCCGGCAAAGGAGACGCTCTTCCGGCCGTAGCCGGTGGCGATGATCCCGCCGACGGCATCCTCTGTCAGTCCGGACTCCTGCAGGATCTCCTCAAAGATCCGCCGTCCTGCCGCCTCGGCGTTGTAGCCGGTGAAGGCGACCCGCCCCCGGACGAACCGGCCGTCCTCGAGAAGGACCGCCTTGGTACTGATGGAACCGACGTCGATGCCTGCTGTCAGCATGGTCAGACGATCGACGCCCCGCCGTCGACGGCGATGGTCTGGCCCGTGATGAAGTCGGAGCAGCCCGAGCAGAGGAACAGGACCGAGTGGACCAGGTCCGACGGTTCGGAGATCCGCCCGGCGGGTGTTTCCCTGATGATCAGCTCGGCCAGTTCCGGTGAGGACCAGAAGAGCTTGCTGAAATTGGTCTTCACGAGGCCCGGGGCGATGGCGTTGGCCTGGACGTTGAAGGGCGCCAGTTCCGCGCCGAGAACTTTCGTCATCATCTCCAGGGCGGCCTTGGCGATGCCGTAGACGCTCATGCCCGGCGTGGCCCGGGTGCCTGCCAGCGAGGAGATGCTGACGATCTTGCCCCGCTTTTTCTCCCGCATGATCCTGCCGGCCCGGCGGGAGCAGAGGAAGGCCCCCGTGAGGTTCCCGTCCATGATCCGCTGCCAGACGGCAAGGTCTGTATCGACCAGGGATGCACTCATCAGGTTCATCCCCACGTTGTTAATGAGTATGTCAACCGTTCCGAATTTCTCCAGGACGGCATCGAAGAGCCTCTCCACGTCCTGTTCCCGGGATATGTAGGCTTGTACGGCCAGCAGGTTGTTCCCGCCGTTAAGGATGCCTCGGGCCGAGTCCAGTCCGTCCTGCTTTCGTCCGCAGATGGCCACCTTTGCCCCCTGCTGGAGCAGGTTGTCCGCGATCTCCAACCCGATTCCCCGGCTGCCGCCGGTGACCACTGCCACCTTGCCGCTCAGGTCATAGGTGATGCCGTTCATTTGCATCCTCCTTGCAGTATCAATTCTTCCGGTTCCGGATCACTTCCATGAAGGCGTCGATCCGTGTGTCGATCTGGCTCTCCGAGAATGCCCGCTCGTCCACCATGTCCGCCTCGATCATGAGCGACGGAATGCCCTTTCGTTCTTCCACGATCCGCTGGATATCGTACTGGCCCAGGGAGTAAGGCTTGCAGCTCCGGTTGGAGTGCAGGACGACGCCGTCGACGCCGTACTTGTCGACCATGGCGGCGACCGTGTCGGCCATCTCGTCGACCCCGATGTTCAGGTAGATGCGGCTGTAGCCCTCGGCCATGCTGCCCAGGAAGTCGTTCTCGTCCATGTACTTCAGAGAGCCGCACCAGGCGGAGGTGTACGTGTCCGCCACGAGGCAGGCGCCGTGGGAGGCGAACTTCTCCGAGAGCCACTTCGTGCGGTACCAGACCGGCAGGTTGTCCCAGAGGAGCCGGTATTTCTCGTTGGGGATGGAGCCGATGCCCTCCGCCGCCCGCTCCCGCATCTCCGCCAGGAGTTCCCGGTAGTAGTCCACGGCAATCTGGGTTCCCCTGAGGGTCACGATCAGGGCCAGGTGGAAGAAGGCATCGAAGGCGCTGATGGGGGCCGGCCGGTTCATGGCCGTGTCCAGGACCTGCTGCCAGGTTCGCTGTCCCTCGACGGAGAGGCGGCCCACCTCCTTCATGCGGTCGAAATCGAAGGGCCGGCCGCAGGCCTCCGCCAGGAAGGCGGTGTACTCGTCCACCTGCCGGCGGACGTACCGCCGCATGTCGTCGTTGAATTCGGTGTGGCAGAAGGGGGTATCGAAGATGAACAGGGGGCAGCCGAAATACCTGGCCTGGACCTCGTACCATTTGAGGACGGTGCCGCAGATGTTGTTCCCGCAGATGAGCATGTCCGGCCGGGGCAGTCCGCCGATGGGGCCGCCGTTGACGGTGGCGCAGGCGATGTCCGACCGGGCGTAGGAGCACAGGTCGCTGGCGTATCCCATGGCCTCCGCCTTCTCACAGAGGTCGACCCCCATCTTGCTGGCCCCGATCATGGCCCCGTGGTTCTCCGGGTAGACGGGGATGACGTCCATCGCCAGGAGCGGCTCCACGGGTCCGCCGCTGGTGATCCAGGCAACCTTCCTGCCCGTCTGGGCCGCCGTCTTGGCCTCGATGTAGTAGGTCGTCATGATGTCCTTCATCTTCTTGACGGCCTTCACTTTCCGCTTGTCTTCACCGGTCGATGCCATGATTCTTTCCTTGCCCCGTTGTGCTGAAATCTCGGGAGTTGCAGATTATCCAAACCATGGTTGAATATCAGCCATGTGGCGGCTGAATTTCAACCCTAAAAAAATCTCACGTTCACTTCTTCCCGAAGACCGCGGCGAAGGGATTGTTGAAGGGGACTTTTTCGTCCTGCCCCTTCTCGTGCTTTTTCCCGTCTCCCCGCCGGTCCCGCTTCGGTCCGCCCGGTCCGGGACGGCCCCGCTCTTCCTTGCCACCCCGCGTTGCTCCCGCACCGGGACGGGTTTCGCCCGCGTCCCGTGCCGGCCGGTTCGCGGAGGAACCTCCGGCAAGGTCCGGGTTTTTCTTCAGGGACAGGGAAATCCGTTTCCGCTCCAGGTCCACGGACAGGACCGTCACCTCGACAGCCTGGCGGACTTTCAGGATCTCCCCGGGGTCCTTCACAAAGCGATCGGCCAGCTGGCTGAGGTGGACGAGGCCGTCCTGGTGGACGCCGATATCAACGAAGGCCCCGAAGGCGGTCAGGTTCGTCACGATCCCCGGGAGCTTCATCCCCGCCTCCAGATCCTCGATCTTCTCGATTCCCTCGGCAAACCGGAAGGCCTCGAACTGTGCGCGGGGATCCCGGCCGGGCTTGGCCAGCTCGGACAGGATGTCGTTCAGGGTCGGAAGGCCGGCATCTTCGGTGACGTAGCGGGTCGGGTCAATCCGTTTCCGGATCTCCGCGTCCGCTAGGAGGTCCGGTACTGTGCAGCCCAGGTCCGACGCCATCCGGTCAACAATTCCATAACGTTCGGGATGGACGGCGGAGGCGTCGAGGGGATTTGCCCCGTCCCGGATCCGGAGAAAGCCGGCAGCCTGCTCGAAGGCTTTGGCTCCCAGCCGGGGCACCTGTTTCAGCTCCTCCCTGGAGGAAAAGGGGCCGTGCTCGTCCCGCCGGGCGACGATGCGGCCCGCCAGCGACGGCCCGAGACCGGAGACGTAGGTAAGGAGTGCGGCGCTGGCGGTGTTCACCTCCACACCGACGGCGTTCACGCAGCTCATAACGGTGTCGTCCAGGCTCTGCTTCAGGCCCGCCTGGTCCACGTCGTGTTGATATTGTCCGACGCCGATCGCCTTCGGATCGATCTTGACGAGCTCCGCCAGGGGGTCCGTCAGGCGGCGGCCGATGGAGACGGCCCCGCGGACGGTGACGTCCTCGTCGGGGAACTCCTCCCGAGCAATCTTCGAAGCCGAGTAGACCGAGGCGCCGCTCTCGTTGACCATGACGACGGGGACTGCCTCGGGCAGGCCGATCTCCCGGAGGAACGCTTCGGTCTCCCGTCCCGCCGTGCCGTTCCCGACGGCGATGGCCTCAACCTGGAATTTTGCTGTGAGTTCCCGCACCCGCTCCGCCGCCTCGCCCCGCGCCCGCTCGGAGAGATGGGGAAAGATCGCGTCGTGATGCAGGAGTTTTCCCTGGGCGTCGAGGCAGACAAGCTTGCACCCCGTCCGGAAACCCGGATCCAGGGCCAGGAGCCGCTTCTGCCCGAGGGGCGGGGCGAGGAGAAGCTGGCGAAGATTTTCGGCAAAGACGCGGATCGCCTCTACGTCGGCCCGCTTCTTTGTGGCCAGGCGGATCTCCGTCTCCATGGCCGGGCACAGAAGGCGCCGGTAGCCGTCCTCGACGGCCAGCCGGACCTGTTCCGACGCAGCGCCGCCGCCCTTCACAAACATCTCCATGAGGAGGGCCAGCGCCTCCGCCTCCGGAGGAATGACCCGGAGAAACAGGAACTCCTCCCTTTCGCCCCGCCGCATGGCCAGGATCCGGTGGGAGGGCGCTCTGGAGGCGGGCTCCTCCCAGTCGAACCAGTCGCGGAAGCGGCTGCCTTCGGTCTCCTTTCCCGGGACGCTCCGGGACTGGAAGACGGCCTTCTCCGAGAAGAATGCCCGCATCCGGGACCGGGCCTCCTCGCTCTCGTTGATCCGCTCGGCGATGATGTCCCGCGCACCGGCGAGGGCCTCCTCCACGGAGGCCACACCCTTTTCGGCATCGACGAAGGCGGTTGCAGAGGCAACGGGGTCGAAATCCGCCTCCTGGGCGAAGATCATGTCTGCCAGAGGTTCCAGGCCCTTTTCCCGGGCGATCATGGCCCGGGTCCGCCGTTTGGGCCGGAAGGGGAGGTAGATGTCTTCCAGGACGGAGAGGGTGTCGGCGGCGGCGATCTTTGCCGCCAGCTCGTCCGTCAGGAGTTCCCGCTCCACCAGCGACTTCAGGATCGCCTCGCGCCGCTTGTCCAGCTCGGCAAGCTGGGCGAGGCGGTCCCGGATCTCCGTGATCTGGACCTCGTCAAGGGTGCCCGTTGCCTCCTTGCGGTAGCGGGCGATGAAGGGCACCGTACCCCCCTCTCCGAGGAGTCGCGCCGTGGCCTCGACCTGGCCCGCCGCGATGCCGAGCTCCCCGGCGATTTTTCGAATATGTGCTTCCGCGGGTTCCCCCGCTGTGTTGGTTGTCTGTTCCGTCATGTCTGATTCCTCTGTTGCTTTGATTCCGGGGATCGCCCGGGTTTGTGATCGCCGGGCGAACCGACCCGCTGCTCGCTCACGGCTGGTCGGGGCCGGCGAGTCGGGGTTTACAGCATCTCGAGAAATGCCTCGATGCGGGTCCGGAGCTGCCCTTCCGGCGGAAGGGGGTCCTCCACTTCCATCAGGAGGCTGGGAACGTCCTCCCGGTCGAGGGCGGCCTTCAGATACGGATAATCGAAGGCGTGGGGGTCGCAGAACTTGAGAAGCAGGAAGATGATGCCCCGGGCGTCTTTCTCCTTCACGAGGCTCACCAGGTGGTCCGCCCGGTTCGTGAGGCCTCCGTGCTTCGCCGGGCAGACAGCCCGCTTCACGAGGCGGTCCGCCATCCTCTCGATCGGGTCTCCGCCGGCAGGGATCGGCTCCTCGAAGGCCCTGCCTCCGGTGCAGAGGTCGTCCCAGACAACGGCGCCGCCGGCGTCGGCGATCATGCCGTAGACGTCCGGGGCGTTGCAGACGCCGCCGGAGAGGATCAGCCGGTGGGGCGGCTTCGCTGCGGCCGGCGCGTCCTTTCCGCTTGCCTCTGCCAGGAACTCCTCCAGGAGGGCAAGGAACCGCCGGCGGTCCATGATCATGGAGGCTCGGACGATCCGGTGAATGTCGCTGCCGGAGATCCGCCCGGGATTCGCCGCCCGAAGCTCGTAGAGGCGCCGCAGGGCCGCCCGGATGCTGTTGGTCAGATCGATGGCCTCCCGCAGGGCCTCGTCGGTTATGGTTACCGAGAGGGATTTTTCAAGGTCCCCTCGGAATTTCCGGAGGACGTCCGCCATGTAGTCCCGGGCGCTTGCGGTGGTCAGCTTTACCGGCAGGACCACGTCGGCGTGGAAGCCGAAGGGAATGTTGAGGCGCCAGATGTCGGAGAGGCGCTGGATCGAGTCGCAGGTGTGGGGAAAGACCATCCCGTCCAGGAAGTCCATGTTTCCCGACAGGGCCTCCTCCAGGATGCCCCGCACCAGGGAGCAGCAGTAGGTCTGGAGGTGGGCGTCAGCGCGGTGGATGGCCTGCTGCGTCCCGAGGAGACGGAGCGGGTGGGCCCCCGCCGCCAGGATCAGTTCTTCCGGTGTGTAGGAGCAGACGTAGCCCACCGTCCTGCCGTTCGTCCGTTTCTTGAGGTCTCTTGCGTATGTTCCGGCGTCCGCCAGGGTCGCCGTGATTTCAGCCATCGGATTCATCGATGTCGATCTCCTGTTGTGGTTTCCGGTCTGTATGTCGCAGCAGGCGATCTTTCACGCCCGTGCGGCGGCTATTCCCCGGAGAACTTGCCGCAGGCCTTCAGCTTCTCGATTTCCTCCTGCTCCAGGGCGTTGTAGGCGATCTTGCCCACCAGCGTGCAGGGGAGGGTGTCCCGGAACTCGATCTCCCGGGGGCAGCACCACTTGATGAGGTGATCCTGGCAGTGACGGATCAGCTTCGCTTCCATCTCCGGGGACTCGTTCGCCCGGTCCTTCAGGACGACGAAGGCCTTCACCCGCTGGACCTGGGCTTCGTCGGGGACGCCGATGACGCAGGCGTCCTTCACCTCCGGGTGGGCGTAGAGGATGTCCTCCACCTGCGCCGGATAGACGTTCATCCCGGAAGATTTGATCATCCGCTTGAGGCGGAGCTTGAAATAGAAAAAGCCGTCGGCGTCCATGGAGGCGACATCACCCGTGTGGAGCCAGATCCTGCCGTCGGCGTGGGTCCGGAGCGTCCGGGCCGTCTCCTCCGGCGCGTCCAGGTAGCCCATCATGACCGCCGGTCCGGAGACGCAGAGCTCGCCCTCTTCGCCGAGGGGCGCTTCCTCCGTCGTGTCGACCGTCACGACCTTTGCCAGCATGTCCGGAAAGGGCACACCGACGCTTCCCTCCCGGTATTCCTGGATCGGGGTGGCCATGATGGCCGTCACCGCCTCGGTGAGGCCGTAGCCCTCCAGGAGCTTCACATTTCCTCCCCGCTCCTTCACCAGCGCCTCGAAGCGCTCCTTCACGGGCCGGGGCAGGGTGTCGGCACCGCTGAAGGTGGCCATCAGGCAGGAAAGGTCGGCGTTTTGGAAGACGGGATTCCGGCAGAGGGCCTCGAAGAGCGTGGGGACCCCCACCACGAAGGAGGGGCGCTTCTTCTTGATCAGGCTGGCCACGATCTCCGGGGTGAACTGGGGGACCAGGATGCTCTTGGCACCGCCCATGAATGCGGCATTGATGCAGACCCCCAGGCCGAAACCGTGGAAGATGGGCAGGATGGCCAGGATGCCGTCGTTCTTCCCCAGGTTTCCCCAGGCGGAGACCATCATGCCCTCGCTGATGAAATTGTAGTTGGAGAGCATGATCCCCTTGGGGGTGCCCGTCGTGCCGCCGCTGTAGAGGATCACCGCCAGGTCGTCCGTGTCCATGTCGGACTTCGGTGCCTTGGGCCAGGAGGCGGCCATCATGTCCTTCCACCAGGTCACCATCGGATCCGCCGGCACCGGCGGGATCTTCCGGCCCTTCGTCAGGTTAAAGCCGATCTTCTTGATGAGGCCCAGGTAATCGGGGATCCGCGTCAGGATCAGCCGCTCCAGCGGCGTCCCGTCCTTCACCTCCCGGAACTTCCCGTAGAAGGCGTCCAGGGTCAGGGCGAAGCGGCTCTTGCTCACATTCAGGTAGAAGGCGATCTCCTTCGCGGTGGAGAGGGGGTGGATCATGCTGGCCACGGCTCCCAACCTGTTGGCGGCGTAGAAGGCGATGACCCCCTGGGGGCTTGTGGGCATGGAGATGGTGATCCGGTCACCCTTTTTCAGGCCGAGACCGGCCAGGGCGTCGGCGCAGCGGTCGATCTCCCGGGCGAACTCGCGGTAGGTGGCCGTGGTGTCCAGAAAATCCCAGGCCACGGCATCGGGAAACTTCTCCACTGTCCCCATCAGGGCCTCGTACATGGTCACCCGCGGATAGTCGAGGGACTCCGGGACGTGGCCATAGAACTTCACCCAGGGTTTGTTGCCGCCCATAAAACAGGACCTCCTTTCACAGCAGTGCCTTGATTTCCTCTCCGTCGAGCTTCTCCTTCTCCAGGAGCAGCTTTGCCCCCCGGACGAGGGATTCCTTCTTCTCCCGCAGGATGTCCTTCGCCACGGTATACTGGGCGTCGAGGAGTCCCTTGATCTCACGGTCGATGGTGCGGGCGGTCTCGTCGCTGTAGTCGCTCGCCTCCCTGGCCGCGGGGTCCAGGAACATGGAGCGCCGCTCCCCGGAGAGATAAACCTGGCCCAGCCCTTCGCTCATGCCGTATTCCTTGATCATGCTCTTGGCGATCTCCGTCGCTCGGGACAGGTCGTTGTGGGCCCCCGTGGAGATGTCTCCGAAGACGATCTCCTCCGCCGCCCGGCCCCCCAGGAACGTGGCGATCTTATTGAGAAGCTCGGTCCTCGTCATGAGGAACCGGTCCTCCGTGGGGACCTGCATGGTGTAGCCCAGGGCGGCGATGCCCCTTGGGATGATGGAGATCTTCTGCACCGGGTCCGTCCCCGGCAGGGACAGGGCCACCAGGGCGTGGCCCATTTCGTGGTAGGCCACCGTCTCCCGCTCCTTGGGATTGATGAGGCGGTTCTTCTTCTCCAGGCCGCCGACGATGCGCT
The DNA here is from genome assembly GCA_002841865.1 of Deltaproteobacteria bacterium HGW-Deltaproteobacteria-19. GTDB lineage: Bacteria > Desulfobacterota > Syntrophia > Syntrophales > PHBD01 > PHBD01. Next base: position 21,285 of record PHBD01000011.1, read on the forward strand.
CCACCGCCTCCGAAAACTCGGCCATGCTTACATCCACCCTGTCCCTCCGGACCGCCAGCAGGGCCGCCTCGTTCACCAGGTTGGCGAGATCCGCCCCCACCATCCCCGGCGTCATGGCGGCGAGGCGCTCCACGTCCAGGTCCGGGGCCGTCTTGATTTTCTTCAGGTGGACCTTCAGGATGTCCTCCCGCCCCTTCCTGTCCGGCCGGTCCACCAGGACGTGGCGGTCGAACCGCCCGGCCCTGAGCAGCGCCGGGTCGAGGATCTCCGGTCGGTTCGTGGCGGCCATGAGGATGACGCCGACCTTTGGGTCGAAGCCGTCCATCTCCACGAGGAGCTGGTTGAGGGTCTGCTCCCGCTCGTCGTGGCCACCCATGGCGCCGAACCCCCGGGCCTTCCCCAGGGCGTCCAGCTCGTCGATGAAGATGATGCAGGGGGCCTTCTGTTTGGCCTGGACGAAGAGGTCCCGCACCCGGGCGGCGCCCATGCCGACGAACATCTCGACAAACTCGGAGCCGCTGATGCTGAAGAAGGGGACGCCGCTCTCCCCCGCTACGGCCTTGGCCAGGAGGGTCTTCCCCGTCCCCGGGGGGCCGACAAGCAGGATGCCCTTGGGGATCCTGCCCCCAAGAAGCCCGAACTTTCCGGGATTCTTCAGGAAGTCGATCACCTCCACCAGCTCCTGCTTCGCCTCGTCTACGCCGGCCACGTCGTCGAAGGTGACGTTCAGTTCGTTTTCCACGTAAATCTTCGCCTTGTTTTTCCCCAGGGTCATGAAGCCCGCCTGCTGGCTTCCCATGCGCTTCATGAGGAAATACCAGATGCCCACGAAGATCAGGACCGGCAGGACCCAGGACAGGAGGTCCCGGAGGAAGGTGGATTCGATCTCTCCCTTGAAGACCACCGGGTACTGGGCAAGCATGTTGGAAAATTCCGGGTCGACGCGGATCGTCTTGAATGCCTTTGTGTCCTCCGCCTTTCCGCCCTCGACCTTCATCTTCCCCTGGATCTGGTTGGCCGTGATGGCGATCTCGGTGATTTTGCCGCTCTTCAGGAGGGTGAGGAACTGGCTGTAGGGGATCACCTGGGCGGCGAAAAAGGAGGCGAGGTAACTCTGGATGAGCAGGACCGCCCAGACGGCCAGGAAGACGTACCAGATGGAAAAACGGTGCTTCTTGTCCATGTCGTATTCTCCTCGCGGGGACGCCCGCTTTTTGGTGAAGGATGAACGGTGCTCGCGCTGAGACGCCCGGGGGAGATTCGGGAATCCTACGGGATGACGGTCATCTTCAGGGTGCCGCCCCGTCCGAGGATGTCGTGGAGGTGGACGTAGCCCATGAGCCGGTTTTTCCCGTTGACCACCACCAGGGTGGTGATTTCCCGCTGCTGCATCGCCTCGATGGTCTCCCCGAGGGTGGTGTCCTCCCCGATGGTGCGGGGATTCGGGGTCATGAATCCGTCGATGGGACCCTGGAGCGTTCGTCCCTTCCGGATGTGGCGGCGAACGTCGCCGTCCGTCAGGATTCCCAGGAGCCGATCCTTTTTGTTCGTCACGAGGACGAAGCCCATGTTCTTCTCGTCCAGCACCTCGATGGCCTGCAGAACAGGGGTGCCCTTGAAGACCCGGGGGATCCGCTCTCCGCTGATCATGACGTCCCGCACCTTTTCCCGGAGCCGGAGACCCAGGGTGCCGCCGGGATGGAGCTTGTAGAAGTCCTGCTCCCGGAACTTGCGCTTTCCGATGAGGGCCACCGCCAGGGCGTCCCCCATGGCGAGGGCGGCGGTGGTGCTGGATGTCGGGGTCAGCCCGAAGGGGCAGGCCTCCCGCTCGACCCCCACATCGATGACGACCTCGCTTACCCGGGCAAGGCTGGAGGCGGGATTGCCCGTGAATACGATGAGCGGCGTCCCGATCGCCTGGACGCTGCCGATGATCATGAGGAGTTCCTGGGTCTCGCCGCTGTTGGAGATGGCCAGGAGGACGTCGTCCTTCGTCACGATGCCCAGGTCGCCATGGAGCCCTTCGACGGGATGAAGGAAGAGGGCATGGGTGCCCGTACTGGTCAGGGTGGCGACGATTTTCTTGCCGATGAGCCCGGATTTTCCGATGCCGGTGACAATGACCCGGCCCTTGGACTTCCAGATGAGGTTGACGGCCCGGGAGAAATTCCGGTCCAGCCGGTTCATCAGGCTGAGGATGCTTTCCGCTTCGATCTTGAGGACTTCTTTTGCCTGGGCGATGGTTTGGTCGGTTGCCATGGAGCGTTTGATCCTTTGCGCGCCGCGGACGGGGTGTCCCGGCAGGTAGTGAATATCGCTTGGAAATTTATCTGAAACTGTCGGAACGCTACCAGAAATCCGGCGTCGTGGCAAGAGGCGGTTTCGGGACGGTCCGGATCGAAGATTTGATTCCGCCGGTGAGTATGGTATGGAATGATCCGCTTGCGTGGAAATTCATTGCCGGGGAGTCGTGCATGCACCCAGTGAATCGGATCGGCAAGATCGCATGGATTGCCGCCGCCTGCCTGCTTGTTTTTCTCGCCGCCATCCTGCCCCTCCGGGCGGAGGAGCCGTCCGCCCGAGAAACCGCCGCGGTGGAAAAGGCGGATGCGTCCGCCGGGGAACAGCAGGAAGGGATGCTCGGGAAGGCCTACTATTACCACAAGCGCTACAACTTCCGGAGAACCAGCTCGGGGGCGGTCTACGACCCCCGGAAGATGACGGCGGCCCACCCGACGCTGCCCCTGGGCACGAGGGTGAAGGTGATCAACCTTGCCAACGACCGGTCGGTCGTCGTGACCGTCAACGACCGCTGCCGCAGTCATAGCTTCGAATTCATCGACCTGTCGCGGGCGGCGGCGCGGGAGCTCGGCTTTTTTGGACGGGGGATGGCACAGGTGCGGATCGTCCCGATGATCGAAGAGCAGCCGTAGTGATGCCGGGGGCATGACCGGCGGCGCCGGAGCGGCGGCATCCCGGATCCCGTTCAGGACCCGGCGAGTGGGATGCCCCGCCGGTTGAAGGCAAAGAAGACCAACCCCCGCGCTCTGCCTTTTCTCCTGCCTCGAGCGTGCCGTCCGGCTACCTGCACGGGGAAAGCGAACGCGCCGTTTTCCTGGCGATGTCGATGAAATTCCGCAGGACCGGTGACGGATTGCCGGTGACCCAGGCCATGTCGAGAACCGTCTCCACGCCGCCTGCAATCGTTCGGAATACGACGCCCTTCATGCGGGAACGCTGCATGGAGGCGGGCAAGATCGATACGCCGATTCCCGTTGCCACCAGGCCGATGACCGTGTGGAACTGCGACGCTTCGAGGACGATATGGGGGCTGAAGCCTTCCTGCTGACAGAGGGCGATGATGGAATCGAAGAAGCCGGGTCCCCGCTGTCTCGGAATCATGATGAAGGATTCTTTTGCCAGCAGGCGCAAGGGCAGAGGGGTCTCCCCTTTCAGGGGGTGATGGCCGGGAATGGCCGCGACCAGCGGTTCCCGAAAGACCGGCTCCACGGATATTCCTTCGTTTTCGATGCCCCGGGGCGGCCGCATGAACCCCACATGGATCCGGTCATCGCGGAGAGCCTCCAACTGATGGCTTGTGTTCATCTCCGTCAGGGAAAGCTCGACCTCCTGGTATTGCTTCCGGAAATCGAGAATGACCCGGGGGAGTACGCTATAATTGGCGGATCCGATGAAGCCGATAGCCAGGCTCCCGAGCTCTCCCCTGTCGGCGCGGATCGTCTGACGGACCGCTTCTTTTGTCAGCGCCATGATGCGTCGGGCCTCCGTCAGGAACACGAGTCCGGCCGCGGTGATTTCTACACGCCGCCGGGTGCGGTTGAACAGCCGGACCCCGATTTCTTCTTCCAGTTGCCGGATCTGCTGGCTGAGAGGCGGTTGAGAAATGTTCAGTCTTTTCGCGGCTCGGCCGAAATGAAGCTCTTCGGCAACGGCGATGAATGAGGTGATGTGTCGAAGTTCCATTGATTTGTTATAGATATCAATTAGAGACGAATAATATATTTTTTATTTTGTGCCTTTTATATTAGCCTCCCTGTCAAGTCAATGAATCCATGGATTGACACGGCGGTACCAAGGGGCGTTACCCTGGCTGCGCGACAGTCCTGACGAAGGGGGTTGACCATGATCCGATCGTTGGCAGATTTTACCCGGATAGCGAAGGAGAAGGGACCGAAGAAGCTCGCCGTGCTTGCGCCGGAGGACGAGGACTTCATGCGGGCGGTCAAGACAAGCTGGGAGATGGGCTACATCGAGCCCGTCCTCATCGGAAACAGCGAGAAGATGGAGCGGGTGGCGGCCAAAGTCGACTTCGACATCGGGAAATTCGAGAAGATTCCCGGCGTCGAGCAGCAGGGCATCTCCGACCTGGGGATTCGCATGCTCTTCTCCGGCGAGCTGCCCATTGCCAGCAAGGGCCAGATCCCGACCTCCTACATCTACCGCTCCATCATCCGCGAGGAGGCGAAAGCGGCCTCCGGCATGACCGTGAGCGTCGTCACGTTCTGGGAGATCCCCGGCATCGACCACCTGGTGGTCTTCACGGACACGGGTGTCAACATCAAACCCGACGCCAGGGCCAAGGCGGAGATCATCAAGAACGCCGCCTTCGTCTACCACCTCATGGGCGTCCCGAGGCCGCGGGTTGCCATCCTCTCGGGTCACCGGGAGGTGGGCGGCGATCTGGCCTCCTACCGGGACTACCGGTTTCTCAGGAAGGCGGCGGCCGCCGGCGAGCTGGGGGAATGCGAGATCGTCGACGCCACCTCCTTCACGGAGATCTTCCGGGGCTCCCGGAGGCCGGGGGCCCCGGCCGGAGACGTCAGGCGGGAGATGCCCCACATCCTGGTGGTGCCCTGCCTCGACACGGGCAACGTCATCTGCAAGCTCGACTTCTTCCTCGACGTGACGCGCAGCTCGCTCGTCGCCACATCCCGGGGGCCGGTGTGCATCCCCGCCCGGTCCGACTTCAGCGACAACATCGTGCAGCAGCTGGCCATGTGCGTCGTCCTGGCCGACCGCATGGGAAAGGAGGTGCACTGAGATGATCCGGTCCTTCAAAGACATCCTGGAAGCGGCCATGCAGGCGGGACCGAGGCGGATTGCCGTTCCTTTTCCCACGGTCGAAGATATCCGGATCCTCTCCCGGGCGTCGTCGTCGGGACTCGCTGTTCCCTGTCTGATCGGCAGGGCGGAGGCACTGAAAGCCGCCGTCGGCCGGACGCCCATGGCATCCCGTGAGCATGAGATCTTGGACGAGGGCGACCGGAAAGAAGCCCTGCGACAGGCGGTGGTGCGGGTCCGGGAAGGCCGGGCCGACATCCTGATGCAGGGGGGCGCTTCGCATCGGGCCGTGATGAAAGCCGTGCTGGATCCCGCCGGTGGCCTGAAGAAAAAGGGCGGCACGGCGAGCTACATCTCCGTCTTTCCGCTCATGAAACGGGAGAAGCTGATCCTCATTACGGACACATTCCTCAACGACTTCCCGGGCCTGGTCGAGAAGCAGGGGATCCTGAACAACGCCCTACAGCTTGCGCGCCGGCTCGGCATCGAGACGCCGAACGTGGCCGTCCTGGCGGCGATCGAGCAGGTCAATCCGGGCATCCCTTCGACGCTGGACGCGGCGATCCTCTCCAAAATGGGGGAGAGGAGGCAGTTCGGCAAGGCCGTCGTCGAGGGTCCCGTGGACATCGACTGCGCCCTGAGCAAGGTCGCGGCGGACCGGAAGGGACTGCAAAGCGCCGTCACCGGCAATGTCGACATTTACCTGGTTCCCGAGATCGATACGGGCCACCTGCTGGCGGAATCGCTCGTCTTCTTCGGGGGCATGCAGACGGTGGGCGTTGTCGCGGGAACGGCCGGGCCGGTGCTCCTGAAGCTTCCCTTCACGTCCGCGGAAAACCGGGTCGTGGAAATCGCCCTGGCCGGCCTGATGAGCGGCAATGGAGCGAACCATGGATAAGGAATTTCTTCTGCTCGCCATCAACGTCGGCTCGACCTCGACGAAAGTCGCCTTCTTCCGGGGGGAGCAGGCCGTCGCCCAGGACAACATCGTCTACCGGGGGGAGGACCTGTCCCGCTTTTCCTCCCTGGCGGAGCAGCTTCCCCTGCGCGAGGAAGGCGTCCTGAAGTTCCTGGAGAAAAACGGGATCGGCCTGGAGGAGATCGACATCGTGGTCAGCCGCGGCGGCCTGGGACGGCCGGCGCCCGCCGGGGCCTACCGAGTGGACGACACGATGCGCCGCGACCTCCTGGAGGGGGTCTACGGGACGCATCCCTCCGCCCTGGGGCCGTCCATGGCCCTCGATTTTTCGAAAAAAATCGGCATGCCCTCCATTGTCATCGATCCGCCCAGCACCGACGAGTTCGAGCCCCTGGCCCGGATCTCCGGGATTCCCGAGATCGAGCGCAAGAGCGGGCTCCACGCCCTGAACCAGAAGATGGCGGCGCGGCGGTGCGCCGCCGGGCTGGGTAAGAAGTACGAGGAGATCGACGTCGTCGTGGCCCACCTGGGGGGAGGCATCACCATCGGCGCCCACCGGAAGGGCCGGGTGGTCGACTGCACCCACGGGCTCGCGGAAGGCCCCTTCACGCCGGAGCGGGCCGGGGCGCTGCCGACGATGGACCTCCTGGACCTCGCCCTTTCCGGGACGATGGACAGGAAGCAGCTCCAGGGGCGCCTGGTGGGAAAGGGAGGACTGGCGGCGTATCTCGGCACGACGGACGCCCGGGTCGTCGAGGAGCGGATCCGGGGCGGGGACGAAAAGGCCGGGCTCGTTTTCGAGGCCATGGCCTACCAGGCCGCCAAGGACATCGGCGCCATGAGCACGGTCCTGGCGGGGCGGATCGACGGGATCGTCCTGACGGGCGGGCTGGCCCACTCGGAGATGCTTACCGGCCGGATCGGGGAGCGGGTCCGCTTCATCGCCCCCGTCTTCGTGTATCCCGGCGAGGACGAGATGACGGCCCTGGCGGAGGGGGGGCTCCGGGTTCTCCGGAACGAAGAGGACGTGAAGCCGTACTCGTAGCCGAACCGGCAGGGATCCGAACCGGAGGAGGCCGCCATGGATTTTCAGTGGACCGAGGAGCAGGACCTGATCCGCAGGAACATGCGGGAATTCGCCGACCGGTACGTGGAGCCCATCGCCGCGGAGATCGACGAGAACAGCCGCCATCCGGCTGAGGTCTTCCGGAAGCTCGGCGAAGACGGCTGGATGGGCATTCCCATTCCCCGGGAGTACGGGGGCGCCGGGGCGGACTTCCAGACCCATGCCGTCGCCGTGGAGGAGATCTCCCGGTCCTGCTCGTCCACCGGCTTCACCCTGTCGTTCCACGCCGGCATCATCGGCCTGGCGATCCTCCTCTCCGGGACGGAGGAGCAGAAACGGAAATACCTGGTCCCCCTGGCGGAGGGCCGCCACCTGGGGGCCTTCCTGCTGACCGAGCCGGGCGCCGGGACCGACGTCATGGCCGTCCGCACGGAGGCCGTGCGGGAGGGGAGCGATTACGTCATCAACGGGACCAAGACCTTTGTCTCCAACGGTCCCATCGCGGACACCTACATCGTCTTCTGCTGGACCGATCGCTCCGCGGGCAGGAGGGGCATGAGCGCCTTCCTGGTTCCCCGGGGGACCCCCGGGCTGGAGCCGGGGCAGCCCTTCCACAAGATGGGCCTCCGGGCGTCCCAGACGTCGGAGGTCCACTTCCGCAACTGCTGCATTCCTGCGGAAAACATCCTCGGCGGCGAGGGAGGGGGGCTTGGCGTCGCCATGAAGGGATTCGAGCGCGGGCGGGTCGGGATCGCCGCCCAGGCCGTGGGCATCCTGCAGGCGGCGCTGGACGAGTCGGTCCGGCATGCCCGGGAGAGGGTCCAGTTCGGCAGCCCCATCGCACGCCAGCAGGCGATCGCCTGGATGATCGCCGATATGGCGACGGACCTGTCCGCGGCCCGGTACCTCGCCGGCCATGCCGCCTGGCTCCTGGACAACGGACAGCCCTTCGGTACGGAGGCCTCCATGGCCAAGCTGTTTGCCACGGAGGCGGCGATGCGGCACACCGTCAAGGCGGTCCAGGTCCACGGCGGATACGGGTATGTCAAGGGAGCGAAGGTGGAGCGCCTGATGCGGGACGCCAAGATCGCCGAGATTTACGAAGGTACGTCGGAAGCGCAGCGGATGGTGATATCCGGAAGCGTAATGCGTCGGGGTGGCTGAAGGGCGGGCATCCGCCTCGATCCGGTCATCCCTCCGGGACGCCGGGATCGAGGTTTGTGACTCCTTGGGGGCGGATCCCGTCACGGCCATCCGTTTCATATTGCAGACCGGTCCTCATATGGAATGGACCTTACGACCAGGTACGGGGAGGCGAACGTGATGCCGGCTATCCGGAAGGTTTCCATCATCGGGGCGGGTGCCCTCGGGGCGGCCTACGGCGCGCTGCTGTTCGACATGGACAGGGACTGCGTGTCCTTTGTCGCAGCCGGCGAGCGCTTCGAGCGGCTCAGGCGGGAAGGGGTAATCGTCAACGGCCGGCATTACGCCATCCCCGTTCTTGCGCCGGAAGACACATCACTGCCGGCGGATCTCGTGATCGTCGCCGTCAAGAACCACCACCTGGACGCGGCGATCGGGGAGATGAAAAACCGGGTCGGCAGGGATACAATCATTCTCTCCCTTATGAACGGGATCGACAGTGAGGAGCGCATCGGCGCCGTCTATGGCATGGACAAGGTCCTGTACGCCCTGACCATGGGGATCGACGCCCTCCGGGAGGGCAACCGGGTTATCTACACGACGCAGGGAAGGATCTTTTTCGGGGAGGCGAAGAATCCCGCCGTGACGGAGCGGGTCGCCCGGGTGCAGGCGCTGTTCGACCGGGCGGGGATCGCCTGGGAGACGCCGCCCGACATGCTGCGGACCCTCTGGTGGAAGTTCATGGCCAACGTGGGCATCAACCAGGCCTCGGCGGTCCTTCGGGCTCCCTATTCCGCATTCCAGGCTCCGTCGGAGGCGAGGGACCTGATGCTGTCGTCCATGCGCGAGGTGATCGCCGTCGCGGAAAAAGCAGGAGTCAGCCTGACGGAGGAGGACATCGAGGCCTTCGACCCGATCCTGGCCCGCCTGAGCCCCGAGGGCAAGACGTCCATGCTGCAGGACGTGGAGGCCCGCCGGAAGACCGAGGTGGAGATGTTCGCCGGGACGATGATCGCCCTGGGGGAGAAATACGGCGTCGCCGTGCCGGTGAACCGGAGGCTCTTCGAAGCCATCCGGGATATCGAAAAAGCCTGATTCGGGGCAGGAGACGAGACCGCCGGCTGCCGGTCCATGCTCAGGGACGGCAGAACCGAGCCGGGATGTTCCGAGGGACCGCATGCCCCCGGTCAAGGGTGATCAAACAGGTATCCCACCGAGCGGAGGCTCTTGAAGTAGACAGGGTGCTCAGGATCCCGCTCGAAGTATTTCCGCAGGCGGACCATGAAGCTGTCCACCGTCCGCGTCGCCGTCACACCCGAGTACCCCCAGCCCACCTCCAGGAGCACCTTGCGGGAGAGGGGCTTCCCCCGGTTCGTGATAAACACCCGGAGCAGCTTGATTTCCTGGTCCGTAAGCTGAATAAGCCCCTGCCTGCACTGTGCCGTCTTTTTTTCGAAGTCGATGATGTTCTCGCCGAAGGTATAACTGTTCGCGGCTTCGCGTCCCGTCCTCCCACCGTCCGCTGTGCCGCCCCGGCTCCAGGAGGATCTCATGAGGAGCCGTTCGACCCGGAGCAGAAATTCATCCAGGTTAAAAGGCTTGGCCAGGTAGTCGTCGACGCCGCAGGAAAACCCCCTGATCCGGTCATCGGGCTCCCCTTTGGCGGAAAGAATCAGAACGGGGAGCCTCTCGTCCTCCAGGCGGATATGGCGCAGGACCGACAGGCCGTCCAGCCCGGGCAGCATGATGTCGAGGACAATCAGGTGGGGATTCCACTCTTTCCATAGGTCAAGCCCCCGCGTTCCGCTGCCGGCAATCGCCGTCTCGTACCCTTGAAGGGTCAGGTTCAGCTTCAACCCTTCGGCGATGTGCTCGTCGTCTTCGATGATGAGGATGCGCCTGGTCGGAGTCTCTTTCATGGTTATCCTTTTTTCATTGCCGGGCGGCGCAGGGACAGGGTGAACACCGATCCCTTCCCGATTCCATCACTCTCGGCCGTCATGTTCCCCTGGTGGAGCCTGGCGATCTGCTGGGCGAGATAGAGGCCGATGCCGCTTCCCCCGGCGGGTATCTGTTCACTCCGGTGACGTCCCTGGTAGAACTTCCTGAATATATTTTTAAGATCCTTCCCGTCGATGCCGATTCCGTTGTCCCGGAAGTGGATCAGGATGCGTTCCTTGTCCCGCCCGAAGGAGATCCGGACGAGGGGATTCGCGGAATCGTTGTATTTCATAGCGTTGGTCAGGGTATTCATGAGCAGCATTTCAAACAGGGGGACAACGACGGGATAAAGGATTGCCCCGCCTGACGGGTTTTCCAGGCTGATTTCACAACCCCGGAAGAGATGGCGGTTGCCGGCCAGGAACTCCCGGATGAGCTCCACCAGGTCCACCGTCGTGAAGTCGCCTCGGTAAACCCTGCTTTCAATCCGCGCCAGGTTCAGGATGCTGTTGATGTTGCCGGCCAGCCTCTCCACGTCGCGGAGCATGAAGTCGATATACCGGAGCTGGTCTTCTCTCGGTATCTCATGTTTCGCGAAGGTTTCAAGGTAGAGTTTCAGCGACGTGACCGGTGTTTTCAGCTCGTGGGTGAAGTTGTTGATGAACGTGTTCTGCAGGCGGTAGAGGTGCATCGTCTTGACATTGTAGATGAAGATCATGAGCACGCCGACCAGGATGACGCCGACCAGGAGCGACAGGATGACGATGACCACCCAGGTCCTTGCCTCGAAAAACTGGTTCGGATCGAGATTGTAGCGAAGGCTCAGCGCCTTGAGTCCTTCGCTGACTCCGACATACCAGTAGATGTAGAGAAAAAGCGAGATGGCCAGCGCGATCACGGAAAGGACGAAGGTGAATACGGGGCGGAAAAACCATTTTGCCTGTTCCATGATTCCTTCCTGCGGGTGCGGGCTTCCTCCCACGGCCTCCATGAGGAAGAAGCGCTCGTGATGAGCCGGTTTGCCGATAAAATGAGACGGGTCGACGTTATCTGCGGAGACGCGACGGCATGGGAGGGAACCTATATGACGGCGGGCCTCCTGTCAATCGTTCCCAATGGCTGCGTCACTCCGGTGTGCATTGTAAAAGTATTGTAAAACAACGACTTGGGTCTTCCTTTTGGCCGGCATCCATACTAAAGGCAACTCACCCGCAAAAATCATCCCTTTTCACAGGAGAAAAGAATGACCAACCAGCCCCGGCATCCGCTCGGTATCCGCGCCAGCATCCTGCTGACCAGCGTCTTCGGACCTTATGCACAAGATGATGAATACGGCAGCCGCCGGATCAACCCGATGGAGCTTTACCAGAATCAGGTGACCCGCGTTCAGGGCGGATTCTCCCTCAGGATGTTTCACCGCTCCTTCGGGCTCATGATGATCCAGGCCAATCTGGAGGCGCCCTGCACCCTCCTCGATTTTCCCGACCGGGAGCGTTTTATCGAGGAAATCCGGGATCACTCCTATGACGTCATCGGCATCAGCGGGATCCTCCCCAACGTCGGCAAGGTCCGGGAGATGTGCCGGCTGATCCGGCAGTACCAGCCCGCCGCCACGATCATCGTCGGCGGCCATGTCACCGGGAAGGAAGGACTTGAGCAGATGATCGACGCGGACATCATCGTCCGTGGCGAGGGGATCCGGTGGTTTCAGCGGTACCTGGGACAGGACGACAAGACGCCGATCCGGCACCCCATGGCAATATCCGGCTTCGGCAGCAGGATGCTGGGCATCAATATCGGTAGCCGGCGCGGTGGCACGGCGGCGATCCTGATTCCCTCCGTCGGCTGTCCCGTCGGATGCAACTTCTGTTCGACCTCGGCCCTGTTCGGCGGCAAGGGCAACTGCATCCATTTCTATGAAACGGGGGATGAGCTCTTTTCCGTCATGTGCGAACTCGAGAAGAATCTCGAGACGAGGTCCTTCTTCACGCTGGACGAAAACTTCCTCCTCCACAAGAAGAGGGCGCTCCGGCTCCTCGAGCTGATGGAGGCCCACAACAAGAGCTGGGCCGTCTATGTTTTCAGCTCCGCCCGGGTCCTGAAATCCTACAGCATCGACCAGCTGCTGAGGCTGGGCATAAGCTGGGTCTGGATGGGGCTGGAAGGGGAAGAGAGCGCCTATGACAAGCTGAAGGGCGTGGACACCCGCGAGCTGGTGAAGACCCTGCAGTCGCACGGTATCCGGATCCTGGGCTCCTCCATCATCGGGCTCGAAGAGCACCGGCCCGAGACCATGGATGCCGTGATCGACTATGCGATCAGCCATGAAACGGTTTTTCACCAGTTCATGCTCTATTCACCGGTTCCGGGGACGCCGCTCTATGAAAAGCACAAACAGGACGGGACGCTGCTTTCTGACTCGGAGTTCCCCGTTGCCGATGCCCATGGGCAGTATCGATTCAACTACCACCACCGGCATATCAAGGAGGGGCAGGAAGAGAAATATTTACTGGAGGCCTTCCGGCGTGACTTCAGGGTCAACGGGCCCAGCCTGCTTCGCATGATCAAGGTAATGCTGGACGGATGGAAGGCGAACAGGGATCAGGCACCGCGGGTGCGGGAGCGTCTGGCCCGGGAGGTTTTCCCCTTGAGATCGAGCTATGCCGGCGCCGTCTGGGCGATCCGGAAGTGGTATCGCCGCAGCAATCCGCAGATCGCCGGGAAGGCCGACCAGCTCCTCGGGGATCTCTATGAGACCTTCGGCTGGACGACTTGGCTGATCGCGCCGGTTGTGGGCCGCTATGCCCATCTCATGCTGCAGAGGGAAGAAAAACGACTGGCCGACGGCTGGACGTACGAGCCCGGCACCTTCTGCGAGAAGAACGCCGCCGCTGTGCTTCTGGAACAGGAAGAGGCGGCAAAGGCAAAAGCGGTCACGGGAAAGATTCGTCCTGTCGTCCGTGAACCACGCCCTGCCTGATCCTTCATCGTACCGGTCGCCTGGAGGAATCCCTTTCTGCCTCCAGGCGCTGCTGATCCTGCTTTTCCCCGTTTCCCCTCATCCCATATCCGCTCGAAACGGACACCTCCATGTCCGTCATGCGTCTTTGCGCCCGCCGGTCAGACCCCATCCTCCGCCTTCAGGCTGAGGAAGATGGCGGACAGGATGACGTAGGCCAGGGCGATCATGTACGGCTGATTCGAGCCGGCTTCCCAGGGAAGGTAAATCTCGCCCGTGGGCAGGATCGAGTGGATGAAGCCGAAGAGGCTGAAAACAGCGCAGAGAAAGGCGCACAGGGCCGCCGGGCGCGGCTTCCGATCGATGAGAAACGCCACGACGCTTCCCCAGAGCAGGCCGGTCAGGATGAAGCCGTTGCTGAGGACGGTCAGCGTCTGGAACATCGTCTGAAGGCGCGCCGGAAGCGCGTTCGGGTTGACCTCCAGGGCGCCCAGGAACTGGCCCAGGATGATGATCACGAGGTTGGCGACGACGGGCAGGAAGCTCATGCTGACGGCGGGTGAATGGGCGTCGGGGGCCTCCCGGTAGGCCTGGCGGATGATTTCCAGGCCGATGAAGATGAAGATCGGGGCCAGGACGGCCCGCGGGATGAGGCCCACAATCAGGGACAGGAGGCCGACGACGGAGCCGATGCCGATGAGGAGGCCCGTCAGGAGGGTGTACCAGTGGGTTGCCCCCATCTTCTTGTAGGCCGGGTGGCCGATGTAGGGCGTCGTCTGCGCTACGCCGCCGAAAAACGAGGCGACGAGGGAGGTAACGGCCTCCGTCAGCAGGATGTCCCGGGTCCTGTAATCGTCCCCCGCCAGGCGGGCGCTTTCCGTGTTGTTGATCCCGCCGATGATGGTCAGGATCGCGAAAGGAATGGCGATGGGCAGATACTGGATGCTCTGGGGCAGGCTCTTTAGAAAGGAAAGCGAGAAGACAGGGATACAAAGAGACATCTCGAAGCTCGGGGCCTTGAACTCCGGGATGTATCCGCCGTAACCGAGTGCGAAATGGAGGGCCGATCCCAGGACGACAGCCAGGAGGATGCCGGGAATCCGCCCGGGCAGTTCCATCCGGCCCAGGAGGGCGGCGAAGATCAGCCCCAGGGCCACCATGCCCACCACGACCTCGTTGAATATCTCCAGAAGCGGCAGAAAACCCAGCAGGAGGAGCCCGATGCCGGCGAGGGAGCCCAGGATGCCGGCGGTGGGGACGATGCGCTGCACCCAGGCGCCGAAGAACGACATCGCCACCTTGGCCAGCCCGATCATGAAGAGGGTGGCCATGCCGATCTGCCAGGTCAGCTCCGCGTTCTTCGTGGCGATATAGGCGGGTCCCAGGACGGCGTAGACGAGGCCGATGCTGGAGGGAGTGTCGAGGCCCAGGGGCATGGCCGTGACGTCGGTCCGTCCGGTCTTTCTCCTCAGGCGGACGGCCAGCCATGTGTAAACGAGATCTCCGAAAAAGACGCCGATGGCCGTCCCGGGGATCATCCGCTTCAGGATGATCTCCGCGGGGTAGTTGAAGGTGAACATCAGGATGGCGCTCATGAAGACGAGAACGCCCACGTTGTCGAGGAACAGGGCCAGGAAGGCCGTGGTCTCGCCCCAGAAACGGCTCCTGCGGTGTGCTCCGTTTTCAGGATTGGTCATGAATCAACCTCTCGTTTGCGGCCGGGCCCGATCTCAGGAGAATTTTTCCGGAACTGCTTTTAACCTGTCCCGGAACGATTTGTCATCCGTAAAGTGGGTGCGGGCCCTTTCCTCGATCATGGACATGATTTTTTCTCGATGAAGCCCTTGACCGGAAGTCAAGCGGCAGACCGGGTGGTTGCAGAGGGAAGAGCACCGGATTTGCTGGTGGGGTTTCTTCGATGAGGAAGGATAGGATGGCTGTTTTCTGAAAAGCGTTTCACCGGCTCAAGGAACGATATGCATCCCGGTGGAGAAGAAAAAAGACGGTCACGACCCCCCTTCCTTTCGTGACCGTCTTTGCAGAACCTGTTTAGTAGAAATATCGGACTTTTTGGATCATTTCCACCCAAACGTACAGGTCTGGGTGGTGTTTCCATTTTCGTCCTTGCTTTCTACAACACCTTTCCCCAAAACGTCATTGACGTCAACCCACCCGTGTTTTGCGACATCGACTCGACAAACACCTTTACTGCTCCAGGTAAAGACGTCTACGTACCCTCCCTTCCCCGGTCGGCATTCATGGTTCCCTGCATGGATCTTCCAGTCATTATGGCAGAACCAGCCGCAGTAAAAGTTAACGATGATCTCTCTCGCATCTGTTTTGTTGTAAAAGCAGGATGCCTCGGCGTCTTTGGGGATCATCATGGTTCCCGTCATCAGGAAGATGGCGATGATCGCCGCCCACATGGTTCCGTTCTCCGGCAACCCCCGACGGACAGTTTTTGTCAATGCATTCTTCATGACTCGACTCTCCTTTTCGCTGCCTTCGTTCCGAGTCGGACAGACTCAGTCCGTTCAACCGAACGGAGACAATCTTGAAAGCTGGCATCCATACG
Organism: Deltaproteobacteria bacterium HGW-Deltaproteobacteria-19; assembly: GCA_002841865.1. Classification (GTDB taxonomy): domain Bacteria; phylum Desulfobacterota; class Syntrophia; order Syntrophales; family PHBD01; genus PHBD01. The sequence continues at coordinate 36,970 of PHBD01000011.1, forward strand.
AGGGAACATCTTTTGCCCGCTTGGACGTGATTTCAAGCGGGTATAAAAATCTACCAATCCAATACGCATGTCTGAGTCGTGTTTCCATTATCGTCTTTGCTTTCAATAACGGCTTTACTCGAAACATCATGGACCTCGACCCAACCGTGTTTTGCAACATCGACTTGACAATACCCCTGACTGCTGGAGGCGAAGACGTGCACGAACCCTCCCTTCCCCGGTCGGCATTCGTGTCCCCCTGCATGGATCTTCCAGTCGTTATGGCAGAACCAGCCACAGTAAAAGTTAAACGTTACATCCTTTTTGTCCGTTTTGTTGTAAAAGCAGGATGCAGCGGAGTCCTTGGGAAGAATCATGGTTCCCGTTAACAGGGTGATGACGAAGACAGCCGTCCACATTGTTCCTGTCCTTCGCAATCCGCCGCCGACTGATTTCGGAAAGATGTTTTTCATGGCTCGATCCTCCTTATTCCGGATCTCATGGGGTAGGGGTCGGCTTATCTTTATGCCAGTCAAATGTGCATGTCCGTGTTATGTTTCCATTGTCGTCTTTGCTTACGACAACGCCCTTGTCTCCGGCATGAGTGACTTCAACCCAGCCGTGTTTTGCAACCTCGATGTCGCAACTGTTCAATTTTTCAGAAGGCCTGATGGTTGCTATTCCTCCCTTTCCCGGCCTGCACTTATGCTGATCGGGGTTGATCGTCCACTTGTTCCCGCAGAACCAGCCGCAATTGAAGGATACTGCGATATCGCCGTCCGCTTTGTTGTAGAAGCAGCATGCCTTGGCGTCTCTAGGGATCATCATGGCACCTGTTATCAGGGAGACGGCGATGACCGCCACCAACATCGTTCCTTTCATTCGCAACCCTCGACTCATTGCTTTCAATAATATGTTTTTCATGGCTCGATCCTCCTCTTTCGTTCCGCGTCAGCCAAATCCAATTCATTCGGCCTTTCGTTGATATTCTCATATCCGGCATCGACGTTGGTGGGTATGCATACCCGTTTTGTCGAGATAACCGGCAACTGTTAACCGTTCTTTGAAAAGAGGTTCTGGCTTTGAATCGATCTTGAATGAAAAGTTCAAATATCTTGCCCGCCGGACGCTCAATGGCGGTTTCGATTGCCAGGAGATTGGAGACGGCCACGGCCCCGCCTTATGCCTCGTGGCCGTCTCCACAACAATCAGTGTACTCGGGACGCCGGGCAGCAGTTCTACTGAGACTAATGCCAATTGAAATAGCATTTGTTGACGACGACACCATCGGCATTTTTGCTTTCCACTCGACCCTCACCACCTGGAGGATAGGCATGGGTGACGTCAACCCAGCCATGCTTTTCAACAGGTATATTGCAGAAATCAACACCTCCGATGCGCCTGACGTTCGCAACCCCTCCTTTTCCCGGCCGGCACTTGTGTTCCCCGGGTTCGAGAGTCCAGACGTTTCCGCAGAACCAGCCGCAGTTGAAGGAAATATGTATCTTGCCGTCACTCTTGTTGTAGAAGCAGCATGCCTCGGAGTCCCCGGAAATCAGTATAGTTGCCGCGATCAATACAATCGCAAAGGTAACCATCCACATTGCTCCTCTGTTTCCCAACCGTTCGCAGATTGGTTTCGACAATTCATGCTTCATGGTTCGATCCTCCTTCCCAGTGATTTCACTCCGTGTCAAACAGCCCGTTCTGCTCGACTCTGCTCGACAAGACGGAGGTGTTTTGCAGCCCGGCATCGGTAAATTGCCTGTGTTATTGAGTAGCGTCACAGTTCCTTATTTGCCCCAGTCGAACTCGCACACATTGGTCGTGTTTCCATTTTCATCTTTGCTTTCCGCAACGCCTTTATCCTGAACATGATAGACGTTGACCCAGCCATGTTTTGCAACCGGCAGAAGCTCACAAGGATCCTTTTTGTTATGGTAGAGGGTAACGTATCCTTGTTTTCCCGGCCGGCATTTATGTTTTCCAGGGCTGAGATCCCAGACGTTCCAGCAGAATACGCCGCAGTCAAACTTGACCGTGATTTTGTCATCCGCCGAGTTGTAAAAGCAGCACGCCTCCGATCTCACAGGGATCGTCAGGTATCCCGCAATCAGCGCAACGGCGATGATAACCGTCCACATCGTTCTCTTCTCTCGTATCCACCAACAAACCGGTTTCGACAATCTGTTCATCATGGCCCGATCCTCCTTTCCGCTGCCTTCATTTGCCGGTGGACCATCATCCTGTCTGCAGCGCAACCATGTTGCCCTCGGAATCCGGTGTCGGCAAAGAGTCGGCTCTACTGAAAAATGCCGTCTCGTTGTTCATCATCACCAGTCAAAGGTACAGGTTTGAATCGTGTTTCCGTTTTCATCTTTGTTTTCCACAACGCCCTTGTTCATGCCCTGAGCCGAAACATGATGGACCTCGATCCAGCCGTGTTTCTTAACCCACATGTACCAGCATGCATGGTAACCATGTTTGGATTTCGAGATCGTCTCGGCATTTCCTCCCTTTCCCGGCCGGCAGGCGTGATCTCCGGGTTCAATATCCCAGTCGTTCCAGCAGAATACGCCGCAGCTAAAAGTAACGTGAATCTTCGTGTCGGTATAGTTGTAGAAGCAACATGCTTCGGTGCTCTTGGGAAACATTACTGTTCCTGCGATCAAAGCCATGGTGATGAATGCCATCCAAATCACTCCCTTGTTTCGGGGCCCTCTACAGACTGGATTCAACAATGTGTCCTTCATGGCCCAATCCTCCTTTGCTGTGCTGGTGTCTTCTGTCAGATAAACTCAATCTCCGTGCTGCGATTATAGAATGGATCAATTCATGCCGGTGGCAATGCTTGTTCATTTCATTTCACCCAGTCGAACGTACAGGAATCGATGACGTTGGCGTTATCATCTTTGCTTAGGACGAGGCCTTTGTTTCCTGTACGGGTTACTTCAACCCAACCATGTTTCTTGACGGTAGAGATATCGCATGTCTGTCCTGCCCTCCTGATCGTCGCGTCTCCCCCTTTTCCCGGGCGACACTTATGCTCCCCAGGCTCTAAATGCCATGTATTTCCACAGAAAACCCCACAACTGAATTCTGCATCGATGCCTCCCTTGTCCACCAGGTTATAGAAGCAGCATGCTTCGCTGACCCGCGGTGCGAGTCCGATTCCAACAACAATGGCCATGACAATAATTGTCGCCCACACCCACTGCTTTCTTTCCAACCGGCTGTCGCTCTTTGTCATCAACACGTTCTTCATGGCTCAATCCTCCATTCCGATGATTTGTCTTCTGGTGTACAAACTCAATCTTCCTGATGCGATTTTAGAATAGATCATTTCATGCCAGTGGCAATGCTTGTTCATTTCATAGGTAGAGTAGGTGCTCATCCGGTTTCGGTTGTAAAGTTGGAGAGATGTAATGCTATGGGGGAGAGAGGGGTCAAAAAAGAAAAGATTGTCCTTCTGTTGAATCCGGTGATCCTGTGGCCAGGCCGCTCGATTTCGTTTCATCTTGGAAGTCCTTTGTCTCGATCCTGTTTTCCCGATGGCCACTAGATAGAGAACCCCATGATTCATTTGGATGCAGGTGAAATCGACGCACCTGATATGGCCTGGCTGCGCCGATTTCAATCCCCTCAACAGATCATGACAATTCGGGTGCTCCGGTGACGGCACAAGCAGTCTTCTTCGATGTACCTCAATCTTCCCGGATCATTTGTCATTGGATGGCCTGGAAGTTCCCGCAGCGAACATCGTCATTCGATTGCCCGAGATGACAGTAACAGTCCGGGGTGCGGCTCAGTGCCATCTTTTTCCAGTTTCCGGTGCCAATCCGAAAACACCTGGGGCAACCGCTTATTTAACCCAGTCGAACTCACAGGCATCAATCCTTTGGCCGTTCTCATCTCTGCTGGCGACAAGGGCTTTGCGTCCTGAAACGGTTACTTCAACCCAACCATGTTTCGCGACGCTTAAGCCGCGATCGCAGAACTGTGACTTCCGATTGATCGTCACGTGTCCCCCTTTCCCCGGGCGACACTTGTGCTCTCCCGGCCATAAATCCCAAGTATTCCAACAGAATAATCCGCACTCGAACTCAACTTTGAAGTTTCCCTTAGGCTGGCCGGTCACCTTGTTATAGAAGCAGCTTGCTTCGCCGACCCGCGGCATAAGACCGATTCCGGCAACAATGGCCATGACAATAATTGTCGCCCACACCCATTGCTTTCTTTCCAACCGGTTGTCGCTCTTTGTCATCAACACGTTCTTCATGGCTCAATCCTCCTTTCCGGTGATTTGTCTTCTGGTGTACAAACTCAATCTTTCTGATGCGATTGCAGAATAGATCATTTCATGCCGGCGGCAATGCTTGATTATCTCGTAAGTATGGTAGGTGCTGATCTGTATACGGGCGTGAATATGGGTGGATACGATGCTATTGGGGAAAGGGGAATGGGAAAAGGAGTGGCTTATAATGCTGTCGAATTCTGCGATTGCATGGCCTGGCCCGCGTCTCCGGTTCTATCCCTGAAATTCCTTGGGCTCTTGGATACGAATATCGTATTTCCGCAGAAAATCCTTGAAGCCGTAGACTTTTTCCCCCATGAAGACCATGTCGATTGCCTGGGCCGGGCAGTTGTTGACGCAGCCCATGCAGGCGATGCAGCGGTCCTGGTCCACCCTGTGCTGTGCAGGGTGTGTGGCGCCGACGGGGCACACCCGGACGCAGGTGCCGCAGCCGATGCATTTCGCCGCGTCGATGGTATGCCGGGAGATCAGTAGTTTCGTGAATTTCATCATCACGGATCCCTTGAAGACGTCGCCGTAATGAAACTCCTTCCGCACGGGAGAAATCGTGCCTCCGCTCCGGACTGTCTGCAAAACCTTTTTGGCGAACTCCCGGACCTGCGTATAGGTCTCCTCGTTCGGCCGGTCCTTGTATTTAAGGATGCGCGCCTCTTTCCCGGACGACCAGGTCGGGGCGAAGGTGGACATGTTGCCGAAGGAGGCGATCCCTACGGGAATGGCTCCCTTGGCGCACAGCAACCGGAGGGTGGAGAAGGCGGTGTTGTACTGGTTGTCCCCGGGGCCGCCGAAGGTGGAATAGGCCGCTGCCGGGATGCCCTGAATATCCGGAATTGACGCCAGCCAGGATTGGACGTTACCGGGCGTGTCCAGGTAATAGACCGGGGTGCCCATGACGATGAGGTCGTAGTCTTTCATGGTGGCTCTCTCGCACTGACGGATATCCAGGGCCGTCACCGTCAGTCCGTTCTGCTCGAGAACCTTTCCGATCAGCTTGCCGTTCCGCTCCGTGTGGCCCGCCTGGCTGTACCAGAGGACAAGCGCCGTACGGGGCTGCGTGGACTTCAACGGTATTTTCGAATCGGGAATGGTTTCCCTCGTGCATCCGTTCAGACTTATGGCCGCCGCGGCTCCGGCCGACCCGGCGAGAAATGTCCTTCGTGTACAGGTGCTCCATTTGCCGGTTTGCTTTTCGTTATGCTTTCCCATTGCCTGTTTCCCTCTGCGGTGTTTTTGCTTGACAGAATACGGGGCGGAGATGAATCAATCCGGATGGCCATTTATCACAGAGAGGGCATCAAAATCACGATCAATCATGTAGGGGAGGAGCAGAGATGGATACACATTCTCTTCAGAACCATGACGAGCTGATTCAGAAAGTGAAAAAGATGGCCACGTTCCGGTCTTTTGAAAAAAAGGATTTCTACCGGATCCTCAATTTCAGCAAGATCAGGGAATACGAACCGGGTGAGACGATCCTGGAGGAAGGGAGCTACGACAACTGGATTTTTTTTATCATCTCGGGGAAGGTGCGCGTCGTGCGGCACGACAGGGAAATCGGCATCCTGGGCCGTACCGGCGATATCTTCGGGGAGATGGGGATCATCGACGGTTCGGCCCGGTCCGCCTCCGTCTCCGCCCTCGAAAAGACCATCTGCCTGGCGACGGATATCTCGTTCATGGATCGCCTGACCGGCGACGACCGGCTGGCGTTCACGGCCATTCTTTATCAGCTTCTGGCGGAGATCCTGGCCGTCCGTCTGAGAACGACCAGTGAAGAGCTGGTCCGGGCCAGGGAGGAGATCGCCGCCCTGAAGGGCGGGGCAGGCCGGTAAATGCCGGAAAGGTTGATGTCGCTTCTTTGATGCGATTACAGTCCCCTTCAACCATAACAGCTGCGAGCAGGGAATTTCAGACACGTGCGGGCGGCAGATCAAGTCCATCCCGCGAAAATGGAGGTTTCGACATGAGAAGGGTTGATGAAAGACAGCATGGACGGATGTACGATCGGATTCGATATGCCGTGGTGATCTTGTTGCTTCTGTTCATTCTTGTTTTTCCCGTTTCCGCAGGAGCCGAGGTTCGCGAGACAACGGATCTGAAGAGCCTGGAGAAGGAGGTGACCGCAGGCACTCTGGTCTGTTTCGATCTCGACAATACCCTGATCCGGGCCGAGCAGATGCTGGGGAGCGACCAGTGGTGGGACGACGTTGTTTATGAACTGGCCGCGTCCGGTCTGTCCGGGCGGGAAGCAACCATCAAGGCCTACCGGATCTGGCTTCCGCTCCAGACCGCCGGCCGGTTCATCCCGGTGCAGCCGGACGGTCCGGCAGTCGTACGCGGCCTCCAGGAACGGGGCGTCAAGGTGCTGGGACTCACGGCCCGTCCCTCCATGATCGCATCCCTCACTTACAAGCAGCTGGCGTCCATCGGCATCGATCTCCGCCGGGGAGAACCCCGGAGCGAGCCGTTGAACCTGACCCTGAAGAACACCGCTCGTTACGAGAACGGCATCCTGTTCGTCGGGGAGCAGAACAGCAAAGGTGAGGCGCTGAAGGGCTTCCTGGCCGCAACGGGGATGAAGCCCGCGAAGATCGTCTTCGCCGACGACAAGAAGAAGCATGTCGACGAACTGGAAAGGGTTTTCGGGAGCGGTCCCATCCCCTACATCGGTTTCCGGTATGGCGGGGCCGATGAATGGGTGAAGCGCTACGACCGGGGCATTGTGGAGATCCAGAAGAAGTACCTGGGCCGCATCCTCCCCGACGATGTGGCGGCAAGGTTGAAATAAGATGAAACGATGCAAAACAATTTATACAAACAGCCGCACGCCATAGCCCGGTGGGTTGTCTCTTCGTCGGGCGTGAAAAAATGAGGGGGAAGCCTTTGAAGTATATTGAGATCGACAAAAACGATATACAGCTCGTCGAAGCCGCCGTGGACGTGATCCGACGAAATTACCGGGACGAGAGGCACACTGTTGGGGCGGCGGTGCTGTGTGGTTCCGGGAGAACATATGTCGGCGTCAACATTGATTCGTGCGGGTACGGGCCTTGTGCCGAACCCATCGCCATCGGCTCGGCAATCAGCAGTGGCGAACGGGAATTCCTGTCCATCGTCGCAGTAGGCGGCTGGGATAACAACCATCCGGTCCTGCCGCCTTGCGGGAACTGCCGGCAGCTCTTTCTGGATTATGCTCCCGAGTCAATGGTCATCCTTGAGTATGACGGTAGACTTGTTAAAGTAAAAGCCAGGGATCTCCTGCCGGTGGCCTATATCAATTTCAACGACAAATAGGGATAGCAACCGACTTCCTGACCGGCAGGCAGGCGTGGCTTCGCATCACCGGAAGAGCCTTTTTCTGCTTTCTGGGCATCCGGACCTTTGCGTCCGGACCCGCGGATCCGAGTGACAGGAAGAAAAGAATGGAAACACTTGCCGAAAAGGTGGCCCGCGTGGTGAAAGAGGAGGTGGCTGTTGTGCCGCACGATCCCGGCTGGGCGGAGGTGTTCGAGCGGGAGCGGCGCCATCTTCGGTCCTGCCTGCCCGCAGACCTGCTCGGAAGGATCGAGCATTTCGGCAGCACCGCCGTTGCCGGTCTCCCGGCCAAGCCAATCGTCGACATGCTGGTCGAGGTGACGAGCCTGGAAGAAACGAAGCGGCGCATCGCGCCCGTTCTGGAGGCGCAGGGGTATGAATACTTCTGGAGACCCTCCTGGGGAGATGACACGCCTCCCTTTTATGCCTGGTTCATCAAGCGGGATGCGCGTGGGAACAGGACGCATCACATCCACATGGTCGAGTCCGGATTCGAGCAGTGGGACGGACTCCTGTTCCGGGACTACCTCCGGGAGCATCCGGATGCAGCCCGGGAGTACGGCGATCTCAAAATAAAACTCTCCGGTGTTCACGCGCGTGACCGCGTAGCCTATACGACGGCCAAGGGAGACTTTGTCCGGAGGGTTACCGAACTGGCCAGGCGGCTCTACGGAAAAGACCAGCGAATGCACGGGGCGGATGAGCCGCCGCGCGGGTAACGCTCGCAATCGGGGAGGACCCGCATCCAGGACATGAAGAGCCTGTCCTGACAGAGGACCGATCGGGGGAATCGTAACATGACATTTACAGAGTGGCAGTGGCTCTTTCCGCTGGCTATCACCCTGCACAACCTCGAGGAGGCGGTCTGGCTGCCCGACTGGTCGCAGCGGGCCGGCCGGTGGCATCGCCCTGTGGAGCCGTTTGCCTTCCGTTTTGCCGTGATCGTCCTGACGGTTCTGGCGTACGCCGCAACGGCCTGGAGCGCTGCCGGGGGGCCGCGAAGCGTCGGTGCCTACCTTCTTTCCGGGTATGCCCTGGCCATGCTTCTCAACGTCTTCCTGCCGCATCTCTTGGCGACCGTGGCCCTGCGCCGCTATGTGCCGGGACTGGCGACGGCGCTGGTCTTCAACCTTCCGGTCACGGTTGGATTGCTGCACGCCGCCTTTGCCGAGGGGTATGTGAAACTCCCGATGTTTGCGTACTATGCGGTGCCGGTCTGTCTGGGGCTTGTCGCTTCCATTCCCGTTCTCTTTACCGTCGGGAGAAGGATAAAGGGCGGTTCCGGGGACGGTCGTTGAATTTTGAACCGGGCTGAAAAGGGAAGGTGATTCATGAAGGTCTCTCAATACATCCACGCCATCCGGCTTCCGTTTGAAATACCGGTTGCACCGGGAGTCCGGGTCGAGCGGACGGTTTACTCCTACATCGTTTTCGGGGACGGGATCGCCCTCATCGACAGCGGTGTCTCCGGTGCGGAGGCCGTCCTGTTCGAGTACATCCGGAAGAGCGGCAGGAACCCTCAGGAGATCTCGACGCTGGTCCTGACCCATTCCCACCCGGACCACGTCGGATCGGCGAAGGCGATCCGGGAAGCCACCGGCTGTGGAGTCTGGGCGCACGCCGGGGAGAAGGACTGGATCGAGGACACGGAAAGACAGTGCCGGGAACGGCCGGTTCCCGGATTTCATGACCTGGTGGGTGGGCCGGTCCCCGTCGACCGGGTTCTTGCGGATGGGGAACTCATCGATCTTGCCGGGAGTGTCCGCTGCAGGGTCATCCACACTCCGGGTCACTCGGCGGGCTCGCTCTCTCTGTTTTGCGAAGCGGAAAAGGTCCTGATCTCGGGAGACGCGGTCCCTCTGCCCGGCGATATGCCGATTTACGATGACATCGGGGACTGCATGGCGTCGATGGAAAAACTGGCGCGACGCGGGGAGGTCGAAACACTGCTCTCCTCCTGGGAAGCACCGATCCGGGGACGCGAGGCCGTGGCCGAACGCATGGATGCAGGGCTCGCATATCTGCGGCGCATCCATGAAACCGTCCTGAAAGCGGGTGGCGCCGGACAGCAGGATCTGATGGAATTGTGCCGCCATGTCGTCCGGGAACTGGGGCTGCCGCCCGGCGCGGCAAACCCGCTTGTGGCCAGGGCATTCGCCTCCAGCCTGAAGGCATCGCTCTAATCCTTGCCCCGTCCTTCCGCACGATCCGGCGGCCGAGCCGATCCCCCGCCGGGAGGACCGATTCAAAGCCCGGGAGGCATTGGCCTGATCAATCCTTTTTGCTTTCCATCATCATGGCCTTGATCTCCCGCTTGAGGACCTTGCCGACCCCGCTCGTGGGAAGTTCGTCCATGAACTCGATCCGTTTCGGGATCTTGTACGACGCCACGTGTTCCTTCAGGTATTGAATGATCGCGTCCTTTTGTGAATCGGTTTTCTCGACGCCCGGTTTCAGGATGATCGCGGAGGCGACGCGCTCGGAACCGGGACGCTCGGGGTCCGGAATACCGACCGAGGCCGCCTGGGCAATGTCGGGATGGTTCACCAGCACTTCGTCCAGTTCCCGGGTGAACACCTTGAATCCGGAAACGATCACCATGTCTTTCAGCCGGTCCACGATGAAGAAATACCCGTCCTCGTCCATGATCGCGATGTCGCCGGTGAAGAGCCAGCCGTTCCGGATCGCCCGGGCGGTCTCCTCCGGCTTCCTGAAGTACTCTTTCATGAGCTGGGGGCCCCGGACGGCAATCTCCCCGGGCTCGCCCTGTTTTACCGGCTGCCCCGTTCCCGGGTCGATGAGGACGAATTCGGTGTCCGGGACCGGCATGCCGATGGAACCGGCCTTTTTCACGCCGTAACGCGGGTTGCAGCATGTCACCGGCGATGTCTCGGTCATCCCGTACAGCTCGATGAAATTGCCCTTTCCGATGATGGCTTCCAGCTCACCGATGCTTTCCTTCGGAAACGGTGCCGCGGCGCTGAGGCACCACTTGAGGTTCTTCAGGTCCAGGCGCCTGAATTCCGGATTTTTCATGAGCTCGTAAAAAACCGTCGGGACATTCACGATGTAGTGAGGCTTGCAGGCCTTGATCGCCTCGATGATGAAATGCGTGTCCCGGGGGTTGGGCACACACACCTGCGTGGTGCCGTGGGCCATGGAAAAACCGCCCAGGGCGAGCCCGGCGATGTGAAACAGGGGGAACGCCGACAGGATCGTGTCCTCCGCCAGGATGTCGGTCCAGGCAAGGACCTGCTGGCGGTTGCACATATAGCTCCGCTGGGTGAGGACCGCGCCCTTGGCCGGGCCCGTCGTGCCTCCCGTGTACATGATGAAGATTGCATCGTCGAACCCGCGCTTCACGTCGACGGGTCCCGATGGCGTCTCCCGGATGACATCCATGAACTTCAGCGTCTTTTTTCCGGCAAGAGGCGTGACTTCCGCGGTAGGGATCTTTTTCAGGAGCGTTCCCAGGATGCGCTTCATACCCGGCAGAAAGTCGGCGATTCCCGAAACCACCACCGTTCCGGTGTCGATCCGGTCGGCGATCTCGGCGATTTTCCCGAAGAGCAGGTCGATCGTGAAGATCATTTTTGTTCCGGAGTCCCGGATCTGGTTGACCAGTTCACCCGGCGTCAGGAGCGGACTCAATCCGGTGGAGACGCACCCCGCCTTCTGGATGCCGACGATGCTGATATAGTGGGCGGGAATGTTCGGCAGGTGCAATCCCACGACATCATCGGGTTTCAACCCGCATTGGACAAGGTATCGGGCAACACGGTCGGAAAGATCGTCCAACTCCCGAAATGTCAGGCGCTTTCCCATGTAGATGAGCGCCACCTTGTCCGGATAGGCCTCGACCACTTCCCTGAATTTTTCGACATAGGTTTTCGTCTCGTAATCCAGCGCAGGCTTCACATTTCGATCGTAATTCTTCAACCAGCGTTTATCGACTTGTACCTCGCTCATGTTTCGCCCTCCCTTCCTGAGGTGGATCCTGGATTGCATCTGCTTGCGGTTGTGAGGTCATGGCCACAGGCCTGACAGCGTGTTCCATGGGTCGCGAACGTTACACTAGGCTTTGGGAGAGAATCGGTGAGGAAGGAACGACGACCGCTTTGCCGTCCGACGCGCTGAGGGCGATGAAAGGGTGGTTGACCAGGGGCCGCCGTTTCGTCCGGGAAATTCTTGCCCGTTCAGCAATAACTAAGGAGGATGACAGGAGTCGATTATACAGGGTCAGTGGATAAGAATGTCAAGAAATTTCATGCGATAACGACTGATGCCCTCGTGACGGGCCGCCGGCTGCCGGAAGAGCCGCGGTAACGCCGTCCCAACCGCATCGGCGGCGATCCCCGCCGTTCGATTGACACGATGGAGAGGCCTGATGTATGAATCGACTATGGAACCCCGATGTCTCCGGAGTTTTTCCCGATGAGCCCCGATCTCTCCCCGGACCGAAGCCCGCGTTCTTCGCTTCTTGCCCGCTGGCCCTGGGCTGCGGGGGCGCTTGTCCTGGCGGTCTTCCTGGTACTTCTGGCCGTCCGGATGGACTGGATCCCCCGGGCCTTCAAGCCGGCCGGCATCCAGGTGGGGCAGGCGGGAGGCCTGGTCGAGCGTGACCTCTGGATGAGCATCCTCCAGAACGGCCGGAAGATCGGCTACACCCACCGCGTCACGGAATCTTCCCCGGATGGATGGATAGTCAGGGAAGACGTGTCCATGCGGATCAACACCATGGGGTATCCCCAGAGCCTCACCTTCCACACGGTGGGAGATCTCTATCCCGACCTGACCCTGAAGGCCTTCAGGTTCGATCTGCAGTCCAGCCTGTTCCGTTTCTCCGCCCGGGGTCTCGTGGATGGAGACACCCTCATTGTCGCCTCCGGGCTGCCGGGTGAGGAAAAAACTTCGCGGCTTCCCCTCCAGTCGGCGCCGCGCCTGTCCGCAGGGATCCTGGAGGCTGTCTGGGCGGCGAAGCTGAAGGAGGGCGAGAGACTTACGTTCCAGGTCTTCGACCCGGTGGCGATGGGACAGCGCCCCGTGACCGTGATCGCGGGCGGCAGGGAGATCGTGAAGATCCAGGGAGTCAGGCACAAGGCGCGGAAGTTCGATGTCGATTTCATGGGAGCCCGCCAGACCGCCTGGATCGGGGAAAACGGGGACGTTCTGAAGGAGGCGGGCGTCCTCGGCATATCCCTGGAGCGCACCACCCGGGAACTGGCCCTTGAAGGCCATGCCTCGGATGCATCGGCGGATCTGACCGAGCCGAACCTCGCACTGAACGGTGACCGGCAGCGCGTCGAGGATAACGTCGTTACCATCTTGAAGGAAACCCTGACGCCAACGAGGCAGGCGGACCATGCCTACCTGGTCAAGGGGGCCTACCTGGGGAGTGATCCGTTCATTCAGTCGGATGACCGGCGGATCCTGGCTCAGGCCCGTGAAATCGTCGCTCCCGAGGTTCCGGACTATATCAAGATACTCAAGATCGTCTACTGGGTTTTCCGGAACATCGAGAAGAAGCCCGTCCTGTCCGTGCCGAACGCCCTCGATACCCTTGAGAATCGGGTCGGGGATTGCAACGAGCACGCCGTCCTCGTAGCGGCCCTGGGGCGCGCCTCCGGCATCCCGACCGTCGTCGAGGCGGGACTGGTGTACCAGCGGGGGCGATTCTATTACCATGCCTGGAATGCCTTCTACATCCGGGAATGGGGCAAGTGGGTGACCGCCGACGCGGTCTTCAACCAGGTGCCCGCCGACGTGACCCACCTCCGCCTTGTCCGGGGCGATATGGACCGGCAGATGGACCTGTTGGGCCTGATCGGCCGGCTGCGCCTCGAGATCCTTTCGGCATCGTAGGGAATCATGATCGAACTGAAACAGCTTTCCAAGCATTACGGCCACACCTTGGCGGTGGATCGGCTCGACCTCTCGGTGCCGCCGGGGGAGATCTTCGGCTTCATCGGGCCCAACGGGGCCGGAAAGACCACCACGATCCGCATGATGGGGGGCATCCTGGCCCCGACCGCGGGAACCGTGAGGATCGGGGGTGTCTCCATGGCGGAGGATCCCGTCCGGGCTAAGCGGGCCATCGGCTTCATTCCCGACCGGCCCTATCTTTACGAGAAACTCACGGGGATGGAGTTCCTCCGTTTTTCCGCCGATCTCTACGGTGCGGCGGGAACCGGGTTCCGGCAGAAAGCCGGTGCGCTCCTGGAGAAGTTCTCCCTTGCCAATTGGGCCGACGAACTGGTGGAGGCCTACTCCCACGGGATGAAGCAGCGGCTCATCATCGCCGCGGCGCTTCTCCACGACCCGCAGGTGCTCATTGTCGACGAGCCCATGGTAGGCCTGGACCCGGGAGGCATCAAGATGGTGAAGGACCTGTTCCGGGACCTGGCCGGCGGGGGGACCACCATCTTCATGTCCACCCACACCCTCCAGGTGGCCGAGGACGTGTGCCACCGCATCGGCGTCATCCACCGGGGCAGTCTCATCGCCCTGGGGACGACGGGGGAACTGCAGCAGACGGCCGGCGCCGGAGAGGCCGACCTGGAATCGGTTTTCCTCGTCCTGACGGCGGAGGAAGCGAAGTAATCCATGAACGCCGTCTGGACTCTGCTCACCCCCCGGATCCTCTCCTTCCGCAACGGCGCCATCGTCGACGCCCAGCGCTACCGGATCCGCGCCGCCCTTTTCGGGTCCCTGGGCCTGCTCTTCTGGGCAGGAATCTTCGCCGTCTTCTATCGGGTCCTGAAATATTTCCGGGGCGCCGAGGGGTTCGGCGACATTCTCGCGGCGAAGCTTCTCTCGATGGTGCTGGTGACGTTCTTCGCGATCCTGGTCTTCAGCAGCATCATTACGAGCCTCTCCAAACTCTACCTGAGCCGGGACCTTGTCCTCGTCCACGCCCTGCCTGTTTCGCCTGCTCGGATCTTCCTGTCCCGCTGGATCGAGAGCACCGCCGACAGCTCCTGGATGGTGGTCATCTTCAGCCTGCCGGTGTTCCTCTCCTACGGGATCGTCTATGCGGCGGGTCCCGGGTTCTACGCCACCGCCGGCCTGTCGCTCCTGTCGATGTGTCTGATCGCCTCGGGCATCAGCGCCCTGGTGGTGCTTGTCGTCGCCGTCGTTCTGCCGGCGGGGCGCCTGCGGACGGTATTCCTGTTTCTCGCCGTGATCATCACGCTGGGGCTCATCCTGGCGTTCCGTCTCATGCGGCCGGAGCGGCTGGTCAACCCCGAGCAGTTCCAGACGGTGATGGCCTACCTGAAATCCATGGAGACGCCGGGGTCGCCCTTCCTGCCCACGACTTGGATGATGGATGCCCTCCTGGCCTCGCTGAAGGGCGCCTGGCGAGAATCTCTCTTTCACCAGGCCTTGTCCTGGAGTTGCGCGGTGTCCTTCGTCTTCGTCGCGACGGGACTTGCCGGGATTCTGTATTTCCCGGGATTTTCCCGGGCCCAGACGGCGGCCGAGCGGCTGTTCCCGACCCGTTGGCTCCGGCCGGGGCGACGGCCCGTCCTGCTTCGTTTCCTGCCGCCTCCCGTCCGGGCCCTGGCTTTCAAGGAGACCCGCAGCTTCTTCCGGGATCAGACCGCCTGGCCTCAGCTGTTCATGGTGGTGGCCCTCATTGCGGTATACCTCTATAATTTCTCGGTCCTGCCCCTGGACAAGACACCCATCCGGACGGTCTATCTTCAGAACCTGTTCTCATTCCTGAACATGGGACTGGCGTCGTTTGTGCTCACGGCCATCGCGTCGCGTTTCGTCTTTCCCGCCGTGAGCATGGAGGCGGAGGCCTTCTGGATTATCCGCTCCGCCCCCGTCTCGATCCGGACGTTTCTATGGGTGAAGTTCTTCCTCTACTATGTGCCGCTCGTGATCCTGGCGGAGATCCTGATCGTCGTTTCCAACCTCCTCCTGGGAGTCACCCCGTTCATGATGGGCCTGTCGACAGTCACCGTGTTCGCCATGGTCCCCGGCGTCGTGGCCCTGGCGGTCGGCCTGGGGGCGGCCTATCCGGACTTCAAGTCCGAAAATCCCGCCCAGGCAGTGACCAGCTTCGGGGGGCTCCTGTTCATGATCTGCTGCGCCGGATTCATCGGTGTCGTCATCATCCTGGAGGCCGGCCCGGTGTACCAGGTCTTCATGGCGGGCCTCCGTGGGGGGGCTCTTTCATTCTTTCAGTGGGTCTGGCTCGTCGTTTCTTTCGCGGTCTCCCTGGTCCTCTGCATCCTGGCCATCGTCCTGCCCATGCGGATGGGAGAGCGGCACCTGCTGAATCTCGAATAAACATCACAGAAACGTTATAGGATTATTGCCAATCCGGTGTGTTGTCTGTTATAGTTCGCGCCGTTTGACAGGGGGGAATATTCATGTATGTCCATTTCTGGGGGACCCGCGGATCCCTGCCGGTCTCCATGACGGCGGATGCGGTCCGCGAAAAAATACGTCGGGCCTTGCTGGAGAGCCGGAAGTACAAACTGAAAACGGATCATGACGTCGAGGCGTTTCTGGAGACGCTGCCGTTTTCCATCCGGGGCACTTACGGCGGCAATACGGCCTGCGTGGAGATCGGGGGGGGCGCGGAGACCGTGCTCTGCGACGCCGGCACGGGGCTCCGCGACTTCGGAAACGCCTTCCTCAAGTCCGGCCGCGGTTCCGGAAACAGTCCCGCCGTCTTTCATCTCTTCATCACCCATGTCCACTGGGACCATATCCAGGGATTTCCGTTCTTCGTCCCGGCCTATATCCCGGGGAACCAGGTCATCATATACGGAGTCCATCAGGATCTCCGACGGCACCTTGCCCAGCAGCAGCAGAGTCCCTTCTTCCCGGCTCCGCTCTCGTCCATGAGGGGGGACATCCGGTTCGTCACTCTCCAGGAGGACAGGGAGTACGAGATCGCCGGGCTAACGGTTCGGGCGATCCGCCAGAACCACCCGGGGGACTCCTATGGTTACTCCTTCGGGAAGGACGGCAAAAAGGTCGTCTTCTCCACCGATGCCGAGCATAAGGGGGAGAACGACCGTAATACGAACGGCATCGTGGATTTTTTCCGCGACGCCGACCTCCTGGTCTTTGACGCCCAGTACACCCTTCTGGACGCGATCGACACGAAGGAGAACTGGGGACACTCGAGCAACCTGACGGGTGTGGAACTGGCCGTCCAGGCCGGGGTGAAGCGGCTGTGCCTGTTCCACACGGAACACAGCTACCCCGACGAGATGATCGAGCAGTTCCACCAGGACACGAGAAAATACCTGAAGATCCACGCCGAATCCCATCCCATGGAGATTCTGGTGGCCTACGACGGCTTGTTGATCGAGCTCTGAAAAAGCAGCCCGTTCCGGGCGCGTCCGGAAGGCTGTGTCCATCGTTCCTGCTCGTGGGCCGTTGCGCGAGGCGGTCTCCCGGAACGGCTGCCTGTATTCTTTTTCAAAAAGAGCAACCTGTTGCTCCCCCCTGCCGGACTTTTCGTTTTGCCGTGCCGATGGATGTTTCATTCGGTGAACAACATATGGATTCTCCATGCAGCATGTTGTTCGTAATTTCCTGTCCGCTCCGGTCGAACAATCTGTATTATGCCGATATCATTAACTTGTAATCTCGTCGCAAGATGGTATCCTTCTTGCGATTCCGTTCTCCAGGTACCAGGCAAGTCACCGGCCCCGGCGGCCGGGGCAAACGTCTTTTCCTTACTTTTCCCGCAGCAGATCCGAACAAGGCGATGCTCAAGATCATCAATCTTTCGACGCCCCGCCATTCCAGCCTGATCCTCGAGACGGACGGAAAAAGAAGCGCTTTGTCGTCGTCGAACCGGTCCACGAACCTGGGACGCCCCGGTAAATGCGTGGGGCCGGGCAGATTCGCGGGCCTGAAGGCGATGCATGCAGATAACCGGCGGGTGAAAGGATGATCGAGATCCCGTGATGCCGGGACGGTGCCCGCTGCAACCCGATTCATGAAGGAGGGGCGAGGATGAAGGTTCCGGGGAAAATCCGGACGGAACTGACGGAGATGCTGGGCATCGACTACCCTATCATCGGGGCGCCGATGTTTCTCGTCTCCTACGAGAAACTCGCGGCGGCGGTTTCCCTGGCCGGAGGGCTGGGGACGCTTCCACTGCCGAATTTCCGAACCGTCGATGAACTGCGGCGGACCCTCGAATCAGTCCGCCGCTGCACCGACCGCCCCATCGGGGTGAACATCCACCTGTCGGGCAAGTTCGCCTGGCGGGAGCAGATGGCGGTCTGCCTGGACTTCGGCGTACGCTTCTTCCTGACTTCCCTGGGAGACCCGCAGTTGATTCTCGACGCCGTACACGGGAAGGGCGGCGTTGTCTTTGCCGATGTCGTCTCGCTTCGCCAGGCCCTCCGCGCCCGGGAAAAGGGCGTCGACGGCCTGGTGGCCGTGGGCTCCGCCGCGGGCGGGCACTCCGGGACAACTCCCACCATGATTCTCGTTCCCTATTTGAAGGCGAAGACCGGCCTGCCCATCGTGGCTGCCGGAGGCGTCAGCACCGGCGCCCAGATGGCGGCGGCCATTGCCGTCGGGGCCTGCGGTGTGGTTGTGGGGACACGGCTGATTGCCACTCCGGAGGCCCGGGTCGCGAAGGCTTACAAGGATGCCGTCGTCCGCGCCGATCCCGACGACATCGTCACGAGCGACCGGATTACCGGAAACCCGGCCAACTGGCTGGCGGAGAGCATCCGGGTCTTCGATGAGCGTCCCGATCCCGCCTCGAAGCGGTGGCGGGACTTCTGGAGCGCCGGTCGCAGCGTGGCCCAGACGGAGGAGGTCCGCCCCGCCGGGGAGATCGTCCGGGAGATGGCGGCGACCTATTTCGAGGCGGTCCGCGTCCTGAAGGGGACGCTGCCCGGGGAAGACCCGCGTTGATGTTCTCGCACCCACGCCTCGGCGGGAAAGTCAGACCCGGATTATCCGGGAAAGACAGTGCCCGGGAGGCGGGCTTCCCTGCGCTCAGAAGCGTTTTCTGACCCTGCAGCGTCTCGCTCCGCTGCAACGTCAAAACTCGCGCCAAGGCGCAGAGACGGATGACTTTGCAAGCGCTGCACTGTGACGGCAGGGTGCCCGGAAAAAGCCTTTATTCGCGCTCCGGGAAGCGCCTCTTCCTTGCATCCGCGGGGGCGCGGTCGGGTTCCCGAATAAGCAATAGATTTGAAATCTCTTCTTTTTTCCGCCTCCTGGAAGAACCGGGCCGGAATTCATGTCCCCTCGGCGGGAAAGCGCACAACATACAGGTGGTCCTGCGCAACATGTTGTGCAGAATGAGGGGGCACACCTCCCCACGTTACTGTAACTATCAGATATAAAAAAGATATATACGTTCCAGCGGATGGCATCGATCTTGCAAAATTAGCCTGCATGACCGTCCATCGGTCTTTACCATTTCAATCGGGAGCGGGTCTCATGCCGCGCCCACCAACAGGCAAATCCACGCAGAAAGGAGAACAGCTTTGGATACTTCTTACTTGGCCCTGGAAGGAAAGGTAGCTCTCGTGACAGGCGGGAGCCGCGGGATCGGCAAGGCCATCGCCCTGGCCCTGGCCGATGCGGGGGCGGATGTGGCGGTCGTCAGCCGCAAACTGCCGGACCTGGAGATCGTGGCGGAGGAGATCCGCGCCAAGGGGCGGCGCGCCCTGGCCGTCTCAGCCCACATGAGGGAGGTGGAAGAGATCCGCAAGATGGTGGAGGCCGTCAAGAACGAATTCGGCCGGATCGACATCCTGGTGAATAACGCCGCCACGAATCCCGGCATGGGACTCCTCGTGGACATGGAAGAGAAGATGTACGACCAGATCATGAACACGAACCTCAAGGGCTATACCATGACGAGCATCCTGGTCGGCAAGATCATGCAGGCCCAGAAGAGCGGCAACATCATCAACATCTCCTCCGTGGGCGGCGTGTCGCCTGACATCGGACTTGGCCTCTACTGCATCAGCAAGGCCGGCATCAATATGATGACCCGGGCGATGGCAAAGGAGATGGGACCCTACGGGATCCGTGTCAACTGCATCGCCCCCGGTGTCGTGCAGACCAAGTTCAGCAAGGCCCTCTGGACGAACGAGCCCCTGCTGAAGCAGGAGATGGGTCATACGCCCCTCGGGCGGATCTCCCAGCCGGAAGAGGTGGGAAGGGTAGCCCTGTTCCTGGCCTCGGACGCCTCGTCCTACATGACCGGCCAGATCCTTGTGGCCGACGGCGGCGGCTCCATTTAGCGGTTAAGACCAAGCGCCCGGCCCCGCGGGAGAAATGAAGGATCGGGGATCGGCCTTCGACGAGGCCGACCAATCAAAGGAGGCAATTCGACATGGGTTTGATGACAGCGCAGGAATACAGGGACAGTCTGAACGACGGCCGCATCGTCTACTACAAGGGCCGGAAGATCGAGAACGTGGCAACGGATCCCGATCTGATGGCCTGCGTCGAGACCGTTGCCGTCGATTATCTGATGGCCCACGATCCCAAATACAAGGACCTGGCCCTCGTCTATGACGAGGAACTGGGAGAAAACATCAGCCGGTACAACCACGTACCGAAGAACGGGGAGGACCTGCTCAAGCACCTGGAGCTCATCATCAAGGCGACGGAGCTGGGTGACGGGTACATTCCCCTGGCCCACGACATCGGCGCCGACGCGATGAACGCCATTTCCATCACGGCACGGACGATGGGGGATGCAGGGAAGGTCTACCTGGAGCGGATCGAGAACTACCGGACGTACCTGAAGAAGACCGACAAGTGCGTCGTTGCCGGTGTCACCGACGTAAAGGGCGACCGGAAGCTCCGGCCCTCCGATGCGGGCCAGGCCCATCCGGATTTCCACGTTCGGGTCGTCGACAAAAACGACGAGGGTGTCATCGTCCGCGGCGCAAAAGTCCACATCACCGGGGCAGCCTACTGCAACGAGTTCTTCGCGATTCCCTGCCGGGCCATGAGCGGCCCGGAAGACGCCCCCTACGCGATCGCCTTCGCCATCCCGGCGAACACGAAGGGGATCCGCCAGATCGTCCGGCCTTTCCACGGGCGGATCAGCGATATGGAGTTCCCCCTCGAGAGTCCTCTCCGGCGGATGCACACGGACTCCCTGATCATCTTTGACGACGTCTTCGTCCCCTGGGATCGGGTCTTCCTGTGCGGCGAGTGGAAAATGGCCGCCACGATGGTCTACAACTTCGCGCTGATGCACCGCCGCACGGGCTGCGCCTACCGCATCCCGCTGAGCGAACAGCTGCTGGGCGTTGCCGTGGCCATCGCGGATTACAACGGCGTGAGCGACGCCCCCCACGTCCGGGAGAAAATCACCGAGCTGGTCATCTACCTGGAGACCCTCTCGGCCCTGTCCCGCTCGGCCTGCCTTGATTTCGTGAACCACGCGGGAATCCCGGTGCCGAACCCCATCACGACGAACATCGCCAAGTACCACTTCGCCCACAACTACCACAAGGTCTGCGAGATCATCCAGGACCTGGCCGGCGGCCTCCTTGTGACGGCGCCGACCTACAAGGACTGGCAGAATCCCGAGACCCAGGAAGACATCAAGAAGTACCTGCAGGGGAAGGCCTCCGTCCCGACGGAAGACCGGCTGCGCATGTTCGACCTGATCCGCCGGATTACCTCGGCGGACCTGGAGACGATCTGCCTGCATGGCGAGGGCTCCCCCTTCGCCGAGCGGATGACGATATTCATGGAGGCCAGGAAGATCATCGGCCGGTGCAAGGGCATCGCCGAAGGTCTCGCGGGCATCAAGAAGTGACGGGTCGGCGGGCGGGGCCCCTTTCCCCCGCCCGCCGGGTTGCAGCAATCATTGAAGACAGGACGTACGCCTCCGGGGGCGTGGCCTTCGAGCCCCGCTCGCCCGGATGTGGAACGGAGAAGGAGCAGTTACCATGATCGGTATCGTATCGTACGGGGGTTACATCCCCCGCCTGCGGCTCAGCCGCAAGGTCATCGTCCAGAACATGGCATGGTATTCGCCCGTCATCTTCGCCTATGCCCAGGGGGAAAAGGCTGTAGCCAACTGGGACGAAGACGCCCTCAGCATGGCCGTCAACGCCGCCTGCGACTGCCTGGCCGGGCAGGAGAAGGCCGCTGTCGATGGCGTGTACCTCGCCTCGACGACCCTTCCTTACGCAGACCGGCTGAATGCGGACATCCTGGCGACAGCCCTCCACGTCCGTGAAGCCGGGCTTGGTGCTGCCGACTTTACGGGCTGTCTCAAGGCGGGCACCACCGCACTGATCTCCGCCCTGGATGCACTGGCGGCAGGCAAGAAGAAGTCCGTCCTCGTGGCGGCGGGCGACCAGCGCCGGACAAAAATGGCCTCGGCCCAGGAAATGCTTTACGGCGACGGGGCGGCGGCGCTTCTCGTGGGCGGCGACCGGGTCATCGCCGAGTTCCAGGACAGCTATTCCGTCAGCTGCGATTTCGCGGACCACTATCGCGGGGCCGGCAAGGAATTCGACTATTCCTGGGAAGAGCGGTGGGCCCGCGAACAGGGGTTCGGAAAGATCATTCCCGAGGCGATCACGGGCTTCCTGAAGAAGACCGGCACGTCCATCGGGGACTACGACCGGATCGTCTACCCCTGCTACTTCGCCGCGACGCACGCGGGGATTGCCCGGCGGCTGAAGGCGGACCCGGCAAAGGTTCAGGACCCCATGCACGCCGTCTGCGGAGACACGGGGGCGGCCCATCCGCTCGTCCTTCTGCTGGCAGTCCTGGAGGAGGCGAAACCGGGCGACCGGATCCTCCTGGCTGGCTTTGGCCAGGGATGCGATGTCCTCTCTTTCCGGGTGACCGAGGAGATCCGGAACCTGAAACCGCGCCGCGGCATCCGGGGCTCCCTGGCGAACCGGGCGGAGATGACGAACTACGCCAAGTACATCAAGTTCCGGGACCTCATCGAGGCGGACCTGGGCATCCGGGGAGAGGCCAATCCCAACGCGTCCCTGACGATTCTATGGCGGAACCGCGCGAAGCTCCTTGGCCTCGTGGGCGGGAAGTGCCGCGGCTGCGGGACGCCCCAGTATACCTTCACGCCGGTCTGCGTGAATCCCGACTGCCAGGCCATCGGCCAGATGGAAGACTACGAGTTTGCCGACAAGGGCGGCGCCGTCTTCATGTATACGGGAGACATGCTGGCCGCCTCCGTCGATCCGCCGGCCATCTATGGCATCGTCGACTTCGAGGGTGGCGGGCGGCTCCTGGCGGACTTCACGGACTGCACGCTGGACGCCATCCGCGTCGGGCTTCCCGTACGGATGTCCTTCCGGAGGCGGGTGAAGGACGACATGCGGGGTTTCACGGGCTATTTCTGGAAGGTCGTTCCGCAAGCGACCGAAGCGAGGAGCTGAACCATGGCGACAGGAATTCGAGACAAGGTGGCCATCATCGGGATGGGCTGCTCCCGGTTCGGAGAGCGGTGGGACGCGGGTCCCGACGACCTGATGGTGGAGGCGTTCCAGGAGTGCATCGCCGACGCGGGCATTGAAAAGAAACAGATCCAGGCGGCCTGGTTCGGGTCGTGCCTGGACGAGGTCAACGTGGGCAAGAGCGCCCTTCCGCCGTCCATGGCGCTTCGCCTCCCCAATATCGGGGTGACGCGAACGGAGAATTACTGCGCCAGCGGGACGGAGGCCTTCCGGGGGGCCGTCTACGCCGTGGCCTCTGGCGCCTACGATATCTGCATGGCCATCGGTGTGGAGAAGCTGAAGGACATCGGCTACGCGGGCCTCCCCGATTTCGCTTCCGGCATGGGCATGACAAACGTCCAGTGGTTCCCGAACATGACCGCGCCGGGCTGTTTCGCCATGCTGGGCAGCAGCTACGCGGCCAAGTACGGCATCGACATGAAGGAGCTGAAGCGAGCCATGGCGCACGTGTCCGCCAAGAGCCACGCCAATGGGGCACTGAATCCGAAGGCGCACCTCAGGAACCCCGTGACGGAGGAGATCATCCTGAAGTCGCCCATGGTGGCCTATCCCCTGGGACTCTTCGACTGCTGCGGCGTCTCCGACGGATCGGCCTGCGCCATCGTGGCCACGCCGGAAATCGCCCGGAGCCTGGGCAAGAAGGACTTCGTCACTGTCAAGGCGCTTCAGGTCAGCCTCAGCAACGGCGAGGAGATGTCCTACACAAACTGGGACGGCTCGGGCTTCGTCACCGCCGCCAAGGCCAGCACCGAGGCGTACCGGGAAGCCGGGATCACCAATCCGCGCGAAGAGATCAGCATGATGGAGGTCCACGACTGCTTCTCCATCACCGAACTCATCACCATGGAGGACCTGCACATCTCCTCGCGGGGCCAGGCGACAAAGGACATCATGGACGGTTTCTATGACCTCTCCGGCAAGGTCCCCTGCCAGGTTGACGGGGGGCTCAAGTGCTTCGGCCATCCCATCGGTGCCTCGGGGCTCCGGATGATCTACGAAATGTATCTCCAGATCCACGGCCGGGCCGGGGAGCGGCAGCTCAAGGACCCGAAATTCGGCCTCACCCACAACCTGGGCGGCTTTCCGTTCATGAACGTCTGCAGCATCGCCATCGTCGGGAAGCAGGACGCCTGAGATCTCCACCGACCGCGGCGGGCAGCGGACAACGCCTCCACCGGGTCGGGTGAATCGCGAAGCAAGGAGGAAGTATATGAGCAAGCTGAAAGGAAAGGTCGCCATCGTCGGGATCGGCGAGGTGCCGACGGGACGTTTTCCCGAGACGGCGGCCATCTACCACGGCATGGCCTCGGCCAAGATGGCCATCAAGGACGCGGGGATCGACAAGGACGAGATCGACTACGTCATGCCGACGGGAGCCCTCTACAGCCCGGCCTTCAATACGGAGCTCGTCACCTGCCGCATCGCCGAGGAACTGGGCCTCAAAAACGTGAAGAAGAACTGCCAGATCTTCGCCGGCGGCTCCAGCAGCACCTGTGCCCTCGAGATCGCGGCGGCCCTCATCTACAGCGGCGCCGCGTCGATGATCCTCTTCGTCCACGCAGATAAGCTGGGCACGGGGGTCACCGCCCAGGGCGCGATCGACCTCTTCTCCACGGCGGGCATCTCGGCGGAGTGGGAGGTTCCCTACGGCCAGCACTATTCTGCGGTGACCGCCCTCTCGACGATGCGCTACATGTACGAGACGGGCTGCACGGACGAGCACATGGCGGCGGTCTGCGTCTCCAACCGGAGATGGGCACAGTTGAATCCGAACGCCTTCTTCCGCAAGCCCCTCACGATCGAGGAGGTCGTCAAGTCGAAGATGCTCTCCACGCCGCTTCGGGCCAAGCAGTCGAACATGCTCTTCGACGGCGGGGCGGCCTTCATCGTGACCTCCGCCGAGCGGGCACGGGACCTCGTGGAGAAGCCCGTCTACCTCCTCGGGGAGGGAGGGGTGGTCACACATTTCGTCTACTCCCAGGAGCCCGACGTGTCCCGGTTCGGGTGGGCGAAGGCGGGCCGGATGGCCTTCGAGGAGTCGGGACTCACCGTGGCGGACATGGACCTCGCCGAGATCTACGACTCCTACCCCATCTTCCAGATCATCGGCTTCGAGGAGTTGGGGTTCTGCAGGCGTGGTGAAGGAGGAGAGATCTTCCTCCGGGGCGACACCTGGCCGGGAGGCCGGATTCCCTGCACCACCAACGGCGGCATGCTCTCCCAGGGCCACACGGGAGCCGGTGGTTCCGTAGCGATCCTCGTGGAGACGGTCCGGCAGCTCATGGGCAAGGCGGGAGAGCGCCAGGTGCCGAACGCCCGGTTTGCCGTGGAGACGGCTGTGGGCGGGACCTATATGGACGCCCAAGTGTCCATTCTCGGAACAGAGATCCCTTAGAGAGGAGGAACGACATGGACGCACCGAAGAAACCCGTCCCCGTGGTGAACCCCTGGGCGAAGCCCTTCTGGGACGCCGCAAAGGAAGAACGGTTCATCATCCAGAAGTGTGCGGATTGCGGAAAATACATCTTCTATCCGCGGATCGCCTGTCCCCACTGCTTTTCCGACGCCGTCGAGTGGTTTCCCGCCTCGGGACGGGCAACCGTCTACACCTACACCGTTGTCGAGAGCAACGCCCCCTCGGCCTTCATCGCCGACATGCCCTATGTCATTGCCGTGGTCCGGCTGGAGGAGGGAGGGGTCCAGATGCTGACCAACATCGTGGGCTGCAAGCCCGAGGATGTCCGTTGCGACATGCCCGTGGAGGTCGTCTTCGAGAAGCTGAACGACGACTTCAATCTGCCCAAGTTCCGACCCGCGGCGAAGTAAGCGGACCGTCGGGACCGGGAAAGGAGAAAGCCATGCCTGACAAGTACTGGGAAGATTTCGACCCGGGATTCCATTTCCAGACCCCCTGCATCACCGTCACGGAGACCCACGTGGTGAACTGGGCGGGCCTTACCATGGACTTCTATCCGCTTCACACGGATGAGGTCTACGCCCAGAAGACGGTCTTCAAGGGGCGGATCGCCCACGGCCCGCTGATCTTCGGGCTCGCGGTGGGACTGGCGGCGCAGGCCAGGATCGAAGGCGGCGCCATGATCGCCTGGATGGGGACGGACAACATGCGCATGTTCGCCCCCGTGAAGCTGGGCGACACGATCACGGTCCATATTGCCGTAAAGGACAAGAAGGAAACGGCCAAGCCGGCCCAGGGATTCCAGGTCTGGCATTACGAAGTTCGCAACCAGCGGGACGAGAAGGTCATGTCCCTCGACATGAACTTCCTCATGCACCGGCGGCCCCAGGCGGAATGATGGAGCGGGGAGCCCGAGCGGAAAAGGAGACGGTGCGATGGACTTGAGCTTTACGGAACAGCAGAACGCCCTCAGGAAGACCGTCCGCGACTTTGTGGAGCGGGAGATGCCCCGGGAATGGGTCCGGGCCTTCGACGGCCGGGACGAGTTTCCCCACGATCTCGTCCGGAAATTCTGCGACCTGGACCTGGCACGGATCAACATCCCGAAAGAATACGGAGGAAAGGGGGGCGGCGTCCTCGACCTGATGATCCTCTTCGAGGAGATCTCCAAGCGCTTGGCGGTCCTCTCCTGGGCCCTGGGAAACATCCTTCTCTACGGCAATGAGATCATCACCGTCAACGGCAGCGACGAGCAGAGGGCGAAGTATCTTCCCCGGCTTGCGAAGGGCGAGATCATGTTCAGCTTCGGCCTGACGGAGCCCAATGCCGGGTCCGATGCGGCGAGCATCCGGACGAAGGCCGTTCCGGAGGACGGCGGCTGGGTGATCAACGGCAACAAGATGTTCATCACCGGTGCCGGCGTGACGGACTACACCGTCACCTTCACCCGGACAAGCGAGTCCAAGTACAACGGGATCACCGCCTTCATCGTCGACACGAAGCTGCCGGGATACAGCACGCGTCCCATCGAGAAGCTGGGCTACCACGGGTCCAACACCTGCGAGGTCAACTACGACAACGTCCGGGTCCGGCCCGAAGACATTCTCGGCGGCGAGAAGGGGCTGAACAACGGCTGGAAGCAGGAGATGAAGCTCCTCAACCAGGAGCGCCTCGTCCTGTCGTCCTGCTGCATCGGCATTGCCGAGGCGGCTTTCCGGGACGCCCTGGCCTTCGCCGCCGAAAAGATCAAACGGAGTGCCGGGACCGACACCCAGTCCATCCAGCACACCCTGGCGGAGATGGCGACGGACCTGGAGGCGATGCGACAGCTGGCCTATTCCGCTGCCTGGAAGGAAGTGCAGCGGATGCAGCCGGTCCTGGAGACCTCCATGTCCAAATACTTCTGCGCCGAGACAGCGAAAAAGATATGTCTCCGGGGGATCAACGTCATGGGGGAGGCGGGTTCCCTCATGGCCCACGACATGCAGCGCTATTTCCGGGACATCCTGATCCTGGCCATCGGCGGGGGAACGTCCCAGATCCAGAAAAACATCCTGAGCAAGGTCCTGGGAATGTAACGACGCCCCGGACTATGCCGTCCCGCCGGGAGGGGGAGAAGTATTCCCGGCGAGATCAAGGAGAGATTCAGAGAGAGGAAAAAAGAGGAAGCATGCGGAATCGGCCGGACGGGCGCGGGGGGGACCAAAGCGAAGGGCGTACCCGGGATGCGCACGGGCGGTGAGGGATGATTGCCACAATCACCGGGATTCAACATCGAAAAAAGGAGAGAACGATGCAGAGAATCTGGGAACAAAACTGGCCCAAACAGGACCCCATGGTACCCCCCCTTCCCGCGGAGCCCATCTTCGAGCTGATCAGGAAGCAGGCGAAGATCCGGCCCGACAAGACGGCCATCCTGTTTTACGGACATGAAACGACCTTCCGGGAACTGGACGACGCCACCGACCGCCTGGCCACGGCCCTCGTGAACATGGGCCTCAGGAAGGGCGACCGGATCGGCCTGTACTTCGAGAACTGCCCCCAGTTTGTCATCGGCTTCTACGGCATCCTGAAGATGGGCGGCATTGTCGTCAATGTCAGCCCCATGTACAAGCCGGACGAGCTCGAGTACGAGCTGAAGGATGCAGGTGTCGACACGATCATCATGGAGGACTTCTTCTGGCCCGTCCTGGAGCCCATCAAAGACAGATGCGGCCTGAAGAACGTCCTCGTCACGAGTTTCGCCGACTACCTGCCGGAGAAACCGGCGATCCCGCTGCACGCCTCCATGTCCACGGAGAAGAAAACCATCCCCGGAACCATCGATTTCAAGGGCCTCATCGAGATGACGCCCCCCAATCCACCGAAGGTGGAGATCGACCTGAAAAACGACGTCGCCCTGCTCCAGTACACGGCAGGGACGACCGGATCCCCCAAGGGGGCCATGCTGACCCACGGCAACATGGCGGTCCACAATCTCGCGGTGCGCCACTACTACGAGTACACGGAAAACGACGTCCACCTGATCATCCTCCCCCTGTTCCACATCACCGGGCTGGATATCGCCATGAACCCGGCGCTGGCGGTGGGGAGCACCCTGATCCTCTTCGCCCGGTTCGACCTCCTTCCCATCCTGGACACGATCCAGAAGTACAAAGTCACCGGGTGGGTCACCATCACGCCCATCAACGTGGCCGTCTGCAACCTGCCGATCATCGGCAACTACAACCTGAAGTCCCTTCGCTTCGTCCTCTCCGGCGGCGCCCCGGTACCCCTGGAGATTCACAAGCGCTGGAAGGAGCTGACGGGGACTCATATCGTGGAGGGCTACGGCCTCTCCGAGTGCACGGGCGGCATCGTGGGCAACAACTGCCAGAAATTCTCGCCGGGCACCATCGGCAGCCCCGTGTACTGGCACGACGTAAAGATCGTCCATCCCGCCACGCCTGACAAGGAAGCCGGCATTGGTGAAGATGGCGAACTCTGGATCAAGGGGCCCTGCGTCATGAAGGGGTACTGGAACGCCCCGGAGCAGACGAAGAACACCATCACCTCCGACGGATATCTCATGACGGGGGACATGGTCACGGTGGACAAGGACGGCTGGTTCCGCATCGTCGGCCGGGCCAAGGAGATGATCAAGGTCTCCGGGTTCTCCGTCTTCCTGGCGGAGATCGACGCCTTCCTGTACCAGCACCCGGCGATCGCCGAGGCGGCGGCAATCGGCGTTCCCCATCCCTACCGGGGAGAGGAGCCCAAGGCATACGTCGTCCTGAAGCCCGATTTCAAGGGCAAGGTCACCGAAAAGGAGATCATCGACTGGTGCAAGGACAAGATGGCGGCCTACAAGGTACCGGCCGCGGTCGCGTTCACGGACAGCCTGCCCAAGAGCGGGGCGGGAAAAGTCCTGCGGCGGCTGCTGGTGGAACAGGAGAAAAAATAAACCGGTTCCGGGGGGCCGGATCGTCCCCGGGCGATCCGGCCATCCGAAACGCGAAAGGATGAAGGACATGGGAAAGGCGTTTACCAGTGAGGATCAGGGCGGCATCGCCGTCATCCGGATCGACGTGCCGGGAGAGGCCGTCAACACATGGACGAACGAGGCCATTGCCGGTTTTGAGGAGGCCCTGGCGAAACTGGAAAAAGACCGGTCCCGTTATCGCGGAGTTGTCTTCTATTCCGGGAAGTCGACGGGTTTCCATGCCGGCGCCAATCTGGACATGCTGGGGGGGCAGATGGACATCAAGGCGTTTCGCTCCCGCCTGGCCCACTTCAACGATTTG
Source organism: Deltaproteobacteria bacterium HGW-Deltaproteobacteria-19 (assembly GCA_002841865.1). GTDB lineage: Bacteria > Desulfobacterota > Syntrophia > Syntrophales > PHBD01 > PHBD01. The sequence continues at coordinate 66,745 of PHBD01000011.1, forward strand.
TTCGCCCGCCTGGAAAACCTGGGTATCCCCACGGTGGCCGCCATCAGCGGCCCCTGCATGGGAGGCGGCTACGAGTTCGCCCTGGCCATGACGGCCCGGATTGCCGCGAACAGTCCCCGGACGCTGATCGGCCTCCCGGAATGCAACGTCGGGGTCATCCCGGGAGGCGGCGGAACCCAGCGCCTGCCCCGGCTGATCGGCCTGTCCGCCCTGGAGATGATCGTCCGCGGCGCCGTCGTTCCCGCCGGCAAGGCCCTGGAATTCGGGCTGGTCGACCGGCTCTGCCCGGAAAAGGAGGATCTTCTGGAGAAGGCCAAGGCCTTTGCAAACGAGATCGGCCATGATGCGGGAGTACTCCGGCGGAGCGTGCCGGACCTCTCCGGGCTGGATGAAGCGGTCGCCGCGGCCCGCACCGTTGCCCGGAAAGCCTCCCGGGGCCGGGACCTGCCCGCACCCAGGCTGGCGATCAAGGCCATGCAGGAGGGGCTGAAGTGCTCTTCCCTCGCCGAGGGCCTGAAGATCGAGACGGAGTGCTTCCTCGATGTCCTGGGGACGCCCGAATGCAAGGGTTCCATCAACACCTTTTTCCTCAAGACTTACTCGGACAAGCCCCAGACCATGATCCCCAAGGGATTCCATCCCCGGCCCCTGAAAAAGCTGGCCGTTCTCGGCTTCGGGACCATGGGGCGCGGAATCATCATTGATATGCTCCGGCGCTTACAGGTGCCGGTCGTGGTGAAGGACCTTCCCGAGGCCCTGGAGCCGGGGAAGGCGTTTGTAAGAAAGATCCTGGATGGCATGGCGGCGAAGGGCCAGCTTAAAAAATCCGTGGACGACCTCATCGGGCTGCTCAAGCCGGTGTCGGAATGGACGGCCGATTTCGCCGATGTCGATCTCGTCATCGAGGCTGTTTTCGAGGATCCCGCCGTAAAGGAGCAGGTCTACGGGGACCTCTGCAAGGCTGTTTCGGAGGGTTGCCTGATCGTAAGCAATACATCGAGCCTGCCGGTAGACCGGCTGGCCAGGAGCGTAACGTCTCCACAGCGCTTTCTCGGCGCCCATTTCTTCTCTCCCGTCTGGCGGATGGAGCTCCTGGAGATCATCCGGGGAAAGGAGACAGCGGACGACGCGGTCTACAACCTCCTGAACCTTGCCGCCGGCCTGCGGAAGCGTCCCATCGTCTGCAACGATAATCCTGGTTTCGTCGTCAACGCCATGTTATTTCCATATTTCATCAAGGCATACGAACTGCTGGGGGAGGGGGTGCCCATGGACGCCGTGGACGAGGCGATGATGCGGTTCGGCCTCCCCGTCGGCCCGATCCGTCTCACCGATGAGGTGGGGATCGACGTGTCTTACCTGGTTCTCACCAAATCCCTGGGACGGAAGGCGCCGATGGCGCTGGAGAATGTCTACAAGGCGGGCCGCTTCGGCCGGAACAAGAACGGAAAGGGTTTCTACACGAAGGAGGGAGCCGTCGATCCCGAGGCGCTTCCCCTCGTCAATCCGCAGGGACTGAAGAAGGAAATGAGCGTCGAGTCCCTCCAGGAGATGCTCTTTCTTCCCTTCGTGGAGACGGGAAAGGAACTGCTCGACAAGGGTGTCGTCAAGGGGCCCCGAGCTGTCGATATTGGCGCCATCTGGGGAATCGGCTTCCCCGCCGACAAGGGCGGACCGTTGAAATGGGCCGACCTGACCGGGTTGAGCGGGAAGCTTTATAAACGGAACTTTTACAAGGGTTGAGCCCGGTGCCGTGAACGCACCGGAACGTTCAGGAAACCCCCGACCGGAGCCCGGCGGGGGGAAAACAGAGGAGGTTGAGCGATGATATTCGGCACGACGGTCGGAGAGATGTATGACCGGTGCGTCATGAATTTCAGGCACCGGGTGGCCATGAAGTACCATGACGAATCGTACACATACGATGAAATGCAGAAGGCGGCCTACAGCCTGGCGAATGCGCTGACGAAGCTGGGGCTGAAAAAGGGGGACACGACGGCGTTCCTGATGGCCAACTGTCCCGAGTACATCTCCTGCGAGTACGCCCTGGCGAAGATCGGCGTGATCCGGGTGCCCCTGGCGGTCCTGCTGACCAACGACGACCACGTGTTCATGATGAACCACGCGGAGTGCAAGGCGATCATCTACCATGAAAAAATGGCGCCCCGCGTGATGGAGATGCTTCCCCGTCTCAAGACGGTCAAGCATTTGATCTGCATCGGCAAGGATCCCGGAAAGGTCGCCGAAGGCCATCTGCACCTCCAGACGCTCATCAAAGACCATCCCCCGGAGGTTCCCCACGTGGACATCGATGAGGAGGACCTGGCGGGGATCTTCTTCACCGGGGGGACGACCGGGCTTCCCAAGGGGGTCATGCTCTCCCACCGGGCCTGGATCGGCACGTACATCACCGAAATGCTGGAGCTGGGATTCGGCTACGACGAGGTCTTCGCCTTCGCGACGCCCCTCACGCACGCGGGGGGGTGCCTGATGATTCCCATCATGATCCGCCGCGGGGTGTGTGTCATCCTTGACGGGTTCGATCCCAAGAGTTTTCTCGATGCCGTCCAGAGGCACGGGGTGACCTCGACGTTTGTGGTACCTACGATGATCTATGCCCTGCTCGATTACCCGGACCTCAAGAAATATGACGTCTCGAGCCTCCGGAACATCGTCTATGGGGCCGCCGCGATTGCGCCGGAGCGGCTGAAGCAGGCCATCGGCACGTTCGGGCCGATCTTCACGCAGCTCTACGGCCAGACCGAGGCGCCCATGATGATCAGCGCCCTGCCGCGGGAAGAGCATGTCATCGAAGACCCGGAGAAGGAACGGCAACTCTTCAGCTCCTGCGGGAGGCCGACGTTTCCGGCGATCGTCCGGCTCGTCGATGGCGACGGGAACGACGTGCCCCGGGGCGAGGTGGGGGACATCGTCTGCAGGCACATCAACGTCATGAGCGGCTACTGGAAGAACCCCGAGGCCACGGCCGAGGCCATCCGGGACGGCTGGCTCTGGACGGGCGACATGGCCAGGATGGACGAGGAGGGGTTCCTCTACATCGTGGACCGCTCCAAGGACATGGTCGTCAGCGGCGGTTTCAACATCTTCCCGCGGGAGATCGAGGACGTGCTTTTCGAGCATCCCGCCGTGAAGGGGGCGGCCGTCATCGGCGTTCCCGACGAGAGGTGGGGAGAGTCGGTCAAGGCGATCGTCGTCCTCCATGAGGGCAAGAACGCCACCGAGAAGGACCTGATCAACTTCGTAAAAGAGCGCAAGGGGAGCCTTATCTGTCCCAAGACGGTTGAGTTCTGGGATGCCATCCCGCTGACCAACCTGGGGAAGGTCGACAAGAAAAAGATCCGTGAGCGCTTCTGGAAGGGTTACGAGCGCAGGGTCTGAGACGCGGGAGAGCCCAAGCCTGTTCCGATACGGGCGAAGGGGCGTTGCGGAGAGCCTGAAAGGGAGTTCAAGATGGATTTCAGACTGACGGAAGAACAGGAAGTAATCAGGGATACAATCCGCCGGTTCATCGTTCGGGAATGCACCCGGGATGCGGCCCGGGAGGCGGATGGAAAAGGGGACTTTCCGGAAAAGCTGTACCGCCCCCTTGCCGACAACGGGTTCTGCGGTCTCGTGGTACCCGAGATGTACGGCGGAGGAGGCCGGAACGTCCTGGCGGCGGCAGTCATCATCGAGGAGCTGTCGGCTGTCTACCCGGCCCTGGCAGGTGCCTTCGCGGCCTGCGCCCTCGGGGGAGGAAAGAACCTGAGCGATCTGGGCAGCCCGGGGCAGAGGGAACGCCATCTGCCGACCGTTGTCGACGGATCCGCACTGTTTGCCGGTGCCATCCTGGAGCCGGATGCAGGTTACGGCCGGTTTGCCGTCGGAATGACGGCCACCCCGAAGGGGGACGGATTCCTGCTCAGCGGAGCGAAAAAGTTTGTCCGCCTGGCCGGTCGGGCCACCACGATCCTGACCCTGGCCAAAACAAACTCCGGGAACTCTCCCCGGGATGGACTTTCCTTCTTCCTGGTGGACGCGAAGAGCCCGGGAGTAACGGCCGGGGCGACGAATCTGGTCGGGACTGCAAGCCTCGGTATCGGTGAGGTCCGGTTCGAGAACGTCACCGTTTCCCGGGAGGACGTCCTGGGGGGGGCGGAAGGTCTGAATCAGGGCTATAAGCAGTGGGAAGTGCTCCAGGAAGCGGAGCATCTGGAGGTTGCCGCCTGCGGCCTGGGGCTTGCCCAGGGAGCGTACGACTACGCCGTTCAGTACGCGAGGGAGCGGGTCCAGTTCGGCCGTCCCATCATTGCCTTCAGCGCCGTGAAAGACATGCTTGTAGACATGGCCGTGCGCATCCGGTCAACCCGTCTCGTCACTCTCCAGGCCGCCTGCCTCGCGGACGAGGAAAAGCGCTGCGCCGTGGAAGCGATGACGGCGCGGATCCTGGCCGTGGAGACGGCCCGGAAGGCCTCGATGGACGGAGTGCAGGTTCTCGGGGGATACGGGTACACGATGGAATACGACGCCCAGCGCTATGTGCGGGACGCCATGGTCCTCCTCGGCGGGGCAAGTCCGCAGGAGATGCTCCGGGAAGACCTCGGGGAGCTCCTGGGGCTGGGTTGACTCCGGAGGAACGAAGTCTTTTGATCCGCCCGCAATCACGGATTATTCATCTCCATCCTGCGGGAAGAAGGTTACACCAGCGACCATAATTGCCTGATGCCGGTTGACGGACGGCAAAGGCGGGGACCCCGGGTCCCGGGCGCCATCCCTCCCGGATGGCGTTGACGGAGAAGTGTTCCCTGTGCACGTCCGGATCGGTCCGGGCGGCGAGGGGAGCATCGAATCCCCGGGAAAACGAGAAAGGAGAGCAGATGGCGAATCAGAATTTCACCCGCGTGGATGAGTCGAAACCCTGGCTGCAGGCCGCGGCGGGATGGCCCGACAAGGTTCCGAAGAACATCGATTTCCCCCGGATCACCCTTTACGAGATGCTGGCGGCGTCGGCGGCGAAATACAGCGACTGCAAGGCGGCCTGGTTCCTGGACTCCTTCATGACGTACGGAGAGATCCTGGGCCACGTGGACGCCTTCGCCCAGAGCCTCCGCAAGCTGGGCTTGAGGAAGGGCGACGTGGTCGCCCTGATCCTGCCGAGCTGCTTCCAGTACGTCATTGCCTACTATGCCTGCGCCAAGCTGGGAGTCATCGTGACGGGCATCAACCCCACCTATAAGCCGGGCGAGATCCTCCACCAGCTGAACATCACGGGGGCGCGGACGCTGATCTTCCTGGATGCCCTCTACGAGCCGCTGCTCAAACCCATCGAGCAGGATCTCCACATCCACCACTGGATCAAGACGAACGTGGCCGACCTTCTCAAGCTGGCCGACTGGAAGAAGTGGATGGCCAAGAAGCTCAAGAAGATCCCCACCGGCCCCGTGCCTTCCGAATCCCTTTGTTTCCTCGACCTCCTGAAGGCGAAGCCGGAGCCGCTCCGGGTGACCGTTGCTCCGGACGACGTGGCCACCTATATCATGACTGGCGGCACAACGGGCGTTCCGAAGGCGGCGGTGTTGAGCCATTACAACTGCCTGTGCAACGCCATCCAGGTGGGCGCCTGGATGTGGACCATGGTTCCCGGGGCCTGCATGGTAGGCATCCTGCCCCTGTTCCACTCCTTCGGGATGACGGCCATCATGAACACGGTCTTGTACTGCGGGATGTGGATGATGCTCTTTCCGCGCCCGCCGGAGACGGAGGTGCTGGTCAAGACGATCTGCGAGATCGCCCCGGACGACCAGACCTATTTCCCCGGTGCGGAGGTGATGTTCCAGCGGATCGCCGATTTCCCGGATGTCGGCAAATACACGCTTTCAAAGAAACTCTACGGTTGCATCTCCGGGGCCGGGCCCCTGCATCGGAACGTCAAGGAGCGGTTCGAGAAGCTGACTGGGGCGCGACTGATCGAGGGCTATGGCCTCTCGGAGGCTTCCCCGGTAGTGTCCGGAGGGCCCATCAGCGATGTGGACACGACGGGCACGATCGGATTGGCCCTCCCCGGCCTCCAGTGGAAGATCGTCGACATGTTCACCGGTGACCGGGAAATGCCGGTGGGGGAAAGCGGCGAATTGATCATGACGGGCCCCACGGTCATGCAGGGATACCTCAACAATCCGGCTGAGACCGCCGACACGGTCCGCGTCCGGGAGGACGGCCTGCGCTGGCTCTACACCGGGGACATCGGATTCATGGATGCACACGGCCGGGTAACCCTGAACGACCGGAAGAAGCAGCTCATCAAGGTGAAGGGCTACTCCGTGTTCCCCACCGAAGTGGAGCAGCTCATGGGAGCCCACGAAGGAATCCTGGAGGTGGCCGTGGCGGGCCTGCCGGACCCGGAGACGGGAGAGGCCATCAAGGCCTGGGTGGTCCTCAAGGACGAATGGGCTGGCAAGGTCACGGTAGAGGAGCTGAAGGCCTGGTGCAAGGCCAACATGACGCATTACAAGGCACCGAAGCACGTCGAGTTCATCAAGGAGATCCCGAAGACCCTGGTGGGGAAGGTAATGCGCCGGGAGTTGCAGGAAAATGACCCGCTCTACAAGGCCAAGCACGCGAAGGCCTGAATCGGGGAGGGCTTTTCGCTGACCGGGAGATGGCCTGCGGATGAGCCGCGGGTCATCCCCCTGATCACAAAGATTCCATACCGAAGGCGGGCCGTGGTCCGTGTTCCGACCCCCCCTCCAAACCGGAGCCGCCGCGGTCTGCCACCATTCCTCCGGATTCCCGTCAGGACGGGGTTTCGGGCCTCCGGATTCCCAGTTTCTTCATCCGGAAGGCAAGGGTCGACGGGGGCAGCTCCAGGAGCTCCGCCGCCCCGCCCTTTCCCCGGACCTTCCAGTTCGTCTTCTGCAGCGCCCAGAGAACGTGCCGCCGCTCGTTGTCCATCAGGCTCACCCCGTTGCCCGGGGGCGGCGTCTCGGAAAAGCGCGACCCCAGCTCGGGCACCCGGAAAACGGGACCGGGATGGAGGATCGTTCCCCGTTCGATGATGTTTTCCATCTCCCGCACGTTCCCGGGCCATTCGTAGTCCAGAAGCTTCTCCATCTCCGCTTCGGGGATCTTGTTGAAATCCTTGCCCCGCTTCTGGGCGTAGATCTTGAGAAAGTGGAAAGCCAGGAGGGGAATGTCTTCCCGGCGTTCCCGCAGGGGAGGCACGTAGATGGGGAAAACGGCGAGGCGATAATACAGGTCCGGGCGGAATTTCTGGGTCTTCACGTCCAACTCCAGGTTCCGGTTCGTTGCCACCAGGAGACGGAAATCGGAGCGGATGGTCTCGCTGCCGCCGACGCGCTCGAACTCCCGGGTCTGGAGAACCCGGAGCAGGCGCACCTGAAGATCCAGGCTGATCTCGCCGATCTCGTCGAGGAAGAGCGTTCCACCGTCGGCCAGCTCGAAACGGCCGAGGCGCCGGCGGATCGCCCCGGTGAAGGCCCCCTTCTCGTGGCCGAAGAGCTCGCTGGGAATCAGGCTTTCCGGCAGGGCGCTGCAGTTCACCTTGATGAAGGGCTTGTCCCGCCGGGTGCTGTGGCGGTGGATGGCCCGCGCCACGAGTTCCTTTCCCACGCCGGTCTCACCGATGATCATCACCGTCGCGTCCGTCCCGGTGACCTGGTCGATCTGGGCAAGAACACGGCGAATCCCCGGACTCTCTCCGATGATGTCTTCGAAGTGCAGGTTCTGGAGATGCTCTTCCTTGTAGTAGAGGTTTTCTTCGCTCAACTTGCGGTTGAGACGCTGGATCTCCTCGTAGGCCCGGGCGTTGTCCAGGGCGAAGGCCGCCAGGGCCGCGAAATAGGACAGGAGGTCCAGGTCCGATTCCCGGAAGGCGCTGGAGAGAAGCCGGTTGTCGTGATAGAGGACCCCGACGGTCTTGTCCCGGAGAATCATGGGCACGCAGATCCGGGACCGGATCACATCGGACTCGGGGCCGCTCCCTTCCCTGGGGGTTCCGTCGGTGAGGATCCGTCCCTTTCCCGCCCGGGCCACCTCCTCGATTATTTTCAGGGACGAGGCGAACGAGCGGTGGACCACCTGCTCCGAGGTCAGGTTTTTCGATGCCCGCAGGATCGGCCGCGGTGTGCCCTCCTCTTCTTCGAGGAGAAAAATGGCGCTCCGCTCGGCGCCGGTGATCCGGTTCAGGGTCGTAAGGATGTGCTGGACAAGGTCCCGGTTGTCCCGGATTGTGACGACCTTCTGGCCCAGGTTCAGGATCTCCTTCAGGAGCGATTCCCCGGCGGGCCGGTCCCCGACCAGCATCCGGAGTTCGTCGGGAATGAGTTTGTCATTGAACGCGTCCAGGGTTTCCGTGGCCGTGGCGGTGAGTTCCCTGGCCGCTTCCCTGTCTCCGCCGGCCAGGTACTGGCGGGCCAGCTCCAGCCTCGATTTCGCCAACTCGATCTGCTGACCCGATTCCTCAAGGCTGGCAATGGAGTCCTGGAGAGACCGGATCACGTCTTCCCGGGGACGGCCCTCCCGCTCCCACTGCTGAGCCTGGAAACGGTAGGCGACGCCCTTGAGGAAGACGTTGTGGCCGCAGATCATGCCCTGGATGTCCTTGTCGAGGCAGAGTCCCTCCGAAACAGGGATCTCTCCCCTCTCCATGGCGGCGCATAGCTCCAGGAGGTACGGGTAAAGGTACACGGTCGTGTGGACCTTCCGGGTGTGGTGGAGGAATTCCCGGAGGTTCTGGAGGGACTGCTCCGTGTCTCCCTTGAGGTAGTACGCATAGGCCAGGGACATCTTGCCGGTGATCCACACCCAGTCGTTGTGGGCGCGCTTGGCCATCTTTGCGGAGTCTTCCAGGTACTGGATGGCCTCGTCCACCCGGCCGATCTCCAGCATGACGTTGCCGATGTTTCCCTCCGTGTAGGCCGCCAGGTACAGGTCTCCCTTGCCCAGTCCATGGTTCCGGAGGGCGTCGAGCATTCCCAGGCCCTGGGTCACCTGGCCGATCTGGGCGTAACAGTAGCCCACCGTCATGACCGCCAGCAGGGGAAAGCCTCCCTGGGGGTACCGCTCGATGTCCGGGACGGCTTTTTCGTACATCCGGACCGCCTCCCGGAAACGACCCTGCCAGAAAAGGAAGAAGGCGCTGAAGGTGGTCGCCGAATGCAGCAGTCGCGGATCGTTCACCTCCCGGGCCAGGGCCCATCCCTCCTCGAAATGCTTGAGGGCGCTGTCGTACCGGGAACGGAGCCACTCGTTCTTGGCCATGTGCATCTTCAGGAGGGCCCGGGCTCGATCGGCCTTCCAACGGGTTGCCTTTTCCAGGGCCGACTCGAGGATGGAGAGGACCTTCATCGTGTCGTGCCGCGCCGTGGAGATCTTGGAGTACTTGATGGCCGTCTCGCTGAAGAGCCCATCCGCCTCCCGCCCCGACAGGGCGGCGAGATCCTCGATGGCCTTGCTGTAACACTGGAGGGCTTCTTCGGGACGGAAGGCCTCGAGATGGAGATCCCCGGCCTTGATCAGGTAGCGGCACCGGTTGGCGTCGTTGAGGATGTGGATCAGGTGGTGGGCGACGGCGTGGGCCTTCTCCTCGTTGTCCGGAAGCTGCCGCATGAGGATGTCGGCGATGTAGCCGTGGAGCTGCTTCTCCTCCCGGGGATCGAGGCTCGACCGGAGGCGCTTGCGTTTCTTGTCGCTCGCGAATCCGTAATATCCGGGCTCTTTCCGCACCAGGCTGCCGTCCGTGACGCCCTGTTCCAGCTGGGACAGGATCTGGGAAGGTTTCAGATCCGTCAGCAGGTCCACCAGCCAGTCGATGCAGAAGTCGTCCCGAAAGAGGGAGGCGATGACCAGGGTCCTCTGCTCGTCGGATCCGCTGTTTCCGTTGGTGTGGTAGTACACGCTGTCGGCCTCCCCGATGTGACGCGGAACCATACAACAGAACGGTATTTATTTCAATCGGGGACAGGGGTTGCGAACTGCCTGCCGGTTTTGTCCGGCGTTGTGAAGCCCATTGTCCGAATCCGCCCCGGGGATGCCGTAAACGGGAGCACGGCTTTGACTTTGCCGGGCCTGTCGTTTATAGCATTCTCGTGCCCCGGTACGCTGTTCCCGGCCGCGCCCCCGCGGATGGTCGGCTGGTTCGGGGCGCGGGGGCAGATTCAGGCAAAAAGGATCGAATTCGTGGAATCCGAGAAACGATATGACGTGATCATTGCCGGCGCAGGTCCCGCAGGGACCGCGGCGGGCCGGATGCTGGCCGAGACGGGAGTGCGCGTCCTGATCCTGGACAAGGCCCGGTTTCCCCGCCTTAAGGCCTGCGGTGGCGGTCTGTCACCCCACATCGTTCCCATTGTCGGCCCTCTTCCGGAGGATGTCCTGGAGGCATCCGTCGGCCGTGTCCGGTTTTCCTATGCCGGAGGCCGCCCGTTCGACGTGGAGCTGGAGCCGCCCGGCATTGTCATGGTGATGCGGGACCTCTTTGACAATCACCTCCTGCAGTGCGCGCAGCAGGCGGGATGCGAGATCCGGGAGGGGCGGGAGGGGACGGCCGTTGCGGCCGTGGAGGTCGTGACGGACGGTGGCGAGACATGGCGGTCCGAACTGCTCCTCGGCGCCGACGGACCCATGAGCCGGGTTGCCCGGTCCGTCGGTCTCTTGCCCCGAAGGTCCATGGGCATCGGGCTGTCCGCCGAGACGGATGTTTCTCCGGAGGACCTGGAACGGTGGGGCGGGACGGCCTGCATCGATTTCGGAGTCGTGCCCGCCGGGTACGGGTGGGTCTTCCCCAAGCGGAACCACCTTTCCTGCGGGGTGGCGACCACGCTGCCGCGGCTGCCGGACATCAGGACCCGGCTCTACGACTTTCTGGACCGGATCCCGGCAACGAAGAACAAGATCCATGCCCGGCTTCAAGGGCATCTTCTCCCTTATTGTGATGGAACCCAGACCCTGGTGTCCCGCCGGACCCTGCTCGTTGGAGATGCGGCCAGCCTCGTGGACCCCCTCACGGGCGAGGGGATCCATTTTGCCGTCATGAGCGGCCGGATGGCCGCCCGGGTCATCGCGGAAGGCCGTCCGCTCCGGGAATACGAGGAGCAGGTGAACGACGAGATCCGCCTGGACCTGCAGTATGCCGCCCGCCTTGCCAGCCTGTTCTACCGATTCCCCGGCGTTTCCTACCGTATCGGGGTCCGGAGCCGGCGGGCCGTCGGATTCTTCGAGGAACTCCTGGCGGGGAAACGGACCTACCGGTCCGTCCATGCGGAACTGAAATCCCTCTTCTCAGTGCGTTTCTTGAGGAGTATCGGCGGCCGGCGCGCCTGAGAACGGATCAGCCCGTCTTCTTTCCCCTTCCGGCGGGCTTCATGGCCGCTTCCTGGACCTCCCGGATGTTGAAGAAGGAGGAGTTCCAGACCGCCACGTAGTCCAGTCCTTCCTCGACGCTGTGGTTCTCCATGAAGTTCAGGAGCCGTTTGGATCCCTTCACGGCGGACTGCGGGTTGGCGGCGATCTCCGCCGCCAGGTTCAGGGATCGCTCCAGGAGGCTCTACGGGGTGTCGCAGACTTCGCTGAGCAGGCCCATTCGGAGGCACTCGTTGGCGGTGAAATCACGGGCCGTAAAGGCCATGATCCTTCAATTAGTATTGAACAGGTTCAAATTGGGCAAAGAGCATCCATATCTTTTCGTTATGAATGATTTAGTTGACCCATTTTTCAGAAGAGCCTCAATTTCAGGCCCATAGTGATCCAACTTGCTCTTTCCTGGCCCCTTCGGGCGTCCTAATTTAATTCCAACCGCCTTTCTAGCCCTCAATGCTTTCTTTGTTCGAGAACTGATTAAATCCTTCTCAATTTCTGCAGTGATACTAAATACCATTGCCATTACTTTCGATTGAATACTGCCGTTTAATTCCCAATTTCCTTCTCCTTATAAATGAATTTCAACGTTTATGTTGAGATAATTTTTGCTTGGTAAAATGATTGTATTCACTTAGTAAACATGGAGATTGTTGATGCTTCTTGGGCGGGGATTAATCTTTAAGATCTTTTTTGACTTATGTTCATAAGAATGCATTATTATTAATAATCGTCATACTCAGAGGCACCTCAATTATACAAGGAACGAATAGTTATGGAGAGAGTGAATGAGAAGTCGATTACCATTTCCATCAATCACAAAAACTTCTTGACAATTCGATAATAATCCTAATAGTTCGTAGATGTTTACACATTGTATCGGATACATGACTACTCTCTTGACAGTATTAAAGGGGAGGGAATGTGTTTGTAACAAGAATGTTATTTCTTAGAGTCTTCTATTCGCAACTAGGCAGATCGTTATCATTGATCCGAACTATGTTGCATTCCTATCCATTTACCATGAAACCGAACCTCCTTGATCAACAGAGGAAAGCTCTACACTCACGTTATTACAACCTTCGCGTTAAACAAACCAATCCCATTGATAATCCAATATGTGAGGATTATTTCATGTAAGGTGTTATTTAGATTGCCAGTATCAATGATCATGCTGAAAGGGGAAAAGGTGAATACAGATCTGCAACGCGCTACAAAGGAACTCGCTGCTCGAGCAAAACTAATTGATGTAGCTCGCCTCCTTGGGATGCACATATCATACCCGCGTTCAGGGAATCCCCAAGTGCTTTGTCCATTTCACGATGATCATACCCCTTCTATGTCGTTATATGACGATCATTATCACTGCTTCGCATGTAATGCGCACGGTAATGTTTTCGAACTTATCAAGGCGATACACAAGGTTCAGTTTATAGATGCCCGAAAGTGGCTTGCTGACAAGTACGGGGTTCGTCTTCCGACACACGAATATACTGGCGACCGTCCTCAAAACGCGCGAGCTTTAGGACTAAATCTGGCGTTCCAACATTATAAGCAGCAAAGAAGCCTTGATACGACATGTCTTGACAATTGGGCTAAATTACGTGGTTTTGATAGTAGATTTCTCAAATCAGCTGAAGTTTTCGGTGCAAAAGGGAACAAATTATCACGCCAGTTAAAATCAGCCGAGAATTTTGAAGCCTTAGACGGGCTTGTGGAAGCAGGGCTTCTTTATAAACCCAAGTCAGATCTTCCGATCGCTCATCCGTACCAAGACATCTATTATACTGATCGTATTATTTTCACGATCAGAACTGCGCAGGGTGATATTGCGGGCTTTGCAGGGCGCTCCGTGGGAGACGATAAGCCGAAGTATTTGTTCTCCAAGGGATTGCCAAAAGGAGAGCTTCTTTATCGATTAGATATGGTCAGAAACAAGCTAATCTCAGTCCTGAAAGCCAAAATCACCGAGAGTGTCCATCTTTATGTAGTTGAGGGTCTACTTGATGCGTTACGGCTAGAGTCACTTGGTCTCTCTGCCGTAGCCATCCTTGGCAGTAGGATGACAGAATCTCAAACGGGACTTTTACTTGATTTAGCTAAGGATTTAAACCGTCTGAACAAACAGTTGATCGTTCACCTCTTCTTGGACTCTGACGAAGCAGGACGAAAGGGGACAACAGCAGCCATACCGTCCTTATGGTCTGCAGCGAGGGAATCTCACTTTGTCCTTGATATCATCAAACCAAAGTCACGGGAGAATGATATCGCGCATGATCCTGATGAGTATTTACGCGACGTTTTTCGTTTCGGGGATTCATCTTCTTTTTTGCAAGACTCCGTTGTGTCAGGTCTTAGTTTTCTGGTGTCAGAACTCTTGGATTGTCAACCATCGGATATAGATGTCGTGTGGAATACTATTTCGCAAACTGAGCGATTGGCCTGCATGAGGAGCATCAATTATATTGGTGACAGTAAGTTTTGGAAATTCACTTTTGCTAGGTTATTGCCATCTTCAGTATTCCTAGGTGCTAATAAACATGATGAACCAGCATGGCTCCAGGATCTTAAGAACTTTTTACTGTTTGAAGAACCCGATGCAAGGATCCCATATAGACGTCCTGTTGCCGATATTGCAGAAGTAACTCCACCATTGGGCAAGGAACGTCTTTCTCACGCGCTTAAACTCGCAACAAGTAGCCTTCAAAGGCGGGACATGCCGGTCGATGAAGGTTCATGGCTTCGCATGAATCTGGCGAGCGACGTTTTCGAAGAGCACTTCAAGAGAATGCTGAGCTTGGGATCATCTCATAATGAGCCTTTTGCTGCCGCAAAGATCCCAAAGCCTAATGGTGAATTCCGACTCAAGGCACTTCCATGTCATGAAGACTTGGTACTTCAGCAGTATATGATGAACGCTCTGCTTCGCGACAATCCGCAAAGCCATCGGTTTCTAGAATGCATTCCTGCCGTGCGTTTCAGCCGCTATAAGCACCGAAACCGATCAAGAATAACAGGTCTTGTTAAACATGAAGGTGACGAAGACATCGCAAGCTTTGCTTATCAGATTGACATGGATGTTCTCGAGGGACGAACGCCGCCCGGAAATACCGGCATGTTCCGGCACTATGCTGAGTGCTGGCGAGAATTTATCAATTATCTCGAATCAAAGCTAACTAGCATCGGGGTGAAGGATATTCACGTTATGCGACTGGATATCCGTAAATACTATGATCTGCTGCCTCTCTTCACTGTTAGGGATGCATTACTCGAACCACTGAAAAAAGCGCTAGGTTCCCTTGAAAATGCAACGCAGTGTGCACCTGAGTTTCGTCCAGACGTCACTGACCCAGAAGAGCGTGCTCGGCTAATTGTTGACTGGCTGTGTAAACAGAGTTTTGGTTATCGGTACTACAACCCATCGGATGGTTTGCCCCGTGACTACGAATGGAAGGACCGCGGAGTGCCGCAGGGTCCTGATCTATCGGCATACCTTGCAAACATTGCCCTTTTCCCATTAGACAAAACCATTAAGGAGCATATCAATAGTTTGAACGCAAGCATTGGAAATGGCCAAGATCAGAACGTTCGTGCGGTATACGCCCGGTACGTGGATGATCTGATCCTGATCACGGATTCTTCGGAAAATCTAACTAAATTACGAATCCATATTGAAAACGAACTCTCGAAATTAGGGCTCGAACTTAACAAAAAAACAGCACCCCTAACCTCGATGACCCAAGCTGATGTTCGACAGTGGTTGACTGATGAACGTGGAGGTCTTGGTGTTTCGGCACCGTCACGTACTCCCACTAACGCCTTTGAGACATTGGTAAATGATTGCATTGAGAGCGGGCATGTCGATCGAAGTGACTCCCTTCTCGTACTGCATAGTCCCTGGATGGACGACCCAGACACAGAAGCTGAAGATGTAATCAACGGTGTTAAGGCTTCAAGGAATAGCCAAGAACTACGATACGGCGACCTTTGTTGTGCCGCTAAACATATCTGGCGTGTTGTTATAGAAAAGGCACCTAATCGCGCTTCACTCGACTTGTTAGCCAAGACATTTTATGACTATTGGAATAAGACAGGCAGACCCACTAAATCATCGGATGATGAAGTTACGGCATTCCATGATGTGTGCGCGATATTAGCGGCATTGGACGGGATTGAACGTTTCCTTTGTAGCAGAACCGACAGAAACCCGACCTTTTCAATGTCGGCGCGTCAAAAGAATGAAGAATGGCGGACGAGGTTGGCACGGGCCGTTATATCGGGGGACATCCAAACCATAAAAACACTTGCAGGAAAACGAGAGACAAGCTTTGCTGTGGAACAAGGTATTCGTCACATGCTCGAACTCAAACATCTGTCTCTGATCAGGACTTCATGCCTCGTTTTGCCTAAAGATACTACTCTCGTAAATAATTCATTTTATAACCATCAAGGGCGGTTGCCCCTGCCACCTCCAATCATGCGACACTTGTGTTCAGTCGCTGCGGTTTGTAAGAATATAGCTATTTTAGAGCAGGCGACTATGATTCCCGATGCTAGAGAGACCGCTTCAGGGCCAGTTCTTCTACTCCATAATGCAATCTCTCGTCTTCAGATAGGTGACGCGTACAGCAACACAATCGATCCAATGGATGGGCTGAAGGGGCAGTTCGACAGTGTTCAAAGAGAATTTTCAGTATTCAATGATTCAGAATTCGCCACGCAAACTTTGAAACTATGGCTACCTCACAACAAATCAAACCAGAGCACACACAATCAACAGTTTCTTCAACCGGCTCTTCGTTCCTTCATCAACATTGCCAAGAAGAATCGAATGGCCGATTATCTTGGGAAAAGACCCGATTTTGGCAGCGCATTGCTCGATGGAGCGGATCCTATTCCGGTGCCACCTGGAATCGATTATCCAGGCATAATCGGTTGGAATAGAGAGAAAGATACATTTGTTCGAGTGGACTTTGTAGATAATGAGACTACGTTCGGAGATCTGGATGGGATAACATGGGAAGCCTTTGATCGTGACGACACGAATGGAAGAGAATGGACACGCCTACGAGCTGCAGCAAAAGGATGGCAACCACTCATTGATATAGTCCCACTGGCCAAGGATATCTGCGTGCATGAAAACGCGCCTAGATTCTGCGCATCACTTTTTCTTGGCCTTCAGAAAGCATTGCACACGAACGAAGAAAACGTTGTGCCCTGTGCCGCACCGCATGTACTTGTGAGAGAGTTTAACAGAGAAAAGATGTCTTTTTCGGCTGTTGGAGTGTTGGGGTATCAATTATCCAAAAATTCCTTCGATACTCTGGCCTTCATTCGTCGTGGCTGGTCTTTGGCACAGGAAAGTGTTTCGGCTCAGTATGCGGACATTTGGCGCATTGGTAGTACTGTAGCTGATATCACTGGCTTTCTCGAATACTGTCATGCCGATAGCAGTATGCGCTTAACAAATCGTTCATATGTGTTCGATTGTGGACTTACCCCAACTTGGGCGAGGGAGGCGCTTTTCCGAACAGCGTTTTTTAGACTACAAGGAAAAAAAGTACGGCCCGGTATTCTTCGTATTGATCAATCCTCAAATCTCCCTATGACCGTTGCACGTGCGGTGAAACAGTTGAACGGTTTTCCAAGTCGTTCTGAAGGCATAGGGATAGACATTCCGCAACTGAGATACGTCCTCAGTTCTTCCGCTGAATCAAGAGCCATGGCGTTGCGCATGGCAAATGATGCAGTCTACGGTGGGCCAGGGGGCGCAGCATTCTTCTTGATGCACTTTGCGTCGCACTATTTCAGAGACGACGATGTCTTGGCGAGTCTTCTGCCAAATCCTCCCGAAACAATGGGCACTATGTCATTGCCCAAACGGCGGGCTGTTTTGGGTTACCACGAGCTAGCGCGTCGAGTGGGCATGTTATTGGAGGACCCGCAGACGCTTCCTGACTTGAGCGGACTTGAAGCACTAGCAGTTGGTCTTCGGATACTTGCATTAACGGAAAACGTGAGAGCTCAAGTTCTTGAAAGACTTCATTTGTTATCTGATACAGATCTTCAGCCATTTGAGGAGTCGCTTGGTTTGGTCTCATTTGGGATCGACGCCCAGAGCGTGCTAATAGCTGAGGAAATAGAGCACCATCAGTCTGCATTGATCAAACGGCTCATCCAACTGAAACTAGGCTTACCCACCACATTCGCGGGTTTAGATAAAATCACACCTCTTGGTTGGTGGGCATTGTTAATTGCAATGTGCGGATTCAGCGAGATTCCGTTTGGGAAAGCGACCATTGGAAACGTTGATCGCTCCAAATGCGAAACAATAACTAAAGCGCTAATCCTTTGGGATAATCATTCTAAAGACTTCCCTTGGGAAGGGCTTTTATCGACGATTAAACAATGGACGGAGGACTTTACACACAAAGCGTTTGAGATATTGGCTGAGTTGGATCATGCCCTTGGTGTTGAGTTGTTGCCAAAAGAAAATCTAATGTTCACCTATAGCCCAAATTACCGAAAAGGGATTGTTAATTTTTCTCTGCCAACTGGTCGCTTGACTCTTGATTCATGGCGTTTTCTTTTCGCCTCAACAGGAAGCGCGATTCGAGATGTTGAGTTCATTAGAGATCCTAACGACAAAAACATAAAAATCAGTTTCTGGACCGAAACAAGAGTGGGCGGTGAGTTGGTTGCAATTAGCGCTATGTCGACGGCATTGGCTACACTTGCGGGTATCCACGGAAAATCACAACCAACAATGCTAGAGGCTACAACGTCGGTAGATGTTTGCGTGGCCGATGCGTCTCCAGCGAAAGCGCATTCTTTAGAAACTATAACAGAAGTAATCAGTCTTCCTGATAGTTTGACCGTTCAGACAGAAATAGCCTCTGGCGTCGGAGATGCAGTATCCGTTGCATCAGCAATCTCGAATAGATGGAAGGATGTCATCTCAAGGATGCAACATGACTCTTGGAAGGCACGACAAGAAGATACGAGAGATGTTGCTAGTCATGTTCGAGTTGCCCTTCTCCAACTGGAAATTGATTCCAGTTATGAGCATCCTGTTTCGGAATTGTGCTGTAAGTCTAGGGGGACATCAGATGCGGACGGTGAAATTGGAAAGTTAATTGAGATCGTTCAAAAGGATATGACGAAATGGGATGAGGCTGCGACCAATGCTATGATATCCAAGACTCGCAGTTGTGCAGAGTACCGTCGTCGTAAAATTTTGGAAGAAGTGTTGAAAGCTTGTAACAGTTTCAAAGTGGATATCCTTGTCCTTCCCGAATACTCTGTTCGACCTGAGACCGTAGAATGGATTGCGAAAGCTCTTCCATCATTCGCTCGCAATATATCTGTGTGGGCAGGAACGTTCCGGAAACCTCCTTATATGATTGGAGAATGTGCTGACATTTTTGCAGACGTTCCTGACTGGGCTGCTCCACTTCCAGTCATATTTCCGGGTGATCCCTCAACAAGTCCTGGGGATATAAAGGTAACGAGATGGAAAAAATATCCTGCCGCTGGTCTCGGTGAAGTATTTAATCCTTATAAAAGTGAAATTCAACCCATATCCTGGATGTTAAAGAATGAGCCAGGATTTCGAGATCACCGCGATCTAATCTGTGAACTAATCTGTTCTGAAATATTTTTACTCTCCAGCCCGTCGAATCTTCTTTCACTCGGTGTTCGGCTTCGTGCCTTAAGTCACAAATTCGGGCTGCCCGGTATGGATTCTCCGAAAGGTGTTATGGAAGATGAGGTTCTTCCAGACTGTAAGTCCTTTTCGCTTTTTACATCGTTGCAGACACCCAGAAAGTACCGGCGGCATCCCATTATTATTGTTCCTGCATTGACTACACGCCCAGTTGATTGGGCTGTAACTGGGCAAGCCGGTTATTTAGCCTCTGGCCTCACTACGGTGTTCTGTAATGCAGTCCATGCGAACGGCAAAGGACAGAGTTGTTTTATTGGGACGGACTGTTGGGATAATAGCCGCAGGAAAACGAAGTTAGACAGGCATAATCCCCAATTGGGACCATATCACGGTGTGATACCTGGCATCTATACTCAGACCAGTGAAGATCGAGGCTGGTTAAGCGGAACGGAACAGGCTCTGGTGATCGCCGACATTGATCCAATCCTTTCCTGCGGTGGTGACCCCAGTCCTGAATCATTAGGATCTTCATTAACACTTGTAGCACACCTCCCCATTATCGAATCTTTGCAAGTTGATTTGGACAAGAAGACTAATGGATGTCGTTGTTCTTGGGAACATAATGATTTAAGTCAAGATTTCGATGCATTAATGCAATCCATGGGTGAGCGTTTGAGTGCCGTATCAGGTCATACTTCGATAGATGATCATCAACCCGAAATTCTTGAGGCAGAACTTCTCAAACTAGCAAATATGGCAAGGTTACGAGAAAGCGACTCAGATTGGCTAAAGAAAAGGGCTAATGCGTATCGTAATCATCATGCAGGCGACCCAGTAAGATGGCCGCCACCCGTCGCCCTTGACTGGTTATGTATTGAACTTGACTATGATATGGAGGATATGCCGATTATTGGTATGCCGGAGTACAGAAAGGATCCCGGTGAAATGAATACATAGGTTGCAATCTCTTAACAGGTTCGTCTGCAAAGGAACAAGATATTTACTCTGAAGCTGGAGTTGCCCCTGATTGACCGGACACTGCTCTAACTTAAGTTGTTTCCGCTGGTATTCCCGCGGTGACTTCATTTTCAACCCCTTGTGGGGGTGGTTTTCATTGTAATCCTCGAACCATGTCGGCAGTTGGGCCAGAACGGTCACGGCATCCGGAAGCGAGTTCATATGAACGTAATCCCGCTTGAAGGTCTTCACGAACGACTCCGCCATCCCGTTGGACTCGGGACTGTAAAACGGAGTCGTACAGACCTCCAGGCCCATCATACGGGCAAACCGTTGCGTTTCATGGGCCACGTAACCCGGCCCGTTGTCACTCAGCCACTGGATCGGCGCCGGAACTTTATCCACCAGGCCGAAACGAGCTTCAACGGCCTCCGCCATCAGGTCCCGGACCAGGTCTCCGGAGATGCCCCCGGTTGTGCCAACATAGCTCATAACCTCCCGGTCACAGCAGTCCAGGCTGAAGGCCACCCGGACCCGTTCTCCGTTCCAGCAGGCGATCTCGAAGGCATCCGAACACCAGCGGCGGTTGCTCCGGTTCATCCGGATTCCCTCCCTCGTGAAGACGGGCAGGCCGGCCCGTATACCTCTGAAGCAACAGCCCGTTCATCTTCATGAGCCGGTAGACCCGCTTGGCGTTCACCCTCGGACGATTCTCCCGCACCAGTTGGCGATTCAAAAGCGCCGTCACTCTCCGGTATCCATATGTCAGCCGGTCATTGGTGATCCGGCGAATCAGGAACAGGTAGCCTTCGTCATCGGCCTTCCGGTAGTGACGCTTCCGGGATCCCTCTCCGTTCTTTCGTCTCTCGTATTGACGGGATCGGGAGACCTCCAGCGTGGATGCCACCGCCGTCATTGGGAATCGTCCTTCGGAAGCAACGGCACCCGCGAGATCAGTTTTTTTCGCGGGCCATTCGGACGGCTTCCTTCAGGATCTCGTTCTCCAGGGTCTTCCGGCCCAGAATCCGTTCCAACTCCCGAATCCGCCGTTGCAGTTCCCTGGCCTCCGACAGCGGAACCACCCCTTCGCCGGCCTTCACCGCACAGAGGGCGCCGTCCTGCATCAAACGACGCCACCGGAACAACTGGTTCGGGTGGATCCCGTACTTGCGGGCAACCGACGAGATGCTCATCCCCGGTTGCTCCGCCTCCTGGACCATCCCCCCCTTCTCGCCGGCAGGCCAGTGGCGCCTTCGCTGGACCGACGTCATCACCTCTACCGGACTCATCGCTCTCCTCTTCTGCCTTGGTTGCAGTGCTAGCTCTACAGCTATTACTACAACTTATTCCCAGGGTGAAGAGTGTCCGGTCGAATAGGGGGCTACTTCAACTACATGTCATCACATTTTCTCGCAGATGTTTTCCATTTCAACATTAGGGGGACTGAATCTTCCAAGGGAAAGATGGGATGAACCGTTGTTTAACAGGCCGCTGCAAGTTGTTGGTGAATTTCAAATGGACGTGAGCAGAATCGAGGCGGTCATAAGTGGTCTTAATCGTGACGAAATATTAAGCAAATCGAATGAGCCTTGCATTGCCCTGGCCGATGATCCGGGGAAGGCGGTTCAGGCTTCCCATATCCGCCACAATGACGATCCGCGCCTCCCGGAGGGAGATGACGGCATCCTTCAATCTATTTCCAAATCCCCCAGAGGATCGCCAGGACCAGGGCCGGGATCAGGTTGCCGATCCGGATTTTCGTGAGCTCCAGGAGGTTGATCCCGATGGCCACGATGAGGAGTCCCCCCGTCGCGGTGACCGCGTCGAGAACCGCTGGGGCCTGGAGGAAAACGAGCCGTGACGCCAGAAGCGTCAGGCTTCCCTGGACGGCGAGGACCGAAAGGGCGGAGAAAAGGACGCCCGGACCCAGTGTGGAGGCCAGGGCGATGGACGCAACGCCGTCGAGGAGGGACTTGATGTAGAGCGTTCGTGGATCTCCCGCCACGCCGTCCTGGATGGAACCGACGATGACCATGGCCCCCGTCACGTAGAGCAGGGAGGCGGTGACGAAGCCCTCCACAAACGTTGAGGAGCCGGAGCGGGCCCTGGCCTTCAGCCATTCGCCGAGCCGCTCGATCCACCCTTCGAGATTCACTGCCTCGCCGATGACGGCGCCGAAGAGCAGGCAGGCGATGTTGGCCATCAGTTCCTTGCCGGAGAGGGCCATCTGAAGGCCGATGAGCAGGGTCGAAAGGCCGAGACACTGGAGAAGGAGCGTTTTCATGCGCTCCGGGAGGCGTTTCCCCGCGGCCAGGCCGAGGAGGCTTCCGGCGACGACGGCGCCGGTGTTGACAATGGTTCCGGTCAAGAGAGGCTCCGGGATGTGATTGCAGCGACAGTTGCTTGCTTGTACCGGAGGCGCGAAAAGGTTGTCAATGAGTTTTATAACTATTCGATTAGCAAGCCGAAAATGTTGATTTGCATGTCAAGTACCACTTTCCCTGCCGAGCCGATTGTGCTATGCATTCGGTCACTGTCCCGGAGAGAAGCGCCGGCCTGTGACCCTGACTGCCGGAGACATGAAGCGCTTCTTCCCGGGCCTGAACCTCTCTTGGGAAGGAGGCTGTACGGATCATGGGAAGCTTGATTCTTGACGAACGCGATCAGAAATTTGTGCTTCATGAACTGCTGGAGGTCGCACGCCTGTGCGAGACGGACCCGTTCCGGGACCTGTCGGCGGATCTGTTCGACATGATTCTCACCGAGGCCGGGAAACTGGCGACCGAGGAGATCCTGCCCACTCTGGCCGCAGCGGACCGGGAAGGGTGCACCCTGAAGGACGGCAATGTCGCCGTGCCGGATGTCTTCCACCGTCCCTACAAGCTATACTGCGAAGGGGGATGGATGGGCATGAGCCGGTCCGCCGAGCATGGCGGGCAGGGGCTTCCCATCGTGATCAGCTCGGCGGCGAAGGCGTGGTTCATGCACAACTTTGCCTTTCACGCCTATCCCGGGCTTACCGAGGGGGCGGCGCACCTCGTCGAGACCTTCGGGACGGAGGAGCAGAAGCGGAAGTACATGGAAAATATGTATTCCGGCACCTGGGGAGGCACCATGGCGCTGACAGAGCCGGGTGCCGGTTCCGACGTCGGCAACCTCAAGACGAAGGCCGTCCGCCAGCCCGACGGGACCTTCCGGATCTCGGGGACAAAGATCTTCATCTCCGGGGGAGACAGTGACCTGACGGAAAACGTCGTTCACCCGGTCCTGGCGCGCATCGAAGGGGATCCTCCGGGGACGGCGGGCATCTCCATCTTTCTCGTTCCGAAGTTCCTGGTGAACGACGATGGGACGCTGGGGAGGAGGAACGATTACGTTATCGGCAGCATCGAGCACAAGATGGGGCTCAAGGGCTCGGCAACGTGCCTGATGAACTTCGGCGACAACGGGGACTGCTATGCCGAGCTGCTCGGACAGGAGCGGCAGGGCATGCGCGTCATGTTCCAGATGATGAACGAGGCCCGCATCGGCGTCGGCCTCCAGGGGCTGGCCAGCGGCTCCATCGCCTATCGTCATGCCCTTCAGTACGCCAAGGACCGGCTCCAGGGTTCGTCGCTCATGAACATGAAGAACCCGGAGGCGCCACGGGTTCCCATTATCCAGCATCCCGACGTCCGCCGGATGCTTCTGTGGATGAAGGCCCAGGTGGAAGGGATGCGGGCCCTCATGTACTACACGGCCTGGTGCGTCGACAAGGCCCGCACGACGGCGGAGGAGGGCGAGCGGGAAAAGTGGATCGGTCTCCTGGAGATCCTCACGCCCATCTGCAAGGCCTATTGCTCCGACATGGGGTTCCGGATCACCGAGCAGGCCATCCAGGTCTACGGGGGATACGGCTTCTGCCAGGAATACCCCGTGGAGCAGTTCATGCGGGATGAAAAGATCGCCTCCCTCTACGAGGGGACGAACGGCATCCAGGCGCTGGACCTGGTGGGACGCAAGCTGGGTATGAAAAAGGGCCTCTACTTCATCAGCCTCCTCGGCGAGATCGGGGCCGTCACGGCCCGGTACAAGGACCGGCCTCTCCTGAAAGGGCTGGCCGACAGCGTCCAGGCCGCCGCGAACGTACTCGGGGAGATGGCCATGTTCTTCGCCGCCAGCGGCAAGGCGGGGAAATTCATGATTCCCGTCGCCAACGCCTACCCGTTTCTCATGATGATGGGCAAGGTTGTCCTCGGGTGGCTCCTCCTCTGGGAGGCCGGCGTGGCGGAGGAGAAACTCGAAGCCCTGTGCAAGGAGAACGGCGTTGCCCCGGAGGACCTTTTCAAGGTGTTTGAGGTCCACGAATTCCTGAAAAACAACGGCGACGCGGCGTTCTACCAGGGGAAAATCGCGGCGGCGAAATACTTCATCCGGCACGTCCTGCCGGAAGTGGACGCGGCAGTGCAGTCCATCCGCAGCGAGGACCTCTCGATGCTGGAGATTGCCGACGAGAGTTTCGGCTGAACGGGAGGCGGTTTCATATAACAAGGAGACGATCCGGTCGGGGCGCGGGGGCTGTTTTTGGAGGCTCCCGCGCCCCCGTGAATGCAAGGCAGAGGGACAGATTCGAAACCGGTCCCCTTGCTCAGGCTCCAATCCTGCTTGGGGGAATCCATGAGGGCAATCTTTCTCTCCGATGCGCATCTGATCGACCGGCAAGAACCGGGCTACGAGGCTGTGATGCGGTTCCTGGCCGGATTGGAGGGGCCCCGGAAAAAGAAAGCCCCGGTAGAGGTTTCCGGTGGGGGAGGGCGGTGTGACGCCCTGTTCCTCGCCGGGGATTTCTTTGATTTCTGGTTCGGCCGGGAGGGCCGGATCTTTCCCGATTTCCTGCCCGTCATCCAGAGGCTCACGGATCTCCGGGACCAGGGCGTCCGCGTGGTCCTCTGCGAGGGCAATCACGATTTCTTCCTGGGGGACTATTTCATCGGCGTCCTGGGCATGGAGGTTTATCCCGACTGGGTGGATCTCGATCTGGACGGGAAACGGGTCCTTCTGTCCCATGGTGACCTCATCGATCCGTCCAATACCGGGGCAGCCCTTGTCCGGAAAATACTCCGGAGCGGCTTTCTGTACCGGCTCCAGCGGATCCTGCCGGCCCCGCTCGTCTGGCGGGCCGCTCGCCTCACCTCTCTGACAAGCCGCCGCTTCTCTGCGGAAACAGAGGGTCGTCTCGTAGACGGCATGCGCCGATTCGCCCTGGAAAAGTTCAGGGAGGGATATGATGCTGTTCTCTGCGGCCACAGCCACCGGCCCGTCATCGAACACTATGAGACGAACGGTTGCACCCGCACATTCATGACCCTCGGCGACTGGATCCACCACTGCTCCTTCGGTGTCTTCGAAGACGGCGTATTTTCACTATCTTTTTTCCAACCCTGATTCCGTGTTTCCGGAACCGCGGATGAATTGTTCCACCCGGCCGCGCACCCACGAATATCGTGGAAAGGGGATTCCCGAAGGACCGTTACGGCCTATTCTTCCGGGGCTCGACAGCGAGCGGGCCCTATGTTATGGTCCCTGTCCTTTCAGGAGGTATCTATGAATTTCGGTGGTCTGGAACCTGAATTCAGTACTCTGGAGCAATCCGCATTTGTCGTGATTCCCGTCCCCTATGACCTGACGTCGACCTATCAGTCGGGGTCCCGCCGGGGTCCGCTGGCGATCCTGGAGGCCTCCGGCAACATGGAACTCTATGACGAGGAACTGGACCGGGAGACATATCGGGCCGGGATCTACACCGCTCCGGCCGTCGAGGCGGATGCATCGGGGCCGGAATCCATGGTCCTCGCCGTGAGGGAACGGGTGAAGGAGGTCCTCGACCTGGACAAGATCCCCGTCCTTCTGGGGGGGGAGCACAGTATCTCCCTGGGGGCCGTTCAGGCAATCCAGCGGAAATATCCGGGGCTCAGGGTGCTCCAGTTGGACGCCCATGCCGATCTGAGGGACGCCTACCAGGGCACACCTTACAGCCATGCCTGCATCGCCCGGCGGATCGTCGAAATCTGTCCCCTCGTTCAGGCGGGCATCCGCAGCATGAGCGCGGCGGAGGCGCAGTACCTGAAAAAGGATGAAGGGGTGGTCCGGTCGTTCAGTGCAGATTTCGTCATGGCGGGAGATGAAAACCTGGATCGCATCAGCGAGCTCCTGGAAGGAGATATTTACATTACCGTGGACCTTGACGCCCTCGATCCGGCCTTCATGCCCGCTACGGGAACACCGGAACCCGGCGGCATCGACTGGAAGGCCCTCACGGGACTGCTCCGGCGGGTCTCCCGGCGGGCCCGGATCCGGGGCTTCGACGTTGTGGAGCTTTCCCCTCTTCCCGGTCTGGTCGCCCCCGATTTCCTGGCGGCAAAGCTCGTCTACCGGATGATGGGGTATGTCTGCCTGCCTGCAGGCCGTTGAGTTGCCTCAGGAATCACCGCGCGTGAAGAGCCAGCCGGTTGATTCGACTTGAAAAAAAATAAAAAATAGAGCATGAAGCCTGTCGGCACAGCCGGAACAAATAATGGGCTGGAGGATAAGGGCGATGGTCGGATATGTCCCGAAGAGGATATTTTTTACGAAGGGGGTAGGCGTCCACCGGGAAGAACTCCACTCGTTCGAGTTGGCCCTCCGGGATGCTGGCATTGAGAAATGCAACCTGGTTCAGGTTTCCAGCATCATGCCGCCCGGGTGCAAAGTGGTTTCCAAGCCGAACGGGCTCAAGGAACTCAAGCCCGGGGCCATCACGTTCTGCGTCCTGAGCCGCTGCTGCAGCAACGAGATGCGGCGCCTTCTCGCCGCGTCCGTGGGTTGCGCCGTTCCCGCCGAAAAGAGCGCCTATGGCTACATCAGCGAGCACCATGCCTTCGGCCAGACGGAGAAGCAGGCCGGGGAATACGCCGAGGACCTGGCGGCGGCCATGCTGGCGTCGACCCTCGGAATTGACTTCAACGTCGACGAGAGCTGGGACGAGAAGAAGGAGATTTTCAAGATCAGCGGGAAAATCGTCCGGACCCTCAACAGCACCCAGTCGAGCATCGTCAAGGCAAACAGTTACACCACCGTTCTGGCGGCTGCCGTGTTCCTTTTCTGAGGCAGCCGGCGAAACCGTGCGAAGCGGGGCGCCCCCCCGGGGCGGCCTGTTCGCGGGTCCATCTTTCCAGTCTCGCCCTCAGGGGCATCCTGCAGGGGGGTGAGGCATTGCAAAAGCCGGAATCATACCGGCCAAAGGCATGCTTCTCGATCCCCAACAAATCTCCTATCCAGCTTTTATTCCACCTGCCCTCGGTATTTTCGTTCTCGTCTTTCTGTCCGCGATCACCCTTTTGAAGGGGCGGCGCACTCCCGCCAACCGTCTCTTCGCAGTCCTTTGCCTCATGGGGGCTCTCAACAACACGGACATAGCGCTGCTGAGCCTTGTCGCCGACGGGGACCGGATGATCGCCATCGAGCGATGGATCTATGTTGCCTTCGTGTTCAGCCTGCCCGTGTACATCCAGTTCGTCCACCGGCTTTTGGGAATCACGGGGCGGCGATGGCTGGAGCGTTTTGCCTGGATCCTTGGTTTCGGTTTCCTGCCGCTGACGCAAACGGACCTGTTCATCCGGGGGCTTCACCAGGGCGTTCACGGGTTCATCGCCGAGGCGGGATTCGCATTCCACGTTTTTTCCATCCTGGCGGGATGCACGCTGGCCTACTGCATCGCCCTGCTTGCGCGAGGCATGAAAAGGACCACCGACAACCGGGAACGGAACCGCCTGAAGTATGTCACGGCCGGCGTGGGACTCAGTTCGCTCCTGATTGCCCTGAACATCCTGCCGGTCATCGGCCTGAACGTGTTTCCCCTGGGGGGCTTCAGTTTCGTGCCGGCGGCGATCCTGGCCTATGGCATCCTCCGCTACGACCTGCTGGATGCCGGGGCGGTGATCCGCAAGGGGATCGTGTATTCGACCCTGGTGCTCCTCCTGGTCGTCCTCTATGCTGCCGGCCTTTCTCTTATCCACATGCTGTTCGTCCGGAGCGGTTCCCGAGACATCGTCGGGACTTCCCTCCTTCTGGCCCTGATGATGGTATTTCTGTTCCAGCCGATTCGGGAGCGGGTGCAGACCTTTCTGGACCGCCTTTTCTTCCGGGGCAAGTACGACGCGCGCAAGCTGCTCCGGAAGCTGAGCGGCGAACTGGCGAGCCTGCGGCGATCCGACGAGGTTCGGGACCTGCTGCTTTCTTCCATAGCGGAGGCCATCCCGGTGGAGCGGCTCTCTCTGCTCGTCCGGAACGCCGGGAGCGGAAATTTCCGGGTGTATGAGAGAAACAGGGACTTTGCCGGGCCTGATGAGGTCCTGCCGGATCACCCCCTGTTTTCGCTCCTCGAAGCGGCAGGCGAACCGGTCAGCCGTTCCCAGATCAAAGAGAATGCCCTTGGGACACAGACGGAACAGCTTCTTGCTGATTTTGTGGCCACCTTTGGAATCGACCTCGCCGTGCCCATGCTGTCCCGGAACCGGCTCATCGGCGTGATCGCGCTGGGGCAGAAGCGGTCAGGGGTGCTGTTCGTCCATGAAGACCTGGAACTGCTGGGCACCATTGCCAACCAGGCGGCTATCGCGATCGAAAATGCCGCCGGGTATGAGGAGATCGAGCGGATGAACCGGGATCTGGAGCGGCGGATCGAGGAGCGGACCGCCGACCTCCGCAGGACACTGGAGGAAAAGGAACAGACGCAGCAACAGCTTATCCGCTCCGAGAGCCTGGCCGCCATCGGCCAGCTGGTGGCGGGAACGGCCCATGAGTTGAACAACCCCCTGGCCAGTGCCTCCAGCCTCGTCGAATCTTCCCTCGAAGAACTTCAGGAGCGATCGGGCGACGCAGGCGAGACATCTGATGAAGTGCTGGAGGATCTCCGGTTTTCCCTGAAGGAACTCAAACGGGCCGGCTCGATTGTCCGGAGCCTGCTGGACCTTTCCCGCCAGACCCAGACCTACACGGAACCGGTGGATATTCACGCCGCGGTGGACGACGCCCTCCGGATCCTGTATAACAGCTACAAGCTCCTGCCGGTGCACATTGAACGACGGTATGCGGCGGACCTGCCGCGGGTGGAGGGCAACTTCGCCAATCTCGGCCAGGTCTTCGTCAACATCGTCAAAAATGCCCTCGATGCTCTGCCGGGGGAAGGGGGAGCGATCACCATCACCACCGCCACCGAAGGCGGCCGGGAAGGCAACCGCGTGTCCGTGTCGTTCCGCGACACAGGACAGGGGATTCCCGACGGCCGGCTGGTGGACATCTTCAAGCCCTTCTTCACCACCAAAGAGGTCGGACGGGGAACGGGTCTCGGGCTTTACATTTCCCATGAGATCATCACGCGGCACGGGGGGGAGATCCTCGTCCGCAGCGAAGAAGGGCGGGGGACGGAGGTGACGGTCCTGCTGCCGACAAGGAGAAATGCATGAATGGACTGCTCATTGTTGACGACGAGGAAGGGGTGCGCCGGTCTCTGAAAAAGGTCCTGGAGCGGGATGGATACGAGGTCTCGCTGGCAGAGAGCGGCGGGGAGGCGATCCAGCTGGTCCGGGAGCGGGGCGAGGCCATCGAGACGGTCATCTCCGACTACAAGATGCCGGGAATCGACGGACTGGAAACTTTGGTTGCCATCGGGCGGATCAATCCCGAAATCACCCGGATCATGCTGACGGGATATGCCACAATGGAAAGTGCCATCGAGGCCGTGAACCAAGGGATCGACGGGTTTCTGACGAAGCCGTTCGAGAACAACGAACTCCGGGCAAAGATCCGGGAGTTCAACGTCAAGAAACGGCTCAAGCAATTTGTCCCCGAGCAGGTTCTCGGAGAGATCCAGAAATGGGGAAAGGGCATCCGGCCCACCAGCCAGACCGTGACGGTCGTGTTCACCGACATCCGGGGATTCACCGAGATCGCCGAGGGAATGACCCCGGAGGAAGTCGCCCGTTTTCTCAACCTGTATTATTTTTCCCCGCTGGACGGGATCATTCTGGAACACAACGGGACTCTGGATAAGCATATCGGGGACGGGATCATGAGCCTCTTCGGTGCCCCCGTGGCCGGTCCCGACGACGCCCTCCGGGCGGTCCGCAGCGCCATCGGCATGCGGGACGAAATCGCCCGCATCAGCGAGCGGCTTTCGGGCCATCCGAAAGAACTGGCCATCGGCATCGGCATTGCAACAGGGGAGGTGATGGCGGGCATCTTCGGATCTCACCGGAAAAAGGAGTACACCGTCTTCGGAGCCGCCGTGAACCTGGCCGCCCGGCTGATCGGTGCGGCAAAGGGGAGCCAGATCCTGATCTGCGAGCGGACCTGGGAGCAGGTCCGGGACGCCGTGGATGCCGTCCGTCTGGATCCCTTCCCCATCCGGGGAATCAAGCGGAATGTGGCGATATATGAGATTCGTGGGGAGCGGGAGGAGCCAGGAGGAGAAAACCGCTTGACAAAAGAACCCGACGGAGCGTAAGAAACGGACTCTTTTTGAAGCGGACATGACGCGGGGTGGAGCAGTCCGGTAGCTCGTTGGGCTCATAACCCAAAGGTCGGTGGTTCGAATCCACCCCCCGCTACCAATCAAATCAGGGGCTTAGGCGCATCGCTTAAGCCCCTTTGATTTGCTGTGCTGCCATCCTGCTGCCAGGCATCCCCTTTACCGCCCTTCCCGATCATCAAAAAATGCGGTTCATCCTTCCGGCTGGCCGGCCGGTCCCCCGGTCAGGGAAACGCCGCCGGATCGTGAATGTCAGCGGCATCAATCCATTCGTTCTCGAAATTCTTTCACCCATGCGTTGACATGCTCACCCTTTTTTCATACGCTTGCGCTGCCCGCAGGCCGCCGGCAAGCCGCTTTCCCCTGGCGGTGATCGTTTCACCGCGCGGTCTCTGCCCGATGTAAAGCCATGGCCGACAACGACCAGTGATGTTTCATTTTCCAGCGACGGGTCCGGCCGACTTCTCATTTGAGTTTTCAAAACGAAGAAGTACGATCGCGAAGACGATGCAGCCCTGCAATGTCTGCCGCGACGATCGCTTCTGTCCATCGGTGTGCTGAAAAGCTCCATTTGCGACAGTCCGAAAAATCAGGGGGAGAATCATGGATGTTCTTCATCTGCGGAATCGTGTGAGCCGAAACGTCTTTTTCCCGAGGCCGGGGAGTCGTCCGGGGGGGCAGATCCTTTGCGCCGTTCTCCTCTTGCTGGCCGGCACGGTCATGACGGCGCACGCCGCCACGAAGCTCGTTCCCGACACAAATTACTCCGATATTGTCATGGACCTTTCTGGCGACAGTTACTACGCGGACGATAATCCTTACACAAATCAAGGAATCATTAACGTCTACAGCACACTGGACAACTACGGCACGTTTCGCAATGAGCCGGATGCCCTGCTGCGCAACTACGGCACGCTGCGCAACGATACCGGCGCCACTCTGCACAACCGGTCGGGAGGCAGGCTGTTCAATGAATCAGGCGGTACGCTGATCAACAGTACGGGCGGTACACTGAACAACTCCGGCGAGTTCGTCAACAACGGCACGGTGACCAACTCCGGCGGGCTGGTCAACTCGAGCGATTTGACGAACAAGCTGCACGGGACGCTGAACAACGGCTCCGGCGCCACGCTGACCAACGATGCAACCGGGACGCTGAACAACAACGGTACACTGAACAATTCCGGCACGCTGATCAACCTCGGCACCTTCGGCGGCTCGGGAACCGTCGTCAACGACGGGGGCACCATCGACAATTCCGGCACGTCCATGTCCATCACGACCCTGGTCGTGAATACGGGCAAGACGGGCGTCGTCACCGGGTCAACCTTGACCTCCGTGACAACGGGCAATGTAAGCGGTACCCTGAACCACACGGGGAGCGGCGGCATCTCCTTTACCACCCTCAACCTGGACGGCGGCGTCTTCAACAACAACGGCAGCGGCGGTGTGAGTATCGGAACCGCAGCCGTTGCCGACGGCTACACGGGCACCATCGGGGGCACGGGGCCCATCGGGCTGACCGCGGCCGATGTGGACGGAGCACTCAACGTGAGCGCCGTTCTCTCCGGTCCGGGCTCCCTCACGAAGACAGGCACGGGCACGCTGACGCTATCCGGCGACAACACCTACACCGGGGGCACGAACATCAATGATGGAACAATCAGCGTGGGCAGCGACGGCAATCTCGGCAACGCTTCAGGAGGGCTTACCTTCGGCGGCGGCACCCTCAAGGTGACAAACAGTTTTACGACGAACCGGTCCGTTGCGCTGGACAGCGGCGGCGGCACCTTCGACACGAACGGCAACAGCCTGACTCTGTCCGGGGTCGCCTCCGGCACGGGCTCGCTTCATAAAAGCGGCGACGGCACCCTCACGCTCACCAGAGCCAACACCTACACCGGGGGCACGACCGTGAGCACGGGAACGCTCGCCCTCTCGGGGGCCGGTACCCTGGGCGATGCGGCAGGGACGACAACGGTGTCCGGAGGCACCCTCGATCTGGGCACGACCACCCAGACGCAGACGGAACTCAGGCAGTCCGGCGGAACGGTGCAGAACGGAACCATGAATGTAACGACCTATCAGATGACCGGCGGGACGCTTTCGTCCGACGCAACGGTCTGTGCCGCATCGAGCTTTGACATGCAGGCCGGCACCGTGAACGGCGTTCTCTCCGGTACGGGCTCTCTCACCAAGACGGGCCCGGGCGAACTGACCCTGTCCGGCACGAATACCTACACCGGTGGAACGAACATCAACGGCGGGACCGTCAGCGTGGGCAGAGACGAAAGTCTGGGCGACGCTTCGGGGGCACTTGCCTTCGACGGCGGCATCCTCAAGGCGACCGGCAGCTTTACGATGGGCCGGTCCGTCACACTGGGCAGCGGTGGCGGCACCATCGACACGAACGGCAACGAGCTGACCATAAACGGGGATATCTCGGGTACGGGCTCCCTCACCAAAGAAGACGGCGGCAAGCTCATTCTCACCGGCACGAACACCTACACCGGCGGCACGACCGTCAACGGCGGGACCGTCAGCGTGAGCAGAGACGAAAATCTCGGAGATGCCTCGGGGGCGCTCACCTTCGGCGGCGGCACCCTCGAGGTGACAAGCGGCTTTACGATGAACCGGTCCGTTCAGCTGAACAGCGGCGGCGGCACCATCGACACGAACGGCGGCGACCTGACGATAACCGGGGATATCGCGGGTATGGGCTCCCTCACCAAAGAGGACGGCGGCAAACTCATTCTCACCGGCACGAGCACCTACACCGGCGGCACGACCGTCAACGGGGGCATTCTGCAGGGCGATGCGGCGAGCCTTCAGGGCAGCATCACCAACAACAGCCAGGTAATCTTCGACCAGGGATCGACGGGCACGTATGCCGGGAACATGAGCGGAACGGGCTCCCTCGTCAAGGAAGGCGACGGTACCCTCGTCCTTGCCGGCGTCAATACCTATACGGGGGGAACCTCTGTAAATCGCGGCGCCCTAGCCGTGGAAGGCAGCATCACGGGCGATCTCGCCGTCGGCGTATCGGGCACCCTCATGGGCAACGGCACGATCACCGGCGACACCGTGAACTCCGGCACCCTCGCCCCGGGGAACTCCATCGGAACCCTGACGATTGCCGGCGACTACACCCACAACGCCGGCGCCGTCTATGCCGTGGAGGTCGATGCGGCCGGTCGGTCGGACAGGCTCGTCGTCACCGGGACAGCCACCCTGAACGGCGGGACGGTATCCGTTCTTGCCGGGTCAGGGCAGTATTTCATGAATACGACCTACACGATCCTCACCGCCGGGAGCGTTGTGGGTACGTTTGACAGCGTCACGAGCAACCTGGCCTTTCTCACCCCGTCACTGAGCTATGACGCCGCGAACGTGTACCTGCTCTTGACCAGGAACTCCACCCGCTTCGCCGATGTGGCCCTCACCCCCAATCAGTACGCCGTTGCCTCGGCACTCGATCGCGGCACTCCATCCGCCGCCGGCGATATGGCCACGGTGTACAACAACCTCCTGGGGCTTTCCGCTGCCGGGGCAAGAAGCGCCTACAACAAGATGGGCGGCCTTTCGCATGCATCCCTTACAGAGGCGACATTCTTCTCCTTCAACCGGTATGTCAGCACCCTCTCCGGGCGCATGGAAGGCTTCGGCACGGGGGAATCGTCGCCTGCCACTTCCGGAAACGTGCTATTGGCCTTCCGAGAGGATGCAGGAAGCGATGCGGGAAACACCCTCCTGGCCGCCATGAAGAGCGTTAAAAACGAAAACGCGGAGGAGAAAGGTGGGGATGTGTCACCTTGGGGACTCTGGGCAAAGGGATACGGTAACCTGGGGGAACGCCGGGGGGATGACATCTCGACGAAGTATGACTACCGTGGCGGTGGGCTGCTCGTCGGCTTCGACAGGAAGGTGAGTGAAAGACTGCTCCTGGGTGCATCCGCCGGCTACTCCTATACGAAGGTGAACATGAAGAGTCTTAACGACAACAGCAAGGTGGCGGGCTACCTGGGGGCACTTTATGGAGCATACAACATGGATCCCTGGTATGTTCACGGCCTGGTCGCCTACGGCTACAACCGCTACGACACAACCCGCAACATCGTCTTCGGAACCATCGCCAGGACCGCCCATGCCGACTATGGCGGTCATAGCCTGAGCGGCTATGGCGAGGCGGGTTACCGCTTCCGGATCAGCACGGTCAGCGTCATCCCGACGGCCTCTTTGCAGGCGGGATCGCTCTGGCGCAATGCCTTCACGGAGACGGGTGCCGGGGCGCTCGATCTTGCCGCGGACAGCGACCGGATGTCGTCGCTGATCGGTTCCCTGGGAGTCCGGCTGAAGAAGGAATTCAGGATGCAGAGCAGTTCCATCACCCCGGTGATCAGGGTCAGGTGGCTTCATGAGTTTGTCAACGGTGATTATGCACTCGATGCCTCATTTACGGGTGATCCCGTTTCCACCTTCAGCGTCAGGGGCGACAGGATGCAGCAGGACAGCGCGGCCATCGGTTTCGGTCTGAACTGGAAGATCGGGGAAAGCTTCCGTCTTGCCCTGTCATACGATGCCACTCTGTCGGGAGACAGCACGGAGCACAGCGGGACGGCAGGAATCCGGTACGAGTGGTGATGAAAGCTTTCAATGGGTCCGGCCCACTGCAACCGCACCACCGTGCGTCTCTGCAGGCAGCGAGTGGCGACTTTTTTCCCTCACTTCATTTGCATTCCTTCATCGGAGATTCGAACCCTGTTTACGACGGGCCGATAGAGAAAGAGGTTCCCGCGGATGAAACTCGTCTTCTTCTCAAAATCCTCATGTGAATTGCACACATAAGTGACGACAAGGGTTCTGTCCCGGGCGAATTCCGGATGCTCCTTGCCGGCATAGCAGAAGTTGTTCCTGTCGTACCGGGTGCTGCCCCGTTCGACCTCGGGGACGGGAGCGAAGAGGATTCCCGGTTCGGACCAGGGGCCCTCCGGCACGTCCGCCGTCTGGTACAGCATTCGGTCGCCGTTGTTCCGGACGGAAAGGTAAACGGCGATCCATTTTCCGATGCCGGGATGATAGCGCACGCTCAACTCCGAGACGGCGGCGCCGAAGACGACCTTGACCTTCAACGGATCCGGCGCTTTCTCCCACTGTCCGTTCCCGGTCAGGTATTCGATGGCCCGGGCCGGATCGTCCAGTTTCCCGACAGGGATGCGGGCCAGGATGTTACCAAGAACGCTCACGCCGTTCCTCGTCGCGCCATACAGCGGGTAGAAATAGACATAATCCCGAAAAGCCACTGCCGTGGTCGCAAACGCACGAATCTCCTTCGGGATCCCGGGAGTCAGGTCCAGGTACTCGACGGTCCACCGGTTCGGATCGGCATGCTCGAAGTTTTCGATCCGGGCGAATTTGTGGCCCGCGATTTCGAATTTGAAGGGGCCCGGCATTTCCGGATTGGCCTTTATGGACAGGAGCGGGATATAGAGCACGCGGCCGACCAGGAAGGGATCCTGCGGCCACAGCCATTCCTTTTCCCCGAAGGACGACACGAATTCCCCATTGTTCTTTTTTAACCAATAGCGGATTTGAAACCCGGAATCGGCGGCGCAAGTTGAGACGGCCAGCGTGGTTCCCAGGACCACCTTCATGTTCGTGCGATCCCGTCTGCCTTCCTCGTCCGAAACGAAGGTGTCCCCGAAAAGCCACAGGACGCGCCCGTCATTCAGGCCGATTGAATACGCGCCGTCCCCGCCGTACCAGCCATCCCGGTCGGGGAAAAAGGGCAGGCAGCCCGCCGGTGTGGGTCGCAGCAGATCGGCCTTCTCCGGAACGGTCGAACAGGAAAGAAGCAGGAGGCAGAACAGGAACAGGACAAGCCGGACGGCCGTATGGGTCGGTTTCTGCATGGATTGGAACGTTTTCATAGGTTCTGTTCTCGCTGTTGGTTCCCGGAGATCGGACGATCGGTCTCGATTTGCGATTTCTGGCGCCTGGCCGGCCCGTTTCCATGCTTCCGCGCATCTTCCGTGGTTACAGCGAATGTGGAGATCAGTCCAGGGTGTATCTCTTTTCGCGAAACAGGCTGACACAGGCGGCGACCACGTTCGAATCATACAGGATGCCGCTGTATTTTGAAATTTCCTCCATGGCGGCTTCGATTCCCAGCGCCGGACGATATGGACGATGGGAGGCCATCGATTCGACGACATCGGCGACAGCAAGGATCCGGGCCTCCATCAGGATGTTCTCTCCCGTCAGGCCGTGCGGGTATCCCGATCCGTCCATCCGCTCGTGGTGCTGGAGGATGACGGCCGCCACAGGCCAGGGGAAGTCGATGTCCTTGAGGATGTCATGCCCCGTCTCCGGGTGGATCTGGATCAGCCTGAACTCGATGGCGGAGAGCATGGTCGGCTTGCTGAGGATCTCTGCCGGGACGGAGATCTTCCCGATGTCGTGAATCGTCGCCGCAATGCGGATAAAATCGATCTGGTCCGCCGGGAGTTCCATCTCCGTCGCGATCGCCCGGGCCAGATCGGCCACCCTTTTCTGGTGGCCCGCTGTGTAGGGATCTCGGGCTTCCACGGCGATGGAGATTGCCTGAACGGTTGCCGCCAGGCCCTTTCTCAGCCTTTCTGTGGCTGCCTGTCGTTCCATCTCCATGAGTTTTCGCTCCGTGATGTCCACGCAGGTTCCCACCATGCGGACCGGATGGTCGGATGCGTCATAGGAGATGGTCGCGCGGATCGACAACCAGCGAACCTCGCCATCATTGTGGATAATCCTGTAGTCCGCATCCATCTCCGTTCGGCGCTCCTGGATGCAGAGCTTCAGCGTGGACTCGGCCTCTCCCCGGTCGTCAGGGTGAACCAAGGGAAGCCAATCATAGCCGGCATGTTCGCCCTGCCCCGGCTCCATCCCGTAGAGAATCTCCAACTGCGGCGTCCAGATTTGCTTGCCGCTCACCATGTCCCAGTCGAAAACGCCGACCTTCCCCGCGGATTGGGCCAGATCCAGCCGGTCCTGCTGCTGGCGAAGGATATGCTCCGTCCGTTTGCGTTCAGTAACATCGATGAGAAAATTGAGGGAGGCGGGGACGCCCTCCCAGGGGATAACCTTTGAATGGATTTCCAGCCATAGCTCGGCTCCGGTCGCCGTTATGGCCCGGAAGTCGTAGCCCGTTTCGAGTTCCTCACCGGTCAGTCTCCGTAAATGACGATCGAGGACCATCTGACGGTCGTCAGGATGGATAAACGTTATGAAAGGCCGGCTTTTAATGATCTCTTCAGTATATCCGAGGGCGTTGACAAACGCCGGGTTGGCAAACCGGACCTTCTCGTCCTGGGCGATCAGGATGCCCTCCACGGCGTTTTCGAAGAGGAATCGGTACTTCTCTTCATTTTTCCGTAGTGTGTCCTCAGCCTGTTCCCGTTTCAGCCGGTTGACCATCAGAACACCCAGGAACGTTGTCCCCAGCGGGAATATGATCAGAACGGGCAGCGTGAGGTTTAAAAGTGCCTGCAGGGCGGCTTCCCAGGGGAGAGTCAGCATCAGGGACAGCATGACCAGGTGGATCACCAGGCCGAACAGGTAAAGCTCGCGCCAGGACATCTCGGCCAGGGAATGACGGTGCAGATGCCGCCAGATGATCCCGATCGCTCCTGTCGTGACGATCACGCTGACACCCGTCAGGGCGCCCGGTCCTCCCTGATAGATGCGAAACGCCGCAGTCATTGCCATCGCGATCACGGTGGGGACGAACCCGAAGAAAAGACCCGATATGCCCAGCAGTACGGAACGCGTGTCGAAAATGATTCCCCGCATGAACGTCCACGACGTCAGCATGACCGTGATGCCGACAAGACCGATGACAAAGCCGACGGGCACCTGCCGGATCGATGTCCGGCCGGTACTCCACCGGGCCGCACTCACGTCGAAGATGAAAGCGACCGCCAGCAGCAGCGCCGCGTTATGAACCAGGCCAAGAAAGGGAATATCGGTCATCGGGTGTCTCCGGATTTGCTTTGAATCATGTTCATGACGGTTCCACCGGACGGGAAAGAGAAGAAAATAATCGTAATTATTCGTTACCCATCAATCCTGATTGCAGGTTCCCGATACCAGAAACGCTGCCAATAAAATGTCATTTTGTCCAACAAAATTTGTTTACCACAGGGATAATCAATGATCTTCCGGGAACGAAAAGATGGTTTACCATTGTATAACCGTAATGAGCATCATGAACCGTTCATTATCGATAACAATGGAATTTCCATGGATCATCATAAGGCTGTATCGAATATAATATGGATATAGGAAGAAAAAATCCGGGATAAAATAACATACCGTACATTCATTTATAAGAAATTTACTAAAAAGGAATATTGACAGGGAATGTAAAGCATGTATGATATAGCAAAAATCGCATTTCAAAGAAGGAGGATTCACTCAATATGGCCAATCCACTCGTCGAATTAACAGCGGAAATTGTTATTTCCCATGCATCCAGCGCAGCGTTGACAAAGGAAGAGCTTCTGGAAACCATAAAGGAAGTATATTCAACCCTCGAAGCATTGGAAAAAGGTGTTCCGACCGGGGGTGCCGAAGCGAAGCCGGCAGCAGGAGTAAAGGCAAAGAGAGGACGACCGAGGACCAAGGTTGCGGTGGAAAAACCGGTGAAACAGGAAAAACCTGCGGAACCAGCGAAACCTCCAGTTCCCGAAGGACCGGTGTTGTCGTTTGAAGAGGCGTTTCAGCCGGACGAGGTGGGCTGCATGATCTGCGGCAAGAGAGGCATGAAGACCCTGAAGAAGCATCTCTCGACCGAGCACGGGCTGAAACCCGGGCAGTACAAGAGAAGGTTCAAGATTCCCAAGGATGTGGATCTGGTGGCTCCGAAGTACGCCGCCGCAAGGCGCCAGATGGCCATCGACAGGGGGCTTCCGGAAAAGCTGGCGGCTGCCAGGGCCTTGAGGAAAAAGAAAGCCGAATAGGCATCCGGATTCAGAAAGAGCGTTTACCAGGAAAGGCGCAGGAAACTGCGCCTTTCCTGCTTTCCGGGGACTGTCTTACCGGCTGTGCGCCGTTTCCGCTTCCATGGCAAGCAGGTTTTTTTTCGCCTCACGATGGTTCGGATTCAGTTGAAGGACCCGCCTGAACGAAGCCGCCGCTTCCTCTCGTTTCCCTCTAAGCGCCTGGGCAACGCCCAGGTTGTTCCACGCATCGGAATTATTCGGTCGCAAGGATACGGACTGCTCCAGATGCAGGAGCCCCTCATCGATCCGTCCCAGTTTCAAGAGGGCGATCCCCAGATTGTAATGGGCGTCGACGAAGGAGGGATCGATCCGCAGGGCGATCCGGTAGTGGCGCAGTGCATCTTCCGTTTTTCCCCCGGCGACGAGGCTGTTGGCGAGATTGCTGTGGGCCGAGGCCAGGTCCGGCTGGATCTCCAGGGCCTTCCGGTACTGTGCTCCCGCCTCCTCATAAGCGCCCGTCGCCATCAGCGTGTTCCCGAGATTGTTGTAGCCTGCGGCGTAGTGCGGTCTGACGGCCAGGGCTTTCCGGATGGCTGCGATGGACGCTTCGTGGTCGCCTCGTCCCCTCAGTGCCGTACCGAGGTTGTTATAGGCGAGCCAGTTGTCCGGTACGACCCGGACAGCCTGCGAAAACAGCGTCCGGTCATTCTGCCAGACCTCAACCTGGCGAGCCGACAGAAGTGCCGGAGCCAGGATCAGGGCTAGAGACAGGAACATCCGAAGCGGCCGCCGGAGACGCAGGGCTGCCGCAAGGTCCGCGCCTCCCCAGGCAAGAACGATGAAAATGCCGATCAGGGGGATATAGGTATAGCGGTCCGCCATGGCCTGGGAGCCGATATGCACCAGTCCGATGACCGGAACAAGGGTGCCCAGGTACCAGAGCCAGCCCAGGGCCAGGTATGGATAACGCCGCCTTCCGATCAGGACGCCAAGACTGATGGCGACAAGGAGAAAACCATGGGACAGGATTTCGAGCATGGGCCGGGCAGCCGGAAGCGGATAAAAGACAGAGAGGTCCGTTGGCCGGAGAGTTTTGACAAGGTAGCTGCCGTACGAGACGATTGCATTGGCCAGCCTGGCATCGAATCCGTACGTATCGACAGGAACCAGGGCGCCGGCCTTTCCCTGACTGTACACGGCCGCCGTGCTTGCCGCTGCGGCAAGCAGGATCAGGGGCAGTTTCTCCAGGACGAGAACGGGGAGGGTGGCTCTTTTCCACGGAGACGATTCCACAAGGGGCGAGCCTTTGCCGATGACTCTGCGAAGCGGGTAGAAATCGAGCAGGATCAGGAGGAAGGGCAGCGTCACGATCATCGCTTTCGAGGCCATGCCCAGGAGAAGGAGGCTGCAGACCGTGAGGTAGCGGCCAATGCCGGGCTTTCTCGCATACCAGAGATAGGACCCCATCGTCAGCATCCAGAACAATCCGCACAGGACGTCCTTTCGCTCGGCGATCCAGGCAACGGACTCGACGTGGAGGGGGTGGATCCCGAACAGGGCGGCCGCCAGGGCGCATTTCCACAGGGAGCCCGTCATGG
The DNA here is from genome assembly GCA_002841865.1 of Deltaproteobacteria bacterium HGW-Deltaproteobacteria-19. Classification (GTDB taxonomy): domain Bacteria; phylum Desulfobacterota; class Syntrophia; order Syntrophales; family PHBD01; genus PHBD01. The sequence continues at coordinate 107,860 of PHBD01000011.1, forward strand.
CCGTAAGAACAAGAAACAGAAGAACCGTCGTCAGGGCGTGGATCAGCATGTTCGTCCGGTGAAAACCGCCCGGATCGGGTCCGTACAGGCGGTAATCGACGAACAGGGAAAGCCATGTCACCGGATGCCATAATCCTCCGTCCGTGGCCGTCAACATCCACTGCAGAGACTTCGCGGTCAGGCCTTCTTCGAGGTGGTGGTTGTCCTGAACGTAGAGATTGTCGTCGTAGTTGACGAAATCATAATGCTGTACGGGCCAAAATACGGCCAGCACAAGCAGGACGAGGGCGGTGCAGATGACGATTTTCTTTGTCCGGGTGTCCGGCGGATTCATGGCGCCTTCTACGGAAGCGAGACATGGATTTTGCGCATGCGGTACGGGGGCTTCATCCGTGATCTGAACCAGGCCTTTCGAATGCAGCGGTCGGAGGAGCGACGCGGCGGGCCGGGAACCAGCTTCCTGTATCACATGTCGGGGCGGAATGCCTTCATATGTCATACAAAATCCCTGGCCCCCACCCGGAAAAGGCGTCCCGTTCCGTCTTTCGTATCTGTCGTCCCCTCTCCATGGTATCATTCTTGCCTGGAATCAGTTAGGTTCTGTAGCCGCATCCATGCAAACAGCCACAGGAGATGGAGTACGCACCCCATGAAGAGGCCTTCAATCGGCTCAAATTCATTGATATTCATTAGAAAACAAATCCTCTGCGCCCTGGTCCTCCTTTTCCTGCTCGTCTCGATCATTCCCGCGGATGCGCGCCAAAGGCCTGACACGGTGGCCGAGGATTTGACGTCCAAGAGCCTCGATGAGCTCATGGGCATCGAAGTCGATACGGTGTACGGGGCGTCACGGTTCGAACAGAAAATCACTCAAGCCCCGGCGTCCGTCTCCATTATCACGGCGGACGACATCCGGTATTACGGATACCGGACTCTCGCGGACATTCTCGCCGGCGTCCGGGATTTCTATGTAAGCAACGATCGGAATTACAGCTACATCGGAAGCCGGGGCTTCTCCCGTCCGGGAGACTACAATACCCGGTTTCTGCTGATGATCGACGGCCATCGCCTCAACGACAGCATCTACGAGCAGGCGGCGATCGGAACGGATTTTCCGCTGGATGTGGACCTGATCGATCGGGTGGAGGTCATTCGCGGCGCCAGTTCATCCCTTTACGGGACCAATGCGTTCCTGGGGGTCATTCAGGTCCTTACGAAAAAGGGCCGGCAGGTGAGCGGCGTGGAGATGTCGGGAGAAGCGGGGACTCAACACACCTTCAAGGGCCGGATGACCTACGGCAGGCGCTTCGAGGGGCCGAACACGGAGATCCTGCTCTCGGCGACGAAGTACCGCAGCAAAGGAAGCCGGGAGCTGTTCTATCCCGAATTCAACAGCCCGGATACCGGCTTCGGAACCGTCCGCGGTGCAGATGGTGAGGCCCATGGAAACGTCTTCCTGAACCTGTCACACGGATTTTTGAATCTGCAGGGGGCGTTTGTGAGCAGGGAAAAGGATATCCCGACGGCGGCCTGGGGAACGGTTTTCAACCAGGCGGGGACGAAATCCATCGACGACAGGGGGTATGCCGATCTTCGTTTCGACCGGACCTTCGACAATGGGCTCGGTGTCCTGGCCCGCCTTTATTATGACCATTATCGTTATGACGGGGAGTATGTGTTTCCGTACCTCTTGAACAAGGATCAGGCAATCGGCCAGTCCTGGGGCGGAGAGATCAAGGTCACCAAGGTGCTCTTCGATCGCCACAGGCTGGTTGCGGGGGCGGAATACACGGATTATTTCCGGCAGGATCAGTTGAACTGGGATGAGAATCCGCGGGTTGAGTATCTCGACGATCAAAGATCGACGTATCAATGGGCGGCTTACCTGCAGGATGAAATCAGGCTTCTGCCGGGACTGATCCTGAATCTCGGCGTCCGCTTCGATCACTACGGCACCTTCGGTGACACGACGAATCCACGGCTGGCGCTGATTTACGCCTTTCAGGAGACGACCCACGTCAAGCTCCTGTATGGCGAGTCTTTCCGGGCGCCGAGCGTTTATGAACTTTATTACAGCGACGGCAACGTTACATCGAAGGCCAACCCGGAGCTTCAGCCCGAGAAGATCGCGTCTTACGAGTTTATCCTGGAACACGACTTCCCCGGTCAGGTCAAGTTCACGGGTTCGCTGTTCCAGAACACCATCCGGAACCTGATTGCGCTGCAGACGGATCCGGCGGACGGACTTCTTGTTTTTCGGAACGTGGACAAGGTGGAGACGGCGGGGATTGGCCTGGAGTTCGAGAAGCGCTGGAGCGGCGGAATCAGGGGACGCATCGCCTACACCTACCAGGAGTCCGAAAACAAGCTGGATGGCACGGTTCCGGTCGCGTCCCCGAGGCACCTGGCCAAGATGCACGTGCAGATTCCCTTTTTGAATGAGCGGCTGGCACTGTCGCTGGAGGAGCAGTGCGTGGACAGCCGCCGGACGATCGGCGGGACCGATGCGGCCCCTTACTTCCTGACGAACGTCACCCTTCTGGCAAAGGGATGGATTTCGGGCCTGGAAGGGTCGGTCAGCGTGTATAACGTCTTCGACAAGCGATACGAAGATCCTGCCTCCCAGGAGCACGTGCAGAATACGATCACCCGGGACGGACGTGAATTCAGGTTCAAACTGACGTATCGCTTCTGAACGGAAATGGCCATGACCGGAAATCGTTCATCCAGATTCATCGTCTTCATGCTGATCGTGTGGATCGCTCTGGGATTTCCGGCCGCTCCGGCCACCGCTTTTCCCGAGGAAAAGCCTGTCCGAGAATATGATCTCAAAGCGGCATTCCTGTATAATCTTCTGAAATTCGTCAACTGGCCCGATCAAATCCAGGCCCGCTCCCATCTGGTCATCGGGATTCTCGGGGAGGATCCTTTCGGGGCATCCATCGAGGTCCTGAAGGACAAGATGATCGGCCGGCGCCGGATCTTCATCCGCAGAGGCCTTAGCCTCCAGGCGCTGAAGCGGTGCGACGTCCTGTTCGTTTCCCGATCCGAGTCGGAGAAGGTGGAAAGAGTCGTGCGTTCCGCTTTCTCGACGCATACGCTGGTCGTGGGCGATACCGCCGGGTTTGCGGAGCGGGGTGTCATGATCAACTTTTTCCTCCATGAGAAGAAGGTTCGCTTCGAAATCAACGTGGATACGGCCAGGCGTGCGAAGTTGACCGTCAGTTCCCAGGTGCTGAAACTGGGGAGGGTGATCCAGGAATAACGAGTCCCGGCAAAAAAGGGAAAACATCATGCCTTTCGATCGATTCAAAGCGATGTCCATCCGGAAGAAGCTGATCTCCGTCAGTCTCATTGCGATGGCCGTCGCCGTCGGCACCATGTCGCTCTTCCTCCTGGTCCGTGAGATTGTGACGTTCCGGACGACCTTCCTCGAACGGCTCACGGCGCAGGCGGATATGGCCGGCTACAGCGTCAAGGCCGCCCTGGTGTTTGATGTCCATAAGGATGCGGAGGAAGCAATCGCCGCCCTGGGGATGGACAGGAATATTCTTTCCGTGGCTGTCTACGACAAACAGGGACAGGTCTTTGTCAGATACAGCAGAAATAAATTGAACACCCCGTCCGAATTCCCGGGAAAGTCGGCCGAGGACTTCGACTGGCTGGGTGGGTTTGTCCAGATTGTCGAGCCGGTCGTTGTCGACGGCGAACCGATCGGGTCGATCCTGATCCGGTCGAGTCTGGTTCCATTCTACAACCGCCTGATCGGCTACATCGTCATGAGCCTGATTGCAATGCTCGTCGCAATGGCCATCGGCTTCGGCCTGGCTACCCGGCTGGGCAGGCTGATTGCCCGGCCGATCCTCCAGATCACGGATGTCATGCATCTCGTTGCGACCCGGAAAGATTTTCACCTGCGCGTGGAGTCGGATGCAAGGGATGAAATCGGGTTTCTTGCCGGAAATCTGAACGAGATGCTTTCACAGATCCAGGTGCGGGACGAAGAGCTGGAGGAGCATCGTCACAACCTGGAGAAACTGGTCCTGCTCCGAACCGATGCTCTGGAGAGAGCGAACATACGCCTCACGGCGGAGCTGCAGCACCGCAAAAAGACGGAAGAGGACCTCCTGCGGCTGGCAACGGCCATCGAGCAGTCCGCGGAAGGGATCTATCTGGCGGATCCCAACTGGATCATCCTGTATACGAATCCCGCCTTCGATAGAATGCTTGGCTTTGAACCGGGAGAGCTCATCGGCTGGCATACCCGGATGTTGAAAAGCGGCATGCATGACAGGGGCTTCTACAAAAACATCAAGGAGACCCTGACCCGGGGAGAGGTCTGGACGGGAAGAGCCTTCAACAAGAGGAAGGACGGGACCGTTATCCCGATCGAGGCCACTCTGTCGCCGGTTCGGGATGGATCGGGGCTCATCATCAACTATGTGAGCAGCCATCATGACATCACCATTCAGGTGGAGGCGGAAGCGGAGCGGAAAGCGCTCCAGGACCGCCTGCAGCGTGCCGAGAAGATGGAAGCGCTGGGCACGCTGGCCGGCGGAGTGGCCCACGACCTCAACAACGTCATCGGCGTCCTGGTCGGGTATTCGGAACTGCTCCTGATAAAGAGTCCGGAGAACAGCCCCCTCAAAATGTATGCGGCGCAAATCCTTCAGGGGGGACAGCGGGCGGCGGCGATCATCCAGGATCTCCTGACCCTGGCAAGGAGGGGGGTCACGGTCTCGGAAGTGCTGAATCTCAATCCTGTCATTACCGATTTCATGAAGTCCCCCGAATTGGAGAAGATCCGGTCTTACAACCCGAGTGTCCGGTTTGATGTCCTCCTGGACCAGGGGCTTATGAACATCAAGGGCTCCAGGATCCACCTGACCAAGACCGTCATGAACCTGCTTCTGAATGCCGTTGAGGCCATATCGGGGGAGGGGAAGGTGACGGTTCGGACGGAGAATGTCTACCTTGATACGCCTCTTCCCGGGTATGAGGGCACGAAAGAGGGCGAGTATGTGGTCCTCACGGTGGCCGATTCCGGAGTCGGAATCCCGCGGGAGAATCTGGATCGTATTTTCGAGCCTTTCTATACGAAGAAGGTCATGGGCAGAAGCGGCACCGGCCTGGGACTGGCCGTTGTGTGGGGCACCGTCAAGGATCATGACGGGTATATCAACGTGCAGAGCGAAGTGGGCAGGGGGACCACTTTTGTGCTGTATTTCCCCCTGTGCCGGGAATCTCTTCCGGAGCAGCAGGAAGCCGTTTCCCGAAAAGAGTACGAGGGCCGGGGAGAACGGATCCTGGTAGTCGATGATGTCGAGGGGCAGCGTACTCTCGCCGTTTCAATGCTCGAGAGCCTGGGTTATGCGGTCCATGCCGTGGCCAGCGGTGAGGAGGCGGTCGAATACCTGAAAGCGAATGCCGCCGACCTCGTGGTGCTGGACATGATCATGGACCCGGGATGGGACGGCCTGGAGACCTGGCGGGAGATCGTCAAGCTCTGTCCTCGCCAGAGAGCGATGATTGTCAGCGGATACGCCCTGACGGAGCGCGTGCGGGAAGCCCAGGCATTGGGGGCCGGTGCTTACATCCGCAAACCGTATGTCATGGAGCAGATCGGGCTGGCCGTCCGCAGGGAATTGCAGAAGACGCGGGAGATGCCGGGGACACCGGTCCGGCCGGAAGAGGGCTCGGAACCATGAGGACTCGGGATGCCCGGTGATGAGCTCTTCCTCATTTTGTGTTTTTCCCGATTGGTTTCCATGCCGGATTCCCCCTGATCCTGAACTAATGTATGTTGCCGGGCATCGAAACATGATAGGAAGGTGCCCGAAACAAGCCGCTTAAGATTCAAGTAATGTTCCGATCCCGTTTTGGGGGATCTCCCTTTCCGGGACCGCAGAATGAAAGGAAGAAATGGATAGTCACGGGTTCTATCTGATGGACAACAAGGAGGAAACGGTTCGCCTGGAGGTCAAGACGGATCCGGAGGCTGTTCGCGAAGAGGCCCGCTGGTGCGGTGTGAAACCGGGAATGCGCGTCATGGATGCCGGGTGCGGACCGGGCCTCACGAGTTCCCTTCTCCTGGAAATGGCCCGCCCGGGGGGAGAGGTGGTGGGTGTGGATTACATGGAGCCGCGGATTCAGGACGCGCGGGAAAAATACGGCCGGCAACCGGGGATCGAGTTCCTGCTGCACGATTTGAGGCGTACCCTGCCCCCGATGGAGCCCTTCGACCTCATCTGGGTCCGTTTTGTCCTGGAGTACAATCTGCAGGAAAGCCTCGATATCGTGCGCAACCTAACCTCCTGCCTGAAACCCGACGGGCTGCTCTGCCTCATGGATCTGGACTACAACTGCCTGAACCACTACCCTCTGCCGGAACCCATGGACACGGCCCTGCAGGAGGCAATGAAGCTTTTTCAACGGAATCTGAATTTCGATCCCTATGCCGGGCGCAAACTCTATTCCTATCTTTACGATCTTGGATTCCGGGACGTAGTAGTCTGCATGAAGGCCCACCACCTGATTTACGGGAACGTCCGTCCCTCCGACCTGTTCAACTGGACGAAAAAGCTGGAGGTGGCCGCCGTGCAGGTCCGGGGCGCCTTCAATGCCTATCCGGGCGGTTTCGAGGGATTCTTCTCGGATTTTAATGAATTTTTCAACGACCCCCGAAGGTTTACCTATACACCCTTGATCCTCTGCAAGGGGCGGAAACCCTCCGCAGGCCCCGGGATCACTTGAGGGAGAACGACTTCTCCCGGAAGAGCCGCAGGCAGGCGTCCACAACTTCCGGGTCGTAGTACTTTCCCCTGTTCGCGACGATTTCGTCGAGAGCCGGTTCAATTCCCAGGGCCGGGCGATAGGGGCGGTGATTCATCATCGCCTCCACCACGTCGGCCACTGCCAGGATTCTTGCCTCCAGCAGAATCTCCCCGCCGGAAAGATTGCCCGGATAACCGGAGCCGTCGAACCTCTCGTGATGCTGATGGACGATTTGGGCCACCGGGTGATGGAACTCGATGTTCCGGAGGACCCGGAAGCCGACGTCCGGATGGGTCTGGATAAGGCTCATCTCGATGGCGCTGAGCCGGCCCGGTTTGCTCAGGATCTCTGCGGGAATCTGCATCTTGCCGATGTCATGGATCAGTGCCGCCATCTGGAGTCCCTGGATCCGGTCGTCCGAAAGCCCCATCTCTTCTGCGATTGCCGCCGACAGGTCCCGGACGTGACGCTGGTGGCCTGCCGTGTAGGGGTCCCTGGATTCGACGATATCCGAGATGGCCTTGATCGTGCCTTGCAGGGCCGACTGAAGCGTTGCATGACTCTTCTCGAGGGCCGTCATGTCTTTCATCGTCCCTACGATGCCTGTAAACTGTCCGGATGAATCCACATTGGGACAGGCGCTGATGCTGAAGAGCCGTTCCGACCCGTCCCGGCTGATCATGCGCGTCATTTCATTCTTCACCGTTTCCCTTTTTTGCCGTATCCGCTTGAAAAGCCCTGTATAAGATGAAATTTCCTCCGCTTTCACGAAGTCGGTGAAGGATTTTCCGACCACATCCCCGGTCCCGTGTCCCAGCAGGGCCTCCCAGGCGGGATTTACATATGTATAGGTTCCTTCCGAGTCCAGGGTGTAGATGATGTCGGGGGCATTTTCGCCGAGGGTCCGGAAGCGTTCCTCGCTCTCCCTGATTTTTTCAAAATCCCGGACCCGGTTGATGCTGACGCCGATTTGCGGAGCGATTCCCTGAAGCAGGTTCAGGTCGCTCTGGTTCATGGTACGCTGGGAACGAAAGTTGTCCACGGCCAGGACTCCCTCCGCACGCCCTTCATTCAGGATCGGAACGCATGCAAAGGCCTTGACGCCCATGAACCGGGCGTACTCAAAGCTCTTGGCGGAGAGTTCGGGACGGATCTGTTCGACGTTGTCGACAAGGAACGGCTTCTGATCCCGGAAGGAGACGATGAAGGGACCCTTTGAATGGGGATTGTCCAGATGGAAGGCGGTGTTCTTGAGAAACCAGGACTCGTCGGCATTGTATCCGTACCCGTCGACATACAGGAGCCTCGTCCTCTCCGGGTTTGCCAGGAGCACCATGCCGCGGTCGAAATCCAGGAGCCTCTCCATGGAGTTCATAACGGAACGAAGGAGGTCCTTGGTGCTGAGGATACTGGCGGTTGCCTGCCCGATTTCATTCACCAGGAGCGCATTGTTGTAGCTCGTATTGATCCGGTCCATCAATTCCCCGGTTCGCTCGCCTTTCTTCTTGAGGGCCGTTTCGATTTCCGTTTTTTCCACCCGTTCCAGGCCCAGGGACAGAAGGGATACGGTTGTGATGGCCGACAGGGTGAAGACGACCCATTCTGTTTCGTCCATGAGGAAGAAAAGAACCGATGCCAACGCCACGCTGACGAGAATGGATGCATTCCGGATCTGCTTCCAGATATGGCTGGCGGAAACCTCCCAGGAGACGATGTAACGACAGACGTCGCCGCCTTTGTGGATGCAGGTTTCGTGGTCGATCCGGGCGAACTTGTCGGTGAACAGCCTGCCGATGGCCTCCAGGGTGCCGAGCCGGTTGTCGCACTGGTAGGGCTTTTCGATGACGTCCGGCCTGATCTTGACGGTGATCTCGATCTGCTGTTTCCCCAGGTTCCGCGTGGAGACGATGCAGGACCGGGAGGCCCGGGTGAAGATCCGGCTGAGCATCCGGTAGGCGATGGAAGGGTTGACAAAACTCAACGCATACTGCTGAACATCCCCGGCTGCGGCGGAGAGAGCCGAAAAACGGCCGGCCTCCCTGGATATGTCGGGATTCGGAACGGCCTTGGTGATGGCTTCATGGAAACGATCCACCTGGCCCTGGGTGAACCAGTGTCCGCCGTCTTCGATCTGATACGGGGTCATGCCTGCATATTCAAGGATGGAGCGGATGTCCACCTTGGGATGATGCGTTTTGAGGTACTCGACGTAATTCTTTGTGATCCTGCTGTTGTAAAGAGCGTCCGTTTTCATCTCTGAATCATTTTCTGGGCCCACTGAAGCAGTGCCAGAAGCGGCTTGCTTCGTTGAATCTTGCGTTCCATGTAATGGATGAAAGCGCGCCCGTACTGGACGTCCATGATCCACATGGCATACTGCTTGTTCTGCTCTATTCCCTGTTCCGCCGGATACGAGGCCGGGTAGATCATGACCGGGACCTTGGGAATGTCATACACGGCGGTCAACTGTCCGATGGCGGCCCGGAGAACGTTCCAGGGTGTGCCGGCCGGATCCAGCATGAAAGCCTTGAAGCCGTTGAGCAGCTCCGACAGGTTCAATCCCAGGTCCGATTCGTTTCTCCAGAGGGCGACCTTCAGTTGTCCGTCGTGCAGCAAGGCATGCGTCGAGGTGTGACGCACCATTCCGTTTCTCTTGTAGACATCCTCAACGGATGGCTCCCCCTCTCCGGGCGAGGCGTTCAGCACATCCATCAGGAGCCCTCCCGAAAAGTGCCGGTAGAAGCTCTCCAGGTGCCGCCGCATGGCGGGAGTCAGTTCCGACAGGGTCCATCCCGGAGGTAAATCGCACGTGTCTCCATCATCCGTGGGAAATTCAATGAAGGCAAAGACATCCTGGGAACAGGCCCGGGGTTCTTTCATGGCCTTGGCGAAATCCCCTACCATATTCGGGAAGCGGTTTTCCGGCCGGAAATAGAAAACGAGATGGTCCATTCTGACCGAGGGCAGCCGATGAATGCCTTCGAAGTACTGGACGATCAATTTGAGCATGGCCAAGGCCACACGGAGCGATCCCTTGCGCCGGGCCGCCAGGTGATGCACCATCCAGGACCGCTCATAGGCTTTGACCATTGAGAGGTGGCCGTAGATGACACCGTCCTCCTGGTAAAGGAAATGCTCGGCGATCTCCGGATGATCGCAGTAGAGCTTCCGGTATGTCTCCTTGAACTGCTCACGATATTCCTGGATCATCCGGTACTTCTTCGGGTAAAGAAATCCCGTCTGGAACAGGAAACTCCACAGGGCATCGAGGTCCGGTTCCTGGGAGACGAAGAGGTGCGGATCCGTCATGTTCGTCAGGATGTGGCTCAACTGTTTGTATTCCTGTATATCCATGTCCAGGAAGGCGAGCCCGCAAAGGGCACGGGATCCTTTTACCTGCCGGTACGCAATCCTGGCCCGGGGAGTGATGATGGCTCCGCCGGGAAAGTGAATCTGTACCTGCGGCAGGACCATTCCCTGGAGAAGGACCCCGTCGTCCGGACGTTCAAAGACGGAAAAACCCGTCAGGGAGAGGTCATGGATGTCCCGTTGGATCCGTTCTCCCGACAGGGGGTGGTGGAATGTGATGTACGCCGAGGGCGTCATCCGATGGCGAAAACTCCGTTTCGGCTTCGTTCGGGTGCGAGGGGGCGGTTCCTCCAGGGCGGTCAGAACCATTTCCCGGGACCGGCTCCCCGATGTATGCCGGATGCAACGGCAGGAACCGGAATAAACGATGTCTCCGTTGATGGAGAGACGGGTCAGAATGGGCCGGTCCTTGTGAAACCAGTGAAAGGAATCCGGAGACTCCGTTCGGGCCAGAATGCGGAAGGCCTGAGCGCTGAAGTCAAGGAGACTCCCCCGGGCGGTAAAACCGCTCTGGGTGATCTCGGCGGCGATCTCCACCGGAGCCGGGTGCCGCCTGGCGAGCCGTTTCCCGATGGCGAGCCCTTTTTCGGGGATTTGAATGGTAAAACTGCCGTTGGTGGCTATGATCTCCGAGATGGGTATCAGAATGACGGATTGTCCGTCGGGAATGACGAGATTGATGAGCCGGAGATGATCGTTCTCACTGGGAGGATCGCCATGCCACCTGCAGGTGACGGTCCGGTCCTGGCAGCATTCCGGAAAAGCCTCCGCAAGGAAGTCCTCTCCGTACCGGTCGTCCCGGAGATGAACCTGCAGGGGTGTGCCCTTGAAATGGTGCAGGTTGATGATGTTGATCAATTGATTGGCGGACAGTTTTTCGGAGGAACGTTTGCGTTGCAGGAATTCATTTCGGAAAACCCAGGACGAAAGGGACACCGCATCCCGGCGACCGGTTTCTGCCGGGTTTTTCTCCGCGGTATGATCGATCTTGGTCTCGATCACGGGTTTCAATGGCTCCTGATGAAGAGCGGTTCGTCAGAAAAAAACATCTGCAAAGGCTGCTCCTCTATTGCCGGGATCCGCAAAGTCGTCTACCAGTATAATATCAGCGCTCGGAATGCAAGCAAAAATAAGGGTAAAATGAGAGGAAGCGTACTGGACCCCGATGAAATATGGAGGTGCTCACACCGCCCGTTGAGAGAACGCATCAGGTCTGATAAGAGACAGCTGGAGGTCATGGTATGATGGCTTGTCGCCGCTTTCACCGCTTCCCTGTCTGGAAATCCTCTGCTGCCGTGCTTTTGACCCTGCTTTTCGTCATGGGGGGCTTAACCGGCTGTGGGGTCAGAAAGGGGATTACCTACCGGGAACGACCCGCTGCCAAACCGGAAAAGCCTGTTCGGAAGGAACTGGCCCGGATGGGATTCACCATTCAGGCCGGGGCGTTTGCCCGGGTGGAGAATGCCGCCCGACTGACGGAGGGACTTCGGTCCCGCGGCCTCAATGCAACCTATTTCAAGGCCCGGGAGGGGCTCTACAAGGTCCGCTTCGGGAATTTCTCAACCCGGGAGGCGGCCCGCGACCGCGCTGAATCACTGAAACGCTCGGGAGTGATCGAGGAGTTCTATATCGTTGCCCCCGAGGATTATGCAGTCGCAAGAAGAAAGTCTCTCGGGGAAGCCTTCCTGCGGGACGAACTGGTGAAAACGGCATCCGGTTATATCGGGGTGCCTTATCTCTGGGGAGGAACGTCGTCGGATGAGGGCTTCGACTGCAGTGGCCTCACCATGACGGTCTATCAGCTCAACGGACTGGATCTCCCCCGGTCCTCCCGGGAGCAGTTCGAAGACGGCACGGCGGTGGCGCTGGAAGATCTTCAGAAAGGGGATCTTGTTTTTTTTGCCACTTCCGGCAATGGCAAGGTGTCCCATGTCGGGATCTATGTTGGCTCGGGGGCCTTCATCCACGCCCCCGGCAAGGGCAAAAGGATCGGTCGCGAGTCCATGACCAGGGACTACTACCGGAAGCGGTTTCTCGGCGGCCGCACATACCTGTAGTGCCGTCCCGCCGGGCGGATGGGCGGTTGACGGGACTTTCGTCCTGTGGGCATTGTGATGCGCGAGAGTCGTCGCAGAACCCGGCGTTGCGATTTGATTCAGCGTTGAAGAAAGGAGACGCAATGGCGTTGCACAAGTTCCGGGCCGAATCGGTTCTGGGGGAGGGGATGGCGGTGGCGAACACCGCGCGGGGATTCGCCATAACGGCGGACGAACCGAAAACGATGAGAGGAACCGACACGGGCATGAACCCGGTGGAGATGCTTCTGTGCGCCCTCGGTTCCTGCCTGTGCATCACGGCCCGGTTCCTGGCCCGTCCCTCCGGGATTGACCTTCAGGAGTTCCGCGTTTCCGTGGAGGGTTCCCTGGATCCGGACGGATTCATCCGGGGAAAGGACGGCGTGCGTTCAGGCTACCAGGATATCCGCCTGACCATGACGATCCGCTCCCCTTCTCCCCGCGAAAAGGTCGAGGCCTTCCTGGGGCTTGTCAAGGCCCGCTGTCCCGTCAGCGACAGCCTGTTGCAGGGTGTGCCGATCCGGACGACGGCTGAAATCCTCAGTGGGGAATTTTCCCGTTGACAGGGCAGACGAATTCCATCATAGGCTCACCGGTGTCCGGACCCGTAAACGGCTTCGGAAAAAGAAAAAAGAGGAAAATGCCATGCTGGAACTGAAAAACATTGTCTTTTCCGTCGAGGACGGTCCCCAGGAAAACGGGGGGAACGGCGGAGGCATCCGCCGAATCATCGACGGGATCGACTATGCTTTCCGGAAGGGGAAATTTTACGCCATCACCGGCCCCAATGGGAGCGGGAAAACGACGCTGGCGAAGCTCATCATGGGGATCAATCCCGTTACGGAAGGGTCCATCCTGTTCGGCGGGAAGAACATCACCGGGTATTCCATCACGGATCGCGCGAAGGCCGGCATATCCTACAGCTTCCAGCAGCCCGCCCGATTCAAGGGGATCACCTTTCGGGACCTCCTGTCCATCGCCTCCGGTACGGAAGAGGAAATGCAGCTCCTGGCCCTGCTCCGTCGCGTGGGCATCTGTTCCCTGTCGTTTCTGGACAAGCCGGTTGATTCAAAGCTCTCCGGCGGGGAGATCAAAAAGATCGAGCTGGCCACGACGATCGCCCGGAACCCGAAAGTGGCCATCTATGACGAGCCCGACACGGGAATCGACCTGTGGACCATCGGGCCCATGGTGAACCTGCTCAAGCGGGAACAGGCGGAACACGGTACGACTACACTGGTGGTCAGCCACAACCGGGCCTTCCTGGAGGTCGCCGATGTGGTCCTCATCATCAACGGCGGCCGTTTCGTCTACGAGGGCGACCTGAAGGGTGCTCTTCCCCTCCTGAGCGACATGAGCATCTGCAACTACAAGGCATGTGTGAGAATCGACGATGTTGGATGCTTTCGATAAAGAACTGCTGAAGACGGTTGCGGACCTGGAGGGGCTTCCGAAGGGGGCCTACAACATCCGGAAAAACGGGCGCCTGCTGGCCCGGGAGGTTTCGGCCAACATCCGGATCGAGAGCCTGGACGACAACCGGGGCATCGTCGTCACCATCAAGCCCGGCACGGTGAACGAATCGGTTCATATCCCCGTGATCCTCAGCCAGGCGGGCCTGAACGACGTCGTCTACAACCGCTTCATCATCGGCGAGAAGTCCGACGTGACGATCATCGCCGGCTGCGGGATCCATTGCGGCGGGCCCGATCCGGAAGGCCACGAGGGGCTCCACGAGTTTGAGGTGGGGCGGAAGGCGAAAGTCCGCTATGTGGAGAAGCATTACGCCACCGGCCCCGGCCGGGGAAAGCGGTCCCTGAACCCCTCCACCCGGATGGTCTTGGCGGAGGGTGCCCATGCGGAGATGGAGCTGACCCAGATCGGCGGCGTCGACGAGGCGAACCGCAGCAACGAGGCCGTGCTGGGACCCGGCAGCGTGCTCCTGGTGACCGAGCGGGTCATGACCGAGGGGAGCCAGCGGGCCGTCTCGCGGAACTCCCTGGTCCTGGAGGGGAATGACAGCCGGGCGAACCTCGTGTCGCGGTCCGTCATCAAGGACGACTCGGTCCAGGACTTTTTCGCCACCCTGGAGGCCCGTGCCCGGTGCTTCGGCCACATCGAATGCGACGCCATCCTCATCGGCAACGGCCGAAACGAGACGATCCCCTCCCTCAAGGCCTTTCACCCGGAGGCGGAGCTGACCCACGAGGCCTCCATCGGCAAGATCGCCAACGACCAGCTCATGAAGCTCATGAGCCTGGGGCTGAGTTACGAAGAGGCCGTCAACCGGATCATCCAGGGCTTCCTGCGCTGATCCGCCGCTCGCCGGTTCCGGCGGCAACCTGAAAGGATTTCCAATGACTTTCGAAAATCTCCTCGTGACGGGAGGATGCGGATTCATCGGGAGCAACTTCATCCGGTTTCTCCTGGACCGCGAGGATTTCACCGGGCGGATCGTGAACTTCGACAAACTCACCTACGCAGGCAACCCGGACAACCTGGCGGGTGTCGCGGAGCGATACCACGGACGCTATGTCTTCGAGCACGGCGATGTCTGCGACGCCGGGCGCCTGGAGGATCTCTTCGGCCGGTACGGCATCGACGGGGTCTGCCATTTCGCCGCCGAGTCCCACGTGGACCGGTCCATTCGCCGCCCCGAGAGCTTCATCCACACGAACATCCTGGGGACCTTCCAGCTCCTGGAGCGGGCCAAGGCCCGGGGGTCCGCCTTCCGGCTCTTCCATCACGTGAGCACCGACGAGGTCTACGGCAGCCTCGGGGCCACGGGGCTCTTCACGGAAGAGATGCCCTACCGCCCCAACAGCCCCTACTCGGCCTCGAAGGCCGCCTCGGACCACCTGGTCCGGGCCTACTCCGAGACCTTCGGCCTCCCCGCGACGATCTCCAACTGCTCCAACAACTACGGTCCCTACCAGTTCCCGGAGAAGCTGATCCCCCTGATGGTCCTCAACGGCCTGGAGGGCAAGGCCCTGCCGGTTTACGGCGACGGCCGGAATGTCCGGGACTGGTTGTACGTGGAAGACCACTGTGAGGCCATCTGGCTGATCATGAGGAAGGGAAGGCGAGGGGAAACCTACAACATCGGCGGCAACGCGGAGATGGAGAACATCGCCATCGTCCGGCTGATCTGCGCCCTCCTCGACGAGCTGGCGCCGGTGGAGGGCGGGGAATCCCGGGAGAGGCTGATCACCTACGTTGCGGACCGCCCGGGCCACGACCGCCGCTACGCCATCGATTTTTCCAAACTCGCCGGGGAGCTGGGATGGCGGCCCCGCCAGTCCTTTGCCGAAGGGCTGCGAAGGACCGTGGCCTGGTACCTGGCGAACCAGCCCTGGATCGAGGGGATCCGGACCGGAGCGTACCGGTCCTGGATCGAGGAGCATTACGGGAAAGAAGCCTGACGGCGGAAAGGAGACAGCCATGGATTTAGGACTGAAGAACCGGGTGGCCGTTGTGGCCGGAGGAAGCATGGGCCTGGGACTTGCGGTGGCGAAGGCGCTGGGAAGGGAAGGAGCCCGCCTGGCCATCGGCGCCCTCGACGATCCCGCCCTGCCGGCGGCAGCGGAGGAGATCCGGAAGGAGACGGGGGCTGAGGTCCTCGCCGTGGCGGCGGACGTGTCCGATCCCGCGCAGGCGAAGGCCCTGGTCCGCAAGACCATCGATCATTACGGAACACTGGATATCCTCGTCAACAACGCCGGTGGTCCGCCCTCGCTGCCTTTCCTGGAGATTGAAGACGGGATGTGGGAGAAGGGCTTCCACTTGAACCTGCTGTCCACCATCATCATGACCCGGGAGGCCATCCCCGTCATGAAGGAGAAGCGGTGGGGACGCATCATCAACATGACCTCCATCTCCGTGAAGCAGCCCATCGACGGCCTCATCCTGTCCAACACGATCCGCTCCGGCGTCATCGGCCTGGCCAAGTCCCTCTCCAATGAACTGGCGTCGTTCAACGTCACGGTGAACAGCGTCTGCCCCGGCTACACCCTGACGGAGCGTGTCCGGAGCCTTTCCCGGACCGTTGCCGAAAAGACGGGCACGACGCCTGAGGCGGTCATCGCCAAGTGGGAGGCGGACATCCCCATGAAGCGGCTGGGGACGCCGGAGGAATTCGCGGCCCTGGTGGCATTCCTGGCCTCCGAGTCCGCCGGCTACATCACCGGCGCCGCTATCCAGATCGACGGCGGCTGGTACAAGGGAGTCATGTAGGGGATTTGTATTTCCCGCCTGCCGGGAATTGGTAAACATAAGAAGGGGACAGACTTGAGTCTGTCCCCTTCTCTGTATCCAGCCAGGTCAGGATGACGGGGTGCGGCATTCAGTGACCACCGCCACCGCCGCCACCGCCACCGCCGGCCGCTGCCGCCGCCGCCGTATCGGACACGGCTGCCTCCGCGACGGCCGCCGCGACGCTTTCCGGGCCGGCAACCGCTTCGCCGGACGATGGGGAACTCGCGAGGGCCGCCCCGCAGGGGCCGGTAGGATCGACGTTTACACAGCGCATGAATGCATCGAGCGCCTTGTCCCATTCCCCCTGGTCCTGCCAGTCGAGCCCTTCCCCGTAGAGGAGCAGGCCGTTGAAGGAGCGGGTGGCGTAGCGATTGATCAGCCCTTCTTCCGCCGGCGTGAGCTTGATTCCCAGGTCCTTGAGAATGCCGAAGACAATCGCTTTCTGCATCTTGAAAAACTCGTCCGTTTTGCCGCGGGCATCCTGGTCCCCCAGGTCTTTCCCGGAGGCGACGCTCGTCAGGATCCGGAGGACATGAAGATCATCGCTGCCGGAGCCAAGCATGCTGCCCGAGACGATCTTGCCGGCACCCAGCAACCGGCCCACCCGGGGTGACGTGGCCGGATCGACGATCCCCGACTGGCCAAGCTTCAGCTCGTCGAGAAGCTTCTGCATCCGGACCCGCTCCACCACCTGTATCCCCTTTGCCTTGCTCAGATCGGTGATGATCATCGCTGCCAGGGCCTTCCGGAGGTGTTGCGTCTTTTCCGTGTTTCCCTTTTCACCGAAGGGGGACACGGCCAGGGTGTTGTCATTCACGGGGAATATCCTGTCCAGTTTTTCCTTCGGCATCACCTTCGGCATGGCCTTGGCTTGAACGGGTGCCGGCTGTTTCACCGCGGGCGTCTTCGCCTTGACGGGTTTCTTGGTCTTCCGGCTCACCCGGCTGCGCCTGGTTTTCTTGGAGGGTTTGGGGGGCGGCGCCTCCTGAACCGTTTCCTGCGGCGCGGGAGCGGAGACAGCGGGCGCATTCTGTCTGTCCGCGACCATGGCACTGGATATCAGGGCCTGCTCCTGGGCAAGCGCATTCTTTGCCTGTCTGGCGGCGTCCTTGTAAAGCGACAGGGTTCGCTGCTTTCGCACCAAGTTGGCGAAATTGCTGTCGGAGTCCCGCGACAGGAGTACGTCCCAGGTGGAGATGGCCTTTCCATGATCACCGGCCTCGGCGTAGGCCAGACCGAGGTTGAGGGTGGTCCGCTGGTCGGGGTCGGCTTTGTAGGCTTTCTCGAGGGCTGCAACGGCCTCGGGGCCTTTTCTCATTCTGAGGTACGTCTCGCCGATTCCCTTGAGAGCCTCCACGTTGGCCGGATCCGTCTTCAGGATTTCCTGGTAGGCCGCCAGCGCGTCGCCGTAGCGCTTGTCCTGGAGAGCGGAGTTGGCCTTTACCTGGAGCGCCACGGAGCCGCAGCCGGCAAGGATAAAGACCGCCGCCAGGAGCACGAGGAGCCAGCCCCGCATCGAAAACTGGAAACTGTTCATGGTCACCTCCTATGGAATCTGGGAATGAAGCCGGGGAAGAAGCACAGTCATAAGCTTTTCCTCCAGGTCAGGCAGCCTGGAGAATTTCCCGGCGACTTTCCCGGTGGAGAGTATTTCACCCGTTTCCGTCTTCACAACCCGGACGTTGATCTTCAATGAATCCCCGAATTTGAGGACAGACCCGAGTACCAGGGCGTTTGCACCCAGGAGCCTGCCGGCACGGATGACGCTCTGCTCATCGGTGAGGCCCGAAGTGCCGAGCTTCAACTCCTCCATAATCTTCTCCAGTCGCGCCCGTTCCACAACTCGGACCTTTCCGGAACGGCCGAATCCGTCCGTCAGGGTGGCGGCGATCTCTTCCCCGAGTCCCTTCGTATCTTCCGATGCCGCCAGGTTCTCCAGGGGAAAGACGGCGACCAGCCAGCCGCCTTTCACCGTCGCGGAGGTCTCCTGAGCGGCGTGGCTCGCGGATACCGGGACGGAGAGAGCGATCGCCAGCAGGCACGTCAGAAAAAAGGACATCCGGATTCCCTTCAAGACCGTTTCCTTCCTTTTCTCCGCTCCAGTTCTTTCCGTTTCTGCACTGCCTTCTCAAGGCCCGGATCGATCCTGAGCGCCTCCGCGAAGGCCTCGTCCGCCTCCCGCCAGCGGCCGCGGTCCATCTCGTCAAGCCCCCGGGAGTATTCCAGGAAGGCTGTAAACGAGCGCCCTCCCGTGCAGGACAAACGAGCCCGCTCGGCCGTCGTCAGCGGTGCGTCGAGACCGGCGGCGATCTTTTCCACGAGGGTCTCTTCCAGCTGGAAGAAGTCGTCCGTTCGGCCGGTGACTTCTTCGGCCTTCAGGACAAGGCCGGTTTCCACCTCCACGATCCGGGCGTCGATGCGGATTATGCCGCCGATGGCGGTGTAGCTTCCCATCAGGAGGGCCTGGACGCCGAGAACCCTGCCGATCGTGACCGCCGATGCCGGATCCGTCAGGCCCGACTGCTGGAGTTTCATCTCCGACAGGATGGCGTCGAGCCGCTCCCTTTCCACGACCTGCAGGCGGCCGAGACGGCCCAGGTCGCCGATGAGCGCGTCGGCGATTCCCTTCTGGAAGGCATCCAGCCGTTCCCGGTCGGTGACGCATTCATTATCGAAGTAAAGCACCGCGAGCCGGATTTTCCTGGTATTTGGGAAGTCGCGGTCCGCACCGGACGCCTGAAGGGGCGAGATGAGGACCGCAACGCATAATAAGGCCAGGAAAAACGGGAACCGTCTGGAGGGGATCATTGCAACGACCTTGCCGGTTGAATTTCGGCTTTTCTTATAACGGGTTTCCGGTGGAAAGGGAAGGATCTTCTGGCTCCATCGGCTCCGTCTCCGCTGTGGCCTTATATTCCCGATGGCTGCCGATAACGGATTCGAGGCGGGCCAGGAGAGCGGGGAGGGTCTCCGGATGGAGGGCCGAGACAACCGGTGCCTCGTAACGCCTGGAAAGGGTTCCGAGCAGGGCGGGGTCGTCGATCCGGTCCGCCTTGTTCAGGACCTTGAGAAGCGGCTTCCCGGCGATATCGAGTTCCCGGAGGATGTTTTCTACCGCCTCGATCTGTTCCTCGAAGCCCGGGTTGCTCACGTCGATGACGTGAAGGAGCAGGTCCGCTTCCTGAAGCTCGTCGAGGGTGGCCCGGAAAGCGGCCATCAGCTCCCGGGGCAGGTTCCGGATGAAGCCGACCGTATCGGTGATGATGGCCTCGGTGTCCCGCGGGAAGCGGAGCCGCGAGCTCTTCGGGTCCAGGGTGGCGAAGAGGCGGTCCTCGGCAAGCACCCGGCTGTGGGTGAGGGCGTTCAGCAGGGTGGATTTCCCGGCATTTGTGTATCCCACGATCGAGATGATCGGTATTCCCTCCCGTCGCCGCCTCATCCGGCGCTGGCCCCGTGCCTTCTCGATCTCCTTGAGCTCCCGTTCGAGGCGGTGGATGCGGTCGCGGACGCGGCGCCGGTCGATCTCGAGCTTTTGCTCTCCGGGACCCCGGCCGCCGATTCCCCCGGCCAGCCTTGAAAACGCGGTGTTCCGCTGGGCCAGGCGCGGGAGCCGGTAATTGAGCTGCGCCAGCTCAACCTGGATCTTGCCTTCCCGGCTGTGGGCCCGCTGGGCGAAAATGTCCAGGATGACCTGGGTCCTGTCGACGACCTTCAGCTCCGTGAAATCGGCGATGGAACGGGCCTGGGCGGGTGACAGCTCGTGGTCGAAGAGAAGGCAGTTGGCGCCCATCTGGAGCGCCCGGATGACAACGTCCGCCAGTTTCCCCTTTCCCAGCAGATAGCGGGGATCCGGTTGCGGCCGCTGCTGGACGACGGCGTCGAAGACCTCGACGCCGGATGTTCGGCACAGCTCCCTCAGTTCCGTTAGGGACGCCTCCGTGTCCGTCATGGGATTCGTCTCCACCCGAACCAGGATGGCCCGGTCGGCGGCGTCCACCCGCCGGGATGTCTGGCGCTTCGCAATGGCGCTCTCCAGGTCGGAGATGAAGGAGGCGAAGTTCAGGTTGAGGTCGGGGGGCCGGACGGGCTTCAGGAAGGCCCAGTAGGTGCCTTCGGGGTTCTCCGGGACCAGGTGGGCCGTGTGGACGACGCCGGGGAGCCCATCGGGTCCGGCCAGGACGGCGCAGACCAGGTCCAGGCGAAGGAGGGCCAGATCCGTCAGGTCGTCTTCCGTGAGGCTCTCGCCGTTCAGATGGGAGTGGACGAGGCGAAGCCCCCTCAAGCGGCTGGCGGCGAACCGGAACCGGTCCAGGCTGGGGATCAGGATGTCCCGGTGGGACCCGACGATCACCGCCTCCACGTCCCCCCTGCGGTTGACGAGAATCCCGATCTGGCGGTTCAACTCGCGGGACGGCTCCGTGATCTGGCGGGCGATTTCCTGGGTGACGATGCGGTCCGGCGAGATCCGGCGGCGGTAGAGCTGCTCGATCCGCCGGATCTGTTCCGGCTTCAGGCCCGTGAGGTTGCCGTGAATTTTCTGGATGGGCGCACCTACTTGAACTTCTCGGGGCTGACCCTTCGTTCCATCCCGTCCAGGAAGGACGACCAGGAGTTCGTCTTGAACGCCGTCACCCGCTTCCTGGGCTTTGTCGCCCCGCACTGCGGGCAGGCCAGTTCATCATGAGGCTCCCCGATCTTCAGGAAGTGATCGTAGACGGCCTCGCATTTG
Organism: Deltaproteobacteria bacterium HGW-Deltaproteobacteria-19; assembly: GCA_002841865.1. Classification (GTDB taxonomy): domain Bacteria; phylum Desulfobacterota; class Syntrophia; order Syntrophales; family PHBD01; genus PHBD01. The sequence continues at coordinate 129,061 of PHBD01000011.1, forward strand.
CTGCATTCAAACGTATAGATGGGCATGGCGGTTCCTGCTCCTTAAAATACAAGGGATTATAATGACTTTTGCTGTGGATGGACACGGCCTTTCTATGCGACAGGTGCCGGTTTTTGTCAATAAAAAAACCCCGGAGGGTTTCCCCTCCGGGGTCGTCGGCAAACGGGGGTCAATGAAGGTTGAGCCTAGAAGGACAGCTCGAGCCTGTGCATGAGGAGGTAGTTGTTTTTCAGCTCCGGCGAGGAGTACGCGAGGCCGTTGGCCGCGTAGTACGCCGAGTAGTCGGGGCCCTTGAAGTAGTCGCCCACGAAGTGGTAGGCGCCACCGACCGTATAAGTCAGGTTGTCGAAGATCTTATACGATGCGGTCAGGTCGACTTCCCATCCGTACTTCTTACCCTCGAAGTAGGGGTTGGGAATGCCGGCGATCGTTCCGATGGCGTCCGGAACGAGGAATGCGTTGGCCGTCGGTTTCTTGTCGGCGTACGCATAGGTCACGGACAGCTTGACGTCCGTCTTCGGCGTGGGCTTCACACCGAAGTACAACTGGTACATCCAGACGTTGTCCTCAAAGGTCGTGACGTCGTTCGTAATACCAAAGGCACCCTGTGTATAGCCAGCACCAGTAGCACCGCCGACATTCAGGGCGTTGGGCACGGAGGTCGAGCCGTACCAGCTGTTCCACAGGAGCAGGCAGGGCATGTAGTCATCGCCTGCCCTCAGCAGCTTCGTGATCCCGCCTTCCATGGTGTCCAGCGTGTCGGGATCGTCACCGGAGATGTAGTCGAAGATACCGCCGACGTAGACCATCCCGAAATTGCCCTGCGCCTTCACGTGGAGCGCCGCGCCCTTCAGGTCGATGTCGCCAAGCGTTCTCGGAACACCAAGGATACCGTACCTGTTGTTCGCGATGATGTTAATGCCGGTGTTCTCATACTCGATCTTGCCGAATCCCCAGATCCCTTCCGCCTCGATGTAGACGGGGCCGAAGGTGCCCTTGAAGTAGGGGTCAAAGGCGTTGATCTTGAGCAGGAACCCGCTGTCTGTTGCGTAGGTGTAACCGCCGTAAGCGACGGCGAGCGTGCCTGCGTTGCGGTTGATTGCCTGGCGGGCGAACTGGTAGAGCAGACCGGCTTCCCAGGACTGTGCCTTGTAGATGACACCCAAATCATACTCATCGCTATCGGTGTCACCGGCAGAGGTTAAGCTGCCTGCCGGGTTGGCCGCAGCGGAGGTGACGCCTTCAGAGAGGCGACCGAACTTGGCCACGGTGATCACGGGGCCGAACTTTCCATACCAGCCGATACCCGCGTGGGTCTTGGCTGTGTTGATGAACTCGGGTCCCCACTGTCCGAAGGGCTGATAGCCGACGTTGAAGCGGCCGATGCCGGTCGTGAAGTCCACGTAGGCGCGCTCGAACTCGATGTTTTCGCCGACTCCGGCTGCACCCGACGCGCCTAATCCCGTGTTAGTACCACCAGTCGTAGCGCGGGAAGCCGTCTGGCTCGTTCCACCAGCCCAACGAACGTCACCCCACGTCCTTTCCAGGGCGTCGAAGCGGGTCACGAGGCTGAGTCCCTCGACAACCTTGATCTCGGTCTGGATGCGGAGCCGCTGGTTGTAGTACGCGGTGGATCCGCCGGCGCCGTAGATCTGGGTGGCCAACGTGCCTGTGTAGCCGTAACGCGTGGTTGTACCGAGTAAGGCTGCCATGGGGTTGGCGGCGGCGCCACCCACGTACAGTGCCCTATTTACCTGGGAATCCTGATCGAACAGGGAGGGATTGTGGATGTAATATCCCTGTGCGAAGTAGGACCCGGACACTTTCACGTCCACTGCGGACGCCGGCATGGCGAATGCAAAAATCACCATTGCCGATAGCAAAGCAATCCAAAGTTTCTTCATTGTTTCCTCCAAAAAGAGAAAATCCGAGTTTTCAATCCGGTCCTTCCGGGCAGAAAGGACCCTCTGTTCCGCTCCTCAGTGCATCCCAGCCGCCTGACGGCAGCCGGGAAGGACCAGCCGGGCGTTTGCCTACCCGACCTGTCCTGCTGACCCCCGTGTCACCTCCTTCCTTATGGCAAGGTCGGCGGACGGTATCATCCCCCGCCCCCCTTGTCAAGGCGACTGTCCACATTCGCTGCGGATGGGCAGCCTTGATGAATGCGGGCTTTGCAAGGGCCGTACCAGTGAAGGCGGTCCTCCGCTGTCCGTTCTCCGGATGTCTTCTCATCTGGCTGAAAACAAAGCGATATTTAGATTCCCCGGGAGCCCTCCGGAGATATCGTTCGGGACCGGGTACGGATGCAGCCTCCTCGCGGTGTGTCCCTTATGGGATGGACATATTGGAGGTGTTGCAAAAAAAACACATCTGCCGGTTGTTCCTCCGATTCACTTTTACGGCCCGGAACTTCCGGAACAGCCCATAGGCCTTCCGGGATCCCTCCCGCACGGTCCGATTCCCCGTGGAACTCCCGACGGGCGGGCCGTGGAGGCACATTGCCGGGGCAAAATAACGCTTGACAGAAAGAGGATAATTGATATAGGGCAAATCGCGCGTTAGCGTATGACTGGGAGTCAGCGAATGACTGCCGTTCAGAGGCCCCACGCATCTTGCCGCAGGCCATCCCCTTTTGGAATTCAGGCGGGTTTTATGCTCAGGTCGGATCGCCTCCGACGGTGCCGGCGCGGTCGCCAAATGCAGACTGTGATCTTGACCCGACCGGTACAGCCAGCCTGAATCCAGCAAATCAGGAGCGCAAGGAAACGCTCCCTTTTTGGGTCCGGGAAGGGACAGGGCGGGTACGAATCAATTCAAAAACATCAAGCAAGGGAGGTACGTAGAACACATGGCAGAAGAAAAGGTTCAGTTGAAAGAGGTCTATCCGGTACCGGAGAAGATCAAGAAGATGGCCTACATCAGCGGCCGGGAAGCGTACGACAAGATCTGGAAACGCTCCATCGACGACCCTGATGGATTCTGGTCCGAGATCGCCAAGGAGTACGTGGAGTGGTTCAAGCCGTTCGACAAGGTCATGGACTACAACTTCGACATCAAGAAGGGCGACATCTACGTGAAGTTCTTCGAGGGCGGGAAGCTGAATGTGTCCTACAACTGCCTCGACAAACAGCTCAAGACCCGGGCCAACAAGGTCGCCATCCAGTTCGAAGGAAATGAACCCGGCGATGACAAGGCCATTACCTACAAGCAGCTCCACGAGGCAGTCTGCAAGTTTGCCAACGTGCTCAAGTCCCTGGGTGTCAAGAAGGGCGACCGTGTCTGCCTGTACCTCCCCATGATCCCCGAACTGGCCATTTCCATGCTGGCCTGCACGCGCATCGGCGCCGTCCACAGCATCGTGTTCGGCGGCTTCAGCTCCGACTCCCTGCGTGACCGGCTTCAGGACAGCACGTCCAAGATCCTGGTCACCTGCGACGGGACCTTCCGCGGCGCCAAGGCGGTTCCCCAGAAGGACAGTGCCGACGCGGCCGTGGCAGAGAGCCCCTCGGTGGAGAAGATCATCGTCGTGAAGCGCGTCGGTGACAAGATAAAGTGCAACATGAATCCCGCCAAGGACATCTGGTGGGATGACGCCATGGCGAAGGCCTCGGCCGATTGTCCCGCGGAGCCGATGGATGCCGAGGATCCCCTCTTCATTCTTTATACCTCCGGCTCAACCGGCAAGCCCAAGGGCGTCATGCACACCACGGGCGGCTACCTCGTCTTCGTTGCCTACACCCACAAGATGATCTTCGACTACAAGGAAGAGGACGTCTACTGGTGCACCGCCGACATCGGCTGGGTCACGGGACACTCCTACATCGTGTACGGTCCCCTCTGCAACGGCGCCACCTCGGTCATGTTCGAGGGCGTGCCCAACTATCCCGACATCAGCCGTTTCTGGAAGATCGTCGAGAAGTACAAGGTCAACATCTTCTACACCGCTCCTACAGCCATCCGCGCCATCGCCAAGGAAGGCAACGAGTGGGTCAAGAAAGCGGACATCTCCAGCTTGCGGATCCTCGGAACCGTCGGCGAGCCCATCAACCCCGAAGCCTGGAACTGGTATTACAACGTCATCGGCCGTGGCGAATGCCCGATCGTCGACACCTGGTGGCAGACCGAGACGGGCGGCATCCTGATCACACCGCTCCCCGGCGCCATCGACATCAAGCCCGGCATGGCCACCGTGCCCTTCCCGGGCGTCTGGCCCGTTCTCCTGGATGACGAAGGCAAGGAGATCACCTCCGTGGAGGCCTCCGGTGCCCTCTGCATCAAGCGCCCCTGGCCCGGCATCATGCGCGGTGTCTACGGCGATCCCAAGCGTTTCGCCGAGACCTACTTCGAGCAGTTCCCCGGCTACTACGTGACGGGTGACGGCTGCCGGCGCGACAAGGATGGATACTACCAGATCACCGGCCGTATCGATGACGTCATCAATGTTTCCGGTCACCGGATGGGGACGGCGGAAGTGGAAAGCGCACTCGTCGCCCACGCCAAGGTTGCCGAGGCGGCCGTCGTCGGCTACCCCCACGAACTGAAGGGGCAGTCCATTTACGCGTACGTGACGGTGAAGAGCGGTGTCGAGAAATCCGATGCCCTCAAGAAAGAACTGGTCGCCCATGTCCGGACCCTGATCGGTCCCATCGCCACGCCGGAGAAGATCCAGTTTGCCGACGGTCTCCCCAAGACCCGGAGCGGCAAGATCATGCGGCGTATCCTCAAGAAGGTTGCCGCCAATCAAATCGATGACCTCGGCGACACCACCACGCTGGCCGATCCTTCCGTTGTCGACGACATCGTGAAGAACCGGCTCTAGTCGGCAAGCTGTAACGAGAGGGCGGGACTCCCCGCCCTCTTGCATAAAGAAACCAATACATACTGGATGAAGGATCCGGCCGGATCCGGCCGGATCCCATTCGGGAAGGAGGAGAACGTGAATATCATCGCATGTGTAAAGCAGGTTCCGGATACGGAAGCCCAGATCAAGGTCAAGGCCGATGGATCGGGGATCGAAGAGGGCGGCATCAAGTGGGTCATGAATCCCTATGACGAGTTTGGTGTTGAGGAAGCTCTGAAGTTGAAGGAGAAGGCCGGCGGCGACGTGACGATCGTGTCCATCGGACCCGCCCGGGCCATGGAGACCATCCGCACCGCCCTGGCCATGGGTGCAGAGAAGGGCGTCCACATTGACGATCCCGCCCTCAACGCGGCCGATGCGTACACCACGGCGGCGGCTCTGGCGGCGGCCATCAAGGGCCTGCCCTATGACATCATTTTCTGCGGCCAGCGGGCCATCGACGATGACTCCGCACAGGTCGGAGCCATTCTGGCGGAAATCCTCGGCGTTCCCCAGGTGACGTTTGTCACGAAACTGGAGATCGACGGCACGAAGGTGAAGGCCGTACGGCCCATTGAGGGCGCCCAGCTGGTCATCGAGACGTCCCTGCCCTGCGTGATTACGGCGACCAAGGGCCTCAACGAGCCCCGCTACGCCTCGCTCCCCGGCATCATGAAGGCCAAGAAGAAGCCGGTGGAGGCGAAGAATGCCGCCGCCCTCGGCGTATCAACCGATGCAAAGTCGAAAGTGGCGAAGATGATCCCCCCGCCCGCCCGTCCTCCTGGAAAGATTCTCTGCGCCGACGATACGCCCGAAGGCAAGGCGGCGGAGCTGGCGAAGCTTCTGCGGGAAGAGGCGAAGGTCATCTAATTATAAAAACATACGGAATCACGGAGGATATCGATCATGGCAAAAGGTGTATGGATTGTTGCAGAACTGCGTGACGGCGCCTTCCGGAAGGTGACTTTCGAGATGGCCAGCACCGCCCGGAAACTGGCGGACCAGCTGGGCGAAGAAGCCTGCGCCGTGGTGTGCGGCTCCGGCGTCGCGGGGATTGCCGGAGAGCTTGGAAAATACGGAATCGACAAGGTTTACGTGGCCGACAACGCCGCGTTTGAGCCCTATACGACGGATGCCCATGCGGCGGCCGTCGCCAAGGTCGTGAAGGACAACGATGCTGCCATCCTGCTGGTGGCCGCCTCATTCCAGGGCAAGGACCTGGCCCCCCGGCTGGTTGGCAAGCTGGCCACCGGCATGGCCTCGGACTGCACGGATGTGAAGATCGCCGATGGCAAGCTCCTGGCGATTCGCCCCATGTACGCCGGCAAGTGCTTCGGCGAGATCGTCGTATCGGCGACGCCGCAGATCGCAGCCCTGCGTCCGAACGTGTTCCCGATTGTCGAGAGCGCGAAGGCGGGCGCCGTCGAGGCTTTCGACCCGGGTCTGGGTGAGTTGAAGACGAAGGTCCTGGAAGTGCAGAAAGAGCAGGCCGGCAAGATCGACGTGTCGGAAGCGAACATCATCGTCTCCGGCGGACGCGGAATGAAGGGGCCGGAGAACTTCGCCATCCTGGAAGAGCTGGCGGGCGTCCTCGGAGCCGCAGTGGGCGCATCGAGAGCCGCCGTGGACGCCGGCTGGAGAGCCCAGTCGGACCAGGTGGGACAGACCGGCAAGGTCGTCTCCCCGAACCTGTACATTGCCTGCGGTATTTCGGGCGCCATCCAGCATCTCGCCGGGATGAGCTCCTCGAAGTACATCGTGGCCGTCAACAAAGATCCGGAAGCCCCGATCTTCCAGAAGGCCGATTACGGGCTCGTGGATGACCTCTTCAAGGTCGTGCCCGCCCTGACGCAGGAGTGCAAGAAGCTGCTTGGGTAGCAGGTTTTTTCAGTGGTCAGTCGCAGAGGGTAGCCGGCGGCCGTGAGGGTCGCCGGCTACCTGCACGTTTTGCATGCGTCCGTCTTAAACCGCTGTCTTTGCTTCCCATTCGCCACCCCTCGCTGATCACGCAAGAACATATCGCTTGGAGGAGTTATGGCACACGGAATCGCACCAATCGGAATCGGCAACGAAGGCCGGCAGGTATTCTGGAATGCCGACAGCTTCGAGCTGTTCCTTTTCCTGTTTACCGGCATCGCCATGGTTATCTTTGCCGTCGGCCTTTTCCGGCGCTGGCAGATGTGGACCGCCATGGGCAAGCCGGAAATCCGCATGGACAATGTCAACGAACGGCTCAAGTTGCTCTGGAGAAACGGAATTCTGCAGATAAAGACCTGGCAGGATCCGTACCCGGGCGTTATGCACGGGATGATCTTCTTCGGGTTTTTCGTTCTCATCTTCGGGGCCGCGTTCGACGCCACCGAGTTTCACATTACCGAACCTTTCGGCATCGCTTTCCTCAGGGGCAAGTTCTACCTTGTGTTCTCCATGATCATGGATCTCTTCGGTCTCTTCGTCCTCATCGGAGTCCTCATGGCCCTGTGGAGGCGCTATATCCTGAGGCCCGACCGCCTGACCTACAAGGGACAGCCGGACTCCACGCCTGATGACGCCATTGTCCTGCTTTTGATCCTCGGTATCATCGTAACGGGATTCGTCATCGAGGCCCTCCGGATTCACGTCACCTGGCAGCAGGCGCCCTGGGAAGTCTGGTCGTTCGTGGGCTGGAACCTGGCCAAGGCCTTTGCCGGCGTAGAACCGGGATCGGCGAAGGCGATGCATGCGGCGACCTGGTGGATTCACACCTTTATCGCCCTGGGATTCATTGCTTACATCCCCTACTCACGGCTGATGCACATTATCACGACGCCGGCCAACCACTTCATGACCACCCTGAAACCGGTCGGCCAGCTGGAGCCCATCGCCGACTTCGAAAACGCCGAGAGCTTCGGCGTGGGGACCCTGGAAGAGTTCACCTGGAAGCAGATCTTCGACTCCGACGCATGCACACGTTGCGGGCGTTGCCAGGACGGCTGTCCGGCCTACCTGACAGGCAAGCACCTGTCCCCCAAGAAGCTGGTTCAGGATATAAAGACCTACTGGCTGGAGAAGGCCCCGGCAGCCGTTGCGGCGAAGAACGCCGCCGCCGGCGATGGCAAGCTAGCCAAGCTGGGAAGAATTCTGGATCTGGTTTCCCTCCTCGGGAAATACAAGATGGCCGGAGAGGGTTACCAGCCGCCGGCGGAGCGGGCTCTCATTGGCGAGGTGGTTGATCTTCACGAGCTGTGGGACTGCACGAACTGCATGTACTGCATGGAGAACTGCTCGGCTTCCATCGAGCACGTGCCCAAGATCGTCGGCATGAGGCAGTATAAAGTCCTGATGGATGCAGATTTTGCTCCCGAGCTCCAGCTCACCTACCGCAACATGGAAAACAACTCCAACCCCTGGGGCGTGGGATCCCACCTCCGGGCTGATTGGGCAAAGGAAGTGGGCGTGAAGACGCTGGCCGAGGACGCCAATGTGGAGTACCTCTTCTACGTGGGCTGTGCCGGCTCCTTCGACGACCGCGGCAAGAAGGTCTCCATCGCGTTCGCAAAGATCCTTCAGGCAGCCGGGATCAGCTTCGGCATCCTTGGAACCGAGGAGAGCTGCTGTGGCGACTCGGCCATGCGCGGCGGGAACGAGTATCTTTATCAGACTCTCGCCCAGGCGAACATCGAGGTGATGAAAGCCTACGGCGTGAAGAAGATCATCGCGACCTGCCCCCATGGTTACAACGCCCTGAAGAAGGATTATCCGAACTTCGATGGCAACTTCGAGGTGTATCACCACACGGAGATTATCGCCGACCTGATCGCCCAGGGAAAAATCAAGCTGCAGAAGCCCGTGGAGGGTACCTTCACCTACCATGACTCCTGCTTCCTGGGCCGTTACAACAACGTGTACGAGCAGCCACGGAAGATCCTCGCGGCGGTTCCCGGTGCGAAGACGGTGGAGATGGCCCGGAACCACGGCAAGAGCTTCTGCTGCGGCGCCGGTGGCGCCCGCATGTGGATGGAGGAGCACGGCGATCGCATCAACGACGCCCGGGCCAAACAGGCCATCGACGTGAATGCGGACACCATCGCCGTCGGTTGTCCCTTCTGCCTCACCATGATGAGCGACGGGATCAAGGACCACAGCAAGGAAGAGAGCATGGTGGCCCTCGACTTGGCGGAGATCGTCTGGAAGGCCATGGGCCTCGAGGAAGAGAAGGCACCCGTCGAGGTCTGCGCCGCTCCGGCGGAGGAATAGAAGAGAGTTTCTGACAGCTTTTTTCATGGCCCCGGCCCAAAAAGCCGGGGCTTTTTTTGTGGATTACGCGGCTCTGATCGATTATAATCCGTCAGTTCCACTTCCGTGTCTCACCGCGCAACCATTACCGGAAAGCAGACCGATCCCCTTGCGTCCGCCCCGGTGCTGAAAGAAATCGTTATAACCCGGTCAGTTTTCTTTTCTTGAAAGGAGGCTTTTCATGGCAGGAGAGAGCGTCTATGCAAAGAAATTGTGGCTGAAGTCCTACGAGCAGGGAGTTCCGGAATGCATCCAGTATGAGGATCTCTGCCTTCCGGATATCCTGGAGCGGACGGCCAAGCAGTTTCCGGAACGGCCAGCCCTGATCTTCCAGGGCTACACCGTTTCGTTCCGGCAGATGAAGGACATGGTGGACCGGTTTGCCGCCTGCCTGACGGATTTCGGGATTCGGAAGGGCGATGCCGTGGCCCTTCTCCTGCCGAATGTGATCCCCTGCGTCGTGGCCTATTATGCGATCCTCAATATCGGCGCCATCGCTGTCATGAACAACCCTCTGTACTCGGACCCGGAACTGGATCACCAGTTCAACGACTCCGGGGCGAAGGTCCTCGTGACGCTGGACCTCCTGGGGAACCGGATGATCGACCTCCGGCCGCGGACATCGATCCGCCAGATCATCTACACATCCATCGGAGACTACCTTCCCTTCCCGAAGAATCTCCTCTTTCCGCTGGTGGCCAAAAAGAAGAAGATGGCCGCCGACGTAAAGGCCGCGCCGGACGTCTACCGCTGGAAGGACTGCCTGGCCAAGTATGGCGCGACCGCCGCCGCCGCAAAACTCACCTTCGACGACATCGCCATGTACCAGTACACCGGAGGGACCACCGGGGTATCGAAAGGCGTCATGCTGACTCACGGAAACTTGAGCAAGCAGGTCCAGCAACTGGCGGCCTGGTTCCCGAAATTCACCAAGGGAACGGAGATCATGCTGGGCGCCCTGCCGTATTTCCATGTCTTCGGTCTCTCCGTGTCCATGAATTTCTCCATTCTCATGGGGTGGGCCCAAGTCCTGGTGCCACGTCCCCAGCCGGAGCCGCTTCTGGAGGCCATCGGGAAATTCCGTCCCACCTTTGCTCCCCTCGTGCCGACCATGTACATCGGGATGCTGAATCACCCGAATCTCAAGTCCACAGACATGAGCTGCATCAAAGGGGCTTTCTCCGGAAGCGCGCCGCTGCCTGTGGAGGTCATTCACGATTTCGAGAAACTGACGGGGGCCGCCATTGTGGAGGGATTCGGGATGACGGAAACAACGCCGGTCACTCACGTCAATCCCTTTCACGGCGGAGCCCGCAAGGTGGGAAGTGTCGGGGTTCCCATCTCCGACACGGAATGCCGCATCGTAGACCTGGAAGACGGGGTTACGGACATGCCCGTGAACGAGCGGGGCGAACTGATCGTCAAGGGACCCCAGATCATGCTCGGCTACAAGGGGCGCCCGGAAGAGACGGCGAGTACGCTGAAGGACGGCTGGGTCTACACCGGGGATATCGCCACCATGGACGAGGATGGATACTTCTACATCGTAGACCGGAAGAAAGACATGATCATCTCCGGTGGTTACAATGTATATCCCCGCGACATCGACGAGGTGTACTACCAGCACTCCAAGATCCAGGAGGTCTGCTCGATCGGCATCCCCGACGCGAAGCGCGGAGAGAACGTGAAGCTGTTCGTCGTACTCAAGGAAGGGGAACAGGCGACGGCTGAGGAGCTCATCAACTGGGGCAAGGACCACCTGGCTCCCTATAAGCTGCCCACGGAAGTCGAATTTCGTGCGGAACTGCCGAAGACGAACGTCGGCAAGATCCTCCGGAAGCAGCTCCGGGCCGAGGAACTGGAGAAGAGAAAGAAAGGCTGATCAAGGATTCTCAACGAGCGGCAACAAAAAGGGCGGGTCCGTGGGGGCCCGCCCTTTCCTGTTTTCCAGGGCGCGGGAGCTGCCGGCAGGGACTCAGGCTCCGAATTTCTCGAGCCGTCCGGCATGCGCCAGGGCGAGAGCCATGAGGTTCACCATGGGAAGATGCCCAAGCCCGCCCAGGATGCAATCCTGCTCTCCGAAGCGTTCCACCCGATCGGGCCGGCAGGTTTTTGCCGCCAGGACAACCGGGACGGGATGCCAGCTGTGACCGCTCAGGGCTGCCGGTGTGGAGTGGTCACCCGTCACGACCAGCACATCCGGCTGCAGATCCAGAATGTGCGGGAACAGGGCATCGACCTCTTCGATCACCTTCACCTTGGCGTCGAAGTTGCCGTCCTCCCCGCGCGAGTCCGTCGGCTTGATATGGACGAAGAAGAAATCGTGGCGGTCATAGGCAGCCCGGAGGGCCTCGAACTCTGCAGTTACGGTCTCCGTCGGCGGATGAACCGTCATCCCCAGCAGGCGGGCGATTCCCCGGTACATCGGGTAGGAGGCGATGGCCAGGGGATTCAGTTTGAATCGTTCCGTGAGGCTCGGGAATTTGCGGTATTTAGCATAACCGCGGAGAAGGATCATGTTTGCCTTCTCCTCATCCGCGAGGACTCGCCCGGCCTCCTTCACCAGTTCCATGAGGACCGCTTCGGTACCTTTCGCCTCTGCCATCGTTGCCCGCGGCGGGAGCGGCCGCTTCCCCGTCTTCTGGGGATCCGTCTCTTCAATGTCATCCCGGAGATGTTCATCCCGAAGGACGAGGAGGGCCCGATGTTCCTTCACGGGCTCAAAGAAGAACGGCACGTTTGATTGGAGGCGGATTCCCTCCTGGAGTTTCCGGCACACGCGACGGTTTGTATCGTTGTCGATCCGCCCAGCTCGCCGGTCCGTCACAAGGCCGTCCCGATCCACCGTTGCGAAATTGACCCGGATGAGCAGGTCCTTCTCCGTCATGGGATAGTCAATGCCGGCCCCTTCCAGGATTCCGCGGCCGATGTTGTTCTTTACCGGGTCATAACCGAAAAGGGCGAAATGGGCGGGGCCGCTGCCCGGTGTGATCCCGGGGCCGACGGGGTCCAGGAGGCCGCACACTCCGTCCCTTGCGAGCGCGTCCAGGTTTGGAGTCCGCGCCGTCTCCAGTTCCGTATCCCTGCCGCCGGGGGTGGGCAACCCTCCCAGGCCGTCCATGATGAGGAAGACGATTTTTGTGGTGCCCGGCTGTGCAAGGCGATCGATCAACTCCGTATCCATGGTGTTTCCTTTTCCGTGATCAGAAATGCTTGAGCGGCGGTTTCCCCAGGGGGAACACATTGAAGCCAAGATCGAAACATCCCTGATGATCGAGGATGTTCCGGCCGTCAAAGAGGAAGGCCGGCTGCTCCATGCTTTCGTAGATCCGCCGGTAGTCCAGTTTCCGATACAGGTCCCACTCGGTCAGGACGGCGATGGCATGGCATCCCGCCGCCGCTTCATAAGGGTCGGCAACGTACCGGACGTTCCCGGCGGTGTCGTTCAGGTCCACCCGGGCGTTCTTGAGGGCCTGCGGATCCGTGATGACCACCTCCGCCTTTTCCTCCATCAACCTCCGGGCGATGAAGATCGCGGGACTCTCCCGTGTATCTCCCGTGTTGGCCTTGAAGGCGAAGCCGAACAGGCAGATCCGTTTTCCCGCCAGGGTATTGAACATGGCCGTCAGCATCGTGCCCATGAAACGTTCCTGCTGGTACTCGTTGATGCGTACGACGCTTTCCCAGTAGGCCGCCACGTCGTCAAGCCCATAATGGCGGCAGAGGTACACGAGGTTGAGGATGTCCTTTTTGAAGCAGGATCCCCCGAACCCGATGCTCGCGTTGAGGAACTTGGGACCGATCCGGCTGTCCATTCCGACGGCGCGGGCCACTTCCTCGACGTCGGCCTCGGTCTTTTCACAGAGGGCGGAAATGGCATTGATGGAGGATATCCTCTGGGCGAGAAACGCGTTCGATACGAGCTTGGACAGCTCGCTGCTCCAGATGTTGGAAGTGAGGATCCTTTCCCGTGGAACCCAGGAGGCGTAAATGTCGACGAGGATCTGGCGGGCCAGCAGGCCTGATTTCGTTTCCCGCGATCCGATGAGGACACGGTCCGGGTTCGTGAGATCGCGGATGGCGGATCCCTCCGCCAGGAACTCTGGATTCGACAGGACCTCAAACCAGATCCCGTTCCCGGTGTGGCGGAGAATGCTTTCCATAGCCTGGGCCGTTTTCACCGGCAGGGTGCTCTTCTCGATGACGATCTTGGGGGTCTGAGCGTACTGCAGGATCTGGCGGGCCGTCTTCTCCCAGTACTGGAGGTCCGCGGCCATGCCGGCGCCGACGCCGAATGTCTTCGTGGGAGTATTGACACTCACGAAAATGATGTCGTTCTCCCGGATCCCCTGTTCGACGTCGGTGCTGAAAAAGAGGTTTTTCCCCCGGACGGCCCGGACGATCTCATCCAGGCCCGGCTCATAGATGGGCAATTCATCCGAATTCCAGGCGGCGATCCGTTCGGGGTTGATATCCACTACGGTAACTCTGTAATCAGGGCACTGGTGAGCGATCATGGCCATCGTGGGACCACCCACGTAACCGGCGCCGATACAGAGGATATTTCGATTGTAAGGCATGGATTCTCCAGTGCTTATGATAGCGTGTTTTGGAAATACTCGATGGTTCTCCGGAGTCCTTCCTCAAGGGGGATGGAAGGGTTCCATTTCAGGCGATTCCGCGCCTGTGTGATGTCGGGTTTCCGCTGGACCGGGTCATCCTGGGGCAGGGGATGGTGAACGATCCTCGATTTGGATCCTGTCAGGCGAAGGACCTCCTCCGCCAGGGCAAGGATCGTGAATTCAACCGGGTTCCCGATGTTCATCGGGCCGATGCAGTCGTCGGGGGTATTCATCAGTTGCGCCAGGCCTGCAATCATGTCTTCGACGTAGCAGAAGGATCGCGTCTGGGAGCCGTCGCCGTAGATCGTAAGGTCTTCGCCCCGGAGCGCCTGGAGGATGAGATTGCTCACCACCCGGCCGTCGTTGAGGGCCATCCTCGGGCCATAGGTGTTGAAGATCCTCGCGATCTTGATTCGAACCCCGTTCTGCCGGTGGTAATCCATCATCAGGCACTCGGCTGCCCGCTTCCCCTCGTCGTAGCAACTCCGGATTCCGACCGGATTGACGCGGCCCCAGTAACTCTCACCCTGGGGGTGTTCCTCCGGGTCGCCATAGACCTCCGAGGTGGAGGCCAGGAGGATCTTGGCCCGGACGCGCTTCGCGATGCCCAGGGTGTGGATCGTCCCGAGGATGCTCGTCTTGATTGTCTTGATGGGATTGTACTGGTAATGGACCGGAGACGCCGGGCAGGCGAGGCTGTAGATCTCGTCTACCTCCAGATAAATCGGATTGATGATATCATGGCGGATCAGTTCGAATCTTTCGTGGGAAAGAAGATGACGGATGTTGTCTTTGCTGCCGGTGAAGAAGTTGTCCAGGCAGATCACTTCCTCACCTTGTGCAATCAGGAAATCGCAGAGGTGGGAACCGAGAAATCCGGCGCCGCCGGTAACAAGAACCCGTTTTTTCATGGCCATGCCGCAAACACTCCGTAGCTCTTTGATGTTGGCTTTTCTCGACGAGGTTGTTATGAGTGTGCTCCGCCTACCCGGCAACGACCCTCGTCCGTGGGGCGCGGTTCACGGGCGTCAGGGTGTACCCGGCCGGCTGCATGCCGCAACAGGTGGTGACGGGTTGCAGGACCGCATCCGGATGCTTTCGGGGCGGTCGGTTTTAACCATAAAACACATTGATATGTCAATCGAAAAGGGGATGCGGCCATGCCGACGGCCAGGCTTTACATTGTGGCGACTCCCATCGGGAACCTGGAGGACGTAACCCTGAGGGCGCTCCGGATCCTGAAAGAAGTGCGCTTTATCGCGGCGGAGGATACACGCCGGACGAAAAAGCTTCTGAATGCCTATGGGATCCGAACGCCTCTGGTCAGCCTTTACGACCAGACGGAACGAAGCCGTACGCCGTCGCTGATCCGGCGCCTTCTGGACGGACAGGACGTTGCCTACGTGGCAGACGCCGGTACGCCGGGAATCTCCGATCCCGGCTACATTCTCGTCAACGGTGCCATCGAAGCGGGGATCTCCGTCGTTCCCATTCCGGGACCGACCGCGTCGATCGCCGCCCTGAGTGTGTCCGGGCTGCCCATGCACCGATTCCTGTTTGCGGGATTTCTTCCCAACCGATCATCCGCTCGTCGACGGTTTCTGGAATCGCTGAAGGAGGAAGCGGGAACGCTCCTGTTTTACGAGTCCCCGGGCCGCCTGCAGGAATCCGTCCGTGACATGGCGGTTGTCTTGGGAAACAGGATGGCTGTGGTAGCCAGGGAATTAACGAAACTTCACGAAGAGATACTCCGGGGGACCCTGGACGCGCTGCTGGAGCAGCTATCCGGACGAGAAGTGAAAGGCGAGGTTGTCGTGCTGGTCGGCGGGCATCCGGGGGCAGGCAGGGATGTGTCGGACGAGTCGATTCTCCTGGCTCTTGAAGAGGCGCGGCGGGGAGGGCTTCTTTCAAGCCGTGACCTGGCCGCAGAGGTGTCCCGACGGCTGGGGGTGCCGAAGAAGAAGGCCTATGAGCTGATCGTTCGCACGGCGGATGAGAGCGACCTGTCCTGAAGAGAATCGGTCATCTCTCGCTTCGAATCTCCTTGCACGGATTGGGTTATCCCCTTGATGCTCATGGGAAGTTATGATACCGTTTGCGCCGTTGTCCAGCCGGGAAGATCATTGTGACCGGGCAATGAGATGCGGACATGGAGGAAGACTATGACGGGAGCAGGATTGCCGGAGAGCCGCAGGATCATCGATCTGGTGGATGTCCTGGATGAGGGTGCGGTCGTTGCTTCAGGCCATGAAGCTCCTTCCCTTCACGAGAGGGCGTCCGCCGTCGAACCGCGGAAGATCCACGATCTAACGGATGTGGTGAAGGATGTCCCCGTCCGGGCTGTTGCCGATCCGGCTCTCCGGGAAATGGTGCTCCAGAATGTCTCCGAAATTACGGAGCGCCTGGCCAGGGAAATGATTCCACCCATCGTGGAACGGGTGATCCGGGAGGAAATTGAAAAGCTCAAAGCGGTCGACAACCCGTAAGGCCATGTCCCGCTCGGGTAAAGGGAAATTGAAGTCTCGCGGGCCGGCTGTGTTGTTCGCACTTCTTTTTCTTGCGCTGTTTCTGACATCGGTCCCCGCCTATCCGCAAGATGACGCTGCCATCGTCAGCATCGACATGCGGGGGTCAGCCCAGATACGGGGGGGGGATCAGGCGAAGGCTCGGGAAGGTGCCATTCGTGATGCACAGAGGAAAGCGGTCCGGCAGGTCCTCCTGGAGACCCTGAAGGCTGACGATCCGGCGAGGCTTCCCCGTGGCATGGATCGACTCCTTGCCCACCATGAACGCTATGTAGATACCTTTTCCGTTCTGGATGAGGGGTTGGAAGGAGGGATCTACAATGTTCATCTGCGGGTCGCCGTCATATCCGACTTTCTGGCCCATGATCTGAAGAAGATGGGGATTCGGCAGCAAGGTACCACCGAAGCCCCGCGACACCATATTCCCGTTCGAGTCAGGAATGTTCGAAGATTTGAACGCTTCGTACGGATCCGGGAGGCGTTGTCGGTCATCCCGGGTGTCAGGCAGGTTCTACCCAGGAAGATTGCTCAAGGAGAGGTCTGGCTGGATATAGAGTCGGCTGAACCGCTGGCCTTATTTGCAAAACATCTTGAATCGTCAGGCCTTTTTCAGGTCCGGGAGGATCCGGGAACACCCGGCTGCCTTGACCTTGAATTCCGGCCTTGAAAGGGAGTGCTGATGAGACGGACAATCCGGTTTTTGCTCCTGCTGACGGCTCTGATCGTGCTGGTGGGATGTGGCTCGAAGGCGCCTTACATGCTCGTTGAAGACTTTTCCAAAAAGGGTACTCGGCTGGTTGCCGTAATGCCGCCCATTCAGGCCACGAAAGGAATTGACCTGGCAGGAGGCAAGATCCTGCGGGACAAGGCGATCGAAGAGCTTTATTTCAAAGGATATCCAAGACTCCCGTTCGCGGGCATCGACGAGCGGCTGGCCCTGGCAAGAGTGGAAATCCGGGATGGTGAAGATTCAGCCCGATCTCTGGGCCGTGTCCTGGGAGTCGATGCAATCTTGTTTATCACCATGGAAATGTGCGGCACCTCCTATTTCCTGAATACCGCCAAAACCACGGCGGCGGCGCAATTTATACTTCGCAGCGCCCGGAGCGGAGAGATTCTCTGGCAAATGAGAGTGGTGAGGTCGAAACGGACGTTTCATGTGACCCGGAAGTGGCTTGAGCAGGACGTGATCGGGGTTTATGAGCCCCTTCTGAGGGACGTGGTGAGTACGGCCCTGGCCACGTTGCCGGACGGGCCGGATGCATAATTGCCCGCCAGCGGGCCTGTCCAGAGAACCGGCTTGGCAATCCGGAACGGTCGGCGAGCCGGATGTTATCCGATGCAAAGGGAGGTCGATATGAAAAAATATTTATGGATTACCGGTTTATTGGCCATCTGTGTCGGGTTGGTGCTTTCGGATCCGGTACGCGCCGCCCGAGCGACCTTTCTGAAGATGGGACCTGGTCAGGCGGTTGTGAGTATTCTTCAGGGGTCGGCAACGGTGACGACGCCCGGGAAAAAGGGAATCCGATCCCTGAAAGCGGGTGATCTCCTGAGCGGCGGAGACGAGGTTGTGACGGGCCGTCGTTCGCGATTGGAACTGACGCTGCCGGACCGATCATCCGTGCGCTTTGCCGACAACACGCGATTCAAGATTCTGCAGATCAGTGCGGCGGAAGCAAGCAAGAGTCGTGACGTCCGGATCCATATGTCCATTGGACGATCCTGGGCCAAGGTCAGCAAAACATTCACCGGGAGAAGCCGTTTCGACATGTCGTGCGATAATGCCGTGGCAGGTGTTCGGGGGACCGTATGGCGTATGAATGTGGATGCCGATCAGTCCGCAATGGTCCGGGTCTACGATGGCGAAGTCAATGTGGCGGGTGGCAAGAAGACCATGGACGAGGTCAAATCCCAGGTGGGACCATCCATGCGGCTGACAGCACCCAAACCGATTCCCGGACCCACGAAAGTGACTATGGAAGAGTGGACCTACATCGTTCGTTCCCTGCAGGAGATCCGCATCGACAAGACCGGTGTGGCGTCGAAACCGTTCTCGTTCTCACCGGAAGCAGACCGGGATGAATGGGTGGATTGGAACAAGGAGCGGGATCAGGAAAGCTGATAGGTTGAAAGACGCATGGCGGTTCCGGACAAGACGGAGCGGATGAATATTCCCAACAGCCTGACCCTCCTGCGCATCATCCTGGTGCCAGCCATTGTCATCCTGTTGATGCAGGGATCCTTCAAGGTCGCGATCCTGGTGTTTCTTATCTCGGGCCTCACGGATGTCCTGGACGGATACCTGGCCCGGGTGCTTCACCAGCAGACCGTTCTGGGGTCCTACCTCGACCCCATCGCCGACAAGGCCCTCATGATCAGTTGTTACGTAACCCTCGCTGTGAAAAAGATCCTTCCGGGATGGCTCTCCGTGGTCGTAATCAGCAGGGACTGCATCATCCTGATTGGCGTGGCCGTTCTCACAATCATGTCCGTGTCCCATAAAATCCAACCGGCCCCCATCGGCAAACTGACGACGGCCGTGCAGATTCTGACCGTCTTCGTCTTCCTGGTTTCCCGTGCGGTTCCCGGTGCCATCGCCGAGTCCTTCATGGAAGGACTGGTCTGGGTTACCGCGTTTTTTACCGTTGTCTCCGGTTTCTACTATATCATGATCGGTGTGCAGCATATCAATCAGCAGCAAAAGCCCCGGTCTGTTTAATTTTGTTTTATATTATGCCTTGACTTTGAAAAATCGAATTGGTAAAAGTACCAGCCTTCGAATCAGGGAATCCCATAGGCACGTAGCTCAGGGGGAGAGCGCCATCCTGACGCGGTGGATGTCCAGGGTTCAAATCCCTGCGTGCCTACCATGAAAATACACCGGTACAGCTCTTATCCCGTGCCGGTTGGGTTCAGGGAAAGGGCATCAGCATTTTCTTGATGATGCCCTTTCTTTAATTCGCAGAGAATTCTCTACGAGTGGCGTGTTTGCCCGATGAAATGGACAAAGAGATGAGCGAAATCCGAGTTAGCCTGCCTGACGGATCGGTGAAGACGTACCCGGCAGGTGTGACGGCGCGGCAGGTGCTGGCCTCCTGGCGGGAAGACTTGGTGCCGTCGGCAGTGGCCGTTCGGTTCGGGGGAAATGCCCTGGATTTGAGCCGTTCTCTCCATGAAGACGGAGCCCTGGAGGTGATCGGAATCGCCTCGCGGGAAGGGCTCGGGATCCTTCGCCACAGCATTTCCCACGTCATGGCCCAGGCCGTTCAGGACAGCTTCCAGGGTGTTCAGGTCAGCATCGGTCCCTCCATCGAGGACGGATTCTACTACGATTTCGACTACGCCGAAACCTTCACGCCGGAAGACCTCGCGAAGGTAGAAGCGCGCATGGCAGAAATCGTCCGATCCGATAAATCCTTTGAGCGCCGGGAAATAAGCAGGGAAGAGGCAATCACGCTGTTCCAGAAGAAGGGCGAGAACTACAAGGTGGAACTGATCCAGGACCTTCCACCGGACGTGAAGACGGTCAGCCTCTACAGCCAGGGCGACTATGTTGATCTCTGCCGAGGTCCCCACATCCCATCCACAGGCATGATCGGGGCCTTCAAGCTGCTGAACGTGGCGGGCGCCTACTGGCGGGGCGACGAGCACAACAAGATGCTTCAGAGGATCTACGGGACCGGGTTCGCTACGCAGGAGGAGTTGGACGAGCACCTGCGCGTCCTCGAAGAGGCGCGCAAGCGGGACCATCGGCGTTTGGGCCGGGAGCTCGATCTGTTCCAAGTCAACGAGGAAGCAGGTGCGGGGCTTGCCATTTTCCACCCGAAAGGCATGCTTCTCCGAACCATCATCGAGGACTGGGAACGCAAGGAGCATCTTAAACGTGGTTACGACATGGTCATGGGACCCCAGATCCTCAAGGCGGATCTCTGGCGGCGGTCCGGCCATTTTGATCACTACCGCGAGAACATGTACTTCACGGAAGTGGAGAACCAGCTTTACGGCATCAAGCCAATGAACTGCCTGGCCCACATGCTTATCTACAAATCGAAGGTACGGAGTTACCGCGACCTTCCCCTGCGCTATTTCGAGTTGGGGACCGTGCACCGCCACGAGAAAGCGGGAGTTCTCCACGGACTGATGCGGGTCCGCCAGTTCACCCAGGATGACGCCCACATCCTGTGCACGCCGGAACAGTTGAACTCAGAGATTCGGGACATCGCCGATTTCGTGGCCTACGCCATGAAAATCTTCGGCTTCGATTACGAGGTTGAACTGAGTACACGCCCGGCGGACTCCATCGGTTCCGACGCCGATTGGGAGATGGCGACGAACGCCCTGGAACAGGCCCTCAAGGACAACCGGATGACCTATGACGTCAACCCGGGAGACGGGGCCTTCTACGGGCCCAAAATCGACTTCAAACTGAAGGACGCCCTCAAGCGGAAGTGGCAGTGCGCCACCATCCAGTGCGATTTCACCCTGCCGGACCGTTTCGACCTGACCTATGTCGGGCCTGATGGGGAACGTCACCGCCCGGTCATGCTGCATCGGGTGATCCTCGGCGCCATCGAGCGGTTCATGGGGGTTCTGATCGAACATTATGCCGGCGCCTTCCCGGTCTGGCTGTCGCCCGTTCAGGCGGTCATCCAGACGGTGACGGACAAGCAGATCCCCTTTGGGGAGGAAGTATTCCGGAGGTTGGTGGAAGCTGACATCCGGGTGGAAAAGGATTTCCGGAACGAGAAACTGGGATACAAGGTTCGAGAGGCACAGAGCCAGAAGATCCCGTTCATGCTCGTTATCGGGGACCGGGAAGTAGAAGGGCGGAAGGTTTCACCCCGCCAGAGGGACGGGAAGAATCTGGGTCCCATGGACGTGGACGCCTTCATCGGCCAGGTGAAGGATCTGTGCGCCCGGTATCAGTAAACAAGGGCTGACAAAACAGGGAGGTGGCCTATCCAAAAGGATTGGAGAATCAACCGGGAGATCCGCTCCGCATCGGTTCGGGTGATTGATGCCGAGGGGAAGCAACTGGGAATCCTGACGCTGGCGGAGGCTCTGGACGTTGCCGCAAAGGCCGGGCTGGACTTGGTAGAAGTGGCCCCCCAGGGAGATCCGCCGGTCTGTAAAGTAATGGATTACGGGAAGTTTCGATATCAGCAGAGCAAGAAACTTCATACCGCCAAAAAAGGCGCGAGCGTGGTCCAGGTCAAGGAAATGCGGCTGCGGCCGAAGACGGAGGAGCATGATCTTCAGGTCAAGATCCGCCATATCCGAAAATTTCTGGAGGAGCAGAACAAGGTAAAAATCACAATGATGTTCCGCGGCCGTGAAATCGCTTATGCCGACCATGCCCGCCGGACCATGGAACAAATACGAAACTCCCTGGCGGAAATCGGTACTGTGGAGCAGTTCCCGAGGCTGGAAGGACGGAGTATGACCATGTACTTGGCCCCGAAGAAGCAGGGCGGAGCGGTCGAAAAGGGAAAATGAACGGAAAAGGGGTGAGAGAGACATGAGCAAACTCAAGACGCACCGAGGAGCGGCCAAGCGTTTCCGTTTCACCGGGACGGGAAGGATCAAGCGAAACAAGGCCTATTCCAGTCACATACTGACGACGAAGAGCACCAAACGGAAGAGAAACTTGAGAAAATCCGGAATGGTGGACAAAACCAACGAAAGGGCGATCAAGGCGCTCCTGCCCTATCTGTAAACCCGGATTCGTCGATTCACTTCACGGATTCCCCAGCCGGGGCATCTGTTCCCACGATGGAATATGCGAGCAGCATCAGGAGAAGGGAGATTATGTCAAGAGTCAAACGCAGCCTGACGGCAAAGAAGAAGAGAAGAAAGATATTCAAGATGGCGAAGGGCTATTTCGGTGCCCGGAGCCGTCTCCTCAGAACCGCCACCGAGGCGGTGAACCGGGCCATGAAGTATGCCTTCCGGGACAGGCGGGTACGGAAAAGAGAGTTCCGGATGCTCTGGATCGCCCGGATCAGCGCGGCGGCGCGCATGAACGGCATCACGTACAGCCGGCTCATGGAGGGAGTCCGAAAGGCAGGGATCGCCCTGGATCGTAAGATTCTTTCCGATCTGGCCATTCACGATCCCGGCGCCTTCTCCCGGATCGTCACCACGGTTAAAGGTACTCCGGCGGCATGACGAGCGACCTGGAGGAGATCAGAAAGCAGGCGGAAGCGGAGATCGCAGGAGCCGCATCGGAAGAGTCGCTTCTGGAGATCCGTACCCGTTACCTGGGGCGGAAAGGACTGCTTACAGGTCTCTTGCGGACCATCTCAACCGTTCCACAGGCGGAGCGGCCTGCCTTCGGACAGCGTCTGAACGAGGTGAAGGATGCCCTGGACGAGCGAATCGAAGACGCTCTCCAGAGAGTCCTCTCCACCGATCGCGATCAGGCGCTCCTCAAGGAACAAATCGATGTCACGCTGCCGGGAAGGGCGGTTCTGCCGGGTCGGCTGCACCCCATCACCCGGGTCCGGCAGGAAATCTACTCAATTTTTTCGGGGCTTGGTTTCTCGATCGTGGAAGGACCGGAGGTCGAGACGGACTACTACAACTTCGAGGCCCTGAACATCCCGAAGGACCATCCCGCCAGGGATATGCAGGACACCTTCTACGTCGAAGGGAACGTCGTCCTGAGGACCCATACATCACCCGTGCAGGTCCGGACCATGGAGCGGATGAAGCCGCCTGTCCGGATTCTCTCGCCCGGCCGCGTCTATCGCCCCGATTCGGATGTATCCCATACGCCGATGTTCCACCAGGTCGAAGGCCTGCTGGTGGACCGCCATATTACGCTGGGAGACCTCAAAGGAGTGCTGACGTCGTTTCTGACCCAGTTTTTCGGCGAGGATACGGCTCTTCGGTTTCGTCCCAGTTTCTTTCCCTTCACCGAGCCCAGCGCCGAAGTGGACATCCGTTGCGTCATGTGCCGTGGTGCGGGATGCCGCGTCTGCGGCCAGAGCGGCTGGCTGGAGATCCTGGGATCGGGAATGGTCGATCCGGAAGTCTTCAAGAACGTCGGCTATGATCCCGAGGAAGTGACGGGATTCGCGTTCGGTCTCGGGGTGGAGCGAATGACCATGCTCAAGTATGGCATCAGCGACATCCGCCTCTTCTTCGAAAACGACTGGCGCTTCCTGGAGCAGTTCCGATGAAGGTTTCCCTCAAGTGGCTGAAAGATTACGTGGATGTTGAGATTCCGGCGCAGGAGCTCGCCGACCGTCTGACTATGGCGGGTCTTGAAGTCGAGGCCGTGGAGGAGAAGCGGGCCGATTTCAGTGGGGTCGTGGTGGCGCGGATCGTCTCCGCGAAACGCCATCCGGATGCCGATAAACTGTCTCTCTGCGAGGTGAGCATCGGAGAGCAAACGCTGCCTATCGTCTGCGGCGCACCAAATGTCCGGGAGGGGATACTCGTCCCGCTGGCCACCGTGGGTGCCGTTATTCCCGGCGGATACACGATCAAGCTGACGAAAATCCGGGGAGAGGTCTCCGAAGGCATGCTCTGTTCCGAAGAGGAATTGGGCATCGGGTCCGACAACACGGGCATCATGATTCTTCCTGGCGATCTGATACCGGGGACGCCTCTGGAGGAGGCTCTGGACCTGACGGACGCCGTCCTGGACGTGGGCGTGACGCCCAACCGCTCCGACTGCCTGAGCATCGTCGGAATCGCCCGGGAGGTGGCGGCCATCACCGGCAAGCCAATGCGCCATCCGTCCATGAAGGTTCCGGAGAGCGATGAGAAGGTCTCCGACGTCACCTCCGTCACGATCCTGGACCCCGATCTCTGCCCCGAGTACACGGCCCGCATCGTCCGCAACGTCGCGATCCGGCCTTCCCCCCTCTGGATGCGCCAGCGCCTGGAGGCCGTCGGCCTGAGGGCCATCAACAACGTCGTGGACATCACCAATTTCGTCATGCTGGAACTCGGGCAACCCCTTCACGCCTTCGATTTCCGTTTCCTGGAAGAGGGCCGCATCGTTGTCCGGAAGGCCCGGGAAGGCGAAATCTTCGTTTCCCTCGATGAGAAGGAGCGAGTCCTGAAAGACGGGACTCTCCTGATCTGCGACGGCGTCAAACCCGTGGCCATCGCCGGGATCATGGGCGGTCTCAACTCGGAGGTCAAGGAAGACACGTCCGTGGTCCTCCTCGAAAGCGCCTATTTTCAGCCGGGCTCGATCCGCCGTTCGTCCCGCTTCCTCGGAATGGGAACGGATGCTGCGTTCCGCTTCGAACGGGGAATCGACCCGCAGGGAGTCGTGCGGGCCCTTGATCGGGCGGCCGGACTGATGGCGGAAATGGCGGACGGCGTATCCTGCCGGGGCTATATCGACGCCCACCCTCTGCAGGTCGAGACCGCGAGAGACATTCCCCTGCGGGTCACGCGGGTCAACGACATCCTGGGAACGTCCCTGACGAAGAATGAGATCCTGCCGATTCTCGAATCCCTGGAAATGAAGGTGAGCCCCGAAAACGGCGTTGACGGGGTTTATCAAGTGACGCCGCCGTCCTGCCGGGTCGATATCGCCAGGGAGATCGATCTCATCGAGGAGGTGGCAAGGCTTCATGGGTATGACCGGATTCCCGTGACGATGCCCGCCATCGCTGTCGCGCCGTCTGCTCCGGATCCCCGCCGGTTGGTCGAGGACAGGGTCAGAACCCTCCTGAACGGTTACGGGTACTCGGAAATAATCACCTACAGTTTCGTTTCACCCCGCTCGGCTGATATTCTGGGGCTTCAACCGGATGATTACCGGCGCCGGATGCTGCGAATCATGAATCCCCTGACGGACGACCAATCGGTCATGAGAACGGGCCTGGTGCCGAGCCTGCTCAAGACCATGCAGGACAACGCCAATGCTGGGACACTGGACCTGAAGATCTTCGAGATCGGGAAGGTGTTTCATCCCCGGGACGGCTATGAGCTCCCCGAGGAGAGAGATCGCATCGGTGCCCTTCTCACGGGCCGGCGATTTGAGGACCGCTGGCATTTTACGTCCACCCAGTCCGATTTTTACGACCTGAAGGGATGCCTCGAGGGAATGCTGGAGGGACTGGGAATCCGGGAAGGGGATTTCCGGGTTCGCTCGCCCGAGCCGTTCCTTCACCCGGGACGTTCCTGCGATCTGTTCCACGGAGACCTTCGACTTGGTTTCCTTGGTGAAGTGCATCCCGATGTGTTGAGTCGCCTGGATCTGAAAAACAGGGCGATGGTGTTCGAACTGGATGTTGACGCCCTGTCCAAGGTTGCCTCGCGGGAGTTGAAGTTCCGGGGCGTTCCACGGTATCCCTCCAGTTCGCGCGATGTAGCTTTCCTGGTTGCCGACGGGATAACCAGCGGGGACATGATCCGATGGGCTGCCTCCGATGAAGAAGAATTGCTTGAAAAGATATATGTTTTTGATGTATACGCCGGCCAGGGAATCCCCGAGGGAATGAAAAGCCTCGGTCTTCGATTTTCCTACCGCGCCTCGGATCGGACATTGACCGATCAGGAGATTCACGAAGTTCACAGCCGGATCGTGGAGAGGATCATGGCGGCCAGTGGCGCCAGGATTCGGTAAGCCATCATTCTTGGTTACAGGGTAGGAGGGCAGAAATGACGAAAATCGACATCATTCAGGAAGTTTACGAGAAGCTCGGGTTTTCCAAGAAGGATTCTGCCAGTATTGTCGAATCCGTCTTTGAAATCATGAAGGAAACCCTGGCCAAAGGAGAGAAGATCAAGATTTCGGGATTTGGAAATTTCATGGTGAAGGAAAAGAAGTCCCGCCGGGGGAGGAATCCCCAGACGGGAACGGAGATCACCATTACCGCCCGGAGGGTCCTGACCTTCAAATCCAGCCAGGTCCTGAGGAAGGCGCTTAACAACTGATCGCGGGTATCCGGGGCTCCCTGCCTGTGATGCAGCGCCCTGTCTGCCGGATATGCACAAGATGATTCCCGACAAGGCCTACTTCCGAATCGGAGAGGTCAGCCGGATCCTGGACGTAGAGCCCTATGTGATCCGCTACTGGGAGTCGGTGTTCAAAACGGTCAGGCCGGAGCGAACGAGATCGGATCAAAGGCGATACCGAAGGAAGGACGTGCAGGAGCTTCTGGTCATCAAAGATCTCCTGTACGGAAAACGGTTCACCATTGCCGGGGCAAAGAAAGAACTGCGGCGGATGAAGCAGGGTGCTTTGCAGGACGGGGAAGACTCCGAAAGGCCTGACGGGCCTGACAGGATGAGCGATCAGAAAAACGATCGGCTGGCCGTTGTCAAGGAGGGGCTGACCCAGATCCGCGATATGTTGAATTGAAGGGCTGTGCATTTCTCCCACCAGCAGAAATGCAAAAGGCCGATCCGAACATTCATAGTCCGGATCGGCCTTTTTATTGCCTTGGATGAGGGCCGCCCTATTTCTTCTTGGACCGCTTGGAGGCCTTCAGAGGATTTAGCTTCTGCACCACTTCCTTGACTTCCTTTTTGACATGGGAAGCCATCGGGCAGATTCCGTATGCCCATCGGGTAGCCGGCTCCGGGTAAATCCGGCAGTAAGTGCCGCCGTTAACCTCGATCACCTTGCTGCAGCCGTTGCACTGTTCGGCGATGACCAGGCAGCTGCCGCCTGTGAAACTGCAGCCCTTTTTGGACATGAAGGAACACTCGGTGCCCGCCTTGATGGTCTGACAGATCACGGTCGAGACTCCTTTCTTTTGCCTTTGATTTCCGCGGCCGGCCCGAATGGATGGGCCGTGATGATTGATTTCCGCGAGGCTGGGTTTGCTAACAAATAAACAGGGGGGCTGTCAAGGAAAAATTCCCTGTCCGGGCGGGAAACATGATTGCTTTACCTTGAATAACCCTTTGAATGGTTTGACTTTCAAGGTCGATCATGGTAGATACGGCGCCGATTGATCCGACAGGGAAACGACGAGGCCCAAACGTTCATGACCCGCCCCTCCTTGATCCAGGTTTTTGTCCGATCCTTTCTCATCCAGGCGTCGTTTAATTACTGGCGGATGCAAAACCTGGGATTTGCCTTTTCCATGATCCCCGTGATCCGCCATTTGAGCCATGGGCAAAGGGAGGTATCGGAACATGTGGACCGTCACTTGAGGCGGTTTCATACGCATCCCTGCATGGCGCCCTCGATCCTTGGATCGGTCGTCCGTATCGAGGAAACCGGGGGATCGTCCGCCGGACCGGATGCGATTGCTTTGAAGGAGAGCCTTATGGGGCCGTATGCGGCCCTGGGGGACCCGCTGTTCTGGGGCGGGCTGCGGCCGTTGTCCTCTGTCTCGGGCGTTCTCCTCGTTGCCTTGGGGATGATGGCAGCTCCCTGGTGCCTCCTGGGGTTGTACAATGTTCCGTCCCTGTGGATCCGATGGAAAGGATTCCAGGAGGGATACAAGCGAGGGCGCTGGGCATTTGAGTTTTTCCAGACGCTGGATTTGACCCGCTGGACGGCCTGGATACGGTGGGTCGTGCTGGCTGTCCTGGCCATGCTCGGGGCCATTCTGGCAAAGGCCTCCCTGCATCATGAAGGGATGTTTTCCTTGCCCGCAGGATACGTTTCAGTACTGGCCTTCCTGCTGGCTGTATTCTGGTTTATGCGCCGGGGAGTGCCCCGGTTTTGGATTCCTTACGGCATGTTCGTTCTGTTCCTGTTCGTGCAAGCAGTAGTGTCATGACCATGATCCGGACCTTTGAGGTCAGAAATAAACTGGGCATCCATGCCCGGGTAGCCGCCAAACTGGTTTCCGTGGCCGTTCGTTTCCGGTCGGGGATTTTTTTCGAGAAGGACGGCAGTGAGGTGAATGCCAAGAGCCTCCTTGGAATTCTTACCATGGCGTGCCCGCAGGGAAGTTTTCTCACGGTCCGGGCGGATGGAGACGACGCGGCGGAAGCGATGGAGCAGATCGCACGCCTTTTCGAGGAGAAATTCGGCGAAGAGTGACCCGATGAAATCCCAGCAGGATAAACACACAGCCGTCCTGAGAGGGGTCGCTGTATCTCCGGGCATTGCGATCGGCAAGGCCTTTCATTTCGACCGCCTGGAGTCCCAGGTGTCTCTCTACAAGCTCCGCGACAAGGGGCTTATCTCTCATGAAATCAAGAGGTTTCGTGACTCCGTCGCGGCTTCGGTCAGGCAGCTCCGGGAGATCCGCCGCAAACTGGGCCGGCTGGAGGGCATGGATCCCCTGTATATTCTGGATGTGCACATCATGCTCCTGAAGGACCGGTCGTTCCTCACCCAGGTTACGACCTTCATACGGACCATGGGTGTCAATGCCGAGTGGGCCGTCCGGATGGCCATCGACAAGTACCGGGAAATTTTTGACAAGGTAGAGGATGAATACATCCGGGGCCGTTTCAGCGACATTCAGTATGCCGGCCAGCAGATTCTCCGGAACCTGGGTGGGCGCCAGAAAGAAGCTCTGCCGGCCATGGACGAGGGGGTCATCGTCATCGCAGCGGATCTTTCCCCCGCGGATACGGCCCAGATGAAGATCGACCGGGTCCAGGGCTTTGCCATCGACATGGGAGGAAAGACGTCCCATACGGCGATCGTGGCCCGCTCCCTGGAGATTCCGGCTGTGCTTGGTTTGGAGCGGATCTCCCGTTCCGTGAAGACCAACGACGATGTGATCATCGACGGCTCGGCGGGGCTGGTCATTGTCAATCCCGATCCGGAGATGCTTCTCCGCTTCGAGAGAAAAAAGAGAGACTACGCCGAGACGCGGCGGGAACTCCTGGCCGATGCCCGCCTGCCCGCCGTTACGGGGGACGGGCATGCCGTCGACATCGGCTGCAACATTGAATTCATCGAGGAAATCCCTTCCGCCGTGACTCACGGGGCCGACGGTATCGGCCTGTACAGGACCGAATTTCTCTACATCAACCGGGAGCAGCTTCCGACGGAAGAGGACCATCTGGCCAATTACCGCCGGGTGCTTACGGCGGAGAGCCTTCGGTGGGCCACCATCCGGACTCTCGACCTGGGAGGGGACAAGTTCTTCTCCGATCCGAAACTGGCCAAGGAAATGAACCCCCAGATGGGCCTCCGGGCGATCCGCCTGTGCCTTCGGGAAGAAGAGTTGTTCAAGGTCCAGTTGCGGGCCATCCTGCGTGCCGGGGCCGGTGGAAACGTCAGGATCCTGATCCCCATGGTGTCCGGGATCGAGGAAATCAGGGAAGCGAAGCGCATCCTGGCGGAGCTGCAAGAGGACCTGGCGCGGGAAGCGATTCCCGCCGGGCAGGACATGCCCGTCGGCATCATGATCGAGGTTCCGTCCGCTGTCGTGATTGCCGACGCCCTGGCCCGGGAAGTGGACTTTTTCAGTATCGGCACAAACGACCTGATTCAGTATGCCCTGGCCATCGACCGGATCAACGAGCGGGTGTCCTACCTCTACGAGCCGCTTCATCCCGCCGTTCTCCGCCTCATCAGACAGGTGGTGGACGCCGGGCACCGGGCGGGAATCCCCGTTGCCATGTGCGGCGAGATGGCGGGTGATCCCCTCTACACGCTCGTCCTCCTGGGGTTTGGCATCGATGAGTTGAGCATGAATCCCCTGGCGATCCCGCGGGTCAAGCGAATCATCCGCGCCTCCACGCAGAAAGAGGCCCGGAAGCTCCTGAAACGGGTTTTTTCCTATTCGTCCGCCTCGGAAATCCGCCCTTATGTCGAGGATTATATGCGCAAGCGGTTTCCGGAGGCATTCCCCGTAGCGGAATCATAAATCGAATCGGGGAGCCGGCTTCGTCCGACCTCCCGCATTTCCAGCGAATCTTCAGGAGGCACCGGCCTTGTCTTTCTCTCAGATGCTCAAATCCTGGCTCTCCGGTCTTGAAGAACAGTACAGCGGCTGCCTGTACGCGAAAGACAGCATCCCTCTGCTTCTCCTGCTGAAAAAAGTTCTTTCCAAGGTTCACGTTCCCGAAGAAACGGAGAAAAAGATCGCCAAGGCTGCTTCTGAAGGTGTGGTTGTCTATGCCATCAAGCAACAGAGCCAGTTGAATGCGCTGATCATCCGGGAGTCTGCCGCCGCCCGCGGATTTCCCCGGCCTTCTTTTGCCCACGATACAAACATGCTCTTCTGGCAGCCTTTCGGAAAGGCCATCCGGACGATTCTGGCCCTCCTCTTGCTCCCGCTTTTCCGGCGTCAGAGCCCCGAGCCCCACCCCCGCGCCTTTGTCCGCAAGTCCGTCCGCCGGGGCGATGCCGTCATCGTCCACCTCGGCATGTCTGAATTGACCCCGAACAAACAGGTGGAAGACAGCCTGTCCCAGCTTCTCTATGCACAATGGGAGATGGATCGGCCGGTCCTCGTCGTTCCCACGCTGGTCAGCTACGGGCGACGGCGGGACATAGAGCGGGAGAGCCTGATCAACATCCTTTTCGGCCAAACGGAGGGAACAGGCACCATGAGGCGGGTGATCACCTTCTTCCGTTATTCCAACAAAGCCTCGCTTCTCTGCGCGGGGCCGGTGAATCTCCGGGAGTTTCTGGCGGAGAACAAGGATCTGTCCCGGGAAGAAATGATCGACCGCCTCCGGGGAGAGCTCATCGAGCGGATCGACGAGGAAAAGACCGCCACGGTGGGTCCGATCCTGAAGTCCCGGCAGGAATTGATTTCCATGGTCTTGAAGGACGAGCAGGTTCAGCGGGCCATTGAACAGCGGGGATCCGGGAACCGCAAGGGATATGAGGCGGCCCTCAAGGAGGCGAAACGGTACCTGAATGAGATCGCCTCCGATTACAGCGAGATGTACATTGAGCTGTGGGACAAGGTGCTCGGCTGGCTGTGGAACAACATCTACGACGGCGTCGTCGTGGACCGCGACGGCATGACGAAGATCAGGAATCTTTCCAAGAAGATGCCCTTCGTGGTCGTACCGTGCCACCGGAGCCACATCGACTACCTGCTCCTGTCGTATGTCTTCTACAAGCACAACATCCAGATGCCCTTCATCGCCGCCGGGACCAACATGCTCTTCTGGCCCCTCGGCGCCGTTTTCCGCAAATCCGGCGCCTTCTTCCTGCGCCGCAGCTTCCGGGGGAATGAGCTCTATGGCGAGGTGTTCAACGGCTATCTCAACATCCTCCTCCAGGAGGGGCTCCCCATCGAGTTCTTCATCGAGGGAGGGCGCAGTCGCACCGGGAAGATGATCATGCCCCGCTACGGGCTCCTGTCCATGATCATCCAGGCCTACGCCGGCGGTGCCTGCGAGGACCTGGCGATCATTCCCGTCTATCTCGGCTATGACCGGATCATCGAGGAAAAAGCCTACCTGAAGGAACTGGGGGGCGAACAGAAGAAGGACGAGAAGGCCACCGACGTGATCAAGAGCGGGAAGGTTCTCCGGAAGCGCTACGGCCACGTCTATGTGAACATCGGCGAGCCCATCCTCATGAAGCAATACCTGGAGAGTCAGGATAAGACGTACGCCGAAATGTCGACGGAAGAGCGGCAGCGGCTGTACCGGAAGACCGGCTACGAGATCGTACTGAACATCGACAAGGTCTCCGTGGTGACCCCGTTTTCACTTCTCTCGGCGGGATTCCTGTGGTCCGACCGCCGCGGCATCTCTGTGGACGACCTGATGGAGGTCCTGGGACATTTCCGGGACTACCTTCAGGCCCGGAAAGTCCGGTTCTCCGAGACCTTCGGTGACATGGACAAGGCCGTGACGAGCGCCCTGGGCCTGTTCGAGGAGTCCAATCTCATCTCCCGGGTCGGGGAAGACGAGGACCTTCCGGACGAGGGGGAGGAGGTGGTTTACTCCCTGCCCGAGGAAAACCGACTGAATCTCGAGTACTACAAGAACAACATCCTCCACTACTTCGTCCCTGTATGTTTCCTGGCCGCATCCGTGGCGCTCCACCGCGAGGATGTCCTCTCCCTCCAGGAGATCATGGAGGACTACCGGTTCTTCAAGAAGATGTTCCGCCACGAGTTCATCTTCGACGACCGCGTGGACGATCTGGAGGAGATCCGGGAAGTCCTTCTGTACCTGTCCCAGAAAGGCATGGTTGCCATCAGCGGGGGCGAAGCGGGAAAATTTGCATCCATCGAAGTGAAGGGGAAGGGGAAGAGGAACCTCGTGCCCTTTGCGGGCCTGATCCGGAACTACATCGAGTCCTACTGGGTGGTCGTCCGGTCGTGTGCCTATCTCGTCCATGGGCGCTTGCCGGACAGGGAATTCACCAAGAAGATCCGAGGGCTCGGAGAACGGATGTACCAGAAGGGCGAAATCCGCCGCTCCGAGTCGCTCACCCAGTCGAACTATGCCAACGCGCTCCGGTTCCTGGAGGACATGGGCATCGTCAGTGCAACGGAAGAGGCCGAGAAAGGGGAGAAGCGCCCCGTCCGCTACTGGAGCATCTCCGAAAACAGAACCGCCCTGGAGGGCCTGCGAAGGCGGCTGTTCCGGTTCCTGTAGAATCCGGGGACCCTGTCGGGGTTCCCGCAGCTACAACCATCATTATCCGGCCCACGACCCTTCCTGAGGTTCAGGAACGGTTTCGTCGTTCTCTCGGACATCTTATAAGAAAGGCCCCGGACGCGTTATACGGCGCTCCCGGAGCCTCTCGGTTCAATTCATTTATCCCTGTCAAACAATACGCAGGAGGTCAACTACCCCCGGACGGAGTAGAGAGCCCCTTTCCCGCGGTAGACGGCCATCTCGCCCAGTTCTTCCTCGATCCGGAGAAGTTGGTTGTACTTGGCCAGCCGTTCGCTCCGGGAGAGGGAGCCGCTCTTGATCTGTCCGCAGTTGGCCGCCACGGCCACGTCGGCCATGCAGGCGTCTTCCGTTTCCCCGGACCGGTGGGAGACGACGGTTGTGTAACCGGCTTCCTTTGCCGTCTGAATCGTCTCCAGGGTCTCCGTCAGCGTTCCGATCTGGTTCAGCTTGATAAGGATCGAGTTGGCCACGCCCATGGCGATACCCCGCTCCAGGCGTTTCTTGTTCGTCACGAAGATGTCGTCGCCGACGATCTGCACCTTCTTCCCCAGTGCGTCCGTCAGCAGCTTCCAGCCGTCCCAGTCGTCCTCCGCCAGGCCATCCTCGATGGAGATGATGGGGTATCTCTTCACCAGGTCCTCGTAGTAGCGGACCATTTCCGCCGCCGTCTTGTTCGGCTTCTTTTCCGCCGCGAGCTTGTAAATGCCCTTTTCGAAGAAGGAACTGGCGGCCGAATCCAGGGCGATGGCCACGTCCTTTCCCGGCTTGTATTTTGCCTTCGTGATGGCCTCCACGATAAGGGCCAGGGCCTCCTCGTTGGACTTCAGGTTCGGGGCGAATCCGCCTTCGTCCCCGACGGCGGTGTTGTAGCCCTTGCCCTTGAGGACGGCCTTCAGGGTATGGAAGACCTCCGCGGAGATCCGGAGCCCCTCCTTGAAGGTCTTGGCCCCGATGGGCATGATCATGAATTCCTGGATGTCCACGTTGTTGTCGGCGTGCTGGCCGCCGTTGACAATGTTCATCATGGGAACGGGAATGTCCTTGGCTGCGACCCCGCCGATGTAACGGTACAGGGGAAGCTCCAGCGTCGCTGCCGCCGCCTTGGCGCAGGCCAGGGAAACACTGAGAATGGCATTGGCGCCGAGGGCGCTCTTGTTGTCGGTGCCGTCCAGGGCGATCATGGCGTAATCGATCTCCCGCTGCATCAGGGCGTCCATCCCGAGGATCTCGGGGCCGATTTTACTGATCACATTGGCCACGGCCTTCTCTACGCCCTTGCCGAGATACCGCTTTTTGTTGCCGTCCCTGAGCTCCAGCATTTCGTGCTCCCCTGTGGACGCGCCGGATGGGACCGCGGCGCGGCCGGTGACGCCGGAGAAAAGCGTGATTTCCGTTTCCACCGTGGGGTTGCCTCTCGAATCCAGGATTTCCCTGGCGTGTACGTTGATGATTTCCGTCATAAATCCTCCTCGTCTCTTCGGTAGAAAGAGCTTGATTTTCCAGGAATCCATTTCAGATGTTCTTCCAGGCGCTCTGCCGGCTCCTGCCGGAGCCGGTCATTATCTACCCGAATCGGCGCCGGTTATCAAGGAATGATGCGGCATCCGGGGCTACGGACTTGATTCGGATGCCCATCTGGGATAGAGGGAGGACTCCGGTCGGCCTCGCGATGCCGGGGCGGCCGGGCGAATTGACGAAATCGGATCGAAGCATGATGAGAGAGCAGAAAAGAACGCGGCTGTTTCTCCACCTGAAAAAGTGGCTGGAGCGGGCCGTCCTGGAATACGGCATGATCGACGAGGGCGACCGGGTTCTCGTCGGGGTATCCGGCGGGGCCGACAGCCTCGTGCTCCTGGATCTCCTGGATTCGCCCATGGTCTTCACGCCACCCTTCGCGCTTACGGCGGTCCATATCGACCTGGGCTTCGATCCGGGCGGAGAGGATGTCCGGGCCGTGGAGCAGTGGCTCCAGGGCACGGGCTGCGCATACGTCATCGATAAAACCGATTATGGGCCCGTGGCCCACAGCGACGTCAACCGGAAGAATCCCTGCTTCCTCTGCTCGCGGTTGCGGCGGAAACGGATCTTTGAGATCGCCGAAGAGCGCGGCTGCAACAAGATCGCCTTTGCCCACCACCGGGACGACATCATCGAGACGCTCCTCATCAACCTGTTTTACGGGCGCGAGATCAGCACCATGATGCCGATGCAGGAATTCTTCGGCGGGAAGCTCCACATCATCCGCCCGCTGGCCTACCTCGAAGAGGGGCTGGTGAAGAAGTACGCCCGCGAGCAGGGGATTCCCGCCGTGAAAAACCGCTGCCCCACGAGCGACACCTCCAAGCGGAAGTATATTAAAGATCTCCTGACCCGACTGGAGCGAGAAAACCCACAGATCCGGCACAACATCAACCTGGCCATGCGGCACGTAAAGCCCGACTACCTTCCCGGTGCGGGCCTGCGGCAGGCATCCGGCCGGCCCTGAGGAGCAGAGAAGCCATGGCCAAGAAAAGCGAAGCCGCGGAAAAAAGCATCTGCTCCAACAAGCAGGCGCGACGGAACTATTTCATCGATGAAACCTATGAAGCCGGGATCGCGCTCGTGGGGACGGAAGTCAAGTCCCTGCGGGAAGGCCGGGCCAACCTGAAGGACAGCTTTGCCTCCGTGAACAACGGGGAGGTGATTCTCCACGAACTGCACATCAGCCCGTATACCTTTGGAAACCGCTGGAACCACGATCCGCTGCGACCCCGGAAGCTCCTCCTCCACAAACAGGAGATCCGCCGCCTCTACGGCAAGGCCCGTGAGAGGGGGCTCGCCCTCGTGCCCCTGCGGATGTACTTCAAGAAGGGCAAGGTGAAGGTGGAACTGGGTGTCGGCAGGGGCAAGAAGCTTTACGACAAGCGGGAAGATCTCCGAGCCCGGGAGGACAAGCGGGACATGGAGCGGGGATTCCGGGATAAGGGCCGGGATTGAGCCCGGACCGCCGCACTCACGGCGTCCCCGGAGGTCGGTGCGTGATTCATGATGCGGCTCGTCGTCTCCATCGGGCCTGCCGATTTCAGACCTGATCGACGTGATGGCCGCCCCGCTTCGGCCGATCCCGCGTGCCCATCACCGGGGTGGATCGGGATTCTGCTTGACGCTGGCCGGATAAAGACTATATTAACAGTCCGTTCTTTCCACATTCAAATATGGGGGCGTCACGGTTTCGACGGGGATCGTTGAAGCTATCAGAAGCGTGCCGAGGTTCCTGCAGGCCTCGTTAAACAGGCAGGAAAACACTTAGTCGCCAATAACTACGACTACGCACTAGCCGCATAGGCTAGCGTCCTCCCGACCTCGCCTGCTGGGTCGGATGAGGGCGTCATAAAGGCAGGATAACCGACTTCCTCTGCCTGGGGGGAAGGGGGCGAAAATCTAAACAGGCTAGCCCGCACCCATCCTGCCTCTGGGAGGGGTGACGGTCGAAACCAAATCAGAGGATGCGCACGGAGAAACTGAAGTGGAAGGTTTCCGGACGCGGGTTCGACTCCCGCCGCCTCCACCATAAATTCAAGCACTTAGATCGTTTTCCCCGCTGTCAGCTCCTTTTCGTTTTGTCGAGAGAAACGATCTTTGTGCTTGTCCGTAAACCGAACTCAAATCGTCATTCAAATCGCATATCTATTCTTAACGCAATTATTGAAAGGAAGGGAACATCCATGAAGAAAGAGGATACGATTGTCTTTAGCGGCGGTGCAAAGGGAGCGGAAGCGGAATTTGGGGCAAATGCCGAAAAATATGGAATCGAAGAGGTGAACTTCACCTTTGACGGACACACCATCGCACGGACCAGAGGCCTGCGATTCCTGAATCACGAGGAATTGAAAAACGGCGACGTCTCCCTCGAATACGTCTCCAAGCTGATGAATCGCCGTTACACGGATAACACGACAATCCGCAAGATTTTGCAGACCATCTGGTATCAGGTCAATAACGGACAGGAAATATTTGTCATCGGAGAAATACTGGAAGACAACACGGTAAAGGGCGGTACCGGATGGGGTGCGGAATTCAGCAAACTCTGCAACAAGCCTCTGCATGTATTTGATCAGAAACGTAATGCATGGTTTACCTGGGCTAAGACGGAATGGGTCAAGCGGGAAAAAGGCGACGAGCCCGTCATCGACAACATTCATTTCGCTGGTACCGGAACGCGCTTTTTGGAGGAAAACGGAAAGAAGGCAATTGCAGAGTTATTCGCCAGAACATTCTGCTGAAAAGGGATCCCGGCAGCAATGGACGTTTTTCAAAAGCCGATCATCTTGAATCCTTCATCCAAGGCTATCAGGAACGGTCGACAAGCGTGGTTTTGGAGCGATTCCTCTACCATGATTTCAAGAAGTCAATTACATCCCGAATTTTCAATTCATTGTCAAAAGCAGCAACTTTGCCCGCCTCGCAGGGGGTGGGGGCAGCGATTGTCTGCCCCCACCTTGCCAGATGAGGAAATCGATCACTGCTTTGTCCTGCATGGGCGGTTATCCAGAAAACAAAGGACAACGATTCTTACCAGGCTCGAGGAAATGGACAGCTCTGCTCCTCAGCAAGGGCTCGTTTCCTTTGGCCGCCGCTACCCTGCTTCACCAGCTCATGGACGAGTTTGAGAAGAAGATCCTTCGCATTTGACAAACCAAACCGTGTCTTTTATGTTTCGATGAGAGTGAAGGGGAGAGAATTATGGGCAATTCTACGAATGGACACATAGCAACGCTCACCCGCAGGCTCTTCATTAAGGCATCAGCATTCTTCTGGCTTGTCATTGCCACTCCTAAAACCGTCTGGTCTTTCTTCATAAGGGGAATGCAGACCAGGACTGTTGAAGGCGGCACTTTTCTGTTTGATCCGGGCAGCGGAACCATACGGTGGAGCAACAACCCCGCTGTTAAAGAGCCTTACTGGTTGGTCGTGGAGGGTTTGGTGGAGAAACCGAAACGTTTTTCCTACAAAGACCTTCAGGC
Organism: Deltaproteobacteria bacterium HGW-Deltaproteobacteria-19; assembly: GCA_002841865.1. Classification (GTDB taxonomy): domain Bacteria; phylum Desulfobacterota; class Syntrophia; order Syntrophales; family PHBD01; genus PHBD01. Next base: position 166,817 of record PHBD01000011.1, read on the forward strand.
CTTCCCGCAGGTTGTTCAAACGTCTGATTTCCATTGCGTTGAGGGCTGGTCAGTCAAGAATATCCGCTGGGGAGGTATCCGTTTTGCAGAGATTGGAAAGATCGTGTTGCCGAAACCGGAGGCACGTTACGCGATCATCCATTCGCTGGGCAAAACATCAGAGCCCGCTCAGGGAATCGACCATTATATCGAGTGCCTTCCTCTTGAAAAACTTCTCGACCCCGGGAAAAAGTGTCTATTGGCCTTGACCATGGATGGCAAACCCCTGACATTTGACCGGGGCAGTCCGCTTCGCGTCATCTCACCGTATGATCTTGGTTACAAGGGCTCGAAATATGTGAACCGAATTGTATTCTCCTCGAAACAGACATCGGGCTGGTGGACTCTTGCAAATCCGATCTATCCGGTGGAGGCGCCAGTTCCTGCGGAACGGCTCAAAAGCGGTTAGGGTTAGGGTTTCCTCATTTCATACTTTCGTATCCGCTATTGTTGGCGTATCTGAGGTTTCACGACGTCCATCCCCTCGACAAACGCCTTCAGGTTGACCTCCAGTTTGTCTCCCGAAAGGGTCTGCTCCATGACCGCCTTGAAATTGTCAAGGGTGAGGGGAAGGGCGCCGGTGCCCGCCAAGGCGCCGATCATGACGATGTTCGCAAGAATGGGGTTCCCCAGCCGGATGGCCATGTCGGTGGCGTCGATCAGCCGGACTTGCGCCGACAGCTCCTCCAGCGACGTTCTGATTTCATCCAGGGAGGGGTAACTCAGTTCTCCCGTGATGACGCCAACCGGATAAACCGGCCGGGTGTTTGACAGAACGATCACGCCGGGATGTCCGTATGCCGCCAACACACGGACGGCCTCCGCCGGCTCCAGAGCGACCACGACGTCGGCTTTCCCTCTCGGGATCTGGGGGCTCCACGTCCCCTGCGCGGAAACGCGAATGTGGCTCATCACGGAGCCGCCCCGCTGGGAGGCGCCGAAGGTCTCGCCGATCGTCACCGTCAGGCCCCTGTTCACCAGCATGCCCGACAAGACACGGGAGGCCATGACGTTTCCCTGGCCGCCGACTCCGGTGATGATGAGATTGTAAGGATCCCGTGGCAGTTGCAGAGTTCCCATGATCACGCCACCTCCTTCCGGATGGCCGATTGCGGGCAGACCTGCGTGCAGACGCCGCAGCCGGCGCACAGGACTTCGTCCACGCGGGCCCGCCGGTTCTCCGTGTCCCACACCAGGGCTGGGCAGCGGAAAATACGGGTGCACAGGCGGTTGCAGCCGCAGTCTTCCCCGATGCAGAGGGCCTCGTCCACGCGGACGTTGTATTGCCTGATCCCTCTCTTCTCCGGAGAGAGTGCGCATTTCTGCCTCAGGATCAGGACCTTGACCCCCTCTTCATCCTCCATCAGCCGGTTCAGCGTTTCCCTGGTCTCGGCAAAGTCGAAGGGATCGCCGATTTCGACCTTGGCGCCGATAGCGGCGCAGATCTTCGCGATGTCCACGTCCGGTGCCTCCTGGCCCATGGCGTTGACGCAGAGGCCCGGGTGGGACTGGAATCCAGTCATGGCCGTGCCGCTGTTGTCGAGGATGATCATCGTGATGTTAGACCGGTGGTGAACGGCGTTGACCAGGGCGGGCATGGCGGCGTGGAAGAAAGTGGAATCCCCGCACACCGACAGGACCGGCCTGTTCAGGCCGAAGGGGCCGAGCTTCCCGAAACCGCTGGCCACGCCCGTTCCGGACCCCATGGAATGGAGGGTCTTGAGCGTGCCCGCGCCGCCGGGAAAGACATCCAGGGTGTAGCAGCCGATGTCCCCGCAGACGAAGCCGTCCCGGTCGTCCATCTTCAGGGCCGTGCGGATGTTCCAGTAGGAGGCGCGGTGGGGGCACCCGGGGCAGAAGGCCAGACCACGCTGGGGCGCATTGGCCAATGCCGCTGCCTGTGCCTTTTTCTCATACTCCGGGTCGGCGGCCTGGTAGGGGACATCCAGGATCCGGCTTAGCGCCCCGATCACAAGGTCCGGCGAAAGCTCGCCCCGCATGGGGATCGTCCCGTCGTTCTTCCCGTAGAAGGTCTTGATCCCGATTTCCTTTGCCTCTTCGGCGGCGATGACCTTAACGTTCTCCTCCAGGAAGGTCAGCACCTCCTCCACGATCAGGATCCTGTCCGACCGTACGAGGTATTTTTTCAGCAGGTTCGGCGGCAGGGGCCAGGTCGTTCCCAGCTTCAGAAGCCCGACCCGGCCCTGGAGATTCAGCGCCTGGACGGCCTCGCGACTATAGAGGGTGCAGGCGCTGCTGGTGACGATCAGGACCTCCGGCCTGTCCGGCCCTTCGTACGTGTTGAAGGGGCTCCGCTCGAACAGATCCCGGGCCTTCGCGATTCTTTCCTGCTGCAGGCCGTGCTTGACGGCAACGGGCATGCTCAGGACGGGGCCTTCGTTGGGATCCAGCATGGACCCGTCGGCCTTGAATTCGGCACGCGGGGTCCCTTCCGGAAGCGCTCCCAGGCGGACATTGCCGCTGGCGTGGGACATCCTGGTGACGCTGCGCAGCATGACCAGAGTCCCGAGATCCTCGGAGAGATCGAAGGCCCACTTCGTCATGTCTTTGGCTTCCTGGAAGTCCCCCGGCTCCAGGAGAGGAATCTCGATCATGCGGGCGAAATGCCGCGACTCCCCCTCGTTCACACTGGAGAGGGCGCCCGGATCGTCGCAGGTGACCAGGATCATCCCGCCCCGGGTGCCGGAGCCGGCGAGGTGGAGCAGGAAATCGGAGGCCACGTTCACGCCGTTCTGCTTCATGACACAGAGGGTGCGGAGGCCGGCAAAGGAAGCGGCGGCGGCGACCTCCAGGGCCACCTTTTCGTTGGTCGACCATTCCACGTACAGGTTTCGCTCCTCGGCAACCCGGGCCAGATTCTCCAGGATTTCCGAGGACGGTGTTCCGGGATAGCCCGCCGCCACGCTCATCCCCGCCTCCAGGGCGCCCCGGGCGATGGCCTCGTTTCCCATCAAGAGATGGCTGCTGCCTTCTGCCGCCTCCAGCAATACAGACATGTTTCCTCCTAAGAACAGAGCGTGGCAAGCACGCGGTCCTGCGCGTCCAGGTAGAGCAGGTCGCCGGAGCAGCCGCTTTTCTCCGCCAGGTTTTTCAGGGCCTCTTTCTTCTTGGTCCGCGCGGCCTCTTTCAGCATCTCCAGGTTTCCCGCAGGGACGTCGTGAAATTCGAGGACGCCCCTTTTTCTCGCCAGATCAAGGAGAGCCGCTCCGGCAGCGGTCCGGACGATGACCTGGTTCCAGGATCGCGTTTCCTCCCAGCTTCCGCCCAGGCGTGCCGAGCCGACGGAAAGATCCGCATACTCGGCCGTCGTATCGATGCAGTACCGGCAGGACTCCCGGATGCAGTCCCGGATTTCCTCCATCGGAAACGTCCTCTTGCCATCGTCGAGATACACCTCGAGGACGCCTTCGCCCGGAGGAATCTCCATACCCCGGATTCGGTCGAGCCCAACGCTCTTTTGCAGCAGGCCGGTCAGCTTCGACCAGGAAAGGGTGAATCCGCAGTACAGGCCGATCACGAGCTTCAGCTTGTCGATCGGGTTTGAGCCGCTGTCCAGTTTCGGCTTGAGGCGCATTTTGGCCAGGGCGAAGGCCTGGCAGGGCGTGGCGACGACGCCGATCTTCTCGCTCATACCCCGTGCCGTTCGATTGAATTCGGCCACCGTCGGGGAGACAATGAACTTGCTTTTTGACCGCTTCCAGACCTCCGTGGGTTCGTGAACGGCGGTGCCGGAGTGGAGGAATCGCTCCCGGCCCTCGGCGACGACGGCGGCGAAGCGTTTCCAGACGAGGCCTGCTCGCGAAGCCGGGCGTCGGCGGCGCGGACGATGTGGAAGGCCCTGACCGGTCCTATTTCCGGGGTGAGCTCGGCCTCCTGGAACAGCAGCCTTCGCATCTCCTCGAGATCCGCCGGTGTCCGGGGGCAGAAGGCATAGCAGCGGCCCGCCTTGATATCGCAAGGATTCAGGACGATCGTCCGGTCATGGTAGTAGGTCTGATAAGGGCAGAGATTGACGCAGGCCCCGCATCCCGTGCAGAGCCCGGCGTCCCGGACCTGCTCCCCGAGTTCCTTCTGTCCCCTGATCTCGCGTGCCATCGCTGCGGTCCTCCCCTGTTTTGTACGTTCCCTGATATTTCGGCAGTCGTTTCGATATCACACTCGGCGGAATGGGAACAACGAGCAAAGTGCGATCTTAAAGGGTTCGGATTGGAAAGAAATAAGGCTCAGGATTGCGGAAGACTCCGGGGCAGCGAAAGGGTGAAGGATATCAGGTTGCCAGAATCGGCGTCGAGGCGGAGGGAGCCCTTGTGGGCATGGATAATTTCCCGGGCGAGGCTCAGGCCGAGGCCGGATCCGGGGACGGCGCGGCTGCGCGACTTGTCGACCCGGTAGAAACGGTCGAATATCTTTCCTCGGTCCACCTCCGGAATCGGAGCGCCGGTATTGGAAATCGTGAAGATCACCCTGTCCCCCTGTTCCTTGAGCCGGAATCGGATCAGGCCGCCTTCCGTGTTGTGCTTGACGGCATTGGACGTGAGGTTCTGGATCACCTGCTTGAAAAGATCCGGATCCGCCTGCACCGTGACATGAGGGGTGATCTCCTGCTCCAGGCGCAGGTTCGGTGCAATGGCGCCGACGTCCTCGATGGCCGACTCGATGACAGCGCTGACGTCGACGGGCTCCAGGTTCAGGGCCAGCTGCCCCGCGTCGGCGTGGGAGAGGATCAGGAGCTTCTGCACGATCGCTTTCAGCCGCTGGACCTCTTCGATGAGTGCGCCGTAGGAACGCTGCTCGTCGGAGCCCGTGGCCGCGTGCTGCACGGCGTCGTCGAGCATTCCCTGCAGGATCGTCAGCGGCGTCTTCAGCTCATGAGCCGCATCGGCGCTGAACCGCACTGCCTGTTTGAAGCTCTTCTCCAGCCGATCCAGCATGTCGTTGATCACGTCCACCAGCCTCGAAAACTCGTCGTTGGCTCCGGATGACACGGGGATCCGCCTGTCCAGGCCCTGCGCCGTGATGGATTCCGCTGTCCGGGTGATGTCCGCGACGGGTCGGAGCGCCCTTCGGGTGATGAGCCACCCTCCCGCGGCAAGCAGGAGCAGCGCGATCGGCACGGCGATGAAGAATGTCTTTCTGTAGCGTGCTTCGTCCGAATAGAACCCCGCCATGTTCATGCCGATCAGGATCGTGACGAACGGGTCGCCCATGATCCCGACCCGCCATGTCTTTCCGTCGGCCTTCAGGGTCTTGAAGAAATGCTGTTTCATACGGAACGGTTCGGGCGGAGCGGGCAACGGCGACGGTGGAGAGACACGATCCGCAGGAGGACCCGCCGGCCTGTCCGGCGGGACGCCGGATCGGAGGGGCATGGGGGGCCTGTTTCCCGCGCCCGGGGTTGTCTGGCCCATCGGGCCGACCGCGCCGGCATTGCGGCCGGAACGTTCCGGGTGTTGCCTGCCCTCCGGAAAGAAGGCGGGAAGGGGCGGAGGGGTTTCCATCCTCCGGTCATACTCGGGGAAGGAGTCTTCGGAAATCGCCGCGGGCCAGTGGGGGGACTGGTACAGGACCTCGTTCCTTCCGGTCCTGACCTGAACGATGATGTCTTTCCAGCGCTCGGTCCCGTAAATGGACTGAAGCCGCCGATCCAGCTCCTCCCCGCTCCTCGCGAGCCGCCAGATGTGGATGGGACGCGGTCCCAGGGAACGGAGCTCCAGGTCGATCCGGTCGAGGCTTACGTTATGGATCACGGTGAGGAAATACAGGCCGAAGGCGACGAGGACGGAGCCCGAGATCAGGATGGAGAGCAGGATGATCTTGATGCGGAACAATCGCGCCTACTCCTTGGAGATCTTGTTGAACCGATATCCGACCCCCCTGACCGTTTCGATGCGCAGGCGCCCGGGGTCGGTATCCATCTTGCTGCGGAGCCGCCGGATGTAGACATCCACAACATTGGTCTGCGGGTCGAAGAAATAGCCCCAGACGTGCTCCAGGATCTGCGTCCTGGTGTACACCCGTCCGGGAGAGCGCATCAGCAGTGCCAGCAGGTTGAATTCACGGGCCGTCAGCTCGACGTTCCCCCTGTCCGTCCTGACCTCCCGCGTGATCAGGTTGACGACCATGTCGCCATCCTGGAGCAGGCTGAGCTGCTGGCCCGTTCCCCTCCTGGTGACGGCGTGGATCCGCGCAAAGAGCTCCTCAATGTAAAACGGCTTGCTCAGGTAATCGTCCGCACCCAGGTTCAGGCCCTCGACCCGCTCGCTCAACGCCGAGCGGGCCGTCAGCAGGATCACCGGGACCGTGTTCTTCATGTCCCGAAGCTGGCGCAGGATCGTCAGCCCGTCGCGGCCGGGGAGCATGATGTCCAGCAGGATCACGTCATACGCCTGCCCGACGGCCAGGGCATAGCCCTCGTCGCCGTCCTCGCAGACGTCCACGACGAAACCCTGCTCTTTGAGCCCCTTTTTCACAAAGGAGATGATCTTCCTGTCGTCCTCTACGAAAAGCACGCGCATGGCGCTACTGTACCCATAATCGGATTTATTGCAACGGGTCTTGAGATTACAAAACAGTAACCTTCCACTCTCGACCCCGTCGGCTGATTTCAGACGGGGCCGGTTTGCCGGCGTCCTTGACGAAAACCTCCCCATCCGTTTGTCGCGTTGTCCGGGCCATGACAATCTTTTCATGATTCCCTGCGGCAATCTGTCATCTGGCGGGCGTATTGATCCTGTCAGCCCGCGAAACGCGGTCAGGGCTTGGAAATCCTCTTGAGGGAGTGAAGATGAAGAAAGAAATGGAGAGAGATATCTTGTCGGATGCCGCGATGTTGAGCGTCATCGTATCGCTGATCCTGCTGTTTGTGTTCGAGATTGCTTATGGGCAGCCCCCCGGTTTGCAGGGATCGGCCGGCCTCGATGGGCAGAGCGGCCTGCATTCCAGCGCGGCCCATGCTGAAGGTCCCTGTGAACCGCAGGCCGTCCCTCCGCCGGAGGCCTATCGGGCCTGCAGGGACAGGGACCCCGGGAGCACTGCCCGGTTTACGGCTCCGTCGGGAGAAGAGATCACGGGCACATGCCGCGAGGAAGAAGGAGGCCAACTTGTGCTGATCCCGGAGCCGCCGGGAGACATGGAATTGGCCGGAGGTCCGCATCCGCCCGCTTGCTGCGGGGATGAGCCGTTTCCGATGCCCGGGGAATGCGGGGATCCGTTCCCATTTTCTTTTCCGTGGGAGTGGGAGGATTTCGGCCGAATGGGTTTCATGGATTGAGGCTCGGCGAATGGGAGCCGTTACACCGGCCTGACGCCTGAGCGCCCGCACCGGGCGCGGAGATCGATAATCAGAGGGAGAGGCGATGAAAAACATCAGGATGCCCTTTCTTGCCACAGTTGCCCTGCTGGCTTTCTCAGCAGGGCTCATTGGATGCGGCATGAAAGAGCTGTACAGTGCGTGGCATGATCGACCGGCCACTGTCAACGGGGCGGATGAGTGGCTGGAATGGAATCGGGCGCTTCACTGGCTGCCCGGGGAAGAGGTTACGGTCGGGCTTCTGAACGACGACAGGATGCTGTATCTGCGCCTTTCTACGCGGAACAAGGCCATCCAGCGGCAGGTTCTGACCGCCGGCCTGACGGTGTGGTTCGATGAGACGGGGGGCCGGAATGAGGCCTACGGGATTCGATTTCCGCTTCCGAACCGCGGGATGGAGCCGGGGGTCGAACGCCGGCCCTCCATGGAAAGAGACGGTGAAGCACCGATGGATCCCTCCGACGGTCCCGATCCGTTCCGGAAGGTGTCGCAAGGGGACATGGAAATCACACGTCCCGGGAAAAACGAGTACAGCGTGATCCTGGCGGGCAATTCCGCCCCGAACGGCATCCGGTGCCGGATCAGGAACGTACAGGGCTCCCTCGTGTACGAACTTCGGGTGCCCCTGATCCGGGATGAAACTTCACCCCTCGGTATTGCAGCACACAAACCGAAAACGATCGGCATCGGCCTGATGGCCGGAGAGAAAACGCGGTCTTCGCAGAGCTGGGGTGGAGACGGGGGCGGCGGTCGCGGCGGAAGAGGGCCGGGTGGGGGAGGGCCGGAAGGAAGGGGAGGCGGGATGGGCGGCGGAGGGCGGGAGAAACCGCAGTCGATCGACCTGTGGCTGAAGGTTCATCTGGCAGAGCGTCCATAGCGGAAGGGGGGCGGATCTGAATCTGTCCCCCTTCTCTCTTTTAAACTTTACAACCCGCCGCGTCTTCCTTTAACGATTTCTTGACCGAGGCCTTCCCCCGGCTTTTTTCTGTCACAAATCGCGACCCGGAATCGTCTAACAGGAGAGAGGTGGAGCGGATGACAACGAAAATCCACGCTGTGCAGACATCGATTGAGGACCTGGTCGAACGGGCCAGCAAGGGAAACCGGGAGGTCCTCGAAGAAATCGTCCGGCGGATCCAGGACCGTGTTTACGGGCTGGCGATCCGGATGCTCTACATCCCCGCCGACGCGGAAGACGCCACCCAGGAGATCCTCGTCAAGGTCATCACCCACTTGAGCACATTCAAAGGGGAGAGCCGTTTTGAGACGTGGGTCTACCGCATCGCCTCCAATCACCTGCTGACCGAGTGCAGGGGGCGGGCCGAGCGCTGGCGCATGACCTTCGATGTCTGCCGGCAGGCCATCGAGGAATCGGGACCGGCGGGATTGCACGACCCGTCCGCGGGTGCCGAGCAGAGCCTCATCTGTGAGAAGATGAAGCGGGCCTGCGTCCATTATCTCCTCCTGTGCCTCAACCGGGATCTCCGCCTGGCCTTCATCCTCGGTGAAATCATTGGTGTCGACAGCGCGGAGGGGGCCCATATCCTGGGGCTGACGCCGGCGGCATACCGCCAGAGAGTGTCCCGCGGGAAAAGGCAGGTCCTGGGTTTCCTGGCCCGGCAGTGCGGCCTGGCCGATGCGGACAATCCCTGCCGGTGCGCTACGCTGGCCGCCTATCACGTGCAGAAGGGGTACCTCGATCCTGAAAATCTGCGCTTCGCCACCCACGCCTGCCGTCCCCGGTGCGACAGCGACACGAAGGGGCTGGTGCGGGAGATGGACCAGATGGCGAAGGCGGCCAGGGTCATCCGGAATCACCCGGACTACGCGGCCCCGGGCGCCTTTGTGGAGTCCATGAAACGGATGATCGAATCAAACCGGTTTCGTCTGCTGGAGCATTCGTAGGCGGCTGCGTTCCGATCCGGTCCGGGAAACCATAAACAGGGAGGCCTTTCATGTCACGGACGGAAGAAATCAGGAACTACGCCCTGGACCTCGGCTACAGCCGTGTGGGAATCACGACGGCGGAACCGTTCCCTCTTTACGCCCAGGCCCTGGAGGAGCGCTTGCCGGACTACGACTGGGCGGCCGACAGCGGCCTTCGCCTCCGGCGCGCTGTCAATCCGCAGGACCGCCTGCCGGGAGCCCGATCCATCATTGTTGCGGTGTACGATTATTTCCGGGAGCGCTTTCCGGAGAACCTGGTGGGCAGGATCGGGCGTCTCTATCAGTCGCGCTCGTACATCGAGCCGCCGACGCGGCTCGGGGGTGCCCGGGTGGAACTCATGCGCCGGTTCCTGGAGTCGAAGGGGATGCAGGTCGGGCGCTGGTACATGATCTCCTCCGGTGTCCCTGACCGCCTCGCCGCCGTCCGCGCCGGGCTCGGACAGATCGGCCGCAATACCTTCTTCTGCGCCCCGGGCATCGGAACCTTCTTGATTGTCCATACCTTCATCGTGGACGTCGAGCTGGAATACGATTCGCCTGCCGAGGGGACGCACTGTCCGCCTGACTGCCGGCTGTGCATCGAAGCCTGTCCGACGGGAGCCATCGTCGCCGATTATCGCCTGAACCCGCGCCGGTGCCTCACCTTCAGCCACGTTGTCAACGTCCACGGCTTTCAGAACACCTCCCCGTACATCGATCCGGAGATCCGGCCGAAGATGGGAAGCTGGATCCACGGCTGCGATCTCTGCCAGGAGGCCTGCCCGCGCAACCGGGACAAGCTGAAGGCGAAGCTGCCGGAGAACGCCTTCCTGGAAGAGGCGGCAAAGCACTTCAGTCTGACGGGACTGCTCAAGATGGACGGGGAGTTCGAAAAGAAGGCCGTTGCCCCCTTCCTTTACACGTATATGAGGGACCGGAAGTTCTTTCAGCGAAATGCTGCGGTGGCGATTGGCAACAGCGGCGACCCGGACATGGTTCCCTGTCTGGCACAGGCCCTGGAGGATCCGGAGGAACTGGTGAGGGCGCACGCCGCCTGGGCGCTCGGTCGGCTGGGAAGCGCCGAGGCGCGGCGCGTTCTGGAAGCCGGCCTTCCCCGCGAAACAGGATCACAGGCGGCTGTAGAAATCCGCGCGGCCCTGGAAATGGTTTGATGGCCTTCCGGTCGCAGCGGGCATCCGGTCTTCAGGAACCTGGAACTTGACGGCCGGCGATGGGGCCGGACGCCGACTCACGTCAATTTTCAGGGACAATGCGGCGGGCCTCTTCCAACCATCCGGGATAGCAAGGGATCATGCCGTCATCTGCCCCCGTTGTTCGTTGACACAACCGGCCACCCACAATATAGGTCTTCCTCTGGTGTCACTGCTGGCATTGTTCTTGTCATTCTTCGTTGCCGAATGGAGTGCTCTCTCATTCCTGCTCATTCCTGTTTTCTACTCCTGGGAACGCGTACCCGCCTGAAATCGTCCTTTCCCGCCACAATGAAAAACATGCCTTGACACCGCCCATGTATCCGCCTATATTCCCAGGAAAACGAAAACGATACGCAGAGTACAAATAATGGTATTAACATGTTGAAATAATTGATTGTAAAATAATGATTTGTGTTGAAACACGATGACGGTTCAAATCGCCTGAAAGGAGGCTCACAATGAAACCGGACAACCTGGAAGCCATATTGACAACGGCCAGGAAGATGTTTGCCCGATACGGTCTCAAGAAGACAAGCCTGGACGAGATCGCCCGGACGGCAAGGGTGGCAAAGGGAACCATCTATAATTATTTCGGGAGCAAAGATCAGGTGTACCTGGGGGTTCTGCGGGGGGAGGCGGAAGAGATTGTAAGAAACGTATTGTCGGCCATGGAAAAGGTGGCTGCGCCGGAAGAGAAGCTGGCCGCCTTCGTGCGCGCGAAATTTCGCTTTATGCGGCAGGCGATCAACATCCTGAATCTGGACCGGGAGGGAATCGAGAAATACCTGCCGGCAGCCGAGGGCATCCGGAACGAATTTTTTGAACAGGAGGTAAAGATCATCGACGCCATCCTGAGGCAGGGAGCGGAGAAAGGGGTCTTCCGCCTGGGCGACGCCTTTCTCACCGCCAAGGCCATCGGTTACGCCTTGCGAGGGTTCGAGCTGAACTGGCTCATCCAGGAGAGCGAGGAACGAATCGAGCAGTATCTTGCCGAGCTCATGAACCTTCTCTTTTTCGGGATCATGGCCCAGCCTCGCGCCGGGGAGCGATAGGAAATCATGGACAGCCGAATTGCACCTGTTGCCGATACGGAGATTCAGAGCATCTCTGCCGTTTCGGCCGATCGATGGCTCCAGGACTGGTTGATACCCGTCCCCCTTGCGGCAGTGGGGTCCTGCCGGGGCCGGAAGAGGAAAATCGTCCTTTTCTATTCGTCCATCGGCCAGGGGCATATCAGTGCGGCCCGCTCCATCGAGCAGGAGATTCTCAAGCAGGACCCCTCGGCCATCGTTCTGGTGAAGGACATCCGCGAGTTCATGGACCCCGTCCGGCGCATGCTCGATGAAAAACTCTATTGGTTTGTCGCGAAAAACCTGCCGGGATTTTTTGACGGCATGTTCCGCTCCCTCCAGGAGCAGGGGAATCACGCCGGTTCACTGGCGTGGCTGCCGAACGATTACCCGGAAACGAAGGTCCTCGATTTCCTTCGGGACGAGGCGCCCGATGCCGTCCTGGCCACCCACTACGGCTCTGCGCAGGTGCTCGGGACGCTCAGGGAGAAGGGATTTCTCCCGGGTGTCAGGATCGGCTGGCTCCACACCGACTATTTCGAGGGTTATTTCCCCCGGATCTCCAAGCGCATCGACCGGACGTTCCTGGCCCATCCCGAACTGGAAAAGCGCTGGCTGTCGGCGGGTGTCCCGCCCGAGCTGATTGAAATCACGGGAATGCCCGTGAACGTTACAACCGGCGATTCGCAGGGTCGCATGGAATGCCTCGCGCGGATCGGCTTCGATCCGGGCACGAATACAATCGCGATCGCCAGCGGGAAAGAAGGCGCAGGGGACTTTGCCGGGGTCGTCATGAGCCTTGCCTGGGAAACGCGGGGACCTCTGCAGATCATTGCCGTCTGCGGCCGCAACGAGAGGCAGCGACGCGCCCTGCAGGGCATCCGGGATCGGATTCCGGAACGGGTGAAGCTGGAGATCCTTGGCTACATTCCCCAGGCGGACCTGGTTGCTTTCATCCAGGCCTCCGATCTGTTCATCACCAAGGCAGGCGGCCTGTCCCCGGCGGAGGCATTCACGCTGGGGAAGCCGACCATCCTGCTCGACGTGATCGGCGGCCACGAACGGGAAAATGCGGAGCTGTTTTCAAGGCTGGGAATGGCCGAGTTCAATCGGGATGTAAAAGATGTGGGCGCCCAGGCCATGGCCGTTCTCTCCGATCCGAAGAAGCAGGCCTCGATGCTGGCGGCTCAGCGGGAGTTCCGGGCCAACATGGACATCGGAAAAATCGCGCGCTTCGCGCTGGATCCGGACGCCCGGGAACGACGCGTGAGGCGGGGGTATGGAATCGAAAAGGGCATCCCCGCCGGCGAAGTCCGGAGCGCCCTGGCGCGGCTCGAATCCGACGCCCCTGCCGATTTGGAGGTCCTGCTTTCCTATTCGTCCTCGACCGTCGATGAACGCATCGTCCGGGAAAATCCGTTCGGCCACATCGCGATCCGTGTCGGCGACACAGTATACAGCTCCAACCACATTGCCCCTCCGGACCGGAATCCCCCTCTGCTTCAGCACCTGAACCTGGAACAGTACCTTTTCGGGGTCGAACCGCCTTCGGACAGCCAGGTCCACACGAGCACCTATGGCATGTCGTACGGGCGGGAAACGCTGGGTTTCCGCATCAGCGGGGTGACGCCCCTGTCGCGAGAGCGGATGCATGCCGAGGCTGCGAGGATCGAGCAGGAGTTCCGGTCGGGGAAGTGCCGATGGGACAGGAGCAGATCGAATTGCGCCGATTTCGTGGTGCGGATCCTTCGCGCCGGTGGATTTGACGCCCAGTCCATGGAGGGGCCGGCCGGCATCGTTACGATGCCTCTCGATGTCTTTGACAGGGTTCGCACCGAATTCGAGGGCGATCCGTACGTGCGGACGGAACTCGTGGCCTACCGGCGTCTCCCCGGGTCGCAGGCCTCCTACCGCTTCTCGCGATTTCCCCTATCCCTGGGACAGCCGGTCCGGGCCCTGGCGCAGGTCCTCTCGCGCGATGCCCCGGACAGGATCGAAAAGGCCGTCGGGAGACAGCTGACCGGATACATGGGGGACGAGCGGGTCTTTTATGAAGATCTGAGCGCCCGCCTGTCCGCTTCGGCCCTCGACGATCTCGGTCGTTCCGGGCATCGTGCCCCGGGCATGGAGCGAATCCTGTTCGAGGAAGCCATGCGGCTGCTGGTCGAGCAGAAGAGCCTGCAAATCGATGCCTTCAGGAGAAAGTATACGGAGCATGCGGAAAGAGAGCTTCGCTATTGGATCGAGCGGGGCTGCGAGGTGTCGAGAATCGCGACGGAGCACGCCGAAGGAATCCTGGCAGGCGGTGGCGCGAAGAAACTTCGGAAGTCTCGTAGAGATCAGCGCCAATCCGTTGCGGGCTTTGGATACAAAGAGGGGCAGGCGGATGAATCGCCCTCACGAACATCGACGTTCCGGGCAAACTCCGAATCATCGGCGCGGGAAGGCGGGGGCAACGGCAACGGCAGTTGGCTGCGAAAAACGGGGAGCCCCTGAGCCATGATGGATGTTGGAATGATCGTGTCCCACATCGGCACTGTGGGCGGCATCTTCCTGGCCTGCGCGCTGGGAATGCCGGTCCCGGAGGAAATCACCCTGCTTTCGGCCGGTGTCCTGGTATCCGCAAAGCAGCTCCCGCTCTGTCTTGCCGTAATCCCGGGCCTGGCGGGGATTTTCATGAGCGATACGATCTTGTTTTTCCTGGGGCGGCGCCTCGGCCCGCGGGTCTTTCGACTGCCTCTCCTGCGATCCGTCCTGACGGCGGAGCGGGTCCGATGGGCCGAGTCGCGCATTCACAGGAACGGTCCGCTCGCCTGCTTCGTCGGGCGCTTCCTTCCCGGCCTGCGCGTCGTCATCTTCACCACGTCCGGTGCCCTCGGAATCAAACCCCGCGTCTTCCTGGCCGTCGACGCCGCGGCGGCGGTGATCGTCGTTTCGCTGTGGGTTGCCGCCGGCCTCTGGATGGGATCGAATTTCATCGATGCCACCCGGCATGCCGAAGAAATCAAGACCGTCATGATTTTCGTTGCAGTCCTGATCCTTGTGATCAACGGCAGCCGGCGTCTCCTGACCCGGAACGGGAGGGAGCGGTCGTAGAGTCGTTCCCCTTCGGCCTGCGACGGCGATCCCGCAGGGGGCCGGAGGGTGTGGCACTGCTCCATCCCCCGCCGAGGGCCGCCGGCCGCTTCATGCCGGCTCGCATCCCACCCGCATCACCCTTCATGCTGTTGAAATCATTGCAATCATGATGAATCGCCTGGCACAGCCGGCAGGGGGGCCGGAAAAAGGATTGACAGATTTTTTTTTCCGGCCTAGATTAAAGTATAACTTCAATGTTTACTTGGAGCACATGAACGTAAAAATCGGCGACATATCGAAACAGAGCGGTGTTCCCGCCTCCACCATCCGCTATTACGTCCGGGAAGGACTGCTTCCCGCTCCGGTAAAAATCAACAAGAAGATGTCCCATTATGACGACGTCTGTGTCGAACGCCTGAAGGTCATTCAGTATCTTCAGGAAAGACGCTACTTTCCCCTGTATCTCATCAAGAATATTCTGCGCAGGATGGACGAGGGCCTGAGCCTGCAGGAGGCTGAGGCCGTCGAGAACGCCGTTTTCAATCCCGCGGAAGGCAAGGCCGGGAATCTCGTGGAGCGGGGCATCCTCATGGCCGAGACGGGATTGACCGACGCCGAAGTGAAGCAGGCTGAAAAAATCGGGATCCTGATCCCTTTTGCCGTCAAGGGAGGGAAGCCCCTTTACAATGAAGACGACGTCCGGTTCTGCCGGGATGTCCTGAAAAGAATTGTCGATTTCGGCCTGGATCTTCAGTCGTTGGCCTTTTACGTGGATCTGGGCAAGTCCATCGTGACGCGGGAAATGGACCTCCGCCGGAAGATCGTTTCCGACAAAACCGCCCGGGAAAACATCCGGATCACGGTGGAGCTGTCCAAAGTGGGTGATTTCCTCCGCGACTACGTCATGCAGAGACTCTTCCGGCAGCAGGTCCAGGAGAATATCCGGAAAAGCCTCACCAAGCGCAAGAGCGTGAATTCAGGACGCCGCACAATAAAAAAACAGCAGGAGGTGTAGGATGTTCAAGACAGCGATTACGGAGATGTTCGGGGTGAAGTATCCGATTATCTGCGGGGCGATGATGTGGCTCTGCAAGCCGAAGTTCTGCGCCGCCATTTCCAACGCCGGCGGCCTGGGCAACCTGACGGCGGGCAACTACGACACGGACGAGGCCTTTCGGGATGCCATCCGGGAGACGCGGAAGCTGACGGACAAGCCCTTCATGGTGAACATCACGATGCTCCCGTCCGTCCGGATCACCGCCGATCACCACAAGATGTACATCCGCGTCTGTGCGGAGGAGAAGGTGGACGGCATCGAATTCTCCGGCACGCCTGCAGACAAGGCAGCGGGTATGGAATACATCGAGATGCTGAAGAAGGCCGGCGTGAAGATCTTTCACAAGGTCGGCTCGGTCCGCCACGCGGTCCACGCGGAGAAGGTCGGCTACGACGGGATCTACGCGGCGGGGATCGAGGAGGGCGGACATCCCCTCAACGACGACGTGACGACGATGGTCCTGACGCCCCGGATTGTGGAGAGCGTTAAGATTCCCGTCGTGACGGTGGGAGGGATTGCGGACGGGCGCGGGCTGGCCGCGGCGCTGGCCCTCGGGGCCTCGGGCGTGATGATGGCGAGCCGCTTCGTGGCAACGAAGGAGTGCGAGGTTCACGAGAACATCAAGCAGGAGCTGGTGCGGCGCCAGGAATTCGAGACGGTCATCTACGGGAAGTCCATCGGGCTCCAGGGCCGGGGCCTGAACACCAAGATCCTCCAGGAAGTGCTCGCCATCGAGGAGCGGGGAGGCGCCTTCGAGGAGTTGATCCCGCTTCTGTCGGGTCAGAAGGTGAAGGAGGCCTGGGAAACGGGCAAGGTCGATTATGCGCCTCTCATGGTGGGCCAGTCCATCGGCCTGATCAACGACGTGCCGACCTGCGCCGAGCTTCTGGACGGGATGGCGAAACAGGCCCGAGAGCATGCCCGAAGGGCTCTTGCGTGCTGCGGGTGAGAGGGGTTCCCGATGACTTGGAAATGACAGGGAAGACCCCCGAACACGGGATTCGAGGAGCCTTCCGATATGGAATGCCGCCTGGGTCGAGCGACCGGCGGCCGGATCGGTAAGGAGGTTTCAGCAGCATGGTTCAACAGGAACAGATCGACAATCTCGCTTTACTCTGGGAAAAAGCTGCCTCGCGGCATGCCGACAAGCCATATATAGGAACGCGAAATCCCTCCGGCACGTATGACTGGGTCACCTTCAGGGAAGTGGATCAGCGGATCCGCAATCTCCGCGGGGGGCTCAGCAAAATCGGAGTCGGCCGGGGAGACGCGGTCGGAATCATAGCCAACAACCGTCTGGAATGGGTCATCGCGGCCTTTGCGACGTACAGCCTCGGCGCCCGCTACGTGACCATGTACGAGTCGGAGTTGATCCAGACCTGCCGGTACATTGTCAACGACGCATCCGTAAAGGTCCTGCTGGTCTCCAAACAGGATATTTTCGAAAAGGTGAAGGACTTCCCGAGCGGGATTCCGAGCCTGCAGAAGATCATCCTCATCGAGGGCCAGGGGAAGGGAACGATGGCGGAACTGGAGCGGACCGGCGCCTCGAATCCCGTGAAAGCCGTTCATCCGGACCGGGATGAAATCGCCGGGCTCATCTACACATCGGGAACGACCGGAGACCCCAAGGGCGTTCTCATCTCCCACTGGAATTTCTGCAGCAACGTCATGGCCTGCCTGGACCGGTACCCCCATCTGTCCGCCGAGGACCGATGCATGAATATTCTTCCCTGGGCCCATTCCTACGCCCAGACCGTCGAACTCTACGTGTTCACGATCAATGGGGGATCCATCGGCATCATGGGGAGCACGGCGACGATCGTCCAGGACATGGCCCAGATCCGGCCGACGTTTGTCGTGGCGGTGCCCCGGGTGTTCAATAAGATTTTTGAAAATCTCCACGCGGCCATGAACGAAAAGGGGGGCCTGGCGAAATCGCTATTCTTCGCGGGACTGAAAAGCGCCAAGGCCCGCCGCAACGGCGGGTCCGGGATCATGGACGGGATCGTCTATGCTATCGCCGACCGGATCGTCTTCCAGAAAATCAGGGACCGCTTCGGAGGCCGCCTGAGAGAGGCCCTCACGGGGGCCGCGGCCATCAGTCCGGAGATTTCCTATTTCTTTGACGATATCGGCATCAATCTCTATGAGTCATACGGCATGACGGAACTGTCACCGGGTATCACGGCCAATGCCCCGACGGCCAACAAGAAGGGAAGTGTGGGACGCCCCCTCATGGGAGTCAAGGTGGTCATCGACCAATCCGTTGTCGAGGAAGGCGCCCGGGACGGCGAGATCGTCGTTTACGGGCCGAATGTCATGCGGGGATATCACAACAAGCCCGAATTGACGCAGGCGGCAATGACGCCGGACGGTGGAATCCGGACGGGCGACCGGGGCCGCCTCGATGAGGACGGCTTCCTCTACATCACGGGCCGGATCAAGGAGCAATTCAAGCTGGAGAACGCAAAGTTCGTCTTTCCCGCCGCCATGGAGGAAGACATCACCCTGAACCCCCTGATTCAGAACGCCCTGATCTACGGAGACAACCGGCCGTACACCGTGTGCCTGGTGGTACCCGATCCGATCGCCCTGAAAAAGTACGCCGAGGCGCACAATCTGTCCGGCGATCCCGGAACGCTTTCCAGGAACAGGGACGTGCAGGGAATGATCGGGAAGGAAATCAGCCGCTCCCTGGCGGGGAAATACGGCGGCTATGAAATCCCGAAGAAATTCGTCTTTATCCATGAACCCTTCTCGGTGGACAACGGCATGATCACCCAGACGATGAAGATGAAGCGGAAGGTGATTCTGGACAAACACATGCCCGAGATCGAGGCGCTGTACAGCGAGGCGTGAGCCCGGCGAGGCTTCGATTTCAGGGAAAATGGGACGGCTTGGGTCCGTCCTCGGGAAACGGCAGGGGGACAGACGAAAATCTGTCCCCCTTTGCTTTCCGGGGTGCGGGGTTGAAATTTACCGAAACGGACTCCCGGGACGTTCATCCATGTCGGCGGCAGTGCAGCCGGGGAGGCAACGAAGCGGGTTTTCTCTTGCCCTGATCCCGGCCCTCTGGCAGATAGAATGGCGATGCCGGGGAAGTCTCATCGCTTGCCGGAAAAACCAATTCGAAAGGAGCGTTCATGGCCGACGTCCTGAAAGGTTATCCCGTCAGTCTGGAAGTGCCCGTTGCCTGGGGCGAGATGGACGCCATGGGACACGTCAACAACGTTGTATACTTCCGCTATTTTGAGAGTGCGCGGATCGCCTACTTCGAAAAGATGGGGTTGATCGACTTCATGAAGAAAACCGGCATCGGCCCGATTCTCGCCACGACGTCATGCCAGTTCCGGATCCCCCTGACCTATCCGGACAGCGTCCTGATCGGGGCGAAGGTCGTTTCCGTCGAAGACGATCGGTTCGTCATGCACTACATCGTTGTGAGCAAGAAACACCGGAAGCCCGCCGCGGTAGGGGAGGGTGTGATCATGGCCTTCGACTACCGGGGAGGAAAGAAGGTGCCCGTCCCGGAGGAGTTGAAACAGCGGGTTCTGGAAATCGAGCGGTCGGGAAGAGCCGAACCGGTACGCCGGCTCAACAGCTGATCCTTGAGAAGGAGGGTGTCCGAGCCGTGGGATGACCCGGATCAGGCCAGCAGGAGGCTGAGGCAGAAGGGTATGAAGTAAAGAAGCGAAAGGCCGATGACTCCCCAGCAGGCCGGTCCGGCGGCTCGCTCAAGTCGAGACAGCTCCCTGTCCCAGTCGGTTGTCTCGACAAGATGATTGAACCTCTTCCGGAGGTTTCCCTCCGCGTCACGCGTGCGAAGCCGGAACAATTCCTCGGCTCTCAGACAATCCGGAACGTACACTTGCATTCTGAACATCTCCTTCAATCTGAAACGACTGTCCTATGAACTGTATTTCCTGACCACCGCCGTCACGACGCCCCCCAGCCTCAGTTCGTTCCGCGGTGCAATCGGCGGGTATTTCGGGTTGGCAGCCTCCAGGAAGACCCGCTTCCCCTGCCGGCGGAAGTGTTTGAGCGTCCAGTCCCCGTCCACCTCCGCGACGACGATGTCGCCGTTGCGGGGCTCCCTGCCTTTCTCGACGACAACCATGTCTCCCTCCATGATCCCGGCGCCGGTCATCGAGTCTCCGCTTACCTGGAGCAGGAAAGAGGATTCCGGGCGCGCGACCAGGTATTCGTCGAGGGAAACGATGTCGCAGAGGCCCTCTTCTTCCGGTGTGGGGAAGCCCGCCTGGACGGAACCGGCCATGGGGACGCCGAAGGTCATTCGGGTGGGCTTCAGGAAGCCCTTGCCGTCCTTCTCCAGAAAGCCGCTCTGGATGAGCTTGTTCACCCAGAAATGGACGACGCTCTTGGAACGGACCTCCAGGATCTCGATCATCTCGGTGTAGGTGGGCATCCGCCGGTGCTGGCGGAAGAAGGAGCCGATGGTCTGTTCGACGCTTTGAATCGTTCGTTTGGCGGCCATGGGGCGACCATATAGAACGAGCGTTCTATTGTCAAGAGGAAAATACGGGCAGAGATCCGCAGGACTTCCCGGAGTGTGAAAACGGAAATGCCGCTGCCCGCCAGGTGCCGGTGTTTCCTCGGGCAGGAACAGGGCGGGCGGCGGAGAGTGGTGTTTTCTTTTCCACGGTCCTTATGATACCATGCTGCACAGAAGTAACAGCTCGATAAAATACCCTGTTGCCCGGACTGCGCCATGGCTTTCGCCGCTCTACCGGATTCATGGGGAACCGTGAATGCCCCAATCCTCCCGCATTCTTGACAAACCGGGGCGGGATGGTCAAATTGATTCGACAGTCAGGGGAGACGGGCGATCCGTCTCGCCATGGCACAGTGCTTATCCATTATGATCCGGGTTTTCCCCCGACAGGGAATGCCGGGACCATCCCGATTCCTGAAAAAGCAACATCGGAACGCAATGGCGGACGGTTGTCCGCATCCGGATCTCGCAATCGTCGTTATCCCGGCGTCCCGAGGCACGGGCATCCAAGAGAAAAACTAACCACAAGGAGGTTGATCAAATGGCAAAATCGTTGAAGGGATCCAAGACGGAGAAGAACCTGCTGGCCGCCTTTGCCGGCGAGTCCCAGGCAAGGAACCGATACACCTACTTTGCCAGTGCGGCCCGGAAGGAGGGCTTCGAGCAGATCGCCAACATCTTCATGGAGACGGCGGAGAACGAAAAGGAGCACGCCAAGGTGTTCTTCAAGCACCTGGAGGGCGGAGATGTCGAGATCACGGCCATGTACCCCGCCGGCGTCGTCGGCAATACGAAAGCCAACCTGGAGGCCGCCGCTGCCGGTGAAAACATGGAGTGGACCACCCTTTACCAGGACTTCGCCAAAACCGCCAAGGACGAGGGCTTCCCGGAGGTTTTCCGTTCCTTCGACCAGATTGCCAAGGTGGAGCGTTTCCATGAAGCCCGCTACCGGAAACTCATCAACAATGTGGCCAATGGGGAAGTCTTCAAGAAAAAGCAATCCGTGAAATGGCACTGCATCAACTGCGGATATGTCCATGAAGGCGAGGAGCCGCCGAAGAGCTGCCCCGCCTGCCTGCACCCCCAGTCCTACTATGAAGTCCTGGCGGAGAACTTCTAATCGGTAAATTAGCTGTTTGGTCGAGCGGGCGGGGGGGGGCCGTGAGCCTCCCGCTCCGTTTCTTTATTTCATTGCGGGCAAGCAGATGCGGAATCTCTGGAAAATCTTTTTCAACGAGCGCCTCCATATCGTCCTTAGCTCCATGGCCCTCCTGTGGTGCTGGGACCGGATCCTTGCCATGGGGGTTCGTCCGATCGACTATTTCATCCTGCCGCTGGCGGTGGCCTGCATTTGCCAGTGGAACCGCCTCACGGACCTCAGGGAAGACGCCGTCAACTGCCCGGAGGAACTGGAGGAGGCCCTGAAGCGGGAACGCCGCATCCGCCTCTTCTGCTATATCGGGGGGGCGACGGCCATTGCACTCGCCCTGGCCTCCGATCCCACCTGGCCCGTGGCGGCGGTTGTGATCTCGGGGGCCGCCATCGGATTCTTTTACAGCACCTCTCCCTGGCCCGGCCGGGCCACCCTGCGCATCAAGAATCTTTTCGTCCTGAAAAACCTCATGTCCGGCATCGGCTGGACCCTGGGACTCCTGGTCTATCCCGCCCTGCGGGCGGGACATTCCCTGGATGGGCCTTTCTGGCTGGCCTCGGCCTACATGTTCCTGGCGGTCATGGCCCACGAGATCATCTGGGATATGCGAGACGTGGCGGGAGACCGGGCGGCCGGCGTGCGTTCCCTGCCTGTCGTGGCCGGCCCGGGGATGACGAAGGCCCTCGTCCTGGCCGCCATGACCATCCTGGCCACCATTGTCGCGGCCTCCGTCGCGGCGCGCCTGGTCCCGTCCTGGTGGCTCCTGCTGGTCCCGCACGCTGCCATCCTGGCCCTTGTCGCCGCCCAGTTCGATGGCTGGTTCCATTCAAGCCGCCTGGTCACATACCTTCTGGTCGTCATGACGACCGTCTTCAGCTTCGGGATGGGGCTTCTTGCGATCCGCCTGTCCTGATATTTTCCTTGTGGCCCCCCGGTGGATCTGTTAGAAAACACGAAGGAAGTCCGCGCCGTTCCGGCACTTCCGGGGTTTCCGGAAGGCTTTCCGCTTTTGATTTCCCCTTCGCCGGGAAGGTCGTCATTCCATAATCATTCAAGGAGGTGCTCATGTCGTCGCTGGTGTACGAAAAGGAAGGCGCCATCGCCAAGGTGGGTCTGAACCGGCCGAAGGAAAAAAACGCCCTGGATCCGGGAATCCTGCTGGATCTGCACCGGACCTGGGAGGACATCAACCAGGATGCCTCCATCCGGGTGGTCATTCTCTACTCCTGCCTGGATGAGATCTTCTGCTCCGGCATGGACCTGCGAACGGCCATCCCCGTCCTCACGAGGGCCCGGGAGCCGGAGACGGAGGCGGAGCGCTGGCTCGTCCAGGTCGGGCCCCATGTGGGCGAGGCCATGCTGAAGCCCAGCATCGTAAAGAAGCCCGTCATCGCCGCCATCAACGGCTACTGCCTCACCGGGGGCTTCGAGATGATCATGGGGGCGGACCTGCGGGTCGCCTCGGAGGATGCGATCTTCCAGATGCGGGAGGCCAGCCTCGGCATCATGCCCACCGGCGGCTCGAACGTCTATCTTCCCCGGATGCTGACGCCCTGCCGCGGGCTGGAAATCCTGCTGACGGCGAACAACTTCAGCGCCCGGACCCTGTTCGAATGGGGTTTCCTGAACCGCGTCGCCCCGGACCGGGACGGCATGATGAAGACCGCCATGGAACTGGCGGAGCGCATTGCCGGAAACGGCCCCCTGTCCGTGCAGGGAATCATCCGCTGCTGGCGGGAGAGCCGCGACATTTCCTGGGCCGACGCCTTTAAAAAAGAACTGGACATCGGTCTCCCCGTCTTTGGCAGCCAGGACGCCCGGGAGGGGATCCAGGCGCAGCGTGAGAAACGCAAGCCGAATTTCCCCGGCAAGTATTGACCGTTTTCTCCGGCGGGGGCTTAAGGCCCGTGCCGGACCGATGATTCCGGCCCGGCGTCCGTAGAGAGGGCGGCCGGGCCGGCTCCTTCCCCTCTCCGTTGAGGTTCCGGAGTACGGCGGAGAGCAAACCGTCTTCGCCCGCGCCCGTTTCCCATGAAAGATCTGCTCTTCCTTGCCGCCGGCCTGCTGATTTTCCTCTACGGGATGCTGCGTCTCGGGGAGCAGGTGCAGCGCCTCTTCACAGTCCGGATCCGCCAGCTGATCCGCTACGCCGTCCGCCGGCCCTTCACGGGACTGCTGACGGGCATCACCGCAACGGTCTTCTTCCAGAGCAGCTCCGCCGTAACGGTTCTCACCATCGGCATGGTGAGCGCCGGCCTCATCACCTTCTACCAGTCCCTGGGCATCATCCTCGGCGCGGACATCGGGACCGTCCTGACGGTGCAGCTCGTCGTCTGGAAGGTGACGGACCTGTCGCCGATCCTCGTGATCGTCGGAGGAACGCTCTGGTTTTCCGGCCGGGGCGGTTGGAAAACGGCGGGGGAGACGATTCTCTATTTCGGCCTGATCTTCTTCGGGCTCTACCTGGCCGAGATGGCGACGGCGCCTCTGAAGCAGGACGGGGAGGTGGTCCGGTTCCTCCGGGAGGCGGAAAACCCGTTCCTGGGATTTGCCGTGGGCCTCGTCTTCACCGCCCTGGTCCACGCCTCCCTGATCCCCATCAGCCTTCTCGTCATCCTCGCCCAGCAGGACCTGGTGATCCTGGAAAGCGCCCTGCCCATCGTCTTCGGCGCCAACGTGGGAACCACCGCCACGGCCCTGCTGGCCGCCTGGGTGTCCTCCGTAAGCGGACGCCGGACCGCCGCCGCGCATTTCCTGTTCAAGCTCTGCGGCGCCGTGGTCTGCATGGCCGCCCTTCCGTGGGTGTCTTCGCTGCTGCGAACCGTCACGCCGCTGGTGGGCCAGCAGATCGTCTTCGGCCACCTCCTGTTCAACGTTTTCATCGTGGTGGTCTTCATCTTTTTCCTGAAGCCCTTTGCCGCCCTGGTGGAGCGGATCGTTCCCGGCCAGGAGGATGCGCTGCCCCTGTGGCCCGAATTCCTGGACGAGCGGGATCTGGACAATCATGAAAAGGCCCTGGAGAATGTCCGCCGGGAACTGGGCCGGGAGGTCCTGCTGACGGAACGGATGGTGGAGCAGGTAAGCAGCCTCGTATTCGACTACCGGGAAGGGCTCAGGCGGGACATCGCCTACCTGGATGTCGTCGTGGACAACCTGCGCCGCGAGATCGTCGACTATCTCCGGAGGCTCGCCGGCAGGGACCTGGCTCCAGGGCAATCGCGGAAGGTTTTTGTCTACACGTCCGTGGCGGACGACATCGAGCGGATCGGGAATCACGTTCTCATCATCGCAGACCTTTCCCGGGACAAGAGGGAGCGGGAGATCGCCTTCACGGAATTTGCCCGGGAGGAGCTGGACGGGATCGAGGGTCTGGTCATGGAAAACCTGAAGGACGCGGCGGCCCTGATCGAGCAGTTCGACCTCCCGCGGATTCAGGCCATGAGCCGGCGGGAGGAGAAAATCGACGAGAAGGTCAAGCTGGCCCGCTTCCGCCACCTGGAGCGTTTTCACCGGGGGGTCTGCGTGGCCGAGGCGGGGCCGCTCTACATCGAGATGCTGATCCGGCTGGAGCGCATCAGCGATCACTGTGAAAATATTGCCGAGGCTGTGCAGGATCTGGTAAGCCCGGCTCCCCGTTCCTTCGAGCCATAGAAAGAAAGGAGGTTCCCGTGAAGATCACCAATCATCGTCTGGTGGGGGAAAGCGGGGAAGCGGTCTCTTTCAGGAAGAGCCCGAATCAGTCCGGCGGCGTATCTCCGCTGTACCTGATTCTGCACTTCACCGCCGGCGCGACGCTGGACGGAGCGGTCTCCTGGTTCCTGAATCCGGAGGCCCAGGCATCCGCGCACCTGGTCATCGGCCGTGACGGAGCCGTCGTGCAGATGGTGCCCTTCAACCGGCGGGCGTGGCATGCCGGCAAAAGCGCCTGGGGCAACCTGGAGGGGCTGAATCAGTATTCCATCGGGATGGAACTGGTGAACGCGGGCAAACTGAGGAAGCGGGCCGACGGGCAGTGGGTGACCTGGTCGAATCATGTGATTCCGGCCGATGAGGTGTCGACGGCGACACACCGGAACGAAAACGCCGAGGCGGGGTGGCACGAGTACACCGAGGTGCAGATGGACGCCGCGCGCAGGGTCGCCGTCCTGCTGAACGCCACCTACCGCTTCACCGACGTGCTGGGCCACGAGGACGTCAGCCCCGGCCGGAAGGTGGACCCGGGGCCGCTGTTCCCGCTGAACAGCTTCCGATCCATCGTCCTCGGCCGGGCGTAACGTGCCGTTTCCCTGCTTCCGCCGGCTGCCGGTACGTCGTGCTCGTCTCCTCGGTGAAGCGGGAAGGCGCAACCGGCTTCTATCGCGGGCTTGGGTATGACACGGACCCGTACAGGGCCTTCAAGAAATACCTGAAACCCGGGCGATAACAGCCGGTGCGGGGAATCCTATTTCAGCCGTCCCGTAATGTCCTGAATCATCTCGGGATCACCGTAGAGCGGGATCATCTTCGTCTTGCCGCCGCTGAAATCGAGCTGCTTCAGGTCGATCTTCCGGAGGGTGTAGCTGTCGTAGGTCCGGAAATAGAAGACCCGGTTCGTGATGTCCCGGAAGGATGCCCACTGTGTCGTCGAGCTTGCCGTGATGCTTTTGTCGGGTCCCCTGGTTACGGACATTCCTTTTACGATATGGAGAGCGCTGACGATGTGCTCGGCGAGGTTGAGAGCCTGCGCCGCGTTTTCCGGGGGATCGGCGAAGCGGGTCATGACGGCCATGCGCACGAAGCGGCTCGGCGGCGTGATGTCGCCGGGGAGTCCCAGCATCCCGGAACCGCCCCCGGTGGGCCGGATCTCGACCCCCGCAAAATTCTGCACTGTCCGCTGGTCGCTGGTCATGCCGATGTAGTTCCGGAGGTTCGTCACCATCCAGGGAAAGTTCGGGGCATTGGTCATGAGGCCCAGCGGGTTCTCGTGGATCCGGAGCTCCCCCCGCTCATATTCGACGACGACGCAGCCCCCCTTCGCGTCATAGAGGATGAAGTGGCCCGGGGGCGCCTTTCCCATCTGCGGCACCACCAGGGAGAAAACCCTGACGTTCCGGAGCGCTTCGACCGCTTCCCCCACCGTAGCGAAACGGCCGAGAATCCAGGATCCGACCATCATGTGGGCAATGGCCTTGTCCCGGTCCCGGGGACCCACGTCCTGATACCGGGTGTCGACCTCGAACCACAGGGCGCTGAAGGTGAGTCCCGCCTCGTTCATGCCGTCCGTGACGGCCCCCTCGATTCCGAAAACGTTCGTCGCCACGTACCCGTAGCGTGACATCCAGGACAGTCCCGCTTTTCCATCCGGCGCCGGGCTCACGAACTTCCGGCCGCGGGGAACCGCGATGAGGCCGGGTTTCAGATCGCTGCCGAACTCCATCGTCCGGCCGCTCATGATCGTTCCGTCCTTGGCGGTGACGCGGAAAACGGAACAGGCTTCCGAGGGAGGGGCGGACAGGGCGGCCGTCAACAGGGCCAGTCCGCAGCAAAGGACCACCTTCGCAATGGTTCGCATGAAATCCTCCTTGAATTGGCGTAATGGATTCGATGGCCGTGCCGTCTCAGGCGAAGACGGCCGATTCCGTCTTTTGGGATGATATGGGCTCTTTCCTTCCCGGTGTCAACAATCGGTGCAGGTTCATCCCCCCGGAGCATCAACGGCTCGAAGTCCGCCTGGATCGGCGGAGCCTTCGCCGGCGGGAAGGGAGATTTCGACGAGCAGGCCACCTCCCGGGGCGTTGGCGGCCCATACCGTGCCGCCGTGAAGGCGGACGGCCGTCTCCGTGATGGCGAGGCCGAGACCGGTCCCGCCGGTTTCCCTTTCCCGGCCGTCGCCGACGCGGTAAAAAGGCTGGAAAAGATGGGGAAGGGCGGCCTCGGGCACGCCCCTGCCATGGTCCCGGATGGCGATGACGCCGTTGGGGCCGGAAGGCGTCCGGGTGCGCCGGAGGGCGATCTCCACGTCGCTGCCTTCCTTCGTGTAGCGAACGGCGTTTCTCACGACGTTGTCAATGGCCCGTCGCAGCAGGCTCCCGTGTCCGTTTACGAAACAGGGTTCCATGGCCGTCATCTTCAATCCCCGGTTGAGCCCTTCCGCTTCGAAAGCGGCGTCGGCGGCGATCTCACGAACCATCTGCGTCAGGTCGATGTCCGTTTTGTCCGTCTCCGAGATTCCCGATTCGGCCTGGTTCAGCGTCAGGATGTGGCCGATCATCTCGTTCAGGCGGCCCGATTCAAGCTCGATCCGGTCGAGCCATTTCCCCGCTTCCCGGTCCGCTTTCTCGCGGCAGAGTTCGAGTGCCAGGTTGAGACGCGCCAGGGGAGAGCGCAGTTCGTGGGAGATGTCCCGGAGGAGCGTGCGCTGGGAATTCAGCAGGGATGCGATGCGCTCCGCCATGAGGTCGAAATCCCGGGCCAGCCGCGAGGTCTCGTCGCTTCTTTTCCCGAGGGTGGGGGCGACGCGAACCGCCAGGTTGCCGGCGGCGAATTCCCGGGCTGCGGCGCCGATCCTGAGAATGGGTACGGTCAGATAGCGTGCGAGGAGATAGCAGATCAGGCCCGAGACCGTGAAGACCACCAGCAGCCGAACCGTGATGTCCCGCCAGGAGGGAGACCTATCGGGGGGGCGCGGCAGGCCCGGCATCCCGGATATCATGGTGTAGGTTCCGCCGCCCGGCCCTTTCACGGTGAAGGCCTCCCGCCTTTCCCCGGCGGAGGGAGCAGGAGCTTCCCGCCCGGCGGCAGTCCCGGGGGGCGCCGCCGGCCTTGCTTCGGATGTCCCCTCCCTTTCCACAAGGTTTTGGCCTCTCTCGTCCAGGAACTCGATCCGGGCGCCGTTGAGTTCCCGCAGTCGCCTTGAGAAATCGCGAAGGGCGGCGGGTCCTTCCCGTTCATAGATCCAGGCCAGCGCCTGGCCCTGAACGGCCGGGGGAGGGATGGGCATGGGAGGATGGTCCTTGCGGAAGGGACCCGATCCGGTCAGCCAGTCCACCGCCAGCACCGCCCCGACCATGATGACCGTCGTCACCCAGAATGACAGGCAGATCTTGATAAAAAGGCTGTTTCTGAACTTGTTCATCCGTGCAGCTCCATGATCTTTCAGCCCACCGACCGGGAACGCACCGGCAGGACGTAGATGTAGCCTGCGCCGCGGACGGATTTGATCCGTTCCCGGTCTCCGTTTTCCCGCCCCAGTTTTTTCCGGAGCTTGCTGACGTGTACGTCGATGCTCCGGTCATAGGGGGTCAGGGAGCGGCCGAGGACCGTCTGGGTTAGCTCATCCCGCGTGACGATATGACCCGCCCTGCCGAGCAGGATTTCAAGGAGGCTGAACTCGGCGGCGGTCAGGCTGACGGGCTCGCCGTCACGAAGCACGATGCGCGTTCCCGTCTCCATTTCCACGTCTCCCACGTGGTGCCGGACCGTTGCCGCGGCCATCGAGGCCTTTCCCGGCGGATCGCCCGAGCGCCGAAGTATGGCCCGGAGCCGTGCGACCAGCTCCCGCGGATTGAACGGCTTGGGGAGATAGTCGTCCGCCCCCATTTCCAGGCCGACGATCCGGTCGACGTCGTCGCCCCTTGCGGTCAGCATCAGGACCGGCGTGTCGGTATGGGTGCGGATCCGCTTGAGCACGTCGAAGCCGTTCTGCTCGCCCGGGAGCATGACATCGAGCACGATGATGCCGTATGACCCGGACAGCACCCTGGCCAGTCCTGTTTCCCCGTCATATGCCGCTTCAACGCGGAATCCCTCGCGGGTCAGGTATTCGTCCAGCAGTTCGCACAGATCCCTGTCGTCGTCGATCACCAGAATGAGTTTCTTCATGGGTGTCATGGAATTCCTCCTGCCCGGCAAGAATTGCCGTCCTCTTTTTCCGGATGCGGAAGCAGTGTCCCTCCTTCCACGCTCCGGAGACAACGTCTCATGGCACAGATTGAGACTACGGATTGTTAAAAATTGTAAAGCGAAATCTAAGCCTGTCTCCACAAACCGAAACCACGAATTTCGAAAAGGGGGATGCCGCTGACTCCGGTCCGCCGATCCAGGTTGCCGTGCCTCCCCATTTTTCTGCGAGTCCGTGAACATTTGTAAAGTTGCGGGGTTCCCTCATCCATGCGCCTGAATGCGGCATGTCGGTTGCTCTTTCGACCGGTCGGGCACGGCCGATACAAGAGCCCATTCAACCCTAGAAAGGAGGTTGCCATGGTAAGTGGAATCAGCAGCAGCAGCTCCTCAATTAACGAGTTGAGGCAGCAGATGTTCAGCAGGATCGACACCAATGAGGACGGGTCGATCGACAAATCCGAGATGACCAGCTTTGTCGGGGAGGATTCATCGACTCTTGTGGACGAAATTTTCTCCTCACTGGATACGAACCAGGACGACCTGATCAGCATGCTGGAGAGCGATTCGGGTCTGGCAAAGATGGAACAGGAGATGAAGGGCGGCGGCATGTCGGCGCCACCTCCACCGCCCGACCAGGTTTTTGATACGGCCGATGCGGATGAAGACGGAGTCGTCACAAAGGAGGAGCTCACGGCCGTCCTGGGTGACGCCGGAGGCAACATCGACGAACTGTTCAGCCAGGTCGATGCAGACGGCGACGGAGTTATTACGAAAGCCGAAGACGAGGCGTTCCTGGAAAGCATGAACGCCTCCGCTTCCACGGGCAGGCCGGCGCCGCCTCCACCGCCCGACCAGGTTTTTGATACGGCCGATGCGGATGGTGACGGGTACGTCACCGAAGATGAACTCTCCGCCGTCCTGGGGGACGCCGGGGGGGACATCAGCGAGCTGTTCAGCCGGATCGACACGGAC
Source organism: Deltaproteobacteria bacterium HGW-Deltaproteobacteria-19 (assembly GCA_002841865.1). GTDB lineage: Bacteria > Desulfobacterota > Syntrophia > Syntrophales > PHBD01 > PHBD01. The sequence continues at coordinate 197,053 of PHBD01000011.1, forward strand.
GGCGACGGACTCATTTCCGAAGCCGAGGACGAGGCGTTTCAGGAAAGCATGACGTCAACGGAGAAGAACGGTCTTGCCGACGGCGGCACGGGCGGCATCGGTGGCCAGGATTGGCGGGCCAGAATGTTCGAGACGATGCAGCAGGGTTCCGGTGCGGCTGCATCATCCGGCTTCTCGACGTCTTTTTACGCGTAACATTTCTTTTTTCCGGCCGGCGGTCCGAGACCCCGCCGGCCCTCATCCCGGCTGTGCCTGACAGAGCCGCTGCTCAGAAAGAGCAGCGGCCTTTTTTATTCTTACGCTGTCCGGTTGTTTCGTCGAACCGTGCGGCCGGAGATGGGGATGCGAAAGAGGGACTGAAAGCCCCTCAGGGGCGGGGCCCCCACAGGACGTCCCGGAGCCCCGAGAAGCGGACGGTCCGGCGGGCGCAGGCGGTGGTGAAGACGTCCTGTCGCCCGCAGATCTCGATCCGCTCCCGGGCCCGGGTGACGGCGGTGTAGAGGAGCTCCCGCGTCAGGACCGGTGTATCCCGGTCCGGCAGGACCAGGAGAACCCGGTCGAACTCGGATCCCTGGCTCTTGTGGACCGTCGTGGCCCACACGGTCTCGTGCTCCGGCAGCCGCGTCGGCGGCAGGGAGCGGAGCGACCCGTCGGGGCTCCTGAAGAAGGCACGTAGCTCGCCCCCGGCCTCCCGGTCGGGCAGAATCCTCCCCACGTCGCCGTTGAAGAGACGGAGGGAGTAGTCGTTCCGGTTGATCATGACCGGCCTGCCCGCGTACCAGCGTCCCTCCGGCCGGATGAGTCCCCGCCGGCGAAGGATCCGCTCCACGAGGCCGTTGACGGCGGCCACTCCGTAGGGACCCTCGCGGAGGGCGCAGAGGATCCGGAAGCGGTCCAGGAGCTTGAGGGCCGCCTCCGGATCGGCGGCGTCCAGGGAATCTGCCGGCCATTCGCCGATGCGCTCCTCCAGGAGACGCGGCAGGGCTTCAGGCCGCGGCAGGTCCAGCCAGTGGAGATCGCCAAAGCGCCCGCTCCGGGCCGCATCGAGGGCGAGCCTTCCATCTCCCGCATTGACGGCATGGCTGACCGCTCCGATGCCACTGTCCTCCCCGAATCGCCAGCTCTTCCGGAGCCCGACGATGCAGTCGCCCATGACGGCGGTCTCTTCCCCCGGCTCCGCGGCGGGAAGCGTCTCTCCTGTTGTCTTCTCATATCGTATCCGGTGGCCGGAGGAGTAGCCGTGGTCGCGGCCGGTGTTGCAGATATCCCCAAGAACGGCCCCCGCCTCCACGGAGGCGAGCTGGTCCCGGTCTCCCAGGAGGATCAGGCGGGTCCGGGCCGGCAGGGCCTGGACAAGGCGGGAGAAGAGCGCCAGGTCCACCATGGATGCCTCGTCGACCACGACCGCGTCCGCAACCAGGGGATGGGCGGCGTCGTGACGGAACGAGGCCGTTCCGGGGAGGCTTCCCAGGAGCCGATGGACCGTCGATGCCTCGTCGGGAATGCGTGCCCGGACGGACTCGGGGCAGGGCAGGGTGCGGGCGACTTCCCGGATGGACTCCTGCAGGCGGGCCGCCGCCTTGCCCGTCGGGGCGGCCAGGGCGATGCGGAATCCCGTGCCGCTCTGCTCGATCAGCAGCGCCAGGATCTTGGCCACCGTGTAAGTCTTTCCCGTTCCCGGGCCGCCGGAGAGGACGCAGAGCCGCTTTGTCACCGCCGTAAAGGCAGCGACCTTCTGCCAGTCCGTCCCGTCACCGGCGGGAGGGAACAGGCGGTTCAGGCCGTCCCGGAGGACCGTCCCGTTGACCCCCCCGGGATCGTCGGCGGCGCGCCCCCGAAGTCCCTCCGCCAGCTTCCGCTCGTAGTCCCAGTAGCGGTACAGATAAAACCTCGTCCCGTCCAGGACCAGGGGCCTCCAGTCTCCGGGCCGGCCGACGGCGGGGCTCTTCGCCAGGATCTCCAGCCAGTGCTCCAGGGGCGGGAAGCGGCGCCTGCCGTCCTCTTGCACTGCGGGGATGCGACCGGCCGCGTCGGCCAGGTCCAGGCAGATGTGGCCTTCCACGCGGGCGCGGCTTGCCAGGGCCGCGGCGAGGGCGATCTCCGGCGCCTCTCCGCCGCCGAGCCGCTCCGCCAGACGGGCGAACTGGAGGTCCAGTTCCGAAAAATCCTGATTTCCATCCCGTTCGAAGGACATGTTCACCCCTTCATTCCAGGAGGCCCCGGACCAGGGCTTCCACAGTCTCCCGATCAGGCCTTGTCCTGTAAAGGCCGCAATCCGGTGCCTTTTGCGGGTCGACGCCCCGGAGAAAGACATAGCAGACGCCGCCGAAGTGCGTCTCGTAATCGTAGCCCGGCACCCGCCGGGCCAGCCAGCGGTCCAGGGCCACGACGTAGAGGAGGTACTGGAGGACGTACAGGTCCTCCTCCATGGCCTCCGTCAGGCGCTCAGGGCCGTAGTCCTCGACCCGGCCGCCGAGGAAGTTCGATTTCCAGTCCACGAGCCAGAACCGGTCCCCGGAGCGGAACACGAGATCCATGTAGCCCTTGAGGAAGCCCCGGACGGGGTCGAACCGCAGGCGTCCGATCCGTTCCGGGATGGAGGAGGGAACGTCGGCGAGGCCGCTCAGGATTTCCCGAAGCCGCCCCGGAGTCAGTTGTTTCAGCGGAAAGTGGAACTCCAGTTCGGAGAGCCGGTCGGCCGCAGGGATCTGCGACAGGGTGGGGCCGTCGGCTGCGCCGAAGGGCGCCGCCAGGACCTTTCCAACCGTCTCCGCAACGGCGTCCCGCCACTCGGGCCCGAACCCGTGGCGGTGGAGTTTCTCTTCAATCAGCCCGCTCTGGATCTCCGGGTCCGTCTCCGTGAAGTCCAGGTGCTCCAGGAGGTCATGGAAAAAGGTCCCCGCCCGGGCCCCCCGGGGGAAGGCGAAGATGCCCGCGGGTTCTTCCGTCGCGACACCTCCGGGAGCGGTACCGTCCCGGTCGGGGAGGTCCGGGGCGGCCTCGACCGGGATTGTGCCGGTCTCCGTCCGGTCCGCCGTGAGCCAGGAGAAGCTGGCGACGCGCCAGTCCCGGGGGATTGTGCTGGCGAACGGCCGGACATGGAGGTGTTCCAAAATCTCCTGCGAGGGGATGACGACAGCGAACGTTCCGTCCGGAGGTTCCGACACGCTGACCGATCCACCGGCACGGGCGGCGAGGTCTTCCAGGTCGCCGCGCATATCGTTGTCGTCCAGGCGGGAGAAGCGTTCCGCTGCGGCTCCGCAGACGTCCTCCGGGTCGTCTGCGGGAAGATGGAGGGTCCGGGCCAGTGCCGAGGTGCCGGCATCCTTGAAAGGTCCCCAGGCGACGTAGCAGCGGTGCTTGGCCCTGGTCAGGGCCACGTAGAGAAGGCGGATGTTCTCGGCCATTTCCTCCCGCATTGCCCGGGGAAGGTTGCCCGCCCTCAGCGGGTCGAGAACGAGAAGGGGCCGCCAACCGTCGTCCGGATCGTGATAGAGGTAGGTTTCCTGTTCCCGGACCCGGGAGCCGGTCCACAGGAACGGGCAGAAGACCACGGGGTACTGGAGTCCCTTGCTCTTGTGGATCGTGACGATTCTGACCGCGTCGGCGTCCTTTTCCAGGCGGAGTTCCTGCTCCTCCGGCCGCGTGCCCTCCGTGCGGGCCTTTTCGCTCCGCTGCCGGGACAGCCACTTCATGAGCCCCGGCGGGCCGAGTCGCCGGGAGGAGGCCTCGCCGTGGAGCAGTTCCCCCAGGTGGAGGACGTTCGTCAGTCGCCGCTCGCCGTCGGGAAACGTCAGGAGCCGCTCCCGGACGCCCTCTGCCCGCAGCAGCTCCCGGAACATGGGCATGAAGCCGGCCCGTCCCCAGAGATCCGCGTATCCGCGGAACCGGGCGACGCGGGCCTCCCAGAGGCGCTCTGTTTTAAGCTCCTCCTCGATCCGGATGCCGCTCAACCCGAGCATTTCCGTCGCCAGGGCGGCCTTCAGGTATCCCTCGCGGCCCGGCTCCGCCGCCGCTGCCAGGACCTGCTCCAGTTCCCCCGCCTCGCCGGAGTCGAAGACGTTCTCGGCGCTATGGATGACTGCGGGGATCCCCAGTCGCTTCAGGGCCTCCCGAACGTCCCGGGCCTCGAAACGGTCCCGGACGAGTACCGCCACATCCCCTTCCCGGAGGGGCTCGCTCCCGATGAGGACCCGGTCCTCCCGGCCGAGACGGAGCAGGCGGGAGATTTCCGCCGCCACAGCTTCCGTGATGATCGCCTTCGTCCGGGCCTTGCTGCCGGCCGCCCCGGCGGCGGCCAGCCGGTCGCTCCCGAAGAACCAGACGTTCAGGGGAGGGGCCGACTGCCCGTCCTCCAAGAGGTACGGCCGGTCCGGCACTTCCCCTGCCGTGGCCTCGTGGAAGGCGATGTCCCGGTACAGGAACGGGTTTTCCACGCCCGAGAAAATGGCGTTCACGGCGGCAACGAGGTTCGGTTCGGACCGCCAGTTCTCCGTCAGGGTGTAGCGACGGTCCACGTGGCGGGAGGCCCGGATGTAGGCGAACAGGTCGGCGCCGCGGAAGCTGTAGATCGCCTGCTTCGGGTCGCCGATCAGGAAGAGGATGCGGTCGCCGCTGCCGAAGACGGTCTGGAAAATGGCGTACTGTACCGGGTCCGTATCCTGGAACTCGTCGATGAGGGCCGCTTTGTAACGCTCCCGGAGACGATCGGCCAGGCGTTTCCCTGTTGGTTTTTCCAGCGCCCCTTGCAGGTCCAGGAGGAGGTCGTCGAAGGACTGGAGGTTCCGCTTTCGTTTCCGGGCGTCGAGTTCCTCCGGGAGCCGGCGGATCGCTTCGGCCTTGAGGAAGAGGAGAAGGCCCTCCATCTGTTCCTCCAGGGCGGCGTGCCGCTCCAGGAACTCCGCGCAGAGGCCGAAAAACGCATGCTCCGGCGTCGCCTTTCCTTTGTTTGTTCCCGCCTTCAGGGCCTCCGGAGTGAGCTTTTCCAGCACGTCCGGGACGGGGATCCCGGATCCGGCGCATGCATACCCGTCCAGGGCTGAGACAATGCCATCCGGGTCACGGTACTTGCTCCTGCTCAGGCCCGGGGTTCTCAGGAGGGCTGCCACGTCTTCCCGCTCCGCCGCCCAGGCGGCCTGCAGGCGGGCGAGGGACGCCCGGAACGGCTCCAGGGCGGCAAGAGCCACCGGCAGGGCCTCGGGGACGATCTTGAGGTTCGGGTCCAGGGAGCGTCGCCTTGTCAGCTCCAGGAAGGCATCGGGTCCGGCGCCGCGCTTCATGGCGAAGGCGACGAACTCCCGGGGGGCGTCGTAGAAGTGCCGGCGCCAGAAGTCCCGGAAGACCTCCCGCCGGAGGTCCTCGATGTCCGGCGTCATCTCCGTTCCGAAAAGGCTCAGGCTCTCGAAGACGTTCTCCCGGAGGGCCCGCTGGCAGAAGGCGTGAATCGTGGCGATGGGGACCTCGTCGAAATCCCGCAGGGCGTCCCGGAGGACGCGCAGGGCGTGGCGGGGCCGGGGATGCTTCTTCACCAGGCCGTCCAGGAAGGGGTCTCCCGGCCGGCCGCCCGCCTCGAAGGCCCCCATGGCTTCGCGGATGCGGTTCCGGATCCGGTCACGGAGCTCCTCCGTGGCGGCCTCCGTGAAGGTGACGACGAGGATCCGCCGGGCCTCCAGCCCCTGCTCCAGGAGGAGCCGGAGGAAGATGGCCTCGATGGCGTAGGTCTTCCCCGTTCCGGCGTTGGCCTCGATGAGGTTCGTCCCCCCGAGGGGGCTGGAAAGGAGGTCGAAGGGCCGCGGATCCGCCATCACGCCTCCTCGCTTTCCAGCAGGGGATTGAAAACCGCAAGCGCCGTCGGCCCGAAGGCATCGACCTTCAAGGGAGACTCCCGGCGGAAGCAGATGCAGTACCAGGGGTCGTCTTTCTCGGGATACTTGAAGGCCTCCCATTTGCCGGCGGCGGCGGAGAGGGCTGCCGCATGGTCCCCGCCTTTCCCGCGGCGGACCGTGTACTCCAGGGACGATTCGGGGAAAAAGGGCAGGGGCCTCATGAGGCCCTGCCAGTACAGGGCCAGGAGTGTTTCGAGCGCCGCCTCCGGATCCGCCGGGGTGCTGTAGATCCGGGTCTTCCCGTCCCGGCCGACCAGGACGGATCGCCAGTCGGTGCAGCCCGCCGCGTGACTCGCCAGGTGGACAATCCAGGCCCGCAGGCGGTCCCGGGCCTTAATCTTCGCGGGCCGGAAAGACACGGGTCCGCCGGCAAAGACATTTCCGATCCGGCCGGTCAGGCGGAATTCCCCGATGATCAGATCCAGGTCCAGCGGCTCAACCGGACCCCCTTCCGTGTGGGGTCGCACGGCGGCCAGGAGAGATGTCGCCTCGCTCCACAGATCGTCGAACCGGCAGAGGCCGGGGGATCCGTGAAGCAGGAGCCCGGCGGCCCTGAGAGCTCCCCGCGCATGGATCGGATCCGTACCCGCCTGCACGGCTCCGATCAGGTACTGCAGGGCGTCGTAGCGCTCCAGGCTGTTCAGGGCGAAGGGCTCTGCGTCCTCCAGGGGTTCTTCTTCCCTCACCAGCCGGAGTCCCAGACGCCGGGACAGGAGAAACCGTGCCGGGTTGGCGAAGAAGGCCGCGAGCGCGGCGATGTCCACCGCCCTCCATTCCAACTCCGGCTCCGGCAGGTCCGCAGGCAGGAAGTCCTGTGACGGTGTGCGCTCCCCGGCGGCTCGGAGGGCGGCGGCGCCGTTTTCCGGGGAATAGCTCACGAGCCTCTCGTCGCCTTTGAAATACCCGGGGCTGAAGGCTTGGAGGGGATGGCGGGTCACCAGCCGATCCCTGATCCTCCGGCCTTCCTGGTCCGTGAACCCGGATTCCGCCGTGTCGAGAATCTCGCTCACCAGGACCGAGGAAGGACGGACGGCGTTGTCCCGGATCCCCTGGCCCGTGTAGCTGATGTAGAGCTTCTCCCGGGCCGACAGGAGGGATTCGAGGAAAAGGTAGCGGTCGTCCTGCCGGCGGGAGCGGTCACCCCGTCGCGGATTCTTTGCCATCAGGTCGAACCCCAGGGGGGTCGAGACCCGAGGGTAGGCGCCGTCGTTCATGCCCAGGAGGCAGATGACCCGGAAGGGAATGCTCCGCATGGGGAGCATGGCGCAGAAGGTGACCCCGCCGGCGAGAAAGCCGAATCCGAATCCCTTTCCTCCCAGGCGCTCCCGGAGGTGGTCGCGGACCACGGCCAGACCGACGGGATCGGCGAACCCCGCCGCATCGGCCAGGTCTTCCAGCTCGGTGATCGTTCGGTACAGCGTCTCGATCTCTCCCAGGGGATCCTCTTCGCGGGAGAGAAAGGCGTCCAGCGTCTCCGCGAGGAAGCGGGACCATTCCGCCGGGGGACGGGGGCGATCGAGATCCGCGGCGACGCGGAAGAGGGCGTCGGTGAAGCCGAGGAGCCTTGCCAGGATCTCCGCCTCCCCTCCCTCGATGCGGTCGTAGGGCACGATGCCATGGAACGGGGCGTCGTCGTCCCGGGCCGTCAGGGCGTACCCCAGGAGCATCCGGTCGAGGCCCGCCCGCCAGGTATTTTCGGCAATCTCCGGCAGCCCCAGGGCGACCCGGTGGGCGGCGTCCTTGCCCCAGCGGATGCCGGACTCGCGGATCCAGACGGCGACGTGTTCCAGGTCCTCTTCGGAAAGGCCGAAGCGGGACCGGACCGGGGCCGCCTCCAGGAGGTCAAGGACGTCCGGCGCGCCGAGGCGGCTCTCCGCCAGGTCCAGGAGGCGGAAGAAGGCCTCCGCCGCGGGGCTGTCCTGGGGAAGGCTGCGGTCGGCGATGCTGAAGGGGATGCGTCGGGGATCGTCCGGCCGCAGCGAGAAGACCGCCTGGACGTAGGGCGCGTAGAGACCGAGATCGGGCGTCATGACCAGGATGTCCCGCGGCATGAGCCCCGGGATCTCCTCGAAGAGGGCGAGCAGGCGGTCCTGGAGGACCTCCACCTCCCGCATGGGGCTGTGGCAGGAGACGATCTCGACGGAGCGGTCGCCGGGTCGAAGGATGGTCCGCTCCCCCTCCTTCCCCCGCTCCCGGAGGTTCAGGATGTCAGACTGCAGTGCCGCAAGCAGGGTCTCTTCGCCCGGGTCCTCCCAGGCCTCGTCCTTCGGCGTCTCCCGGGTTTCGAGGAGGTCGAAGAAGTCCCGGCCGAGGGTCCCCAGGGAGGCCAGGAGGGGATTGCCCTCCTCCAGGTGGAGCTCCGTTCCGTCCCCGCCGTCGCGGGCGAGCCGGCGTCCCGGGACGATGTCGCCCCAGTATTCCCGGCAGGGGTTCATGACGAAGAGGTGGACGTCCGCATGGGCCGAGAGCGTCGCCAGGACCTCCACGTGAAACGGCGGGAGGGCCGAGATGCCGAAGACCGAGACCCGCGGGGGCAGGCCGGCCGGCCGGAAAGCGGGGTTCGCCAGGGCCTTCCGGAACGCCGTGAACATCGCCGCCCGGTGGTTCGAGCCTTTCCTCGCCGCCAGTTCCCGCCAGAGGACGGCCTGCCATTGATCGTCGTCCCCTTTCTCCCAGCGGCGGATCCAGTCGGGCCGGAAGAGGAGGTAGAGGTCGAAGAGATCGGCGATGCGGCCCGAGAGCTGGTAGAGCCGGAGATCCCGCTCCGCCTCAACCAGGTAGCCCCGGAGGTCCCCGAAGCCCGGCTGGTCGAGGCAGGCCGGCAGAAGCCCCATGATCTCCCAGGCCAGGACGGCCGGGTCGAAGGGAGAGCTGTCCGGTTTGCCCCCGCCGGCGGCGTCTCCGAGAACCGCCCGGAAGGCCTTCTGGACGAAGTGGTTCGGGAAGGGGAAGCGAAGGTTGGCCGCCACCCCGTGGCGCTTCGCCAGCTCCAGGGAGACCCACCGCTCCATGCCCCGGCTCTGGACCAGGATCACCTCCGCCTGGAACGGATCCGCCGGCGGGGCGTCCAGCGCCTCCGCCAGCCGGTCCGCCAGGATCTCCAGGCGATTGCTCGTGTGCAGGATCAGGCCGGGCATGGGAAGAAAGAATCCTTCACGGCAAGTCTCTTATCTTGTTCTGAAATCGTCATCTTCGTTGTTGGAAAAGGATCATGACTGGTTGAAGTCATTTTCAAACTGCCGGATGACTTGCATCTTCCTGTCGGGCGACGCGCCGCATGATGGCTGCGATCCAGGCAGGGGCGTAGCGGACATCTCTCAGGAGTTGCTTCTTGTCATCCGCAGACAGCCGCTTCTGCAGCACAGACACGGTTTCGTCCGTCACATGCCTCTGTCCCAGATGACGCAGGGCCTGAATGACCAGTCCGCTTACCCTTCCGGCTGTGGCCATGGATCGGGGTGTCGTGTGTTTCAGCAGGATCGTCGTCTTGCCGATCTGCACTTTCCGCGCGGGACCGTCTGTCAGGAAGACGATCTTCATCGGCACTTGATCGGAAAGCCCAAGCAGATTGGCTGCATAGCCTCCCGAGGGCTGAAGGACGATGTTGTCCCGTCCCTTGAGTGCTTTGACGATGGCGTCCAATGTAGGGAAAAGAAGACCGAGATCCGGATCCTGGCGCGGGTAGTCGTACAGGCCCCGGGCCAGGCGCCTCAGCGTCCCTTTTTTCACGAGCCGGTGAAGCGCCAGATCCACCGCCTGTCTGCTACCCAGGTCCAGAAAATCACCTTGGGTGACAACGCAACCCTTCCCGCGCCCATATATTCGACTAAGTATTTTAGAATCAATGCTTTGCATCATCATTCCATGCAAATTTTTGTAAGGAAAAATAGCCTATATTTCTTACAAAAGCAACAACGAATGGGGTGTGTTTGTGTAAGATCCAGTGCGGGTTCAACCCTTAGGGGGCAGGGTTGTTTGGGAATTGAATTCCAGATTGATTCGCTTCTTGTCCATGGCAATACTCTGTGCATGGGTGAAGACGATGTCTCCGCAACCCGGGCATTTTTCACACTCCAGATCCTGAAGAATCTGCAATGTGCCGTTAATCATGGCCTCCTTTGAGACCAACGACGTCTGATATTCATGTTTGAAGCAATTTGTACAATGCATCATTGATTCCTATAGTTTTTCACTATAAACGGACGTGAGATGTTACGTCACGACAAATAGAATCCGTCCTTTAATTAAAGACTTTCGTAATCGGAAATTACAATACCCGGGTCCGAAATTCGCTTTACTGCCAAGTGTAATACTCGGAAAGCTGATGGGCTACTTATCCCACCCTCGATTATTTGTTCTTCTACGGCCGCAAATACGATAAATGCGCGCTCATTAAGCAACTTGATTTCGTTGTCTATGAATTTTGCTGTTTGGATGCGCGCCAACGGCTCAAAGTCCATAAGTACATCGATGCAATCGGAGACATTTTGTATAAAGCCCCCGACAAGATCTGTTTCTTCATCATTTAAATCGTCATCGTAATCTTGATATGAGGCGTGGCAACCCATAGCCAAATTTACCAATTCTTTACCAGACCTGATAATAGGTAACTTTTGGGGGATTTTATCCTTTATTCTCTTAATGCGAACCGGCTGCATATCGGGTTGGTCTTTTAGTTTCTCCTCCACCCATTTTTCATGGCTTGCTTTTATTCCTTTTAATAAATCCGCACTATATGTTTCCGCTTGGTCATCAACCATCTTGTGATGAATACGGCAAAGAAGAATCAAATTGGATAGATTATCAATTTCACTCTGAGGCAAGTTCGGATCATACCTTGGTCCGTGATGGGCGCCTGAGTGAATATGACATTCATCACCGATAACAGACTCTAAATCTAGGGCGGTTGGATCAAGTACTAACTGATGCCTGCATATTGCACATCGGTTTCCGGACTTCGCCCAAAGTATCTTTCGATTCTTATCCGATATTGGCATATGAACTTTCGACTTGTATGTAATTTATTACTACAACATCAGTTCCACTTAGTTTTTTTGAAGTTTTCGATTATGTCCGATCATCCCGCTGTTTCTCGTGATGCTATTCGTGCATATTCAGCCATCAAGTAAGTTACATACGACAGAATGAGATTACAAAAGAGTCGCCCTTCTTCATCAGATATGGCTGTTCCACTTTTTAGGTCAAGGCCATGTCTGACACCGCCACCAGTCGGTGATGAAAGGTAGCCATGTAATTGAGTGCACCATTCAATGACTCTTTCAAGGGTGGTGCCGCGGGAAGCGATCTTTAATTCTTTAGCAATATTATTGAAATATCGACCTTGAATTGTTCCTGTTGTGAGAATCGCTCCATGAAATGTTGTCGCAATAGATTCCAAAATCCAGAGCATTTCCTGCACAGCTTCTCTCGGACGATTTTGACCCAAGAGTTCCTCGGCTCGCTGTAGCGATTTTCGTACTATAACCGATGCGCGTTCTTCAAGGGTTGGAGGGGGAATTGGATGCGGAACACGAGCATTGGATTCGAGACGTACCAAATGTGGGGGAATGATTTTTAGAAGAACGTTATGTTCATTTAGGATTTCATTCATCAAGTCGATATTGGGGAGTTCATATTTATTATAGGCACTAAGTGCCTCACAGGCATCGTGGAATGCCACCACAAACAACTCAGGGCTCTTCGCTGCTTCAGCCATATAGGCCATTAAATCTGTGTAAGCCCAGCTCTCGCTTGAGCTCCAGTAATGAGCTGCACCAATTACACCACAGAAGTAACCCTTGAAATGTTCTAGAAGAAATCGGCGGTCACCCTGTGCTGCAATTTTCCCAATCAATTCTTCGAATTCAGAGATTACAGCTTGTGAAAGGCCTTCTCCTGTTCGACGGCGTTCAAAACGAGACCCCTGAGGAAGTTGAAGAGGCATTCCCTCACCTTTCTGCTCGCCCGTATATTAATTCAGTTAATGTCTTCTGGAGACTGTGGGACGGTCTATCTTATTGCAAAAGCTAGTTCTTCTTTCTCATAGCATAGTGAATCATCTACTTAAAGTGGTTCAAGCATATCATCGCCATTTTCGAAAAAGTCAATCTGACAGGCCACTTTTTTATAGTGATATAGTCTATCATCGAGCATTGTCAGTCTTGGAAATGTGTTCGTTCAAAGAAACCTTGTGAGTCAATGTAAGGCTTCTAGTAAAGTTGCCTCAAGAAACTGGCCCTGGGTTTTTGACTTTGCTTCAAGACCAGCCACCAATTCATCGCAGATGGACATCAGTTTATCAACTTTTTCAACAATCCGTTTTAGTTCAGCAAGAGGTGGAAGAGGAATAAGCAATTCGTTCAGAATTCCTAGATTGATATTTTTTTGAGCCGTTGCCGGTGCAAAGTCAAGCAATCTACTCTTTACGGTCCGGATAAAGTATTCAAAATAACGAGCGTTCGGGAAAGGTGATGCAGGTATAAAGCCCACCACGCTATCAGGAAAACAGGCGTCAAATTCGAGAATGCCACTGTCAGCAATATTTGCCGCAATTGTTATGCATAAAGTACCTTTCGGCCATTTCTTGCTCTGTTCGAGACCTGCTTCATTGTATCTGCTTGTAAAACTTGCAATAACACCGTTGGAGCGGGCCACGTCGCCTGTTTGAATAAACCTATGTGTCCCGCCTTCAAATAGTGATGGGTCATTTCTTGGGCGATGCTTTGACCTCCCTCTTCCAAAAATTCCTAGGCTGGAGAATCTTTCCCAAGCCCAACCGGGCGGTAGCGTAAAGGGGGCAGACGTTTCATCGACTGAGGGTAAAAGATCTATTATCTGGTGTTCCATTTTGTTCTGAACATCTGTAATTAACCGCGATACAGGCTCATCGTTCGGATCCTGTGGAACGAGCTTTCCACGGACTGCGAGGTTAAGGATTGTCTGACGAAGTTGCTGGATATGTTCGGGGTGTGTTGTGAGGCGTGGGAGGTGGTTGAAATAAAAACGGGCGCTTTCTTCAAAAGATGGATGGGGGCCGGGTTCCTGACTTGTTTCACCGTTGTTGATGCCATGAAGGGTTGCAGCCACCAGCCGGTCGCGCCGCTTCTCCCGTTTTGTCTGTGCCGCCTCCAACTCGTCGCAGAGCGCCATCAGTTCATCCACCTTTGCCACGATGCGGTGCTGCTCGGCGAGTGGGGGGAGGGGTAACGGAAAAGAAACCAATTGCTTCTTGTTGATTGCAATAAAAGTTGTTCCAAAGCCCATATCAGCGATTTTTTTTTCAAAACCTTTGAGCCAATAAAGAAGCAATTCAAGGTTAATAACTGTGTAAGGACGTATTGCTGCAAGACCTCGCCCAATACAACAGTCTTCAGAAGTTACATTCGTTGGTCCGACAGGTGCGCGTATAGATATTAAAATATCATTCTGTTTAGCAATCTTGGTTGGTTGGCTGCACCAAAACCGTGGTGTTGGATTCCGATGCCCAAAATCTGCTTTGCCTTGATAGAATGGCATCCCTTCACCTGACTGATTGTAATGCTCCGATGGAGGAGATTGACCCATTTCAACAGATGCGATTCTACCTAAACGTGCCCATACCCATGTACTTGAAATTTTGAATGGTGGAGTGTCGTCTTTAGAGAAAAGAGATATGAAGTCAATCTCTCCTTTATCCTTTTTATAATTTTTCAATTGTTCCACCGCAGATTCGTCTTCACTATTCTGCTCCACGAGCCTTCCCCTCACGGCAAGATCCAGAATGAAGCGCCGTAGACGGGGAATGGCGTCGGGGGCTGTCGCGATCCGGTCGAAGTGTTTCAGAAGGTGTTCCGGGGTCATGGCATAACCTTCTGCTGAACGATATATTGCCAGAGTGATCGGATCTGCCGTCTGCAGGGAATGTCTACGTGGGAGATCCGTTGTAGCTTCCTGGTTTCGATATTGTGCAAAAGTCGTTGGGGTCTGTGGTTCTTCGGTTTGATGCTCAGGGGGATATGAGTCAGCATGGTGAGAGAGTGGCAGGGGCTGATCTTCCTGCTCCCTAAAAGAGTACCCCGCCAATTTGAGCATCGTTGAGAGGCTTGGCGGGTATTGTTGTGTAAACCCTGCCGTATCCCGCACGGTTGTGTCAAGCGCAAATCAAGGAGTTGCGGGTAGATACAATTGGTTTTGTCGTGAATGCGAAGGCGCTCGGACGGATTCATCGCAGGAGGGCCTCCTCCAGGATGGCCTTCAGGCGGTCGCGGAGGCGGGCGGTTTCGGCCTCGCTCTGTTCCAGTTTGGCGAGGAGCTCTGTGGGGTCGCCGTGGTTTTCCTCCACGGTATGGGGATTCTTGAAGTCCAGGTTGAAGTTGCGGGCTCGGATCTCATCGATCGTCACCTTCCAGGCAACTTCGTTTTCCTCCCGCCTGTCCCACCACTCGATGCAGGGTTTCATGTGCTCGAATCGGATGGGCCGGGTCATGGAGTAGGCCTTCTGGCCCTCGGGAACGCAGTGCTCGTAGTACCAGATTTCCTGCGTCTGTGTACCCTTCTCAAAGAAGAGCAGGTTCGTACCGATGGAGGCGTAGGGTTTGAAGACGCTGTTGGGGAGACGGACGATCGTGTGGAGGTTGCACTCCTCCAGCAGGTGCTCCTTCAGCCGGGTCTTGACGCCCTCGCCGAAGAGGGTGCCGTCGGGAAGGACTACGGCGGCGCGGCCGGTGGGCCTGAGCAGGCGGACGATCAAGGCCAGGAAGAGGTCTGCCGTCTCGCGGGTCTGGAAGTGCTTCGGGAAGTTGGTCTCGATTCCGTCCTCCTCGCGTCCGCCGAAGGGCGGATTGGTGAGGACGATGTCCACACGGTCCGCCTTGGTGTGGCTTATGTACGGCCGGGCAAGGGTGTTGTCGTGGCGGACGAAGGAGGGATCGTCGATGCCGTGGAGCAGCATGTTCGTGACGCAGAGCATGTGGGGAAGCTGCTTCTTCTCCGTGGCCCGCAGGGCCTTCTGCATCCGCTCTTCGTCCTCCGGGGTCTTCACGTAGCGCTCGCGCATGTGCCCGATGGCGCAGGTGAGGAACCCCCCCGTGCCGCAGGCGGGATCGAAGAGGATTTCGCCGGGCTTCGGGTCGATGCGGTCGGCCATGAACGCCGTGACGGCGCGGGGGGTATAGTACTCGCCGGCGTTCCCGGCACTCTGGAGGTCGTTGAGGATCTGTTCGTACAGGTCGCCGAAATGCTGTCGCTCCTTGAGGTTGTTGAAGTCGATGGCGTTGATCTTGTTGATCACCTGCCGCATGAGCTGGCCGGATTTCATGTAGTTGTAGGCGTCTTCGAAGACGCTCTGCACGACGCGACGGCGGCCGTCCTGGGCGGAACCGGGGAGTTCCTTCAGGGCGGGGAAAAGCTTGTCGTTGACGAAGGACAGAAGCTCATCGCCGGTCATGCCCTCCGGGTCGGCGGCCCAGGAACGCCACTGGAGCTTTTCGGGAATCGGCGAGCGGTAACCCTTCCGCATCATTTCCAGTTCTTCGTCCTGGTCGTCGATGATCTTGAGAAAGAACATCCAACAAAGCTGGGAAATACGCTGGGCATCGCCGTCGACGCCGACGTCCTGGCGCATGATGTCCTGGATGGATTTGACAGTGGTGCGAACGGACATGAATCAGGCAACCTCCCGGTACAGAACGTTCTGGAGTTCATGGACGGCCTGCTCGAAGCCGGCGCGGCCGCCGAATGGTTTGATCAGTTCCATGGGGGTTCCCATGGAGGCGAAAGGGGCAACCCGGAGGATCTGCGGATCGTCGAGGTCGGTGACGCCGTCGTCCTGGTATTTCTGGAGGATGGCCTCCAGCACGGTGCGGGCCTTGTCGCCGTACCTGGCGAATACATCTCCTTTGCGGACATTGTCGGCCCGTTCCCGGCGGGTGAGGGGCGGCCGGTCGAAGGCCACATGGCAGATGAGATCGAAGGGATCCAGGTCTTTTCCCACTTCTTCGGCCAACGGCTCCAGGAGCAGTCCTTCCTCGGCCAGCTCGTCGATGACGGCCTGCTTCCGGTCGGATTCCTTCCACCGCCGGAGGAATTCATCCAGGCTTGCGTATCGCTTGCGCAGCGTCCGCTTCGAGTAGTCCCGCAGGGATTCGGTGACGAGCTTCCCGCCCTCATCCAGGTACTGGATGCGCTCGGCGAGGATCGTCACGGGTTTTCCCTCGATGTAATACTTGTAGGGCTTGCCGCCGCCGGGCGGGATCGTGATGTCCGGTGGTTCCGGATCGACGATGACCGTCTCGTCGTTGCCGGGCTCGGGCGGGATTGGGTCCTCTCCGTCGCTTGTGGGCGGGACATCGTCCGGCGGAGTCACCGGATCGTTCTCGCCGGGTTCGTAAATTTGCACCGGCTCGCCGTCGAAGTCGGGATCCGCGAAGTGATTGGTGGCCTTCCGGAAATCGAGGATGGTGAAGTAGTATTTCGCCGTGTCTTCGTGGACGCGGGTCCCGCGGCCGATGATCTGCTTGAACTCCGTCATGGAGCCGACCTCGCGGTCGAGCGCGATGAGGCGGCAGGTCTGCACGTCGATCCCGATGGCAAGGAGGCGGGAGGTCGTGACCAGCACCGGGAAGGTTGCCTCGGGATCCGTGAAATTGCCGAGCTGGGCGTTTCCCTCCGCATCGTCGCCGGTGATGCGCATGACGTAGCGGGCGTTCTTTTTGACCAGGTCCTCGTTTTCGTTGATCAGGGCCTGCCGCATCCGGGCGGCGTGCTCCGTATCGACACAGAAGACGATGGTCTTTTGAAAGCGGTCTCCGCTTTCCTTCAGGAAGTCCGAAATCTTGGCGGCCACCCGCTTTGTGCGCTCGTCGATGACCAGGCTGCGGTCGAAGTCCTTCTGATTGAAGATGCGGTCCTCGATCTCGTTGCCGTACTTGTCGACCTCCCCCCGGGTCGGCCGGTAGCCCTCGATGTCGACGTCCATATGGATCTTCACGACCTTGTATGGCGCGAGGAAGCCATCGCGGATGCCGTCTCTCAGGGAATAGAAATAGACCGGCGGCCCGAAGTAATGGATGTTCGAAACGTATTCGGTTTCTTTCGGCGTGGCGGTGAGACCGATCTGTGTGGCCGACGAAAAATATTCGAGAATCTCGCGCCAGGCGGAATCCTCGGCGGCGCTGCCGCGGTGGCACTCGTCGATGACGATCAGGTCGAAGAAATCCCGCGACAGTTCCCGGAACAGCTTCTGCCGGTCCTCCGGGCCGGTGATGGCCTGGTAGAGGGCCAGGTAGATCTCATAGGAGGTGTCGATGCGCCGGTACTTCTTGTCCACGGCGGTCGGCAGGTCCACCTTTGTGCCGTCCTCGCGCTCGATGGTCTTGGAATGGGTGCTGAGCTTTGCCATGGCTTTTCCAAGGGGCCGGAAGTCGTTCACCATGGCCTGGTCGACCAGGAAGTTGCGGTCGGCAAGGAAGAGAATGCGCTTCTTCCGCCCCGCCTTCCACAGGCGCCAGATGATCTGGAAGGCCGTGTAGGTCTTGCCGGTTCCGGTTGCCATGACCAGGAGGATCCGATCCCGGCCCTTGGCAATGGCCTCGATGGTCCTGTTAATGGCGATGCGCTGGTAATAGCGCGGCTCTTTTCCGCCGCCGTCTTCATAATAATTCTGGAGAAAGGTCTCTTCCTGCTCCGTATTCAGCCCCTTCCATGTTCGGTAACGGGACCAGAGCTGTTCAGGCGAGGGAAAGGCATCGAGGGCCAGTTCTGTCTCGATCGGGCTGGAAAGGCCGGTATTGTCATGGAAGAGGAAGGCGTCACCGTTCGAGGAAAAGACGAAGGGGATGTCCAAGGTGGCGGCATATTCCAGCGCCTGCTGGATGCCGTCGCCGAGGGCGTGGTTGTTGTCCTTCGCTTCGATGAGGGCAAGGGGGATGTTCGGCTGGTAGTAAAGGATGTAGTCGGCGCGTCGGGCCTTGCCGCGGGTGACCAGCTTTCCGCGGACGATGATCCTGCCCTTGGTGAAGCCGACTTCCTCGCGGATCTGGGAATGAACGTCCCAACCGGCTTTCGTGATTGCCGGGGTGATAAACTTGGTGCAGATGTCCCGCTCGCTCAGGTCTTTTTTATTCACGCGGCATCCTTCCCCGGGGTCCCAAAGTGTGAACCGTTTCAAGAACGTGGAAATCGAAACGGAATGAGAAATTGAGCTTGTGACAAGAATAACAGGGATTCCTCGATTCCGCCGAGGAGCATAGGAAGATTGATTTGGTATGTCAAGGGGCTATGCCATGAATGTCGCAAATCGTATTCTCGCGGCCTCATCAATAGTCCGAAGGGCGACGTATCCGTCCCCTTCAGTCCCGCGCCTTCCCCACCGGGGCGAGGTAGATGACGAACTCCTCCTCGCCATCCACGCCGAGCAGGCGGTCCATGGCCTCCTGGTCGTAGGCGGCCACGGCACAGGTCCCCAGCCCGGCGGCCTCGCAGGCCAGATAGAGGTTCTGGCAGACGTGGCCCGCATCCAGGGCGATGACCTTGTGGGCCGCCCGACCGTAGCGCCATTCCATCCGGTAGGGGATTGCGGTCCAGATGAAGGTGACCGCCGCCCGGCCGAGGCAGGGCTGGCCCAGGGCCGCCGCGACGAGTTCCGATGCCAGGCTCTCCTCGCGGGACACCGGCAGAAGCTCGTGCTCTAGGGGAAGGAAGCGGTAGATCCCGGGATCGAGCCCCGTCATGTTCAGGGCGCAGAGATACGTCTCCAGGGCGTGTCGGCAGCCCGCCGAGGGGACCGTCCGGAGGGCGTGGCCGCGGTCGAGGATCTCCCGGACGCCCTGGGTGGCCCAGAGCAGGAACGAGAGCGTTTCCAGGGGCAGCGGCTCCGGGAGAAAGTCCCGGCGGCTCCGGCGATGGGCCATGGCCGCCGAGAGGTCGCAGGCGGGAGTCGACTCGCCGGGCCGGACGGGCGGAAGGGCGATGCGGGAAGCCTCCGGCGGCCATGGCTTCTCGATGGGTGGCGGTGGGACGCCCCGGTTCTGATCGGTCCGGGAGAAATCGGTGTGCCGGCGGATCGTGTCCTTGAGGAAAAACCGGAATTTTCCCAGGTGCGGATCGGTCATGGCGGGTCCTTTCCGAAGCGGGATATGTCCGACTGTAGGGAAAAGGGCAAAGGGTGTCAAGGAGGCCCGTCCTTTCCCGGGATTGCCGGTGGGATCGAAAGCGGCAACGAAAGCCAGTTGAAAACATCCGCCCTTTCGGGTACCTTCTGAACACGCATTTCTGCGAGGAGAGAAAAAAATCATGAAGCAGCTGTACCTGTCGGAAACGAACCGGAAAATCGGCGGCGTCTGCGGAGGCATCGGGGAGTACTTCGATCGGGACCCCACCGTGATCCGGGTGCTCTTCATCCTGCTTGCCCTGTTTTCCTTCGGTTTCGGAATCCTGGCCTACATCGCCATGTGGCTCATCATCCCAAAGCGATCCGATGCGGTCAGGCAGGACTGACCCATGATTCCTGAAATGACCGGGTCGGGTGCGGATTGGCCGGCAACAGCCGATCCCACTGATCCGCGTGAAAGGAGAATGTTAGACATGAAGCGAATCGGGAGGCTGGTTGTTTTCATGGTTGCCCTGACGGTTCTGTGCGGCTGTGCCGCATATGCCGGGAAGTCCGGTAGCATCAGGCCGGATCGGGAGGCGACCCGCATGTTCGAGGTGGATTCCTGCCGCGCCGACTACGTCTGGTATGCCAGCGGGCCTCACCTCTTTCCTCATGCGATCGTCGGGATCCGGAAAGACACGAAACTCGTGGACGACACCCTCTGGCGGAAGCTGCAGATGACCCCGGAGACATGCCGCGATCTCGTAACAGGAGTCCAGAGAAAAGCCCTGGAGCTTGGCCAGAGTGCTCACGGGTTTTCGATTCTCAACGACCGTGGGGAGCGGATCGGGATCTGGTATTCCATTCTTTCAGCCCGGACGGTGGCCAGGATGCTGGATGACAAAACGGTGCTCCTGTACACGCCCGACATCGACACGTACGAGCGGTATGAAAAGGAAGGCAGGCAATAGCTCTGCGCATGATCCGGACAGTCCGACGGAGAGGAGGAGAGAAATGAAAGAGCGCCTGAATGCCCTGGAGGTGGCCCTGAACAACGAGTTGCAGGAGCACCGGTTCTACCTCGAACATGCCCGGAAGACCGATAATCCCGTGGGGAGGGCGATGTTCGAGCAGATCGCCGCGGAGGAGATGGAGCACTATGCACGACTCCGGGAGTTGCACGGGAAATGGTTGAAGGAGGAGAAATGGCCTGAAACGGTGCCTCTGAAGGTGAGAAACACGGTCGTGAAGGACGTCCTGGCGAAGATGATCCGGGAGGCCGGCCAGGGACCCGCCGGCGACAAAGGCGACCTGGAGGCGCTGGAGACGGCGATCGAATTCGAGGCCAACGGTGCGCTCTATTATGCCCGGCTCCGGGACCAGGTTGCGGATTCCCACGAGAAGGCCTTCTTCAACCTTCTGGCCGACATCGAGCACGAGCATTTCGTGTCGCTGAAGGATACGATGGAATACCTGACCGACCCGGTCGGCTGGTTCCGCATAAGGGAAAAGGGCGGGCTCGACGGGGGGTGAGAGGCGAGCCGGGCGGCCCGGTCCGCCGGGCCTGTTACTTCCGGTTTCCCTTCATCTCCGCCAGCATCTCGCAGGCCCGGCGGTGTTTCAGGGCACAGGCGCTCTGCAGGTTCCGCCTCGCCTGATCGAAGCGGCCCGATTTCCGGCATGCGAGGGCACGGTTGTAGATGGCTTCGCTGTAGTCCGGTTTCAGTCGCAGCGCGGCGTCATAGTCGGAGATGGCCAACTCGGAGCGCTGGATCGCTTCGTAGGTCAGGCCGCGTCCGTTGTAGGCCTCCGCGAACGTCGGGTCCAGTTCGATGGAGCGGCTGTAGTTCGTCACCGCAATCTCCAGCATTCCCTTTGCCACGTATTCATTGGCCTTCTCGTAGTATTTCCGTGCCTCCACGCGGTCGCCGGGAAGCACGGGGGCCGTCGTTTGTGGTTCCACCGTTCGCTCTGATGTCGTGTCGGGGTTCACGCGTGCCGGTTCGGTTGCCGGTGCCGGGGACGCCGGGCGCTCGGGTGGCGCGGACGGGGTCGGGCCGCTTTCATCCCCGACAGGATCCTCCTGAAGGTCCCCCCAGCTAATGCTGCCCGTTCCGGCCGATTCGTTCCTCAACGGACGTTCCTCGACGGCCGCCGGTGTGTCCGGTACGGAGAGAGCCGGAGGGGGTGCCGGCTGCGCGGTCCTCGCCGGCGGGTCCGTCAACCGGGGAAGTGCCTTGGATCCGGGTTCCGGGCGGTTGACATCATCCAGGCGCGTTCCCGCGGGGGAAGTGCCGGCCGGTTTGGATGTCGCGGCCGGGACGGTCGGTCTGGCGGCAGGGGGTTTCCGGACCGCTTCGGTCGCTTGGACCGGATGAATCGGTTCTGTACTCGTCATATCGGGAAAGAAAATTTTCCCTTTTGAGGGGGCGGTCGGCTTCGGGGCGGGGACGGCCCTCTCCGTCGGCGGGGGTGCCGGAGGTTTCGCCGCGGGCGGGGGAACCGGGAGTTTTGCCGTCTCGGGCCTGGTCCGCTCGATGGCGGAGTATTGGGAGACCGCCTTTGCCTTCAGGCGGCTTGCCTGCTTCTCCGCCTCCGCCTGGCTGGCGTATGGTCCCACGTACACCCTCCACCATGTTCCCTTCCGGGGCAGAACAACTTTCCGTGAGAACGACGGCCAGCCTTTCGCGGCAAGCTGCCGGACGTGCTTGATCGCGTTGATTTCCTGCTGGTACGATGAGATGTGGATGCTGAAGGAGCCGCTCGATGCCGGGGCAGCCGCCGCGGCATGCGTACCCGGCGCGAAGACGAAAAAGACAAGCAGGGCGGTGCAGACCAAGAGGCCGGCGGTCTTCAACAATCCGCAGTGCATGACGGGCGGTGTGTTCTGCTGTGCCATGAATCCATCCTCCTGACCGCGGGGGCGGGTAATGGTTCCTATATCACAACGCGGCCCTGTCTTCACGGGTTTCGCGGCCCTCCGTCCGCCGGTCCGGACGCAGGGGATGTTGCCTCCAGCGCCTCGATCCGTTGGCCGAGGTCGCTCCAGCGTTCGTATAGCTTCTCCAGGTCGGTCCGGATGCACCGCAACTCGCCGTGGAGGAGCCTCGCCCGGTCCCCGTTCCGGAGGACGGCGGGATCGCACAGCATCTCCTCGCGGGCCGTCTTGTCCGCTTCCAGGGTGCCGATCCGCCCCTCCACCTCGGAGAATTCTTTCTTCAGGCTGGTACGGGCGCGGGACAGGCGGTTCCGCTCCTCCGCTGCGAGACGGCGCACTTCTTTCGGCGGCGGTTCCCGGGTCCCCCCCGCCAACGGCCCGGTCCCCTCGCTTTCCCCGGCCTGCTCCAGCGCTCGTTTCTCGATGAAGTACGAATAGTTCCCGGCGTATTCATGGAGGCGCCCGTCCCGGATTTCAAGGACCCGGTTCACCATGCGGTCGAGAAAGAAGCGGTCGTGGGAGACGATGATGACCGATCCCGCATACTGAAGAAGGGCGTCCTGGAACAAATCCTTTGTTTTTAGATCCAGGTGGTTTGTCGGCTCGTCGAGAATGAGAAGGTTCGTGTCCTGGAGGATCAGCTTCAGGAGGGCCAGGCGGGATTTTTCCCCGCCCGAGAGGACCCGGATGGGCTTGTGGATGTCGTCTCCGGAAAAGAGAAACGCTCCCAGGAGGTTCCGCCGTTCCTGGTCGGTGCCGCGGCTTCCGGCGTCGCGGACCTCTTCCCAGGCGGTTCGCTCGTAGTCCAGGTTTTCCGCGCTTTCCTGGGAAAAGAATCCGATCTGCACGTTCAGGCCGAGCTCGACGATGCCCGAAGAAGGATCCTCGTCTCCGCTCAGGATTCTTGTGAGGGTGGATTTGCCGGAGCCGTTGACGCCGACCAGGGCGACCCGATCGCCTCGGGTGACGGAGAAACGGAGGTCCCGGAAAACCTCCAGCGGGCCGTAGGATTTTGAGAGATCGCGAACAGTCAGGACCTCCCGTCCGCTCCGGGGCGCCTCGGGGAAGCGGATCGTGACGGCCCTCGCCGCTCCTGGGTCCTCCAGGACCTCCAGCCGCTCCAGCCGCTTGATGCGGCTCTGGACCTGCCGGGCCTTGGTGGCCTTGTAGCGGAAGCGCTCGACGAATTCCCAGGTCCGCCGGATCTCGCCCTCACGGCGCAGCCGTTCCTGTTCGAGGATCTCCCTCCGCCGCTCCCGCTCGGCCAGGTAAAACGTGTAGCCGCCCTTGAAGACGGATATCTTTCCATCCGCCAGTTCGACGATCTGGTTGACCATCCGGTCCAGGAAGGTCCGGTCGTGGGAGACGGTGATCAGTGTTCCCGGGTAGTTCCCGAGATAGCCCTCGAGCCACTCCATGCTTTCCGTGTCCAGGTGGTTCGTGGGCTCGTCCAGGAGCATGACGGCCGGGTCGGAGAGGAGGATGACCGACAGGAGGATCCGCATCTTCCAGCCGCCGGAGAAATCGGAACAGGCCTTGCCGAAATCGCCCTCGCGGAAACCGAGGCCGCGGAGAACCTGGCGGGTCCGGGCCTCGAAGCCGTAGCCCCCCCGGTTGCGGAAGACCGTCAGCAGGTTTTCGTATTGTTCCAGGATGGCCGCCGATGGAGTTGCCTGGCGGGAGATTTCCTCTTCACAGAGACGGATGGACCGTTCGAGGTCCCCCATGGCCGTGCGGTCCTTGATGAAATCCATCAGGGGAAGTGCATCGAGTTCCACCAGGTCCTGGGGAAGATAGCCGACAGCCCGGTCCCGGCGGCCCGCGATGTCAACGGCTCCTTCGTCCAGTTCCACCTGGCCCAGGATGGCCCGGAGCAGCGTGGTCTTCCCGGTTCCATTGTCCCCCACGAGCCCGATCCGGCTCCGTTCGGTGATGGTCCAGTCGATGCCGCCGAAGAGGACCCTGGCGCCGAAGGAGAGACGGACGTTCCGGAGAAAAATCAAATGGATTCCCGCCTTACTTGGTTTCCTGCATCTGGGCGATCAGGTCCTCGAGGGAAGAGCTCTCTTCGATGGTGAGATGGTAGTCGTCCGACTCCCCTTCCTCCCCTTGTGCAGCCTCATCCGGCCGTGTGACGGGAAAGAGCGTTTGCTGTTCATTCTCGTCGGTTACCGGCGCTGCGGGCGTTTGCCGGCGGACTGTTCCCGGACGGAGGAGCGGCGGCGTGTAGTCGGGAGATTCCGGCGGCAGTGCGGAGGGACGGAAGACCGCCGAGGGGGGCACGAACTGGTTCCGGTAGTTCAGATAGTCCGTCAGGTAGGCTTCACTGGTGAACATCCCTTCACCCTTGGCGGTCTGCATGGCGCTCTCGATCTGGGAGATCTTGTTGTCCCGGATGAGAGAACGGATGGCCTGGTTGCTCCGCATGATCGTCAGCAGCGGGACCTGGAAGCCGGTGCTGTCCAGGAACTGCAGGTGCTGGACGACGATCAGGAGCAGGCTCGTCGAGAGCTGGTTGCGGACCTCCGTCTGGGCCTCGATGGGGAAGGCGTTGCAGATGCGGTAGATGGCCTCCTCGGGGGTGGCGGAGTGCAGCGAGGCGATGACCAGGTGTCCCGACTCGGCGGCGTCTAGGGTCAGGCGCATGACCTGGCGTTCCCGGATCTCGCCGACGACGATGATGTCCGGATCCTCCCGCAGGACGTCCAGGAGCCCCTGCTCGAAGGAGACCATGTGGGTCCCCAGTTCCCGCTGCTCCACGAAGGAACGCTTGGAGGTGAAGCGGTACTCGATGGGATCCTCCAGAGTGATGATGTGGACGGGGCGGG
>PHBD01000047.1 GCA_002841865.1 Deltaproteobacteria bacterium HGW-Deltaproteobacteria-19
CAGCATCACAAATATGATTGCCGAAATACCCGGCGAGTTCACATACACACTCACATCCGGCTCCCAGCCCCAAACCCTCCCGGCATTTATTAACTCCAACATCAGCAAAGCACTCCTGTACGGTTTCGACTTCCGCAGGGGCGGCCTCTTCGATCACCGGGGGAAGGGTGCCGGGAACCGCATTGAGGTCGTCGACGGGAATGATCATGTCCGCAGAGAGAAGCAGACGCGGTTCCAAAGCCTCGAACTGGAATGGCCGCGGTTTTTTGCCACGGCCGTTCCTGGCCTTCTTTGCCGTATCGGCTGCCTTTTTTCTGCTCTTCAGTCGCCACATGGGTATTGCCCTCTCAAGGAATCCGCCAGGTTCCCGGCGCCGCCCGCCGTGAGAAACGGACTCATGATATGAAAACAGGATCCCGGAACGGGATGCGTGCCTGCTCCCGACCCGGGACGATCAACGCCTCCCGCTGCGACGGCGGCGTTCCGGATATGTTTCATCTTGACGGTCTTACCGCTCCTTCTCGAACCATTCGTTGACGGAGGCGATATCCCCGTCGCTCAGGGTGCCCACCGCCTTCTTCAGGCGGAGGCTGTTCATGATGTAATCGTAACGCGCCACGGCGTAATCCCGGCGCGCCCGGTAGAGATCCCGCTCGGCATCCATGACGGCCAGAACCGTATAGAGACCGGACCGGTATCCTTCCCTCTTGGCCTCCAGGACCATTTTCTGCGCCTCCAGGGCCTCCCGGAGGGCTTTCACGCGATCGATGGAGCTGACGACACCGAGATAGGCCGCCCGGGTTTCCTTCCTGGCAGCCCGCATCTGGCGCTCCTCTTCCTGCATGGCGGCCTGGTGGAGATTCTTGGCTTCCCGGGTGCGGGAATTCACGACGCCGCCCTCGAAAAGCGGAAAGGTGAGCCGGGCGAGGACGTAGGCTGTTTCCACTTCGCTGCCGCCTCCGAACAGGGTGCCCTCGGTTTTCGTCCTGTCGTATTCCGCTTCCAGGTTCAGGAAGGGGTAATGTCCCGCCTGCTGCCGACGAACCTCATGACGGGCCTCCTCCACAGCCTGCCGCTGCATCTCCAGAGAAGGATTCCGCTTCACCGTGGCATCGATCCAGGTATCGATGCTGCTCGGATCCGGATTGAGCAGCGGCAGGTCCTCGCGGACGGCAACAATCTTCGCGATGTCCTGGCCGACGATTTCCCGCAGGGCCTGAAAGGCGTCGTCCTGGTTGCTATGGGCGGCGATTTTCCTCGCCCTTACGTCCGACAGCCTGGCCTTGGCGTCGAGAAAGTCGGTTCTCGATGTCAGGCCGGAGCTGAACCTGCCTGTGACCAGCTCGTGATATCGGCTCACCGCGACTTCCTCGGCGCCGATGAATTCAAGGTTGTCGCGGGTGGCGAGGGCCCCCAGGTAGGCCTTGGCCAGACGGACCATCATTTCCTGCCTGGCCGCTTCCAGTTTCACGTCCGCGCCCTTGACCGTTGCCCTGGCCCGCTGCAGGCTGGCCCAGGATGCCATGTTGAACACGGGCTGAACGAGCGAGATGGAATACTCCGTTGTCGGGTAGGTAGAAACTCCCTGGCCGTAAACGGTGTTGTCGCTGCTGACAATGTTCTGCCGAGTCTGGGTATACACTCCCTCGGCCGTCAGTTTGGGCAGGAGCCCCGCCCTGGCCTGACTCAGTTTTTCGACAGAGGCGTCGCGTTCATAGCGGGCGCCGATGAACCGGGGATCGTTCTTGAGGGCCAGTTCGTACGCCCCGAGCAGGTCCTCGGCGAAAGAAGGCTGAGAAAAAAAGAGCAATGCCAGGACCACGAGGGTTCCGATCACCCCCGGACCGAACCGGAAGGTTTCACCCCGGCGGGTACACCGGAGCACAATGCCGTGTTTCATGAATCTCCCCTTTCCCGTATCACATTCAGATAAGATGAACTTCTCGCTGGAGACAGAGCCAGCCCCTGGTTACAGATGCCGCCCGCCGGCACAAAAAAGCGCAAGACGAGGATATTTTTTGATTATTTGAGGTGCTGCGAAAAAAACCAGTCTCCCGTGTCCGATTGGACAAAAAAAACGGTGCCTCACAACACCCGTTGGAAAGCAAAATGAGAGTCAAAATCAGCAGCCCGAAATAGAATTTCAAATCAGCTACCGGGTGGATGAATCCTGCCCGGCGGAGTGAAAAATGTCAAGTATCTTTAGATATGTTAACGCAAAAAAACGTCCATGCGAACACGATCCATGTTGCCAATGTCATTATGTAAAAAATCACATAATGATTTCCCCTTGTCATTTCCTATTGATTCCATCATAAGCGTTCGTTAGGTATCAAAAGGGAAGAAAAAAGCAGGGAAAGGAACCGATTATGAAAAAAGTATTAGTTATTTTTGTTGCTCTGCTCCTGCTCACTGCCTGCGGCGCGTCCATCCGGAAAAACAACGAGAATCTGATGGGGCTTCAGGTCGGGATGGCGCAGGCGGAAGTCGTGAAGATCATGGGTGCGCCGGCTTTGAGTGAATCCTACGAGGCGGTTGGGGGAGAGAGGGTGAGTATCCTTTATTACCAGACCGAGACGAAGAACGTCACGGTCCTGTCGGCGAAGGAAGAGTGCACCCCTGTTGTCTTCATCAATGGGAAGCTCGAGGGCTGGGGAGACCGGCTGACGGCATCCACGATCAATACCCATAAAGTCAGGGCGAAGTAACCC
This sequence comes from Deltaproteobacteria bacterium HGW-Deltaproteobacteria-19, assembly GCA_002841865.1. Lineage (GTDB taxonomy): Bacteria > Desulfobacterota > Syntrophia > Syntrophales > PHBD01 > PHBD01. The sequence continues at coordinate 2,712 of PHBD01000047.1, forward strand.
TTCGTTCCGGTTCCGTGAGCCCTTCGCGGGATTACCCGCTCTACGAGAAAATGAAGAAGCGGTCGCCCCGGGCCGCCGCCTGGTGGATCGTGGGCGATCGCCTGTATCACCTGGGCCTCCCGATGACGATGCTGTGCGTCCCGGCGTTCTTTCTTGTCTACACGCAGACGGAAGCCGGGAGCGAGTGGATCGGCTGGCTCGTCATCGCCCTGGTCCTGTCCATCGGCCTGTTTGCCCTGGGGATTTACTGCAAGGGAAGATCTTACCGGATTGCAATGCAGGCAGGGATCGACATCAACAAGTTCCAGGGGACGGGCTGTTGAAAAATACCCGTCTGCTTTGTTTCCCTCGTCCCTCACTGCTCAACGGACGGAACAGTGCGACTCGCAGCTCGGGACTTCGGGGGCCTCGCATCCGGCCATTCTTGAACAGCCCTCTGCGAAACTCCATCTGACATATCAAAAAGGGGGCAGATTTGAAATCTGTCCCCTTTCTAACTCCATCCCACGTCTGTCCGCGGAAGCCCCCGTAACAGCCTCTGCGCCCCAACGTGCCGATCATCCGCGGAGGCGCGGCCGGGGGTTTCCAGAGGAGCGTTCAGGAAGCTTTTCCATCCCTGCGGCATCGAAAATCCGGCAGGCTGTCCGCGGAAAAGCTTCCGCGACGGCGGAAGCCCCCGTGACAGCCCCCGCGCCCCGACAGGCCGATCATCCGCGGGGCGCGGCCGTTATGCTCTCTCGAAGATCGTCGCCGGGGCCATGCCACCTCCGGTGCATAGCGAGACGAGGGCATAGCGGGCCTTCCGCCTCTGCAACTCGTGGATCGCCGTGACGGACAGGCGGCAGCCCGAGTTCCCCACCGGATGCCCGAGGGCGAGCGCCCCGCCGTTCACGTTGAGCTTCTCCGGATCCGCCTTGAGCTCCTTCACCCAGGCCAGCGGGATCGGCGCAAAAGCCTCGTTGATCTCGAAGATGTCGATGTCCCCCATCTTCATGCCCGCCTTACCCAATACCTTCGGCGTCGCGTAGATCGGGCCCGTCAGCATGATCTGCGGCTCCGACCCGATCACCGCATTGGCCACGACCCGGGCCAGCGGCGTGAGCTTCAGCTCCTTCATCCGTTTTTCACTCATCAGGACCACGGCGGATGCCCCGTCGGTGATCGTGCTCGAGATCCCCACGGTGATCCATTTCGTGTTCGGCAGGACCTTGAGCGCATTGAGGGTCTCATGGCTCGTCCCGGGACGGATGGGCTCGTCAGTGTCCTGGAGGACTTCGTTTCCTTCCTTGTCCACACCCTTCATGGGCAGGATCTCGTTCCTGAAATACCCGCCCACCGTCGCCTTGTGCGCCTTCTGGTGGCTGGCGATGGCGAAGTCGTGGCACGCCTCCCGCGTGATCTCCCACTTGTCCGCGATCATCTGGGCCGCCGCGATCTGGTCCGCCCGGCCGTACTTGTCCGTGTACCACTTCCCGAAGGGGTTCCCCATGGGCTTGCCCGTGTACAGGGTCCCGTTCAGGTCGGAGAACATTGTGTACTTCGTCATGAACTCGCACCCGCTGGCGATCACGATGTCCATGTTTCCCGAGGCGATCATGCCGTGGGCAAACTGGATGGCTGTGAGGCTGCTCCCGCACTGCCGGTTCACCGAGACCCCCGGAACGCTGAAGGGAAACTTCGACGTGGCCAGGATCCCCGAGCGCGCCAGGGTGAATCCCTGCTCCCCCACCTGGTACACCGTCCCGCCGATGACATCCTCCACCAGGGCCGGGTCGAGATCGATCCGGCGGACCGCCTCGTCCAGCACCGCCCCGAGAATTTCGGGGGAAGTCCAGTTGCGCAGATACCCACCCTGCCGGCCGACCGGCGTCCTCACCGCACTGACGACGAATACATCTTCCATCCCCATAAGCTCCTTTCACGGTCCGGATTCAAAGCATTGCCTATTTCCGGGAACGCCTTCCGGATGCGCCATCCGGGGTCAGCGCTCCACTTTTTCCGACAGGGGCTCCCCTACCGCGCCCGTGTAGAAAACGATAAGGCGGACGGTCTCTTTTCCGATGTTGATCCCGTTGTGGGCGGTGTTCCGGACCTCCAGGATGGCCTGCCCTTTTTCAAACGTGATCTCGGTCCCCCCGTCAAGCAGGACCTTCAGGGTTCCCTCCATGACGTAGGCATAGACGGGGACCCGGTGCAGATGCCACCCCGTACTGGCTCCGGGAGCGATCTCCACGACCGCCGCCGTAACCTCGGGCCGCTCCGTTCGCATGTATTCCAGCGCCTGGCCGTTGCCGGCCGTGGTCGATTTCAGGACCGTCCGCACCGTCACGCCGCTGTCGTACCCCCAGCCCGGGGTAACGGGGCCGATCAGGACCAGAAGGCACAGGCCAAGAACAAGGCCGCCGCACTTCCTGCACACGCTCATCTCTCCTCCTCTGCTCGGCTGCCGGACCGAGTTCCCGGACCACGGCAAGAAACGGGACCGGACCCGTCATTTCCGCCAGGCGGCGAAAGCCCCCTGGAAATCCTTCGTAAAACCGTGATGCCCCGTAAAGACCGCCTCCACACCCTGAAGCTTCGCGAGTTTTCCGATGGACGCGTTCTCGGTCGCCGTGTCCATGTTGAACAGCTCCACGAAGGGACCCGCCTTGCCCTCCTTCAGGCTGATCGTATCTCCCGTGAAGAGCCAACGGCCGTTGACGAGATAGGAGAACGAACCCGGCGTGTGCCCCGGCGTGCGGAATGTCTGCACGATCACCCCCCCGCTGTCGACCGTCTCGCCTCCGGTCAGGAGCCGTCGCCCGGCCGGCAGCGAGTTCCGCATGAAATACATGCGGTACTGGGGACCTTTGATGATCCGCTCTTCCTCGGACCCGACGTAGAGTGGGACATCTCCGAGCACGGCCAGCGCCGCCGTGTGATCACTGTCGGAATGGGTCAGGAAGACGGCGCTGATCCTGTCCTTCGGGATGCCAAGCTGCCGGAGGCCTTCCTCCACAGTGGCGGGCGTGTTCCCCCCGTCAATCATGACGTAGCCGTCTTTCCCCTTGACCAGAAAGAGGTTCACGAAATCGTCCCGGATTGCGAATACACCGGGAACCACCTCGCCGGTGGCGACCGGGGTCATCTTCCGGACCTCGATCAGGTACGGTCCAACCACGAAACCGGCGACCAGGATCGCAATCCCGGCCATGATGCCGAGGGCGATCAGGATTTTCTTTTTCATGGAGTGCTCCTTGTCGGATTTCCGCGCCTGCACAGGGGGAACGGGATGACCGGACCGGATCCGGACATCCTCCGGGGCCGCCGGCGTAGAATCGATGATGCTGCCCCGCGGGCGGGAGTATAAAGGGGGAAGGCCGGAGATGTCAATCGGACGGATTTGCGTCGAGCGGCGAGGGACGAGGGAAACGCGGCAGACGGGCGTTTTTCAACAGCCCGCCAGAGGCTGCATCCGGAGCGGCTTCTCCAGGTGGTTGGCCATGAGGAGGGCCTCGTCCCGGAAGATCTCCGCGGTCGGACCGTCGGCGGCGACGCGCCCGCCGTTGAGGACGATCGTGCGCTCACAGACGTCCAGGACGAGATCGAGATCGTGGGTGGCGATGATTTTCGTGTGCCGAAACCTCCGGAGAAGTTCGATCAGCTGCCTTCGGGAAAGGGGATCGAGCCCGGAACTCGGCTCGTCCATGACCAGGATGTCCGGTGACATGGACAGGACGGTGGCGATGGCGGCGGCGCGCTTCTCGCCTCCCGAGATTTTGTATGGCGGCCGTTCGGCCAGGTGGTCCGCGCCCACCTGGCGGAGCGCGCCGTGAACGCGGGATTCCACCTCATCCCGCGGCAGCCCCAGGTTCAGGGGGCCGAAGGCCACGTCGTCAAACACGCGGGGCATGAACAACTGGTCGTCTGGATCCTGGAAGACCATGCCCACCCGGCGGCGCACGTCGTCCACATTTTTCCGGGTCAGGGGATAATCGCCGACCTGAACGGTTCCGCCGACCGGGAAGAGGCATCCGTTGAGGTGGAGCAGCAGCGTTGATTTTCCCGCACCGTTCGCGCCGACCAGCCCGACCGACTCCCCGTGGACGATCCGGAAGGAAACGCCTCGCAGGGCCGGCGTGCCGTCGGCGTATGCAAATTCGAGATTTTTCAGTTCGACGATATGATGGCTCATGCAAGGCTCCCGAGGACAAGCGTCCCGATCCACAGGGGAATGTTATAAAGGCGGACCAGCAGGAAAAAACCGATCCAGAGGGACGCGAAGAGGATATCCCCCCCCCGGACGGACCGCTCCCGGAGGAGATGAATCCGGCCGGAAAAGCCGCGGGAGATCATGGCGTTGTAAATCCGCTGCGCCCGGTCGAGGGAGCGGAGCAGGAGCTGTCCGCACAGGGACCCGAAAACCCGGAAGGACATGCCCCGCCGGCGGAACGACCGCAAGGCATGGGCCCGGACCATCCGGGCCGCTTCGTCAGCCGCCACGTGGATGTAGCGCTTCAGGAAAAGGAGCTGGGAAACGAGGACCCTGGGCACCCCCATCTTTCCGAGGCCGAAGCAGACGGCGTCGAAGCCGCAGATCTCCACGAGGAGGAGCGCCGCGCTCACCGTGAGCAGGAACTTGACCAGGATGGACGCAAAGGAAATCCAGCCTCCCGAGACGGCCAGCGGACCGAGCTCAGCGATGATGCGGCCGTCGAAAACGGGATTGAAGATGCCGATCATGACGGCGAAGGGGGACGCAACGAGAAGCCGCCGGGCGATCCGGCGGAAGGAAACGCGGCCCAGGGCCATGAGGGAAACGGGATACAGGACGAGCGGCAGAAGGCCCAGGAGGTCGTACTTGTCGAAGGAGGAGACGACGGCAATGAAGAGAAACGTCGTGACGATCATGGCGCGGGGGTCCACCCGGAGTGCGGGGGCATCGGCTCTCCCAAGACCGTCGAGACCGTTCAGGGAGCCGAGGGCCTGGCCGGCGCCGCTCATGGGTTCGGCCTTCCCGCCGGGATGTCTTTCTTCGGATATCCCGTGAACATCCGGTGATCTCTCATCGCTCCGGCGTCGGCCGGCTCCTTCCCGCCTGTCCCGCCCGTCTCAGGACAATCCCGACCACGCCCGCCAAAAGCAGGGTCAGCCCGCCGCCGACGATTCCCGCGACGGATCGGCCGGCATTGATGTCGGGCCACGATTCTCCCTCCCTGCTCCCCGCTCCGCTTCCCCCGGGGGTCGCCCGGAAACCGTAATCCGGCAGGAGCGCGATTTTTTCCTGGATCCCGGCCAGCGCCGCATGGGCCGCACTTCCGTGTCCGGACAGCTCCTCCGTCCCCGCCGTGCGAAGCATGGACCACTCGAGGCCGTCGGGATGCGTGGAGGCAAACCAGGACAGAACGCCGCCGGTGAGCACGGCTATCGCCACCAGGCCGACCAGCACTTTCTTCATGGGCAATCTCCCGGCCTCCCTGCCCGGTGCAACATGCAGCACCTCGGGCCGGGCACTCCAGACGAACGTGATGACCGCAGCCGTCACCAGTCCCTCCACGACGCCGATGGCAAGGTGGATCGGCTGCATGAGGAGGGCGAACGTCGTGAAGGGCAGTTCGCTGATGCCGGAGGCGACCGTTTCGAGAACAACGGCAAAGGCCCCCAGTTGCAGGGCGACGATGGAGGACAGCATGGCGCCGGCCAGTATCCTTCCCGCCGAGGGATTTGCTCCGACAATTCTCCGGCACAGAAAGGGATACGCGACAAAACAGGGGAAGAATCCCAGGTTGAAAATGTTGCACCCGAGGGCGAGGAGGCCGCCGTCGGCGAAAAAGAGGGCCTGGACGGCAAGGACGGAGGCCATGGTGAGAAAGGCCGCATGAGGGCCCAGGAGCATCGCCAGGATCATTCCCCCTCCGAGATGACCGCTGGAACCCGTGGCAGGGATGGTGAAATTGATCATCTGCGCCGCAAAGACGAAGGCCCCCAGAACACCCATGAGCGGGACGATTCTCTCATTCAGGTCTGCCCCGATCTTCTTCGCGGAATAAGCCGTCAGGCCGGCCGTGACGGCCCACATTGTCCCGCCGACGGCGGGCGATATCAACGCATCGGCCATGTGCATGATTCGGGTCCTCCTTTTTCGTTCCGTCCTGTCCTGGAATCCCTGGTAACATGAACATGGATTTCGTGGCAAGATAAATGCCGCACCTCCCGGTGCAGGATTTGCCCTGGGAGTGTGATGCACAATTGCATCGTTATAACCGATACATTCATCGTCATCCCGTTTGACGGAGTGGAGGAAATGTGGTAGGCGGTCATTCACTTCCCATCCCATACACCGTCGCATCAAATGCCGGCCATGCCGGGACCCGTTTCCGACCGGAGGGCAATGGCGGGCGCCGGCCGTTCAGGGAGCACGGAGGGACCATCACCAGGAATTCAAATCCTGAAAAGGAGGATCATCATGATGAAGCGCTTTCTTATCGGACTGTCCGCCATTTTCCTCGTTTTCGCCCTCGCCGGCCCGGCCCCGGCCGCCGAACCGATCAAGATCGGCGTGGCCGGCGCCCACAGCGGAGACCTGGCTTCCTATGGCCTCCCGACGGTGAAGGCCGTCGAACTCGTGGTCAAGGACGTCAACGCCAGGGGCGGCATCCTGGGCAGGAAGATCGTGCTCCTCATCGAGGATGACGTCTGCAAGCCCGAAGTGGCAACCAACACCGCCACGAAGCTGATCTCGCAAAAGGTAGACGTGGTCATAGGCCACATCTGCAGCGGAGCGACCAAGACGGCCCTGGGAATCTACAAGGACGCCAAGGTGGTCACCGTCTCGCCCTCGGCAACCAACCCTGAGCTAACCCAGAGCGGAAGATATCCCAACTTTTTCCGCACCATCGCCTCCGACGACGCCCAGGCCAGACTGGGCGTCGAGTTCGCCGTAAACAAACTGAAGGTAACCAAAATCGCCGTCCTCCACGACAAGGGGGATTACGGAAAGGGCTTCGCCGAGTTCGCCAGGAAATTCATCACGGATGGGAAGAAGGCCCGCGTGGTCCTCTTCGAGGGGGTCACCCCCGGCGCCGTGGACTACTCGGCCGTGGTCAACAAGGTCCGGCAGTCCGGAGCGGAAGCGGTGATTTACGGAGGATATCACCCCGAAGCCTCTTCCATCATCGCCCAGATGCGGAAGAAGAACATGAAGACCCTGTTCATCTCCGACGACGGCGTGAAGGACGATACCTTTATCAAGGTGGCCGGCAGGTATGCCGAGGGCGTTTACGCTTCCGGACCGAAGGACACGAAGAAGAACCCGCTGGCCATCGCCGCCATCGCTGCCCACAAGAAGGCCTACAACTCCGACCCGGGTGCGTTTTTCCTGGAGGGGTACGCTGCCGCCCTGGCCGTCGTGAATGCGATCCAGAAGGCAAAATCCACGGAATACAACGCCCTCGTGAAGGCCCTCCGGACAAACTACGTGAACACGCCCGTGGGCAAGATCCGGTTTGACAACAGGGGCGATGCCATCGGTGTCGGTTTCGCCATGTACCAGGTAAAAAACGGCGCCTACATCGAAGTCAGATAACCGAACCGCAGGGATTCACGGTCATGTGCGGGGAACCATGAACAGGGGCCTTTCGGCCGATTGCGCCGGAAGGCCCTTATTTCCATAGGGGGCCATGGATTATTTTCTCGAACTTTTTATCGGCGGACTGACCCGGGGCAGCATCTATGCACTGATCGCCCTGGGTTATACAATGGTATACGGCATTATCGAGCTGATCAACTTCGCCCACGGCGAAATCTACATGATCGGTGCCTTCACGGCCCTCATCGTCGCCACCATCCTGACCATGAGCGGCATGAGCGGCGTCTCCGTACTGGTCCTGGCGTTCCTCGTGGCGGTCCTGTATTCGTCCTGCTACGGCTTCACGGTGGAGAAGATCGCCTACAAGCCCCTGCGCGGAGCGTCCCGGCTTTCGCCCCTCATCAGCGCCATCGGCATGTCCATCTTTCTCCAGAATTACGTCATGCTGGCCCAGACCTCCGACTTCCTCCCCTTCCCGAACCTGCTTCCGGAGCTGCCGTTCATGGAGCCTTACGCGCACATCATGGGCTCGACGGAGTTCATCATCGTCACCACCACGGCGGTCGTCATGATCCTGCTGACGATCCTCATCAAGTTCACGAAGATCGGCAAGGCCATGCGGGCCACCGCGCAGGACAGGAACATGGCGATGCTCGTGGGGGTCAACGTGAACCGCGTCATCTCGACGACCTTCATCATCGGCTCCGCCCTGGCCGCCGTCGGCGGCGTCCTCATCGCCTCCCACATCGGCCGGATCAACTTCTACATCGGCTTCATCGCCGGCATCAAGGCCTTCACCGCCGCCGTTCTCGGCGGGATCGGGAGCATCCCCGGCGCGGTCCTCGGTTCCCTCATCCTCGGGTGGACCGAGAGCTTCGCCACGGGCTACGTCTCCAGCGATTACGAAGACGTCTTCGCTTTTGCGCTCCTGGTCCTGATCCTCATTTTCCGGCCCTCGGGTCTCCTGGGACGATCCACAACGCAGAAGGTATAGGAGGGATTCATGAAACGGCTCGCCGAACTCCGCGAATCCCTCGTCATCGCCCTCTGGTTCATGTTCCTCACCTTCCCCATCCTGGTCATCCAGGTGAACACCATCGAGAAGACCATCATCTGGCGCTGGCAAAACCTGCTCTATGTGGGAATCGGGAGTTTCGCCCTGTCCTTCGTCTGGCGCTACTTCATCGGGAAGGCCGCGGCGGGCGGGAGAGCCTCCGGGGAGAGAGCGGAGGAGAAAACGAGCATCCTGCAGCGGATCACCGCGGACTCGAGATTCTCCCGGAGTGCAATCCTCCTCACGGCCCTCATCGCCCTTGCGTTCCCCTTCCTCTCCTCCACCTACCAGGTGAACATCATGACGACGGCCCTGATGTACGTCGTCCTGGGGCTGGGCCTCAACATCGTCGTCGGCCAGGCGGGGCTCCTCCACCTGGGTTACGTGGCGTTTTACGCCGTGGGCGCCTATACCTACGCACTGCTTTATCAGCATTTCGGGATCGGATTCTGGACGGCCCTCCCCCTGGGTGCCCTGATGGCGATGGTGTTCGGCCTGCTCCTGGGATTCCCGGTCCTGCGCCTCCGCGGCGACTATCTGGCCATCGTGACCCTCGGATTCGGCGAGATAACCCGGATCGTCCTGGAGAACTGGAGCGAGTTCTCCTCCGGCCCCAGCGGCATCTCGGAGATCCCCCGCCCGGGGTTTTTCAATCTGGCGATGGACCTGGAAGAATCTACGATCTACCTGTATTTCCTTATGGTCGGGTTTGTCCTGTTCACCATTTTTGTCACGAACCGTCTCCAGAACTCCCGGATCGGCCGGGCCTGGCTCGCCCTCCGGGAGGACGAAGTGGCCTGCGAGGCAATGGGAGTGAACAAGACCGTGGCGAAGATGACGGCCTTCGCCCTTGGCTCCACCTGGGCGGGCATGATGGGCGTTGTCTTCGCCGCCAAGACGACCTTCGTAAACCCGGCGAGCTTCACGTTCCTGGAGTCGGCCATGATCCTCTCCATCGTGGTCCTGGGCGGCATGGGCTCGACACTGGGGGTGATCCTGGCGTCCTTCCTCCTGATCCTGCTTCCGGAATACCTGCGGGCTTTCAGCGACTACCGGATGCTCCTGTTCGGAACGATCATGGTCGTGATGATGATCTTCCGTCCCCAGGGGATCATCACGAACATCCGCCGGACCTACGAGTACCATTTTGAAAGGAAGCAGAACGGCGCACCCGACGCGTCGGTGTGAGAGGGCCATGGAAACGATCCTGGAGACAAAAAACCTGACCATGAACTTCGGGGGCATCAAGGCCCTCGACCGGGTGGACCTGGATGTCCGGCAGGGAGAAATCTGCGCCCTCATCGGCCCCAACGGCGCCGGCAAGACAACCTTTTTCAACTGCATCACCGGCATCTACCCGCCCAGCGAAGGAGACGTCTTCATCTCCCCGCCGGCGGGGAAGCGGAAGCGCATCAACGGACTGCCTGTCCACCGGGTGACGGCTCGGGGTCTCGCCCGGACCTTCCAGAACATCCGCCTGTTCCCCGACATGACCGTCCTGGAAAACGTCATGGTGGGACGCCACTGCCGGACGAAGGCGGGCGTCCTGGGGGCCATTTTCCGGGACCGGATCACCCGGAAGGAGGAAAAGGCTGTTGTCACCCGGAGCTACGCCATCCTCGAGCGGATCGGCCTGGCCGACTTGGCGAATGCCCTGGCCCGCAATCTCCCCTATGGGGACCAGCGACGCCTGGAGATCGCCCGCGCCCTGGCAACGGAACCCTTCCTCCTGCTCCTGGACGAGCCGGCGGCGGGGATGAATCCCCGGGAGACGGAAGCCCTGGAGGAACTGATCCTGAGGATCAAGACCGAGGAGCAAATTTCCATCCTCATGATCGAGCACGACATGCGGATGGTCATGAGCATCTCCGACCGGATCTTCGTTCTGGACTACGGAAAGAAAATCGCCGAGGGAACCGCGGCGGAGATCTGGGAGAATCCGGTCGTGATCAAGGCGTATCTTGGAGAAGAATTCGATGCTTGACTGGATTGACGACTGGTTTTATAACACTCCCCTGTCATTCGGACCGACTGGATGTGATTCATGCTGGAATTGAGAAACGTCCAGACGTATTATGGCAACATCCAGGCCCTGAAGGATGTGAACATGATCCTCCGGGAAGGAGAGATCATTACCCTCATCGGGGCCAACGGGGCGGGGAAGACGACGACCCTGATGTCCATCTCGGGAATCGTTCCCCCGCGTTCCGGGGAAATTCTCTTCATGAACCGGCCCCTCACACAACTGAGCCCCGACGCCATTGTCGCCCTGGGGCTCTCCCAGGTCCCCGAGGGACGGAGGATCTTTCCAAATCTGACGGTAACGGAAAACCTGGACATGGGCGCCTTCCTGCGCCGGGACAAGGACGGCATCCGGAAGGACCTGGAATATGTTTTCGACCTGTTCCCGATTCTCGCCCAGCGGCGCCACCAGCCCGGAGGGACCCTGAGCGGCGGGGAGCAGCAGATGCTGGCCATCTCGCGGGCGCTCATGGCCAGGCCGCGCCTGCTCCTGATGGATGAACCTTCATTGGGGCTGGCGCCGATGTACGTAAAACTGATTTTTGATATCATCCGGAAGATCAACCAAGAGAACGGAACACCCATCTTCCTGGTGGAACAGAACGCCCATATGGCCCTTCGGGTGGCCCACCGGGGTTATGTCATGGAAAACGGCCGGATCACGCTGGAAGGAACGGCGGACAGCCTTCTCCACAACGAAGACGTCAAGCGGGCCTACATAGGAGCTTGAAGCAATGAATAAAAGAAGTTCCACCGTGCTGGAAAAGCAGTTCAAGGAACTGATCGCCATGGCCATGCGGGAGGGGTATTCGGATATCCACATCTCCGGCGGTTCCCCCCTGGTCTTCCGGAAAAACGGGCGCATCCAGTTCGACCACCGTCTTCGCTGGACGAACGAGGACATGGACAACCTCATTGCATGGCTGGTCAAGGGAGAACTCCTCAACCGGCTCAGAACACGCCTGTCGGTCGACTTTGCCCGGACCGTCAGCAATGCGCGCCTGCGGATGAACGCCTTCGTGACCATCCGGGGCTTCAGCCTCGCCATCCGCCTGCTGCCGGGAACGGTGCCGCGGCTGAACAACCTGAACATCCATCCCACCATCCAGCAGTACTGCCACAACGAGGCGGGGCTGATCCTGGTCTGCGGTCCCACCGGCAGCGGAAAGTCCACAACGATCGCGGCCATGGTGGAAGAGATCAACGAGACCCG
>PHBD01000077.1 GCA_002841865.1 Deltaproteobacteria bacterium HGW-Deltaproteobacteria-19
GGGCCATTACATCAGCAACCGCCTGGTCAACGATGCTCTGGGTTTGAACAACAACCAGGGTCGCTCGATGGGCGAGGGCTGGGCTGATTTCCATTCGATGCTGATGACGGTCGAGGAAGCCGATCTGGCGGTGGCCAACAACGCCAACTTCAGTGGCGTCTATGCACAAGGTGGTTATGCCGACATGGGTCGCCTTGATCCAGCACCGCAGACCACGTTCTTCTTCGGCATCCGCCGCGTGCCCTACACCACCGACATGAGCAAGAATGCGCTGACCTTCCAGCACATCGAAAATGGTGTGCCGCTGCCGGCCGGCGTGCCGGTGTTGTTCGGTGCCAATGGCGCCAACAACTCCGAAGTACACAACTCCGGCGAGGTGTGGGCTACTGCGTTGTGGGAGGCCTATGTCAACCTGCTCAACGATCCGCGCTACACGTTCGACGATGCGCAGTACCTGATGCAGACCTATCTGGTGGGCGGCTACAAGCTGACCCCGCCCAGCCCGACGTTCCTGGATGCCCGCGATGCACTTCTGGCGGCGGTGCGTGGCTACGACGAGCAGGACTTCCAGTCGTTCGTTGCGGCCTTTGCCAAGCGCGGCATGGGCGCCGGTGCGGTGGCCCCGGATCGCTTCTCGACGAATCATGCCGGTGTCACGGAAAGTTTCAGCACCGGGACGGCATTGGTCAGCGCCGGGATGAGCATCGATCCCGAGGCAGAGGGGTTGTTCTGCGATGGTGATGGCGTTCTCGATGCCGGTGAAACCGCGTTGGTTAGCGTGCGCGTTCGCAACAACGGCTTTGAAGACCTGAACAGTGCCGAGGCCACGCTGAGCAGCAGCAGTGATGTCAGCTTCCCGGATGGCAACGTGGTTTCCTTCGGCAAGCTCGCGGTCGGCGAAGAAGGGGAGGCGACGGTACTGGTCAAGCTGGAAAGCGCCACCCAGCGCGAAGCGCTGACCCTCGACGCCAGCTTCACCTCGGCTGAGGTCACCGGGGCAGTCGCAGACAGCATCACTATCGACACCAACTTCGACCTCGTGCCGGCGTTCACCTTCGATGATGGCAACAAGGGCTTGAGCGACTGGAACCTGCGCACGCTGTCGGGTGGCGGCCAGCCGTGGATTCTGGTGCCGGGCTTGCTCGGCGATGCTGCCGACTTCATCCACTGGGGTCTGGACAATGGTGTGCCGTCCGATATCGTGATGGAATCGCCGGCACTGATCGTGGACAACGACGACAGCCTGGTGATCGGCTGGGATCAGACCTTCGACTTCGAGTTCAGCGACGACATCTACTGGGATGGCGGCGTGGTCGAATATCAGGTTGATGGTGGTGCGTGGCTGGATGCCGGTGATCACCTGACTCCGGCCTACAATGCCGACCTCAATGGCGATCTCAGCAATGTGCTGACCGGCCGGCCCGGCTATGGCGGTACCACCGAAAACTTCCCGACACTGGAGCCGGCCTCGCTGGATCTCAGTGGCAAGGGGCTGGCCGGCAAGTCGGTCAAGGTGCGCTTCCGGGTGGGCTCGGATGTCACCGTCGGTGCCAACGGTTGGCTGGTTGACAACATCAATGTCCAGGGCGTGACTAACCTGCCGTTCACTGATTTTGGTGCAGATGCACAATCGTGCCCGGTGCTGGGTGTGCAGGCCGACGCGGGCCCCGATCTGACCGCCAAAAACTTCCAGATCTTCGCCATCACTGGCAAGGGTTCGGATGACCCGGCGGTCAACAACCAGCTGCAGTTCGAGTGGAGCCAGGTT
>PHBD01000012.1:0-30825 GCA_002841865.1 Deltaproteobacteria bacterium HGW-Deltaproteobacteria-19
CTGTGCCTCGGAGAAGTCCTGGAAAACTCGCGTTCGGAATTCCGGCGCATCATCGGCGATCTTGCCGATCGGGGCGCCCAGGGAGTCATTCTCGGCTGCACCGAGATCCAGATGCTGGTCAGCCAGCGAGACTCGGATGTCCGCATCTTCGACACCACCGCCATCCATGCACGTGGGGCGGCGGAGTGGGCGCTGGCAGGTTGTTGAACAGGCCTGCTCGCTGAATCGTTTACGCCCTTTGATACGGCATCCGTCTGTCTCATGATCCGGATTCCGAACAATGCGGCCGCGGGTCGCGTTTTTCTACAGTCCGGAACGGTGTCTTCGGCAACCCGCAGTTCTTCTTCCATATATGGCTGCAAGAATGTATAGTCCGCATCACACTTCATACCTCCGATCCGGAGCCCCCAGTCCATGAATGAATTTTTCCGATTCGAGGAACGCGGCACGAACCTGCGGACCGAGCTTTCCGCAGGGGTCACGACGTTTCTGACGATGGCCTACATCATCTTTGTGAATCCCGGCATTCTCTCCGCCGCCGGGGTTCCCTTCGCCGGCGCTGCGACCGCCACGGCCCTCGGCGCGGCCTTGATGTGCATCTGCATGGGCCTGGTGACGAACCGCCCGCTGGCGCTTGCCTCGGGGATGGGTCTGAACGCCGTCATCGCCTTCAGCGTCATCGGCTTCCAGCAGGCCAATGTACCGTGGCAGGTCGGAATGTCGGTGATTTTTCTGGAGGGTGTCCTGATCCTGATCCTGGTCCTTTCGGGGCTCCGGGAAGCGGTGATGAACGCCATCCCACTGGATCTCAAGCGGGCCATCGGCGTGGGCATCGGCCTCTTCATCACCATCATCGGGCTGAACGGCGGCGGGATCATCCGCCCGGCGCCGTTCACGCTCGTTGCCCTGGGCGACCTTTCCCAGAAGTACGTATGGGTTTCCTTCATCGGCCTCTTCGCCGTCCTGATTTTCAGGACGATCGGGATCCGGAGCCATATCCTTTTCGGAATCCTGGCGGCGACGCTGGCTGCGCTGTTCCTGGGCGTGGCGAAACCCCCATCCGGAATCGTGGGGCCGCTCGATTTCCAGACGTTCTTCGGGCCCTTTCAGAAGGTCGGCGGCACGTATGCCGTTCTCCAGGTGTTCACCCCCGCCCTCCTGGTCATGGTATTCGCCGTTTTGCTGACGGACTTTTTCGACACCATGGGAACCGTCGTTGCGGTGGGAGAGCAGGCGGGATTCGTGGACAGGGAAGGCCGGATTCCCGGGATCCGGGGCATCCTGACCGTGGATTCCGCGGCGGCGGTCACGGGAGGGCTTTTCGGGGCCAGTTCCATCACGACGTATGTCGAGTCGGCGGCCGGCGTCGCCGAGGGGGGGCGGACCGGCCTGACGGCGGTCGTGGTCGGCATCCTGTTCGCGTTCGCGGCCTTCTTTTCGCCGATCATCCAGATGGTCGGCGGCGGCTTTGCGATTCCCAGCGCCCAGCAGTACGGACTGCTGGTCGGCACCGGCGCCACCGTTCCGGCGGGCGACTATCACCTTTATCCGATCACCGCGGGCGCCCTGATCGTCGTCGGGTTCCTCATGATGGGGATTGTCCGGGAGATCCAGTGGAGCAGCTTTGAAGAGGCGTTCCCGGCCTTTCTCATCATGGTTGGAATCCCGCTGACATACAACATCAGCTACGGAATCGGATTCGGGTTCATCAGCTATACGCTCCTCAAGATCGTGCGGGGCCGGTATCGCGATGTCCCGCCCCTTCTCTACGTCATCAGCGCCGTATTTTTAATCGCCTTTGCATTGCCGTTCGTTTGATCGGCCTGAAACATCATTTCATTCAAGGAGGTATGGCATGAAACTGCTTAGAATGGTTGTCCTTTTCGTGTCCTGTTTGCTGATCGTCATACCGACCGGCGCCGGCGCCGCGGCAGCTGGAAAGATTGTCGTCGCCCAGGGTGTGGACGTGTTGAGCCTCGATCCCCAGAAGGCGGGGACGTCCGTCGATCTGAACTATTGCTCCGCCGTATTCGACGGCCTTCTGCGGAGAACGGGGAAGGACGGGATTGTGCCCAATCTGGCGGAGAGTTATCGGAACGTCGATCCGACGACCTGGGAATTCAAGATCCGCAAGGGCGTCTTCTTCCACAACGGAGATCCGCTGACCGCTGCCGACGTCGCCTTCAGCTTCAGCCGGACGAAGAAGGAGAGCAACCCCTTTAAAATGTTCTTTACGGGCCTGAAGGATGTGATCGCCGTGGATCCCTATACGGTTCGCATCGTTACGGCGAATCCCGATCCGATCCTGCCGAAACGGATGGCTTGTGTTGCGTATATCGTCCCTGAAAAATACATTCGCGAAAAAGGGGAGGAGCATTTTGCACGGCATCCCGTCGGGACGGGTCGCTACAGATTCGTGAAGCACGTTGTCGGACAATTCGTCGAGATGGAGGCGAACGACCGCTACTGGGGACCGAAACCGGCAACGGTCAAGACGCTCGTGTTCAAAACCGTTCCCGATCCGGGCAAGCGCGTGGAGGATCTGAAAAAGGGACGGGTGCAGGTCGCGGTCGGCATCCCGCCCCGCGCCGTTCCCGATCTGCAGAAGAACTCCGAAGTGAATGTGATCTCCGGTCCGAGCGGCAGGGTGGTGTTTATCGGTTTCAACCTGTTGAAGCCGGACGGCAGCCCGATTTCGGACAAACGGGTCCGCCAGGCCATCAGCCATGCCATCGACAGGGAGTCGCTCATAAAAAGAACACTCCATGGAAGCGGCGTACCCCTGGCCACACCCCTGGTTCCTTCCGTCGACGGGTATGATCCCTCGATCCCGCCGATTCCCTATGATCCGGCAAAGGCCCGGAAACTCCTGGCGGAGGCGGGTTATCCGAACGGATTTGAAATCGCGCTGGCCACGCCCTCCGGACGCTACATCCACGACCGGCAGGTTGCCGAAGCAGTTGTCGGGATGCTGGACAGGGTCGGCATCAGCGTGAGCGTCAAGCTGCATGATTGGGCCGCCTATCAGCAGGCTCTGGTGAGCCGCAAGCTGGAACCCATGTATCTGCTTGGGTGGGGCAACCCGCTTTATGACGCCGACGGTGTGCTGATTCCGATCCTTTCAACCGGCACCCGTGTTTCCCACTATTCCAATCCGGAACTGGACAGGCTGCTGCAGGCGGCGCGCTTCGAGATGGATCCGCAAAAGAGGCAGGCCCTTTACCGCGAGTGCCTTCTCAGGATTCACGACGACGTCCCGGGGATCTATCTCTACGAGGAAGTCGCGCGTTACGGCCTCAGCAGGAACGTGGGCAATTTCCCTGCACCGGAGGGAAGCGAGCGGAAGGACCTCGACATGCTGGAGCTGAAGAGCAGGTAAGGATCGGGTCTTGTCCCCGACTCTGTTGGTGTTCGTCCCTCTTCGCCCCGTCACCCGATGGCGGTCCGTCCTCTCCGTTCCGGGGGCGCTCACGGCCTTTCCCATGACCCCGGCCGTGGGCGCCCTCATCTGAAACGCCAGTTCCTCCGTGGAGGGCCGGTCAGCTTCACGCTTTCGCATCCGGAAACAGGGAGTCCCGCGAGAAGCCGAAAATCACGCTCTGGATAAGCCTCGTCGCCGCCGCCGTCTGCTCCGCCGTGAAGTAGGCGCCGCGGATCCTGTGAACCCTGCTGCGGTATTCTCTTGCATGTTCTTCTGACCAGAAGAAGACGCTTTCCCGTCAGAATGAGTCGATGATGCTTTCCTCCTCCAGGTTGATCAGATCCACGACCGGCGAGAACGCGATCGGAGCGCAGCCCTCCTCATTCACCCGCCAGCGGAGATCGCTGTCGATTGAGATCTCCATGGGCCGGCGGCAGTGGGCGCATTCCGTTTGAATCGTGACCGACAGAGCCGTCCTGCGTAATTGCCCTTGCACGAAGGGCGTCGCGAATGCGTCCATCGCTCAGGCGGCGTAAATCGTTTCTCCGGTGTCGAAGGTCACGCGGTGCGGCGTCTTCTCGACGGTGACCGGGTAGGCCCAGACGACCTCGCCCGCCTGGTTGCGGAAAAGGAAGGTCATGTGCTTTTCCAGGTCGTCCAGGATCGCGTTCACCGTCCCGAGGGGCAGAGACAGGGAGTCCGCAATGTGCCCGGGAGGCATGGGCCTTCCGAGGCGGGGGAGTTCCCGGACGACGAAATGGTGAACCGCGTTGTGCTCCCGGGTCATGAAACCGCGATGGGCTTCATATTTTCTTACCGCTTCGGGGAGCTTCTTTTTCCATAGAAAGGGGGGTACATCGATGACGAACCTCCACAATCCCATCATGAGCCTGTTTTTTCCCATGAAGACAACCTCCTGGTTTCGTGTTTGATATGTTTTTCGCGATCCGGTTCGGGAGATCCGCGGGGCGTCATTCCCTCGACCATTCCCGGATCCTGTCGATCTCGTCGCCCGTGATTCCCAGTCCCTCGAGAAATTCCTGGTGGGACAGGGGGGACAGCTTCTCGAAACCCTTGTGCCATCTCACCAGCCCCTCGTCGTCGAGGCCCGCGGCCCTGAGCAGGGAGGCCCAGCTTTGCCCGTCCAGAACGGGATAGCGATCCCGGAGCGTATCGTCGTTAAGCATGCGGATGATGACGTGCTGCTGCTCCCTGAGCTGGCTGATCTCCCTGCCCAGCTCCAGAAGCCTTTTCTCGAGGACTTCGCGCAGGCTGTCCGGGGGAGACAACAGGATCCGGGCGATCGCGGAGAGGGACAGCCCCAGTTGGCGGTACATGCAGATCATCTCCAGCCTCCGGGCGTCATCCTCCGTGTATCGCCGATAGTTGGCCCGGCTCCTGCCGGAGGGCGCAAGCAGGCCGATGGAGTCGTAGTACAGGAGTGTGCTCCGGGACAGCCCGAACCGCCTGGCCAGGAGCCCGATGGTCATGGTCTTTCCTGTCATGGATGGTTATTCCCCTTTCGGGACATGGTCCTGTCTTCTGCATGAATCGTGATCGGGAGTGTAAACTGTGAAGCAATAGACAGGTCAAGCGTTTGTAGAGAAATATTTTCCCTCCTGTTGCCGTCCGGCAGATGGAAAAAGAAAAGGCAGAGCCTGCCGGCCCTGCCTCTCTGCGCCTGAATGAAACCGTCCTTCAGGATCGGTCCCGGCTCGCCTGCGTCCTCATCCTTCTTCTCCGCCTGCATCCTCAACATCCCCGCGTTGCTCCTCCCCCAGGAAATCCTCGAAGTGGTACCACTGGTCCGGGTGACGGCGGGTCTCCTCCTCCAGGATCCGGGCGTAGGCCTGGACGGAGCGGCGGACGGCTTCGTCCCTGTCCTTCCTCGAAGCGGCTTTCACGGTCCACGGCGGACTGACCCGGATGCAATAGCGGCCTCTGGCCTCGCGGTAGACAAAGAAAGGCAGGATCGGTGCCCCCGACAGAAGGGAGAAGAGGTGGGGCGTCTCGGGGAGAAGGGTGTCGTGGCCGGCGAAGGAGGCAGGGATGGACCGCTGGCTTTCGTGCCAGAGACGGTCTCCTGTCATGGAGACCAGGCCGCCCTCCCGGAGAAACCGGATCGCTTCGACGAGGTCGAAGGGCGAGGCGGCATCGGGGGAGGCCGTCACGAGCCGCACGCCCCGCTCCGACAGGCTTTGTTTCTGCATTCGCTCGATCTGCTCCCGGTGCTTTTCCCCCACATACAGGAGAAGCTTCATGCCCTTTCCTTTCAGGAGATGGGCCGAGACCTCCCAGTTCCCCAGGTGGGACATGAGCAGAACGCCTCCCCGTCCGGAGGCGACGGCCTCTTCCAGGTAATGAAATCCTTCGCTGTCGTAAGGGATTTTCCCCCGTTCCTGGAGCAGGAAGCGGTCCAGGAAGACAGACGTGAAGTTCTGGTACTGCCGCCAGGTAAGACGGAGGGCTGGAAGACGGCCTCGTTCAGGGAAGAGAAGCCGGTAAAAGCGGATGCTCCGGGCGACCCGCCCGGGGAAAAACAGGAAGTAGCCGGCGGCGATGAACCAGGCGAAAAACCGGAAGGTCCAGGGACCGAGGTGCCGGGTGAGGGTCGTGAGGAACCGGTAGAAGGCCAGTTTCATCGTTCGTTTTCCAGGGGTTTCCGGGCTATGAACCACCAGACCTCGCGGTCCGATGACATGGGCTCCGGCGTGGTGATGCGGAGCCCTGCTTCCTCAATGGCCCGGTTGACCTCTTCCACGGGGCGGAACCGCACCCGGCCACCCTGCCATTTTATTCGTCTCTCCTCGAACCGCCGCTCCGGTGAGGGCTTCGCAAACGCCGGGACGATGGCCCGGAGGACGAGGATGCCTCCCGGTTCCAGTGCCGCTGCAATTCGGGCAATGGTCAGGTGAAGCTGATCGTCATCGAGCATGTGGATCACATCGAGGAGAAGCGCCGCGTCGACCGGACCGGGGAGGAACGGCAGGTCCGGGGCCTTCCCGACCGTCATTTTGCCCCTGCTGCCGACGGCCCGGGAGGCTACCCGAACCCTGTTGGGATCTGGATCGATGCCGAAGACCCGGGCGCCCGGGTTGATCTCCAGGAGCCAGGAAGAAGGGATGCCGTATCCGCAGCCGATGTCCAGGATTCCCCGGGGATTCGGAACGAGGGAGGCCAGGCGGGGGAACATGGGGTCCAGGCGCAGTTTGAAGAATACGAAGGCCCGCACGTAACCCTCGATCCGGCGGTAGCGGGCGAGGACGCGCCGGGCATGTTTTTTCGATCCGGGCTCCACGGCTTCTTCCGGCAGGACCGCGGGCCGGTAGAGCCGCCGGAGGAGCGGCGGCACGATGAGCGTTGTCCCGAGAAAGGAGTAGCCGATCCCCAGGGCGAGGGCGATCCCTGCGCTGTTCAGCATGGCGTGGCTCGCCAGGGCCAGGACGCCGAACCCCAGGAAGGTGGTGGCGAAGGAGAGCAGGATCGACAAGCGGATGAGCGCCATCGAGGGATGCTTTTCGTCGAGGTAGCGTTGCTGGGATCGCACGAGGTACAGGGCGTAGTCGGTCCCCATCCCGATGACGACGGCGGACACCATGATCGTCGGGATGCCCGGTGGCCTGCCGATCAGGTGCAGCGTCCCCAGGGTGCAGATGAGCGAGAAGGCTGTCGGGGCCAGGGCAATGAGGGTCAGCCGGACGTCCAGGAGGTACAGCAGGGCCACCAGGATGGTCATGAGCCCGACGATCGCCGCTACACGGATGAATCCCTCCAGGATGACGCCCCCGAGACGTTCGGTGAAGACGGTCGGATCGAACAGCCGGGCCAGCCCGGGGGAATGCAGGCGATTGAAGAAGTCGGTTCCCTGGTAGGCGGGGCCGGGGAGGACCGTGACGAACTGGCGCCAGGGGCTCACTCCGGTGGCCGGTGCGATTCCCACCAGGTTGTACAGGGAGGCCGGAATCTCCACGGGAGTGCTCGCCGGCGCCTCAAGACGCCGCAGGAAGGGGTCGAAGGCCCGGAGGGAAAACCCCTCCGCCTGCGCCGCCTCGTTAAGGCTGCGCCTGCATGCCTCCTTTCGCTCCGTCGTCCAGAAGTCCCGCCAGGCCTGCCGGTTCGTCCCGGCCCGTTCGGGACCGGGGAAGGCCATGGACGCCACGAAGGCCGCCGACAGGACTCCTTTCGCGAGATCCTCGTCCAGCAGGGCCGTGAGTCGGTCCCCCTTCTCCCGCATTTCCCGGTAGGTGCTTCCCTCGGACAGCAGGTAGACCCGGTTCAGGATGTCGCCCCAGGCCTGCTTCACCTCTTCCTCCGCGGCCAGCGTCTCGGCACGGACGGTGTTGAGGGACTTCAGGTCCACCTGGAAATCCGGCCGGGCGAATGGCAGGAGGGCCAGGCACAGGACCAGTGCCACCCAGGGCTTCCAGGCGGGATCGCCGGAGGCCAGCCTCTCGGAGAAACGCCGGAGCCAGAAGGCTCCCTCCCGGCCGGCCGGGGGAACGACAGGGAAGAGGAACGGGTAGACGAGGTGGACGAAAGCGAAGGTGAAAAACACTCCCAAAGCGGCCAGGGCGCCGAGCTGGGCCAGTGCCGGGAACCCGCTCAGGAACAGGAAGGCGAAGCTCACCGCCGTGGTCAGCATGGCCAGGAGGCCCAGGGACCAGACCTCCCTGGTCGTGTCGAGACCCCGGGTCTCGCGGGTCCGGTCGAGGAACAGGAGGTATGTGATCCCATAGTCGACGGTGAAGGAGATGATGGCACCGCCGAAGCCAATGGCAAGAACGGAGATCGAGGACCGGAAGAGGGACAGGACAAAGTAGGCCAGCGCTGTTCCCATCAGGGCGGGAAGCAGGGCAAGAAGTCCCAGGAAGGGGCGCGGGAAACCGATCAGGAGAAGAATGGCCACGGCCACGGTGGAAAAGACCATGGCCCGGCGGGTATCCGCCTTGGCGGCGTTTTCATTGTCCAGGGCGGCCCGGTAGGCCCCGACGGGCGTCAGGGTGAGTCGGGGCGGTCTGGTCCGGTCCAGTTTCAATTCCGCCCGGATGTTTGTGAAAAGGCGGTCCGCCTGCCTGGCGAAGTCGGTGGCTGTGGCCGATGTTCCCGGTTCGGCGACGATGAGGCCCCGGGAGCCGTCGGCGGAGAGTAGAATGTCTCCCGCCGGCCGGGCGCCCTTCGCCGGGGCCATGTGCGCCATCCGGCCCAGGATGAGAAGGCGGAGCCCCAGCGGGTCCGATGCCAGCCAGCGGGCCTGGCCGATGCCTTCCAAACCCTGGATCATCAATGCCTGCGTATGGATCGCCGTCCTGATTGCCGGCCCCTCCAGGAGTGGGGCGACGTTCCGCTGGAGATCCCGTTCCGTGAACAGGAAGGGCAGGTTTTCCACGACCCCATCCACGAGCTCCGGGAAGGCCCCCACTTCCGCATCTAGTCCGACCCGGCGGAAGAGTCCGCTGTCCCTCATTTTTCTGACGACAACAGCCGCGGCTTCCTGAAGGGCCCGGGGATCCACCGGATCGCAGCGGAGATCCACAACGATGCGGTCCTGCATGGGATGGCTTTTCAGGACGGCCTCGGCGTCCGCCAGGACAGGGTCACCGGCGGGGAGGGCGTTGAGGATGTCCGTGTCTATTCCCATGCGGCTCTTTCCGATCAGGAAAAGGGCCGCCACGACGATGACTACGACCAGGGCGAGGGACCAGCGCAGAACGGGAGGGGATTTCTTCATGGGCGATGGCGCGAGCGGGGTTTTTTCGGCTCGATTTCCAGAAGGAACCGGTTCTCCTTCCGGTACAGGATGGGCCGGACCACGTAATCCTTCTCGGCAACCAGCTCGATGGCCGCCCGCAGGGATCCGGAGGCGGAGTCGTGGCTGATGCGGACCTGGCGGACGAGGGGGCCTTTGCCGTCCTGCTGGGCCTGCACCCCCGGATCAACGGAGGCGTTGGGGACGTCGAAGTAGATCCGGGGCTTCTCGCCCGGCAGGGTCTTGAGGACCGGCCGGTATAAACGATCGAATGTGAAGGACACCCGTTCCCGCCCCTTCCGGTCAGCCCCGCACTCGACGCTTTTCAGGCGGAGAGAGGCCGTCTTCCCGCCTCCGGTGGGACTGCGCTTTTCCACCGCGGGTCTCTTCGCCGCCGCTTTTTGCTGTACGGGCAGGGCAGCCTGTGCGGGCGACTTCACCGCCCCCGGCTTCACGACCGGTGCCGCCGTGCCGGCAGGGCTGTCGGCGGCGGAAACGGGAGCGCCGCCCGGCGGTTTCCCTGCCTGGGCGGCGGCGTGGCCCGGACCGCCGAAGGCCTGGGCAACCAGGAACAGACACAGGACTACAAAAAAGAAAGTGCGGTTCATGGACCGGATAACACCCCCCGGAGTCTGGCCGGATCTCTGCACGGCTGCGATTCCTGACGATCGGTCACCTGGAGGCCGGATGCCCGCCCTGGATCGGATTTCCCGGCTCCGGCTCGTTCATGAGGACGCCCCAGTTCCCCCGGATGGTCTGCCGCTCCTGTCCCTGCTGAAGAAGCTCGATGAACCGGCTGCGGGAGACAAAACGGGCGCCGAGGCTTCCCAGGTGGGTCGTGTGAACCTGGCAGTCTACAAGGAGAAACCCGAGTTTCCGAAGTTGCCGGACCAGGGCGATCAGGGCGACCTTGGAGGTGTTGCTCATCCCGGAAAACATGGACTCCCCGAAGAAGCACGTCCCCAGGGAAACGCCGTACAGGCCTCCCGCAAGTGTGTCCCCATACCAGACCTCCACCGAGTGGGCAAGACCGGATTGGTGAAGCTCCCGGTAGGCCTCCCGCATCTCCGGGGTGATCCAGGTCTCCGGGTTTCCGGGGCGGGGCTTCCGGCAGGCGTCAACGACGGAGGTGAAAGCGGTATCGAACGTAACCCGGAAGAGGTTTTTCTTGAGGAGCTGCCTCATGCTCCGCGACACCTTCAGCTCGTCCGGAAAGAGAACGAACCGCGGGTGCGGAGACCACCAGAGAATGGGTTCTCCGGGACCGTACCAGGGAAAAATCCCGAGCCGGTAAGCCTCGACGAGGCGCGGCATCGAGAGGTCTCCGCCGACGGCCAGAAGCCCCGAGGGGTCGGCCAGCTGAACCGGTGGAAAGACGGGCTCCCGGGGAAGCTGGAAGACCGGCATGGGTTACCCCGGCACCTCCTCCAGGACCCGGATCACCACGTCGTTCCCCTCGATATCCGCCAGGGCCGAGCCACCCTTCTGCAGGCGACCGAAGAGCACCTCGTCGACGAAGAAATGCTTGATCTTGTCCTGGACGAGCCGGCCGATCTCCCGGGCGCCGAACTCGGGTGAATATCCGCGGCGGGCAAGCTCCTCGTAGCAGCGTTCCGTCACCTCCAGGGAGACGCCCTTTTCCCGGAGCTGGACGGCGAATTCGCCCACGGTTTTTTTGACGATCGAAAGGACGATGTCGGCCGGAAGGTTCTCGAAATGCACGACCGCATCCAGGCGGTTCCGGAACTCGGGAGAGAAGGCCCGCTCCACGGCGGCCGATACGGCATCTTTGTTTACAGGCCGGCTCTCGAAGCCGATGACGGACCGCCCCATCTGGCGGGCCCCGGCGTTGGACGTCATGATCAGGATCACGTTCCGGAAGTCCGCCTTCCGGCCCGCGTTGTCCGTGAGCGTTGCATAGTCCATGACCTGAAGCAGGGTGTTGAAGACGTCCGCATGGGCCTTCTCGATTTCATCCAGCAGGAGAACGGCATGAGGTTCCTTGCGGACCGCCTCCGTCAGGAGTCCTCCCTCCTCGTATCCCACGTAGCCCGGGGGCGCTCCGATGAGGCGGGCCACCGTATGCTTCTCCTGATACTCGCTCATGTCGTACCGGTGGAGCGGAATGCCCAGGGTGGCCGCCAGCTGACGGGCCAGCTCCGTCTTGCCCACTCCCGTCGGTCCCACGAACAGGAAGGAGGCGACGGGTTTCTGGGGCTCCCGGAACCCCGCCCGGGCGCGCTTGATCGCCTCCGCCACGGCGGTGACGGCTTTGTCTTGGCCGAAGATCTGCTTTTTCAGGTCCGGAATCAGTGCGCGCAGCTTCTCCGCATCGGAGGAGGAGACGTTCTTCTCGGGAATCCGGGCCATTCGGGCCACGACGCCTTCAACGGCCGGGCGGTCGATGGTGCAGGAGGTGTCGTCTTCCCCCTCCCGGGTCATGGCCGCACAGGCCCCGGCCTCGTCCAGGACGTCGATGGCCTTGTCCGGGAGATGACGGTCGTTGATGTAACGGGCCGCCAGCTCGGATGCCGCCTGGAGGGCTTCTTCCGTGTAGGATACCTGATGGTAGAGCTCATAGCGCTCCCGGAGGCCCTTCAGGATCTCCAGCGTTTCCTGGCTCGTGGGCTCGGGGATGTCGATCTTCTGGAATCGGCGGGACAGCGCCCCGTCCTTCTCGAAGTGCTTCCGGTATTCGTCATAGGTCGTGGAGCCGATGCAGCGGATCTTGCCCGACACCAGGGCCGGCTTGAGGATGTTGGAGGCGTCCATCGAGCCGCCGGAGACCGCGCCGGCGCCGACGATAGTGTGGATCTCGTCGATGAACAGGATGACCTTGTCGAGCTTTTCCAACTCGGCGATGATCTTTTTCATGCGCTCTTCGAAATCGCCCCGGAACCGGGTTCCCGCCAGGATGGCGCCCATGTCGAGGGAGTAGATCTTCGATCCCTTGAGCTTCCGGGGCACTTTGCCCTCGACGATCAGGCGCGCCAGCCCCTCGGTGATGGCCGTTTTGCCGACGCCGGGCTCTCCGACGTGGACCGGGTTATTTTTGAAGCGGCGGCAGAGGACCTGCATGGTCCGGGTGAGGATGTCCTCCCGGCCGATGAGGGGATCGATCTCCCCGGCTCGCACCTTGGCGGTCAGCTCCGTCGTGAAGGCACTCAGGATCTTGGTCCCCTCCGACTCTTTTTCCGTTTCCCTGTCGTTTCCCGGGACGGCCTTCCGGATTTCCTGCTCCCGGCCCCGGCGGCCGAGGGGTTCTTCCTGGCTCACCGTCGGGATCACGCGGATGCCGTGGGAGATGAAATTCAGCAGGCTCAGGCGGGTGATCCCCTCCCTCTGCAGGAAATAGGCGGCGAAGGACTCGGGCTCGCTGAGCATGGAGACCAGGACGTCCCCCAGCTCGATCACGTCCTTCTGGGCGGAGAAGGTATGCCGTACCGCCCGTTCCATGAGCCGGTGAAATCCCAGGGACTGGAGGGGATCCGACTCGGTCACCACGGGATTCGTTTCCCGGAGATGCTTCTCCAGGGACAACTTGAGGCGTTCGACATTGCCGCCGCTCTGTTCGATGATGTCCCGGCCCTCTTCGAAGAAGAGGCAGGCATACAGGACATGCTCCGGGGTGAGGAATTCGTGACCCCGGGTCTTCGCTTCCGTATACGCCGCCACGATGATGGCGTTCAGGTCTTCACTGATCTGCATATACCCATCCTTCCGCCGGGAAGATGTCCCGGTCAGGTCTCCTCCATGCTGCAGCGGAGGGGAAATTCCCGCTCCTTGGCCATGGAATGAACGAGGGATACCTTGGAGGAGGCGATATCATAGGTATACACCCCGCAAATGCCCTTTCCCTTGCGATGGACGTCCAGCATGATTCGCGTCGCTTCCGCTGCCGGCTTGTGAAAAACCGACATCAGGACTTCCACGACGAAGTCCATGGTCGTATAGTGGTCGTTGTGGAGGATTACCCGGAACATCCGAGGTTCCCGAAGGTCCACCTCGTCTTCGACGTCGATTCCTTCCCCGGGCCGGGGCGGCTCTGCCGCATAATTTGTCATGAGTGATAAGCCGTTACCCTTTTCCTTGTCGTTTGACCGTTACGATGGGACCGCATCCAGGTAGATAATATAAGCAACCGGGGGGGGAATTCAAGCTTTCCCGGAGGATTCAGTCGGATCGGCGCGACCGGAGTGAGCGGGGAATCAGGATCCGCTGAGCGATGAGAGAAGTGAACGTCCAGGAATTCCTCATGAAATCCATAAACGGCCGATAGTGGGAAATCCGTTGTTCCCCGGGTGGATAGATCACCCGGACGGGGGCTTCCAGGACGGAAATATCCCGCCACCTCGCCCGCGCCAGGACTTCCACCTCGAACTGGAAGCGCCTTGCCCGCACGCCCAGATGCAGCGTCTCCGGCAGCGGATAGACCCGGAAGCCGCTCTGGGTGTCCGCCACGGGAGGCCCTCCGGAGGCCCGGACCCAGAAGTTCGAAAATTCCCGGCCGAAGCGGCTCGTCCAGGGAACCTCCCGGGCGTCCATGCCATGGCGGTTTCCCACGACGATGGGCCGCTGTCCCTCGGGAATGGCCGCCAGGAGAAGGGGGATGTCCTCCGGGTCGTGCTGTCCGTCGGCATCGATCGTGACGGCCCAGTCGAAGAAGCGGGCGGCTTCCTCGAGTCCGGTGAGGATGGCGGCCCCTTTGCCCATGTTTTTCCCGTGGCCGAGAACCGTGATGCCCCCGATGGACGCCAGGGCCTGCGGGGTGCCGTCGGTGGAGCCGTCGTTGACTGCGATCACCGGATACCCCTGGTCCAGAACCCGCCGGATGACCGCAGCAACGGTCGAGGCGTGATTGTAGACGGGAATGACGACGGCGGCGCGCTTTGTCGCGGGTGCTGAGGCTGGCATGGGAACCTCCCGTTACGGAAGCGTTTTACCGCGGGTCATGGGTGGATGCTGCATGGCGGAGGAAGGCCACCGCCCATGTCTCCGGTCCCATGTGGGCGCCGGAAGTCAGCGACAGGGGCTCGAGAAGGATCTCTACGGCGGGAAACCTCGAACGGATCAGGGGGAGGACTTCTTTCTCCAGCCAGGGGCGGTTGTCAGAATGCTCCAGGAGCACCGAACCGATTCCAGAGGGAGCGAGCCCCGCCTCCAGTTTTTCCAGGGCATAGCGAATCTGATCCTTCCGGTTCCGGACGACCCCGACCTTCTTCGCCCCGTCGGGCAGGGGGCTGATGACGGGCTTCATGTGGAGCATGTCCCCGAAAAGGGCGCTGCCCTTTGAAAGCCGACCCCCCGCGGCGAGCCACTTCAGGCGGTCCAGGAAGATGTACTCCTCCGTCCGGACCACGGCGTCCCGGGCAAAGGCCACGACGGCCTCCGGGTCGGGCGCCCGGCCGGCAAACCGCGCCGTCTCGATGGCCATCAGGCCCAGCCGGCCCGAGGCGGCGCCGGTGTCGATGACGGTCAGGCGGTCGTCCTTGTCATGTTGCCGTTTCCATTCCAGAACCGTCTCATAGTTGCCGGTGAAAACGGAGCCGACGCACAGGTAGAGCACGCGCCCGAAGCGGCTGAGAACGCTCTCATAGGTCTGTTGCCGCTCGAGGACGGAGGCCTGGGAGGTGGAGACCTTCTCGCCCCGCCGCATGGCCTCGAACAGCTCATCCGGCAAAAACAGGGTTTCCGGGAGGCACTTCTCTCCCACGGTGAGATAGCTGTCCAGGAGCGTGATGCCAAGCCTGCGGGCCCCGTCCCGGGTCACCGATCCCGCTGCGTCTGTCATGATGTGGATGGGGGCCTCCGTCGCGGCGGTTCCGAAATCGGCCGTCTGCCGGGTCAGGTCGTCGACAGACCATCGGACGATTGGACCGAAGGTCTCGATGTTTTTCCGCAGGGATGCGGTGTCGTCCGTGTGGAGGTGGACCTTCAGGTAGTCCTGTTCGCGGATCAGCACAACGCTCCGTCCGACAGCGGACAGCCGGTTGTAGGTCTCCTCCGAGTCGTCCGCTCCCTGGAGCACCAGGTCCACACACCATCCTCCCTCGTCGCGACCGGTCCCGGACCGGTGGACCCGGAGGCGATCCCCGAAGGCCTCGGTGATCGGACGGACGCCGGCGATGGAGTTCCCCAGTGCGGGAAAGAATCCTTCGAAGAAAAGGTACATGCCGAGGGCGCCCGCGTCGACGACACCGGCCTCCCGGAGTTTCGGCTGCTGCTCCACCGTGTTCCGGACCACGTCCTGAAGCCGGTCCATCAACCGGCGGCACCACTCCGTATCTGTCTCGCCGGGGGCGTCCCGCAGGCCGTCAGCCAGGGCCTCGAAGAAGGTCAGCATGGTTCCGGGCTTGGGCTCCCGCACGGCCTCCCGGGCCTGGTCCCTTCCCCGGGCGACTGCGGAGGCCAGCGAGGAGATGTCCTCTGCGTGGATAAGCCGGCTGAAAAAGCGGGCGGCGATGTTGCCCGAGTTTCCCCGGGCGGAGAGGAGCAGGTCGCGGTTGAGGGCCTCCCGCTCGCGCTCCGGAAAGCGCAGCGGCGCCAGGCTGAGAACGAGATTACGCCCCGTGTCCCCGTCCGCCACCGGGAAGACGTTGATGTCGTCCAGGAGGTCGGACCAGGCGGTCACCCGTTCCACACCGGCGGCAAGGGCTCGAGAGTAATCCATGGCGTCCCTCAGAAACCGAGGGCCTGGCGGATTTCGTCGGGAATGGAGAAGAGGATTTCCATCTCAGGCGCCTTTACCGCCACCTGTTCCGTCCGGCCCCGGGTGCAGACCTGACCGTCCGCCGCCAACCGGATCTCGAAGTCGAAGACGAGCTTGAAGCGGGCCTCCCGGACGATGGCCCGGCAGACGAACTCGTCCTGGTAGCGGAGCGGGAGGATGTGTTTCGTGGAGGTCCTGATGATGGGAAAGACGATGGCGGTCCGCTGGTAGATCTCGTAGAGGTCGATCCCGTGGGCCTGCAGGAGGGCGACGCGGGCATCCTCGAAATAGTTCATGTAGTTGCCGTGCCAGACCACCTGGATGGGGTCCAGGTCGTAGAAGGGAACCCTGCGGGTGATCTCGAAGCTGACGGGCTCTTTGTTTTCCATGGGGTCTCGATTTCCTTGCCGGATTCTCTTCGGTTTGCTTTCGCGCCGGATCATGCCGGCGGAGCGGAGCGGGCGATGAAGGCGACGATGGTCTCGATATCCCGGTCCATTTCCCGGTCTTCCATGACGGCCGGCGAGAGACGGCGGACGGCCCGGATCCACCGGTTCAGTCGAGGTCGAATCCCTGTGTTCCCGCGGATTTCGCAGGCCTGGACGGCCGCCAGAAGGTGGATGGCCGCCGCCCGTTCGGCGAGCGTGCAGACCCGTTCCGCGTCGCGGGCCGCGATCGTCCCCATGCTGACCTTGTCCTGGTTGTTCGACTCCGTCGGCCGGGAAAAGGAACCCGCCGGCATCGTCAGTTTCAGGGCCTCCGCCGCCAGGGCCGATACGGCCAGCGAAAGGGCCTTGAAGCCGTGCCGGAGCAGGATCTCCCGACCATTGGCCCGGACCAGGTCCGCCGGCAGGCCGCGGTTCGTATGGGGATCTACCAGCAGGGCCACCTGCCGGTCCGACAGGTCCGCCACCGAGGCCACAGCCGTCTTGAGGGCGTCTGCGGCGAAGGCAATGTGTCCACCATAGAAATTGCCGCTCATGACGGGGGGGCCACCGGCTGGATCGAAAATCGGGTTGTCGTTTGCGCTGTTGGCCTCTGTCTCGATCCACGGGACAATCCACGCAAGGGCATCGGCGAGAACACCGACCACCTGGGGAACGCAGCGGACCGAGTAGGGGTCCTGGAGGGTCTCCGGCGCGTCCGCCTCCATGGCCGATACGCTGTCCTCTGCTTGCAGGAGCCCTCGAAGGCGCCGGGCCACCTCGATCTGGCCGGGGTGGGGTTTGGCCTCCCCGGCGGCGGCGTGGAAATGGGAGGCCTTGCCGCGGATGGCGTGGACCGTGAGCGCCGTGGCCCCGACGACGGTGTCGAGGATCCGGCGTGCCCGGTCGGCCGCCAGGACGGCGATTCCCGTCATGGTCGCCGTGCCGTTCATGAGGGACAGGGCTTCCTTGGACTCGAAGGAATATGGGGGAATTCCGACCTCCGCAACGGCCTGGGCGGCAGGCATCCGGACGCCGCGATAGAACACCTCCCGTTCGCCGATGAGGGCCGCGGCAACGTACGACATGGGCGTGAGGTCTCCCGAGGCCCCGACGGATCCCTCGCAGGGTACGACCGGCGTGATTCCCTCGTTGAGGAAGCGCGCCATCCGCTCCAGGAGAGCGACGGATACCCCCGAGTAGCCCCTGGCGAGGCCAATCATCCGGCAGAGCATGGCCGCCCGGGTCGCCTCGATCCCGATGGGTTCCCCGGTGCCGCAGCCGTGAAAATAGAGGGGGCTGCTGCCGCCGTTTTTCAGGACTTCCTGCCGGGTCAGGCGTTTGCCGCAGGAGCGGCCGAACCCCGTGGTGACGCCATAGACCGGGACGCCGTCCCGGATGGCGTCCGCCAGCAGGCGGCGGGATCGCTCCATGGCCCGGCGGAAATCTTTCCCGGTGCCGATCCGCACCTCCCGGCCGTTCATGGAGACATCCACGATGTCCTCAAGCCGGATCGGGTGCCCGTCGATCACGAGGGGTTTCATCTTTTTATTCAAGGTCTTTGCCATTTTTACTCCGGTTCTGTGCGAGGCGTGACGAAGGCGTTTTTACCGGATGGGGTCCCGTCCGTCAACCCTTTGTTGGCGGATCCTCCCCGGCGGCCTCCCCGCGGCGTCCGAACCGGGAGGCCATCAGGTCACGGCGGCGCCGGCGATACGTGCCGTCCCGGTGCTCCTTCTCGCTCACCTTCTTGAGAAGCTTGAACATTTTATAGGACTGGGGCTCGTCCCGGTAGAACGTGTCCCAGGCATAGTGGAACAATTCCTGCAGTTTCTCCGGAGGCATGTTCCGGGGCTGGAAGACGACCTTGTCGGCGGTATAGTCGTTCCAGTCGTAGGACAGGATTCTCCCCTCCCGGTGGAGGTCGTCGAAGGTCCGGGTGTGCGGGAACGGTGTCAGGACGGTGAACTCCGCCAGGTCCAGCTCGATCTCCATCAGGAAGTCGATGAGCCGTTTGATGCCGTCTTCCGTGTGATCGTCGAGGCCCAGGAGGATCGTTCCCTCGACGCCGATGCCGTGGTCGTGGTAGCGCCGGATGCGCTCCCGGATGGTGTCGGAGGTGTCGAAGACAGCCTGGTAGACGTACCAGGCCCCCGCCCGGGCGGCCAGGTCCAGGATCTCCGGGTCGTCCTCGATGGGGTGGCAGCACCAGTTCTTCTTGAGGGGGATCAGGGCGCGAAAGAGGTCCTTTTCCCATTGGCTGTCCTGGGCGAGGGAGTTGTCCACGACGAAGAGCCGATTGTTGTCGATGCCGGCGATCTCCTCGACCACCCGGTCGATCGGCCGGGGGCGGAATTGCCGGCCCCCGAGAAAGGAGACGCAGCATGGATAGCAGTTGAAGCGGCAGCCCCGGGAGGCGTGGACCAGGTCCACCATCTGGACGCCCTTGTAATTGTAGAGGTCCCGCTGGAGGATGTCCCGCCGGGCCGGGCCGATCCACTCCGTCGGGGGCCGGTTGTCGAAAAAGTCGTAGACTTTCCTGAGTTTCCCCGCCTGGAAGTCCCCGATCACCTCCTCCATGCGGCCCTCCGCCTCGCCGAGGAAGATCGAGTCGGCATGCTTCTCCGTTTCCTCGGCATGGAGCATCGTTCCGATCCCGCCGAAGATCACGGGAACACCGCGACGGCGGTATTCCCCGGCGATTTCCCAGCCCCGCTTCACCTGGCTGGTGAGCATCATGGAGATCCCGACCAGGTCGGCCTTCTCCTCCATGTCCAGGGGCTGTACGTTCTCATCGGTGAAGGAGACCTCGACCGACCGGGGAAGAGTTGCGGCAAAAACCACCGGTCCGTGGGGCGGCAGGTGAAATTCCGTCTGTCCCTCGAGTTTTTTCCAGCGGGGATAGATCAGTTTCAGTTTCATGGAGCGATTTCCTCGATCGCAGGAATCATGGTGCGTCCTCTTCTTCCTCTGTGAGACTCTCCGGCCTGCTCTCCAGCCGGAGGGGTGTCCCCGTCAGGAGGGTCAGCGTCAGCCGGTAGGGAAAGGGGCCGTGGCCCGTCAGTTCGAGTTTCTTCGGGATGTCGTATTCGTTGAGGCCGGCCGCCCGCAGGGTCCGGGTCAGGGATCCCTCCCGGTACAGGCGAACCTCCCACTGCGCCGGTCCCGCGAGGACCACATCCGTGGCCGTGTCTTCATCGCTCCGGTAGCGACAGGCGGGCCGGTTTCCCTCTTCCAGGCCCACGGTCTCGGGGAGCGCCCCCGGCGGGAAAAGGCAGAACATGACGTCCCCGATCAGGGAGCGGGCAAAGTCCTTGTTGGTGAAGGGCGCGACGGCCCGCTCGATTTCCAGGTTTTCGCCTTCAATCCGGGCGGTGAAGAGCACGAATCCCTCGAGGGTCATGAGGGTGAGCCGGAGGGTCTTCGCTGCGGGATCGGCGACGGTGATCCCGATGGCGGAGGTTCCGCTCCCGTCGGGCAGGACCGCTTGGAGGGAGTGGATCAGCCGCGTTTCCTCCCGGAGAAATGGAAGCCGGCACTCCTGCCGGGTCCGTTCGAGGGAAAGCCCCTCGCCGGGACGGATGGGCGGGAGAGAACTGCAGGCGGCCAGGAGAAGAGCCGCCGCCGGGAAAAGGAAAAGGATCCCGAAGCGTCTCATGGGGCCGCCTCGCCGGGGTTGATGAAGAGGCGCTCGGCCAGCGGCAGGTTGTGCTCCGCCCGGGTGAACTCCAGCATGGTCCAGGCATCCTTTCCCTCGACGATTTTTACACTCCGGATGGCGCCCCGCTTCTCCGGCGAGAAGGTGATCTCGATCCGGGCGATCAGGTTTGCGAGGGACGGGTCCTTCGGGACCAGAACGACCCGGGCGGGCCGTCCCCCCTCGAGCCGGGCGGTGAACCGGGGATCGGTGTCGAAACGCCCTTGCGTCCAGGCGGAGATCTCTTCCATCACCATCTGCATGCCCTGCAGCTGTCCGCCTGCATCGGGAACCCATTCTCCGTCTCCTTTTGTGTAGCGTTTGACGCTGCCCTTGTGGATCAGCAGGACGCTCCGGACGGGTTTCGTGTACTCCCAGCGGACCGAACCGGGGGCCTGGAATGAGAAGCGCCCTTCCGACACGAACGGCTTCGCCAGGATGGGCAGGTGTTTCCTCTGGACGAACCGGGCGTGGATCGTCCGGATCTGTCCCGCTTCCCGCCGGATCGCGTCCCACGAATCGGCCCACCCGGCGAGAATGAGCGCCAGGGCCGCTGCGATCAGCGGGGCCGCCGCGGCGAAACGTCTTTTGTGACGTGTAACACCCCGTAAATTGTCGAATTTCATGAATACGCCAAAATGGAGGGACACTTCCTCCGTCCCACAGGTGCCGGAAATGGGGGAAGTGTCCCTGGATGAACCGGATTAAAACATGCCGCCGTTGACTGAAATCACCTGGCCCGTGACGTACGAAGCGTCGGTGGAGCAGAGGAAGCGGACCACTTTGGCCACCTCCTCGGGACGGCCGATGCGGTTCATGGGGATGATGTCCTTGATGCGGTCTATCGGGGCATGGGCGATCATCTCCGTCTCGATGAGGCCGGGGGCGACCACGTTGACCCGGATGCCCAGGCGGGCCACCTCGGCGGCCAGGGAACGGCTGGCGGCGATGAGGCCCGACTTGGCAGCGGAGTAGTTCACCTGCCCGCGGTTGGGGACCAGGGCCGCCACAGACGAGACGGACACAATGGATCCGGACCGGCTCCGGGCCATTTTCCGGAGGACCGGCTTGGTCATGTTGTAGAATCCCTTCAGGGTCGTCTGCAGGACCCGGTCCCAGTCATCCTCGGGCATCATCATGAACAGCCCGTCGGCGGTGACGCCGGCGTTGTTTACCAGGACGTCGATTTTCCTGTGGCGATTCAGGATATCCTTCATGTGCCGATCCGTGTCATTGCCGTCGGCGACGTCGAAGCGGACCGTCTCGCCGTCTCCGCCCGCCTTGCGGATCTGGTCCAGGGCTTCCGCCGCCGCTTCGTCGTTGGACCGGTAATTCATGATCACATAGTAGCCGGCCAGGGCCAGTTCCGTGGATATGGCCCGACCGATTCCCCGGCTTCCGCCTGTTACGATAGCCACCGCGGCATCGCTCATGGTTCTTTCTTTGCCTCCCCGTTCTGTTCTTCGCCGAAGACCTGGAGTTGTATGCGGGCGAGGGCGTCCCCTCCGGTCTCCACGATTCCCTCGAAAACGCTGTAACTCTCCAGGCCGTACAACTGCCGGACCCGGGTATGCAGGATCGCCTGGAGCGGAACGACATCGGTGAGAAAGTCGGCGCTTTTGATGCCGACGATCCACCCCAGGGAGGCGCTTTTCTTCCCCTGGCGCTTTCTCCGGGCGCCGATGCAGATGGCAGCCGTCTGGGCCGCCAGTTCGATCAGAACGATCGGATCCACGCCGGCCGGACCGGCCGTAGGCCACGCCGGGGTAACCACGGAACGCGTGACGGCCGTCTGGTCGTCCAGATCCATGATTTCGCCGATCAGCTTCATCCGGTCCCGATGCGGGATCAGGTCCTCGATCTCCATGCCTATCGTTTTCATTAGCCTTCTTCCGAATGGTCCAGGTCGACTGTCGCTCCTGTTAAAGGAGATAATTCCCTTCAAGTCAAGTGGAATCCGCTCCGGCAACGCCTGCCGCGTGGAGTGGACGGATGCCGCCGGAGCGGGAACGCGCCTGCGTGGATCATGGCGTCCCGATTCCCGATCGGGGAAATTCGTTGACTCCCTCCCGTGGTTTTGGGTAAGAGGAGCCTTTCTTGCCGAAAATCTTCCAGGAGCCTGGATCATAGCGAATCGTCTCTTAAATAAGCAACTGGCGAACTGCCTGCAGCAACGTTTTGTCGAGGGGGGAATGTTTCTGCCCCCGGAAGGCGAAGCGGGAAACCTGTTTGCACTGGCCGAAGGAATCAAGAGGAGTCTCCCCGCCGGAACCGGACCGGGGGGAGTCCTTTGCCTCGCTACGGGGAGCCGGCGGCTGACCGCGGCCGCCATTGTGGCCTCCCTGACGGGTGGTCCCCGGCTTGTCCTCCCCCATGCCCTTTCCGCCGCCGTGATCCGGGAGATCCATGACTGTCGCCCCCTGCTGGCGGTCCTGGCGGATGAAGCCCTGGAGATTCCGCCGGGGGTGCCCCTTCTCAGGGACGTGAAGGAAGCTCCGGCGGAGACGCCGATTCTGGTCCGGGATGCCGATGATCCGTTCCTGCATCTGTTCACCGGCGGGTCCACCGGCAGTCCCCGTCTCTGGAGCAAGACCCCGGCCAATCTATTCGGCGAGGCCCTCTATCTTGCGGAACAGTTCGGAATCGAAGGGACGGACCGGATCCTGGCCACCGTTCCCCCCGTTCATATCTACGGGCTTCTCTTCTCGATTCTTCTGCCCCTGGTGACGGGAGCCCGGGTGGTCGACGCCATGCCCTCCTTCCCAGGAGAGATCGCCGGGGCTCTCCGGGAGAGCGGGGCGACGGTCCTGGTGAGCGTCCCCGTCCACTACCGTGTCCTCCGGACGGTCCCCCTCGGCGGCCATTCCCTTCGCTGCGCCTTTTCGTCGGCGGGCATGCTCGATGCATCCGACAGCCTGCAGTTTCATGACGAGACAGGGGTCGGCATCACGGAGGTCTACGGTTCCACGGAGACAGGGGGCATCGCCCTCCGGAACCGTTCTGCCGACGGGCCCTGCTGGCATGCCTTCGGGGTCGTGGACTGGAAGATCGAGGGAGAGCTCCTGCATGTCCGCTCTCCATTCCTGTCGCCGGAGATGGAGCAGGACGCCGACGGTTTCGTCGCCACCGGGGACCGGGTCGAGGCCGCCGGGACAAGCTCCTTTGACCTCCTGGGCCGGATGGACGGAATCGTCAAGGTCGGCGGGAAACGGGTCGATCTGAGGGAAGTCCTGGAAAAACTGAAGGGCCTGGAAGGGGTATCCGATGCCTATGTGACCGCCCTTCCCGTCGGAACGGGACGGCAGCAGGAAGTGGCGGCCCTCGTGGTGACCGAACATGTGGACGACGCCCTGAAGGGCGCCCTGGAGGCAATCCTGGAGCCCCCGGCCCGGCCGAGACTCCTGCGAACCGTTCGCCGGATCCCCGTCCTGGCCACGGGAAAACCCGATCGCGCCCGCATCGAGGAAATCCTCCGCCACGGCGAGCCCGATGATCGTCCTTGAGAGCCTGTCGAAATCCTACGGCCGGCAGAAGGCCCTGGATGATTTGAGCCTCACCTTCCGGGAGGGGGCCATCACGGGTCTCCTCGGTCCGAACGGTGCCGGCAAGACGACCCTTCTCTCCATCCTCATGGGGATTCTCCCCAGGGACCGGGGACAGGTGGTCGTGGGCGGGTACGACCTGGACGGCCGACTGGAAGACATCCGCCGGATTTCCTGCCTCGTGCCCCAGAACCTGTCCTTCTATTCCGCTCTCACCGCCCGGGAGAACCTGTCCTTTTTCGGGTCTCTCTGCGGCCTCTCCGGAAGGGCGCTGTCGGAGCGTATGGGGGGTGCGGTCGCCGCGGCAAGCCTGGAGTCCTTTCTCGACAAGCGGGTGGAGACCTACTCGGGAGGCATGAAACGCAGGCTGAACCTGGCCATCGGGCTCCTGGGGCGCCCCCGGGTCCTGTACCTGGACGAGCCGACAGTCGGGGTGGACGCCCAGTCCCGGACCTGGATCCTCGAGACGATCCGGCGGATCAACCGGGAAGATGGTGTCACGGTGGTCTATGCGTCCCATTACATGGATGAGGTGGAGCAGGTGGCCGACGACCTTGTCATTCTCGACGAGGGGCGGGTCGTCCTGGAGGGCGGGCGCGATACGGTCCTGGCGGAGGCGGATGCCCTGATCCTGGACGTGGCGGGGATGGATGCGATCCTCCTGGGGCGTGTACGGGACATCGGCGGCGTCACCGCGACGGAATCGGCCGTGATCATCGGCGCCGGCCCGGGACAGGCCTCCGCCCTGAAGCGAGTCCTCCTGGTCCTGGAGGGGACGGAGGCCCGGATCTCCGGCCTGAAGGGCGGCAGCCGTTCCCTGGAGGACCTGTTCCTGCGGATCACCACACGGGCGCTGAGGGACGAATGAACCGGGTATTCGCCATCCTTCGGAAGGAGTTTCTCATCCTCGGCCGTGACCGCGTGTCGCTCATGGTCCTGTTTTTCCTGCCCGCCGTCTTCATCCTCATCATGTCCCTGGCGATGGGGGAGCTCTTTTCCGGCCACTCCCGGGTGCGGATCCCCGTGATGGTCGTCAACGGGGACGAGGGACCGCGGGGCGGGGCTCTCGTGGAGACACTGCGGCAGGCCGGCCCCTTCGAGATCCGGGTCGGCGCCGCGGGAGCTGACCCGGAAGAGGTGAAGAAGCTTCTCCGGACAGGGGAGATCCGTTTCGCCTGCCTCATCCGGAAGGACTTTTCAGCCGCCGTCGCCGCCCGGGACGGGCGGGAGGCGCCCGGCTCGATCCGCCTGATGATGGATCCGACCGTTCACCGGCAGGCCCAGGAGCTCTTTCGCCTGGCTGTCCTGGGGGCCGCCGGCAAGGTCCGACTGGCTGCCTTCCTGGAGGGAATCGGCCCGCTCCTGGATGTCGCCGGGGTGGATCGAACGGCCCTGGCCGACCGGGCGGCAGCCTCCGACGACCCGGCCGTGACGATCTCCTACGTCTCCGGGAGTGGGGAGGATGGCCGAGTGCCGAATGCGGTTCAGCAGAGCGTTCCCTCCTGGATCGTCTTCGCCGTTTTCTTTATCGTGCTGCCCATCGGGAATGCCTTTATCGCCGAGCGGAACCAGGGCACGTTTTCCCGCCTCGTGGGGATGAACGTATCGTTCGGACTGCTCCTGATGGGGAAGACGATTCCCTATTTCCTGGTGAACCAGATCCAGGTGGCGGCGATGCTGGCCGTCGGCGTCTGGATCGTTCCCCTCCTGGGCGGCGCGGCCCTGAGCCTGGGAAGTTCTCCGGCGGGACTGGCCCTCCTGTCCGCGAGCCTCAGCCTGTGCGCCATCGCCATGGCCCTGCTGGTGGCCGCGCTCGGGCGGACCCCGGAACAGGCCGGCACGATCGGGGGAATCCTGAATCTTCTCCTGGGAGCAGTCGGTGGCGTCATGGTGCCCGTGTTCGTGATGCCCCACGCCCTCCAGGTGCTCTCGAACCTGTCCCCCATGGCCTGGGGCCTCCAGGGTTACCTGGACCTCTTCCTGCGCGGTGGGGGAGTGCGGGACGTGCTGCCCGAGGCGGGGCTCCTTTTGGCCT
This sequence comes from Deltaproteobacteria bacterium HGW-Deltaproteobacteria-19, assembly GCA_002841865.1. Lineage (GTDB taxonomy): Bacteria > Desulfobacterota > Syntrophia > Syntrophales > PHBD01 > PHBD01. Next base: position 25,576 of record PHBD01000012.1, read on the forward strand.
GCGCGGCGGTCCTCCTGGGGGCGGCTTTTTTCGTTCTCCGGAGAAAGGCAGGGCAGGGTGGAGTCGTGTGAAAGGGAAAGACAGCGAAGGAATGCCCGCTCCGGCGGCTGATGCCTCGGAACAGGAATGGATTGGAAGGAATTATGGATAAAAAAGGAATGCAAGGATGAAAGGATCCCTGGACGAGGCCTTCAAGCGGGAAATCAAGGAACTGATCATTGAGGAGTGCGACCTGGCGGACCGATTCCGGCCCGAGGACATCCGGGACGACGAGCCCCTCTTCGGGCGGAACTCCCGCATCGGCCTCGATTCCATCGATGCCCTGCAGATCTCCATTGCCGTGCAGCGCTACAACGTCAACATCACCGACAGCAAGGTCATGCGGCGCGTCATGACCTCCATCCGCGACTTTGCCGACTACTTGAGGCCGGAATAGAGCCATGGAAAGAAGGGCCTGCATCCGGGGAGGCGCCCTGTCGTGCTCCCTCGGGACGGAAATGAACGCCGTCATCGGCGCCGTGCGGGACGGGCTGACACCGCTGGAGTTCATGCCCCTGGACCTGGCGGGCCTTCCGTACAGCCGTCCCTATTACCGGCTCCCCTTCCGGGACGGCCGGAGGGACGCAGACGTGGAACGGTTCTTCTACGACGTGCTCTTCGATACGGTGGAGCGGGCCGTCGCCGGTGCCGGCTGGACAGGCCGGGAACTGGAAGGTGCGGCATTCCTCTTCGGGTCCACGTCCATCGACATTCCCATCTATGAGGCTGCCTATGCCCGCTCGGAGGAGAACGGGATCCATTTCTTCGTTCACGCCTCCCTCGGCTACGGTTCCATCGCCCATGCGGCCGCGGACCGGTTCGGCATCGGCGGACCCTGCACGACCTTCACCACGGCCTGCACATCCTCGGCCAACGCCATCCTGTACGGGGCCGGCCTGATCGAGACAGGTGTCGTCAACCGTGTCGTTGCAGTCGGGTACGATCTCTACAACGCCACCGGTTTCTATGGTTTCGAATCACTTCGCCTCATGGCACCCGAGCGCTACCGGCCGTTTGACGTAGACCGGGACGGGATTATCATGGGTGAGGGGTGCGGTGTAGTTCTCCTGGAGCGGGGCGATCCTGCGAGTGGTGAATTCATCTTCCGCGGCGGGTCCAACCGGTGCGATCCCTTCAACGTCACGACTCACGAGGAGAACGGGGTGATCATCGCCGCCACCATGAGGCAGGCCCTGGCCGACGCCGGTGTGACGGCCGGCCAGGTGGACGCCGTCAAGGCCCACGCAACGGGGAGCGATCTCAACGATCGGACGGAGTGTGCGGGCATGCGGGCCGTCTTCGGCGACCGCCTGCCTCCCGTGACGGCGGTGAAGCCTTACGTGGGGCACACCGTCGGCGCCTCAGGGGCGATCGAGCTTCTGCTGATCACGGAGTCATTGCGGCGGGGCTTTCTGCCTGCCACGCAGGGTTTCGAGAAGGAGGATCCGGAACTCGGCGTCCGTCCCCTGAAGGAACCCCTGCCCATGAAAGAAGCGACAGTCATGCTCAATTTTTTCGGGTTCGGGGGCAACTGCACGTCCCTGATCGTCTCCGGCGGCGGATGACCATGTACATCCAAGGTGCATCGGCCTTCATCACCGAACCGGGAACCCCGCCGCAGGCCCTCAAGGAGGAACTGGCCCGGGTATCCACGGCCTATTTCCGGCGGATCAACCGCTACATCCTCCTCTCCCTTATCGGCGCCCACCGCTGCGTAGCCGGCCGGACCGTTCCGGCGGACACGGCGGTGTACCTGACGACGGAGCGGGGAAACCTGGGCGAGACGGAAGCGGTGCTGCGACAGATCTTCCGCCAGCACTCCCTGCCCATGCCCTATAGCTTCATCAACACCATGTCGAACACAGCGTCCTTCTACGTGGCCCAGGGGCTGGGCGCCGCGGGTCCGAACCTCTCGATTTCGGACCGCCTCCTGTCCTTCGAGCGGGGAATCGAGCTTCTTGCCGTTGATTTCATGCGGGGAAGGGTCCGAAGCGCCCTGCTCGGCGGCGTGGACGAGGCCAATCCCTCGGCGATTCATTTCGAGCGGACCTACGGGATCCCGGCGGGATCGGTCCGCGGTGTCGAGGGCAGTGCCTGGCTCTGGGTGACGGACGAACCGGAAGGATCCATCGGCCGGCTCCTGGGAACAGGTGCGGTTCGGGATGCCGGAGAAGGCCGGGCCTGGCTGAAGGAGCGGACCGGAGGGTCCCCCGTCATCGCCTACGGCCTCACCGTCCCGGCGACTGATCGGGAGGCCTGGAGCCGGGCCGTCGGGGCGGTGGACGAGTTCGACTACCTCACCGGGCATGGCTGGTTCGATTCCGCCACGGCCCTGGGGATCAGCCGGTTCGTCCAGGACTGTCCGGGCCGCCTGCTCCTGCACGTAAGTCGCGACAGGCCGGGCCGCTACACCTTGACAGCGGTGGAGACCGCCGCGAAATAGGCCGGGCGTCCGCCGGGCTTTGAGGGCCCGGCGGGGGATGTTTCTTGTGGGTTGCCCAGGTAGAGGAACTCAGCGCGCCGGTCGGACGGCGGACACGCGGATGCTCACCGCCGTGGCGGCCAGATCCGACAGCGCCTCCCGGGAAAGCCCCAGATCGCGGACCATTGTCTGGACCGTGGGATCGTTAAGCAGGAAGTCCACCGGGAAGACGTTTTGCCCGACGACCTCGATGTCCGTGAATCCCGCGGCGGCGATCGCTCCCAGGTAATCGTCTTTCCGTGCCGCCCCGGCCACGCAGCCGATCCAGGCGGTGAGCGACGCCTTGATCGCCTCCGGAAGATCCTTCGTGAGGACGATGTCCGAGACCATCAGCCGTCCCCCCGACTTGAGGACCCGGAAGGCCTCCCGGAATACCTGCTGCTTGTCGGGCGAGAGGTTGATGACGCAGTTCGAGATGATTGCGTCGGCCTCCCCTTCCGCCACGGGCAGGTGCTCGATCTCGCCCAGGCGGAAGGCCACGTTTTCGTAGCCCCCCTTCCGGGCGTTTTCCCGCGCCTTGTCGAGCATCTCCGGCGTCATGTCCACGCCGATGACCCGCCCCGTGGGTCCCACCTGCCGGGACGCCAGGAAGGCGTCGAAGCCCGCGCCGGACCCGAGGTCCACGACCGTTTCCCCTTCCCGGAGAGAGGCCAGGGCGACGGGGTTGCCGCAGCCGAGGCCGAGGTTCGCCCCCTCCGGGACGGAGGCCAGGTCCTCGTCCGAGTAACCGACGGCCTTGCCGATTGCCGCCGCCTGCTGTGCACCTCCGCAGCAACCCGCGATGGGCAGGCTGCAGCAGGAATTCCCCGTGACGGCGATCTTTCCGTACCCTTCCCGGACATTGGTCCGGATGTCTTCGTTTTTCATCGATCATCCTCCATGATTTGAATTGCAGTTTTCAGGTATAGGGGACCCGCGGCGACATCGCTCCGGGATGCCGGTTTCACTCGATCCTGCGCTCCGGCTCCCGACGCCTTCAGCCCGCCAGGTCTCCCAGGACGGGTCCCAGGAATTCCCGGACTCCCTGGGCCAGGGCGTCCGCCTTGATCAGGGTCAGACAGCAGACTTCGCCGTCCTTCTCCCAGCTGACGAGAGCCAGTTTGTCCCCGGTCCGGATGTTCGCCCGCTCCCGGATGTCCTTGGGCAGGACCATCTGTCCCCGCTCGTCGACGCCCAGAAGGGCCTCGACCCGGCAGCAACTCTTGCCGCTTCGGGACGGTGTGCAGCATTCCTTGTCACTGGTTGTCTTGTCTGTCATGATTGCTCCAGAATTGATTGATTGTTCAGATGTGTCTGAATGATCTGAATTATATGTATCGATCCCGGATTGTCAAGGGGGTATCGCTCCGGGTTTTTTCCGTTTGCCAAGGGGGCGTCAAACCAGTATGATCCCGAAACATTTCCATGGAGTTAACCAATCCGAGGAGGCAGGTGCCGACCCCTTGAATGTCTTGCTCGTTTCCCTCAACCGCCTGACGGCGCCCTACCCTGTGTATCCCCTGGGGCTGGACTACGTAGCGGGATGCCTTCGCGATCGCCACAACGTCCGGATCATCGATCTGGCCGCTCCGGGATCGTCGGAGGGGCTTGCCGAGGAACTCCGGCGCTTTGCTCCCGCCGTGGTCGGCGTTTCGATCCGCAACATCGACAACACGGACGCCTCGGATCCCCGGGTTTTCATCGAGGAATACCGGGAGGTCGTCTCGGTGATCCGTTCCGCCTCCCCGGCTCCCGTCGTTCTCGGAGGGAGCGGCTTCACCATCTTCCCGGAAGAACTGATGGCCCGGCTCGGAGCCGATTACGGAATCGTCGGCGAGGGGGAACGAATCCGCCTGCTCCTGGATGCCCTGGAAGAAGGCCGGGATCCGTCGGGCCTGCCGGGAGTCATTGTGAAGGAAGGCCGGGCTCCGGCGCCGGAGCCCTGGAGCGGTCCCGTGGTCCGGCATTTCGAGGGTTCCGCCCCCCATGTTGCGGCATATCTCAACCGCGGGGGCATGATGAACCTGGAGACGAAGCGGGGCTGCCCCCACGGCTGCCTGTACTGCACCTATCCCCACATCGACGGCCGGAGCCTCCGCCGGCGCGCCCCGGAAGAGGTGGCGAGGGAGGCGCGGATTCTCCAGGAACAGGGCGCCCGTTTCCTGTTCCTGACCGACTCCACCTTCAACACGGACCTGTCCCATTCCCTGGAGGTGGCGCGTAGTTTTCGGAGAGCCGGCCTGTCCGTCCCCTGGACGGCCTTTTTCGCCCCCTTCCGGGTGCCGCCGGACTACTGGCGGGAGCTGAAGGATGCGGGGCTGAGCCACGTCGAGTTCGGCACCGAGGCCCTCTCGGACCGGATGCTCGCCTCGTACCGGAAACCCTTCCGGGTGGACGACGTCCTCCAGACCCATGAAGCGGCCGTCGAGGCAGGCCTTCATGTGGCTCACTACCTTCTTTTCGGCGGTCCCGGCGAGGACGGACAGAGCCTGGCGGAGACCCTGGGCCGGGCCGAGGGGCTGCAGAAGGCCGTATTTTTCCTGTTCATGGGGATCCGGATCTATCCCCATACGGGGCTGTACGACGTTGCCCTCCGGGAGGGATATCTTCAGGCATCGGACGATCTGCTGAAACCCCGGTTCTACATCTCCCGGGCCTTCGGGGATGGGGAACTGGAGCGGCTTGTGAAAAGCCATGCCGCAGGGCGGGGCCACTGGGTCGTGGGGGCCGGCGGGGCCGAGACGGCCTCC
>PHBD01000012.1:30838-161693 GCA_002841865.1 Deltaproteobacteria bacterium HGW-Deltaproteobacteria-19
CGGGGCCGAGACGGCCTCCGTCGTCTCCCGCCTGCACCGGCGCGGGTGGAGGGGGCCGTTGTGGGAGCACCTGATCCCATGAAGGCGGTTCGGTCCCCCTGGTCGCCGGCCCACTGGACCGGCGTAGTGTCCCTGCTCTCTGCGGCCGTTGCGGGGTCCATGGAGCCCCTGTGGGCGGCCGGCCCTCTGGCTGTTTTCCTTATGCTCTGCGGCACCCTCCCATTCTTTCACCGGTCGTCGTTCTTTCTGCCCGTCATAAGCAAAGGAAATCCAGGCAAAAACGCCGTTTCACTCACCTTCGACGACGGGCCGGATCCCCAGGTTACGCCCCGCATTCTGGAACTTCTTGCCGCAGCGGGGGTCCCGGCGGCCTTTTTCGTGACGGGGGAACGGGCGGCCCGCCACCCGGAGCTGATCCGGGCGATCCTCGCGGCGGGGCATGAGGTGGGCAACCATTCGTGGCATCACGATCCCCTGCTCATGCTCCGTCCGATGTCCGTCCTGCGCCGGGAAGTCGAAGAGGCCCAGCGGATCTTCTCGGAGGCGGGAATCCGCCCGCGGGCGTTCCGTCCGCCCGTCGGGATCACCAATCCGCGTCTCCCGATTGTGCTCCGCGAATCGGACATGATCTGCGTTACCTTCAGCCGCCGGGGCGCAGACTGGGGAAACCGCCGGGTGACGGGACTGGCGGGGCGGCTTTTGCGAGGACTCCGCCCAGGCGACATCCTGCTTCTCCACGACGTCTCGCCCTCCGGGACCGGTGGGGTCGACCGCTGGCTGGCGGAAGTCGGCATCCTTCTCCGGGGGCTCCGGGAGCGGTCGTTCGGAATTGTCCTTCTATCCGATCTGATTGGACAATCCGTCATGGAACGGACGTCCGGGTCGGGGAAAAAAGGTTTTGATCCGGCAGGGCAAGAGTGATATAGAATCACGCTTTCATCGGCTTCCCTTGACAGGGTTCGGGCGGGAAACAATATCTCAGCTCCTCTTCAAGTTCCGGACGTCCATTGCAGCGGGGGAACATGACCGAATACTGGCAGGACCTGAAGCTGGAAGGGAAAGAAACCTCCGGCAGACTTGTCGCGAAGGCGTTGTTCGCCCCGAAGTCGCTCTGGTTTTCCGGTCACTTCCCCGGATATCCCATTGTTCCGGGGGTGGCGTTGCTGTATCTGGTGGCGGAGGTTCTCCGTCGTGGCGAGGCTGAGGGAGATCGGATGACCGTGGAATCCATCCGGAGGGTCCGTTTCCGTCAGCCCGTTCGTCCGGGCGACAGCCTGACCGTTCTTGTCTCCACGGAAGAGGGGGGCAGGGATGGCGCGTATCTGTTCCGTCTTCTCTCTGGGGAAGAAACGGTCTGTACCGGATCCGTCCTGGCGCGCCTTGACCGGTCCGTGGATGCGCGTTGAGAATACCGAAGTGTCGAGGAGGAAGATTGATGTCTGAAGAAAAGGGCATTGAACAGCATATTCTTCGCATTGCCCAGATCGTCATCGATGAACTGAGGCTGGAGGATGTCACAAAGGAGACATTCGATCCCGACCTGGATCTCGTGGACGAGTTGGGGATCGACAGCATGGACCTGGCGACCGTAGCGCTCGTCCTTCAGGATGAATACGGTGTGAGCATCGACGAAGACGATTACCCCAAGCTGAAAACCCTCCGGCTGATCGCCGAATATATCCGGACCCGGCTTCAGGAAAAGGCTGCATGATGCAGGAGATGGAAGACGATTCCGGCGAGGGAGGAGCCGTTGACGAATCGAACCGCCCCGGCGGACAAAACGGAAGGAAAATGGAAATTCGGCGATCTTCTTCGTGACGCCCGGGTGAAGGACCGGTGGGAGAAGGTTCGGAAATACTTCTTCCTGCGGGAATCTACCTATGACATGACCAACCGCTGCAACATCCGGTGCGACGGTTGTTACTATTACGAGGGAGAAAAGCAGTTTGCCCCGGAGAACCGGGATCCCGAGCCGTGGCAGGAGTTGATGCGGCAGGAGAAGGAACGGGGCATCACGTACGTGGTCCTGGCCGGCGCCGAGCCCTCCCTGGTTCCCGAGCTTCTCGATACCTGCTTCGAGATCATGCCCTTGGGGAGCATCGCCACCAACGGATTCCGGCTGATCCCCCCCTCCATCGGCTACAAGATCCACATCTCCGTCTGGGGGAACGACGAAACGAGCCGGCGGGTCCGAAACGCCGCCAACCTCCTGGAGCGGCAACTCGACAACTACGACGGGGATCCCCGGGCGGTTTTCGTTTACACCTTCACCAGGCAGAACATCCATGAAGTCGGGGAAGTGGCCGAACGAATCGCCGCCCGCAACGGGAAGCTCACGTTCAATGTCTTTTCCGCCCCGGTCGGCTACGAGGGCCCCCTCCGGCACGACCGTTCTTCGCTGCTCCTGACCCGCCGGGCGATGCTGGAGACCATGGCTCGCCACCCTGAATCCGTGCTGTTTTCGAATTATAACGCGATGGCCCACACGTACGGGCAGGGGCTGCACGCCCTGTACGGCTGCTCCTATCCCCGCCGGAACGCCTCCACGGACATCGGTCTCGGGCGCTCCTTCCGGCAGTACCGGGCCGACCTGACCTGGGACCGGAGCGTGGCCTGCTGCGTTCCCGACACGGATTGCGACGATTGCCGCCACTACGCCGCAGGCAGTGCCGTGGTGACGGCCCGCCTTTTCCGGCACGCCGCCGATCCCGACACCTTCCGCTCCTGGCTGGATTACGTGGACACGTACCTGGCGGTGTGGGTCATGGGTTACGAGAAGGGGGAGAATCTCTGTGACCGGCTGGTGGATCCGCCGGGATTCTCCATGGAATAACGCCCCGGGAGAACCGGGAATGACAGAAAGGATGGGCCATGAAACCGAATTCCATAAAGTTCTGGAAAACCGGAGCCGCGCTGCTGATTGCGATGCTGTTTCTCGTGGGCTGCGGGGCTGCCGGGGGAGTCAAGGTGGCCGTCCAACAGGATAAGTACAGCCCCGGATTCCGGGCCGCCGACGCAGGGCGGCTCAAGGGAAAACGGATCGTCCTTGCCTCCTTCATCAACCGGGCGGACAATACGAAGACGTGGAACTTCTACAGCCCGGACAAGAAGCTGGTTTATGAGACCTCGGCACCCTTGGAATCCTTCTTCTGGGAGTGCTACAGCAAGGCCTTCAAGCATGCCGGTGCCCGGATCGTAGACTATCAGGGCACCGCCTACCGGGGCCCCGGACCCTGGTGGTGGGGGGGACCCGCTCCGACAGCCGCGACCGCCCCGAAGGGCGTTCCCGAGATCCAGCTTGTCCTGACCTCCGTTACGGACCAGGAAGTGCGTTTTCAGGTTTACGTTTTCAGGGACGGCGTCGAAAAATTCCGGAAGGACTACCAGGCGGCGATGCCTCCGGGCGCATCCCAGGACGTCAAGGACCTGGAGCAGCGGGCCTATGCCCTGGTCGACCTGACCTTCACGACCCTCGTCCGGGACCGGGATTTTCAGAAGGCTCTCTGATGCAGACCGTCAGTTCCCTCCTCGACAGCGCCTGGCACGAGCGGTATCGGCGGATCTCGCGCCTGAACATCCGCAGTTCCATCTATGACGTGACGAACCGGTGCAACCTGCGCTGCAAGGGCTGTTTTTTCTTCTCTTCGGGGGAGCACGAGGCCGCGGCGGACGAGGAAGACATCCGGCAGTGGGAGTCCTTCATCGACCGGGAGAAGGCCCGGGGCGTGAACATGGCCATCCTGATCGGCGGCGAGCCGACTCTCTTTCTGGACCGGGTGGAGGCATTCTACCGGCGGCTTCCGACCTACTGCGCCACCAACGGCCTGATCCGGGTTTCCCGGGACCGCTTCCCCGGCATGCTGGTGGGGATCTCCCTCTGGGGGGACGAGGATGACGAGAAGGCCCTCCGGGGACGGGACGTCTTCAGCGTTTCCCGGAAAAACTACGAGGGGGACGACCACACCTATTACCTGTATACCATCACCCCAAAGCAGATCGGACGGACGGAGAAGATCATCCGGAAAATCGCCGACGCGGGGCTGAAGGTGCACATGCAACTCCTCACCAACGACGAGCAGGTGGAGGGTTTTCACTGGACGCCGGAGGCCCTCCGCGACGTCCGGGCGGAGATGGACGCGATGCTGGAGAGCTACCCCCGGACGGTCATCTCCTGCCGGTACTACCATGAGATCATCTGCACCGGCATGATGATGGGCCGCCCCTTCGGCTGGAACGAATGCCCCTCCGTGACGGAGACCATGGATGACCGGGATCCGAGACCGAAGCGGCTCATCCGGTTCATCCGCTGGGCCGCCGACCTCAAGACGACGCACCGCTGCTGCACCTCCGCTACACGGGACTGTTCCATCTGCAAGGATGGGGCCGCCCACATGAGCTGGGTCATGGTGAACAAGCGCGAGCACATGCGTACGACCGGGGATCTCCAGAACTGGATCGAAGTGTACGAGATGTTCGCCAAGCTCTACGGCTTCATCCCCTGGTGACAACCCGCCGAACCGCTTTACGAATCGACAGGATGGCATGAGCCCCGACCAGAGACCGGTCATTCTCGGATACGACGCCGTTTCCCCGCTCGGGGTCGAGTGGGAGGACCAGTGGCGGCGGGCCGTCAAGGGCGAAAGCGGCATCGGGCCCCTGACACGCTTCCCCCTCCGGGAGGGGTTTCCCGTCCGGGTGGCCGGCCAGGTGGATGATTTCGACGAGACGCCCTATCCCTTTCTGAAGCCCCGGGAGATGGCCCACTGGACCTCTCCCATCTTCCGGCACGCCCTGCTGGTGGTTCATCGGGCGCTCCGGCGGGCCGGCCTCCCGATCACACCGGAAGAGGCGCCCCGGGTGGCGGTCACCTTCAGCACCGCCGTAGGCGGCCTCGACGCCGTCATCGCCGCCGACCGCCTCCTCGTGTCGGAGGGACGGTTGCCTCATCCCTTCACGAACGCCAATTCCTGCGTCAACATGGTGGGAGGAAAGGTGTCCATCCTGACGGGAGCCACGGGACCCATCTGTTCCCCCATCACGGCCTGCGCCACCGGATCGTCCTCCCTGATCCTGGGGGCGATGTTCCTGCGGCAGGGAATGGCCGACGCCGCGATCTGCGGGGCCGTTGACTTTTCTCTCGTGGAGCCGATCGTCGCGGGCTTTGCCACGATGAACGGTGCCTACCGTCCCAAGGAGGGCCGGCCGGAGGAGGACCCCCGTGCCGTGAGCCGCCCCTTTTCCCGGAACCGGCGGGGATTTGTCATCTCCGAGGGTGCCGGGTGCTTCATCCTGGCCACGAAGGCCTTCGCCCGGGCTCACGGAATTCCCTGGCGGATTGAGGTGGCCGGCTGGGGGATGACCTCCGACGCCTACCACTTCGTGGCCCCCAAGCGGGAGACGATCCGGCGCTGCATGGCCGAGGCGGTCGAGCACGCCGGCATCGCACCCGGCGACGTGGACGCGGTCAACGCGCATGCCGCCTCGACGAGGGTGGGCGACAGGGTGGAGGCGGAGGCCCTGGGGGATCTCTTCGGTGACAGGATTCCCCCCGTTTCGGCCAACAAGTCCCAGATCGGCCACGCCATGGGGGCCTCCAGCGCCATCGAGGCGCTTCTCGGCATCGAGGGGATGCTCCGGGACACCGTCCTGCCGACCATCAATTATGACCCGGATCCGGAGATCGTCCTGGACTGTGTGTCCGGAGAGGCCAGGCGCAGGGAACAGGAGTTCCTCCTGAAGAACGCCTTCGGCTTCGGCGGCTGCAACGCCTGCATCGTCTTTCGGAGGGTTGAATAGAATGAGGCCCCCGCAGAACAGACGCGTCTTCGTCGTCGGATACGGTGCCGCCACGCCCCTGGGGGGGACCCTCGCCCGGACCTGGGAGCGGGCCGTTCGCGGCGAGGCGGGTTTCCGGACCATCACCCGCTGCCAGGTAGAAACGGCTTCGAATGTCGTCGGCGAGATTCCCGACTGGGACCCCCGGTCGTACCGCTTTGCCAGCGCCAAGGAGATCTACAACTGGAACGCCGCCTTCGTACTGCTCACCATGGCCCTCTGCAAGGAAGCCCTGGAAGACGCGGGCCTGGCCATGGATGCCGGGACGGCGCCGCGAACGGCCTGCCTCGTCGGTTCGGCCCTCAACGGGACGGATGCGTTCCGCATTGCGGCGGAGCAGCTCCGGGAGCGGGGTCCCCTCCGGGTGAGCCCCTACCTGCTGCCCAATCTCTGCGCCAACCTGCCTTCCGGTAAGGCGGGGATTCTCCTGGGCTTCACCGGCCCCGTCTTTTCCCCCCAGGGGGCGTGCGCGTCAGGAAACCACGCGATCGGTCTCGGGGCCCGCATGATCCGGGACGGAGACTGCGATTTCGTCCTCGCCGGGGGCGTGGACATGCCGATCCTGCCGGAGCTGGTGCACGGTTTCGAGAACATGAACGCCACCATCAAAATCGGACCGAAGGACCGGGCCTGGAGCGATCCATCCCTCGCCTCCCGGCCTTTCAGCCGGGACCGGCGGGGCTTCGTCCTGTCGGAGGGCGGGGCCGTCCTCGTTCTGGCGGCGGAGGACCGGCTGAACTCGCAGGGGCTGGTACCCAGAGCGGAGGTCCTCGGGGTGGGCTGGACCTCCGATGCGTTCCACTTCACGAATCCGCGGCAGGAAACCATCGTTCGGGCGATCCGCGAGGCCATTTCCGACGGGGGGATTTCCCCGGCAGACGTGCAGTATGTCAACGCCCACGGTACATCCACGCCGAAGGGAGACGCCGCGGAGGTCGCCTGCCTTCGGGAGGTCTTCGGCCGCCACCTGAAAAGGATGGCCGTGTCCTCCAATAAGTCCCAGATCGGCCACACCCTGGGAGCAGCGGCGGCCATCGAGGCAGTCCTCACCATCGAGGGCATGAGGCGGGGAGTGATCCTGCCCACCATCAACCACCTTCCGGATCCTGCGCTGGAAGACGTAGACTTCGTGCCCAACGAAACAAGGAGACAGGCCGTGGAGATCGCCCTGTCGAACGCCTTCGGCTTCGGCGGCACCAACTGCTGCATTCTCTTCCGGGGAACATGATGAAAAGGAGTACGCCACAGGGGCGAACCCGGCATGGCCGTCGGGAGACGACGCTGCGAATCATCGATCACGGGAGCATCTGATATGAAACCGAAACCCTTTCTTCCGGAGCCCCTGGCAGGGGATGCGCGTTTCGTCCGGGATCGCACCACGGGGCTGGTCTGGCACCGCTGCACCAACCGGACCCTGTACGCCGACACGGACCGGTCCTCCGTGGTCTACCATGCCAATTACCTCCGCTATTTCGAGATGGGGCGGGCGTCCCTGATGCGCGACGCTGCCTACCCGTACCGGGAGATCGAGGAGAGCGGGTTCGTTTACCCCATCATCGATCTCGGGCTCCAGTTCTTCCAGCCGCTGCGCTACGACGATCCCATGTGGATCCATACACGCCCGGGCGATCTGGAGCGGGTCCGCCTCCGGTTCGATTACGTCGTTACACATGCCGAAACAGGTGTCCTCGTCTGCAAGGGCCACACGCGTCACTGTGCGCTGAACCGGGCGGGAAGGCCCGTGGCCGTGGACCCCAAAACGGTTCACCTGTGGAAGAGTTTTCCGTCATGACGGCGAGGGAGAGCGACTGCCTGAGGATCGCCGTACCGGCTTATCTGCGGGACCATACCTTCGAGGGACGGGTGATCCTGCCCGCCGTGGAGATCCTGGAAATCCTCGCCGACTTCGTGCAGAGACGCTTTCCGGAAATACCCGTGTGGATCATGGAGGAGGCCTTTTTTCCCCGGTTTCTCGTCCTCGATCCCGCATGGACCACCCTGAACGCCCGGATCGAATGGCAGTTGCTCGATGCCGGACGCGTGAAGACGGTCCTCGGGACGGTGGTCCGTTCACGGTCGGGAGCCATCGGCCGGCTGGCGGTGCACGGGACGGCCGTCTTCGGGGGGGAGACGAAGACGGAGCCGATCCCGGGAATGGACCGGGAGGCGGATCGGTCGGATCGGTTCGCCGTTCCCGCCGAGCGGCTGTATCGGGATCTGGTTCCCTTCGGCCCGGCCTATCGGAACGCCCGGGATCCCATCCATGTCTGGGAGGAAGGAGCGGAGGCCATTGTGGAGGCCCCGGCCGGGGGCGATCCCCGGCGTTTTCTCGGATCCCCCTTCCCGCTGGACGCGGCTCTGCATGTTGCCTGCGCCTGGTGCCAGCGTTACGGCGACACGGTGGCGCTCCCCGTCGGTTTCGGGAGCCGGCGGATCGTCCAGCCAATCGTACCCGGCGAATCCTGCCGGGCGCGGATCGCCGCGAAAGGTTTATCGGAGGGGGCGTTCCTCTTCGACATCCTGATCCTTGGTTCCGATGAACGCCTGCGGGAGGAGCTGTCGGGAGTCCGGATGCGGGACGTGAGCCAGGGACGCCTGCGGCCGCCCGACTGGATTCGGGTCGGGAAGCAGGGGGCCGTTGAAGACTCGTCGCCGGGAAATGGGAACCCCCCCGCTTGACTTTTCAGGGATTGGAAAGATACAAGGAGACGGATGGTGTGAACGGAACGCCGGCGCTCCCTGCGGAACGGATCTTCACGGCGGTCCCGATGGATCCCGATTTCAGAAAGGTGCTTTGAACAGGAACATGACACGTGAGGCGATCGAAGCCGAAATCCGGCGGATTTTTCTTCAGGAGTTCGAGATAGAAGACCCGGCCATGGACGTGGATCTCCGGGAGGCCTACCAGTTCGACAGCATCGACGCCATCGAACTGCTGGTGGAGATCGAGCGGTTCCTGGGTTCCGAGCTGACCATGGAGGAGAAGAAGCGGGCCATGGACATCCGAACGGTCCGCCAGATCTGTTCTTACGTGGAAGAACTCGTGCGGGCCCGCCGACCCGGCGAAAGCCTTCCCATCGGAGACTTATGCAAAGAAGGGTCGTAATCACTGCAGCCTCCGCCATTACGCCCATCGGCCACGGCCGGGAGGATATCCTGCGGAGCCTCCGGGAAGGGGTCTCGGGCGTGAAGCCCCTCCGGCAGGACGATCTCCTGGCGCCCTTCATCCATTCCCAGGTCTTCGGCACCGTCGATTATCCCATTCCTTTCGACTTCAAACGGGTCAACCGGAAGACCATGGGGCCCGTCAGCTATTACGCATGCCAGGTGGCGAAGGAGGTTCTCGAGGCGTCCGGCCTGGAGCAGGAGTTCATCACCTCCGGCCGGCTGGGGGTGGCCTTCGGATCCACCCACGGCAGTCCCACGGTGCAGCGGGAAATCTACAAGGTCTTTCACAGCAGGGACCGTGCGGGCGTTTCCTCCATCGGAGCGGTGGACTACCTGAAATCCATGGTCCATACAACGGCCGTGAACATCACCAAGATGTTCGGCATCACCGGCCGCGTCATCGCCTCGTCGACGGCCTGCACCACCAGCAGCCAGTCCATCGGGTTCGGGTACGAGGCCGTCCGGTACGGCATGCAGGATGCCATGCTTTGCGGAGGGGCCGACGAATACGACACCACCACGGTGGCCGTCTTCGACAACCTCCTCGCCTGCTCCACCGATTTCAACGATACACCACAACGGACGCCCCGTCCCTTCGACGTTCGCCGCGACGGCCTCGTCGTGGGGGAGGGAGCGGGAGCGGTCCTCCTGGAGGAATACGAGTCCGCCCGGAAACGGGGAGCGACCATCCTGGCGGAAGTTGCCGGATTCGCCTGCAACAACAACGGCGGGGACCTGATCCTGCCGAATCTGGTGGGAATCCGCGAGACTCTGCGACTGGCGCTCCGGGATGCCGACATGGCGCCCGAGGAGATCGATCTCATCAGCGCCCACGCGACGGCCACCAGGATGGGGGACATCATTGAGGCCCAGGCCATTTCCGCCGTCTACGGAGACCGTCCTCTCGTCACGGCCCTGAAGAGCTACATGGGGCACACCATGGCCTCCTGCGGGGTAATTGAGACGGTCCTGATCCTCTATATGATGCAGGAGGGGTTTGTCGCCCCGACCCTGAACCTGGAGGAGGTGGATGAGCGGTGTGCCATGATCCGTCACGCCACCTCTATCGTGAAGACTCCCGTTCGGGCTGCAGCCGTCCAGAACTTCGCCTTCGGAGGGGTCAATACGGGCCTTGTCCTCCGGAAGGAACCGTGATTTCCCCTCCCGGACGATGCAGATGAATTCACCGCAACCCATGAACCTCCGCCGCTCCGTTTTCAGGGCGCTGCTCGACCTCCTGGTGACGCTCCTGCTGTGGGTGTATTTTCTGGCGGGCACCCTGATTCTGCCTTTCTACGGAATGGCGCACCTGTTCTCGAACGACCGGGAAGCTACGTTTCAGGGGATGAACAGCCGTTTCTACCGGGGTTTCTTCCGCCTGGTCCAGTGGCTGATCCCCGGGCTTTCCCTCAGGATCGGGGCAGACGTCCGCACGCTTCGCTCGACGGTCATCGTCTCGAACCACCTGTCCTATCTCGATCCGATCCTGTTCCTCTCCATCTTCGACCGGCAGAAGACAATCGTCCGAAGCGATTTTTTCCACTATCCGATTTTCGGCTGGGTCCTGAAGACGGCGGGCTACCTCCCCTCCTCGGCGAACGGGGATCTCTTCTCGACCCTCATGATCAAGCGGGTGGAGGACATGGACCGATACCTCTCCACGGGCGGGAATCTCTTCATCTTCCCCGAGGGGACGCGGAGCCGGGACGGCCGGCTCCACCCCTTCAGCCGGGGGGCCTTCCGGATCGCCGCCCGCTGCCGCGCGCCGCTCGGTGTAGTCAGGATCACGAATACCCACCGGCTGTTCCCGCCGGACCGGTTTCTCTTTCACACGGGCATCCGGGAACCGGTGACCATCGAGTTGCTGGCACTTTTGCACCCCGAGTGGGATGCGCCGGACTTTTCGCTCAACGACCTGATCGCCCGGGTACAGGCCCTGTACGACGAGCGGGAGCGTCAGGAACGGGAGCGGGATTTTGCGGAAGCGGGCGGCCCCGACGGGAAGCCGCCGGCGGAAGGGGCAGGGACGCCGTGACGGACTGCCTGCTGTGGGTGGGGGCCGTCTATGCCGCCGCCTCGGTGAACTTCGCCATCCTTGTCCTTTCCATCCTGAAGAAGGGGGATCCCCGGAACCGCTTCAGCGGAAACGCCGGAACCACCAATGTCTACCGGATGGCCGGTCCTTTCTGGGCGGTGGCGGTTCTTCTCCTGGACGTGGGAAGGGCCGTGGCCGTGGCGGTTCTGGGAACGATGTTCCTGCCGATGGCCCAGGTTCCCTGGTTGGGGCTGGCGCTGGTAGCGGGGAACCGGTATCCCTGTTTCCACGGCTTCCGGGGCGGGAAGGGCGTGGCCGCCTACCTGGGATTCGCGGGAGCCTTGGCCCCGTGGGCTGCGGCTCTGGCAGCGGCGCTCTGGGTGGCTGTCTTTGCGCTGGTCCGGGTCCCCTTCGTGGCCTCCTTTTTCATGATCGCCGCCCTTGCAACGGGAGAAGGACTGGCTGCCGGAGGGTCTGCAGGTCCCGCCTTTGCAGTGACGGCGACGGTCATCCTGATCCTGGCGGGTCATTGGCGGAACATCCGGGACATTGGGAAGGGGCATAAGGCGGAGGTCTCCACGATCGAGTCGGAGACGGGCAAAACCGGCCCGGAGGCGGGCTGACGGGAGGAGCATCATGAAGAAAGAGGAAGTGCCTCAAGACAATATCCGCCATTTTCGGACCGCCCGCAAGGCCGCCTATGTCGTGGACGAGGAGGGGCATTACACGACCGTTCCGACCACCGGCTGGAATGTGGAGGAGGTGATCCTGTACCAGGCCATCGGGGAATTCGAGGAGCAGGCGGAAACGTGTCGGCAGCGCGTCGCCCGCGGGGAAGACTCGCCCATCGCCTACTTCATGTTCAAGCGCCGTATGGATCCGACAGTCCTGGCCCAGGCCATGGGCCTGCCGCGGTGGCGGGTCAGGCGGCACTTGAAGGGAAAGGTCTTCGCCCGGATGGGAGAGGGGCTCCTGAAGGAATACGCCAGGGTCCTGCGGGTCCCCCTGGACGCCCTCACGCCGTTCCGGCCCGACGTGCTGGAGCAGGAGACCTATGAGCTTCCACCCGGTCTCTCCACGGCGGACCGGCAGGCCGGACGAACCCCCGGCCCGGAATCGACAGCCGGGGAATCTTCCCGGAGGAGCACCCCTTGAAGCACGTCATCGACTTCGAACACCGCCACTACGGGCACTGCGAGAGCGGCGTCGTCTCCGGCCTTCTCCGGCACAGCGGGCTCGACCTCTCGGAGGCCATGGTTTTCGGGCTTGCCAGCGCCATCATGTTCGCCTACGTTCCGTTCCTCCGGATGAACAACATGCCGACCATTTCCTACCGGATCCTGCCCCGGACCATCATCAGCGGCATCCAGAGCCGCCTCGGCATCCCCTTCCGGAAGCAGACCTATCGGGATCCGGGCCGGGCGATGGAGGAACTGGTCGATTTCATGCGGAGAGGTCAGATCGTGGGGCTCCAGACCTCGGCGTACTGGCTCACGTACTTTCCCCCGGAGATGCGATTCCAGTTCAACGTTCACAACCTGATCGTGTTCGGGGTCGAAGACGGAGAGTTCCTGGTGAGCGATCCCGTTTTCGAGCATCCCGTCCGCATCCCGGCGACGGACCTGGAGAATGCCCGTTTCGCCCGGGGCGTCATGGCCCCGAAGGGATTCGTCTACCACCCCGAAGGGGTCCCGTCGTCGGTCGACCTGCCGGTCCTGATCCGGAAAGCCATTGCCCGGACCCTCTTCATGATGCTCTCCTCGCCGCCGCCCTTCGGGATCCGCGGAATCTTCTACCTGGCCCGGAAAATCGAGCGGATGGAGCGGAGCAAAGACGGCCGCTATATTCGCCTGTTCCTCGGTCACATGGTGAGAATGCAGGAGGAGATCGGAACCGGCGGAGGAGGGTTTCGCTTCATGTACGCCGCATTTCTCCAGGAGGCGGCGGATATCCTGAACTCGGCCGCCCTTCTGGAGGCGTCCCGGAAAATGACCCTGGCGGGTGACCAGTGGCGGACCTTTGCCCTGGCCTGCGCCCGGATCATCCGGCAGCGCGACGGTGCTCCGGATCTGAAGGAAATCGCCGCCCTGCTCAGACGCTGCGGCGAGGTGGAGCGGGACGTGTATGTCCTGCTGAAAAAGGGAATCTGATCTCAGCGCGAGGGATTGCCGATGCGCATCGCTCTGGTCCAGCCGGCGGGGTCCAACTGGGTCCGGGGCCGGCAGGACATGGCCGCCGTGGCCAACCGGATGGCCCCGCTGGGCCTCCTCTCCATTGCCGCCTGGCTCGAGCGGGAAGGACATGAGGTGTCCGTCCTGGACTGCCTGGGGCCCGGCGCCACGCCGGGCGGGGAGGCGATCGTCCGAAGCCTGCTCGGCTTCCGCCCCGACCTGGTGGGATTTTCCACCACTACCTCCAGCTTTCTCGACGGCCATGCGCTGGCGGTTCGGCTGAAAGAGGCCGATCCGGGGATCCGGACCGTCTTCGGCGGCGTTCACGTATCGGCCGTTGGCGGGGCGCTCCTGGAGCGATTCGCGGCCATCGATTATCTCTGTCCCGGCGAGGGGGAGGTCACCCTGGCGGCGCTGGCCGGCGGCGCGGATCCGAAGGAAATCGACGGCCTCATCCGACGCGACGGGGAAAGCGTCGTCACCAACCGGGACCGCAAGCCGCTTCAGGACCTGGATCTGCTTCCTTTCCCGGCATATTACCTGCTCCGGGGGTTTCCGCGGGGCTATAACCTGCCTCTCTTCAGCTACATCCGGACGCCGGGGGCCACGCTGGTGACAAGCCGCGGCTGCCCCTACCGCTGCAGCTACTGCGACCGGTCCGTCTTCCGGCAGTCCTACCGCATGAACTCACCCGAATATATCCACGAGCACCTGAGCCACCTGCGGCGGCATTTCGGGGTGCGCCATGTCAATATTTACGACGATCTGTTTACGGCCCACCGCCCGCGGATCGCCGAGCTCTGCCGGCTTCTGTGCTCCCGGCCCCTGGGGATCCAGTTCAACTGTGCCGTCCGGGTGGGCCATACGGATCGGGAACTCCTCAAGATGCTGAAGGAGGCGGGGTGCCTGATGGTTTCCGTGGGGGTCGAGTCGGGGGAGCCGGAGCTCCTGGCCCGTCACAAGGCCGGGGTGACCCTGGAAGAGATCCGGGAGACCGTGGCCATGATCCGGGAAAGCGGGCTCCGGGCAAAGGGGCTCTTCATGATGGGACTCCCCGGCGAGACCGAGGAATCGATCCGGAAGACGAGCGACTTCTGCCTGTCGCTGGGACTGGACGACATGAACATGGCAAAGTTCACGCCGTTCCCCGGGGCGCCCGTCTGGGGAACCATACGGGAGGAGGGGACCTTCGAAGAGGACTGGCCGCTGATGAACTGCCTGAACTTCGTCTTTGTGCCCGGGGGCATTGCTTCGCGTGAGCGCCTCGATGAACTGTACAACCGGCACGTGAAGCGGTTCTACACCGATCCGGACTGGCGGCGGCGCCTGATACGCCGGACCTGGCAGCACCGCTGGAGCCTCTGGTACCTTTTCATCCACCTGCCCCAGTTCTGGACGGCGAAGAACTCTTTCGAGCCACGGGGAGAATCGACCCCGTAAACCGCCGCGAATCGGGGCACCCCGGCCGCGGATGCCCTATTTTGTCCGATTATCGTGAATGTAGGCAGCCAGGGCATTGAGAGAGGCAAAGACCTTTACGCCCAGTTCCTTGTTGTCGATCTTGACCCCGTAATCCTTCTCGATCATCATCACCAGTTCGAGCACGTCGATGGAGTCCAGACCGAGGTCTCCGCCGACAAGCGCCCCTCCCTCGTCGATATCCTCCGGTTCCACGTCGAGTAGGCCCAGCGTGGAAATAATCTTCTTTTTCAATTCCTGCTTCAGGTTGTCCATTTCCTTCTTTCTTCTCCTTGCCTTGGATAATGTTGCACATTCATGAACCGTTACGCTCCTCCGTTCCGTCCGTCCCCGGCTTTCGGCGATGTGCGGGTGTTCCGGAAGAGAATTTTTTCAAACGCCCGTCTGGTGGCGTGCTTCATGAGCAGCCGGACGTATTGCGCCCCCGCGAGCCATGCCCCGGTGAGGAACACAAGGTGGGACAGGCCGTACGTCAGAGGACCCCCGACGGCGACGATCAGGGGTTCCCGGAACCAGGCGGCAAGCACCCCGAAGACGGCCACCGCGGGCCAGCCGATGATGTAGCTGAGACCGACGAGAAAGAGGCCCACCCATACCCGGGGGGAAGGTTTCCTGCGAATATCCCGCAGGTCCGGGGGGTGTTCTAGGGCGTCCCGAACGTAATCCGTCCGGGCCAGGCGCTCCGCGATCTTCCGGATCATGCCCAGACCTGTCTTCGGTGCGTCACCGGGAGACTCGGACGTTCTGAAAGGCGAAATCAAATTCCTGCCAGGACCAGAAAACCTTGCGGTAATAAACATAGGGATGGATCGTCAGCTTGCGGACGGATTTCATCCCGGGGACCTGCTTGAAGAACAGGAGGACGCTCTTGGTCGTCCGGCCGTCGAGGGGGACTCCCCGGCTTCCGGCGCTGTACATGGTCGTCTTCTCGTTTCCGCTCCAGAAGGTGACCTCCGACACATCATGTTCCTTCCCCACCGTGTCGGTGACGCGGGACTTGGTCCAGCGGTACGCCTGGTCGTACAGAGCCACGTAACGCGTCGCATCCTCCGTCATGTTGGTGACATCCACCCGGACCAGGAGGTCCTTGCCGACGTTCTTTACGCTGATCAGCTCGAACAGGACGTCATTGCCTTCGTGGGCCCCCAGGGCGTGCGGGTTCCTCTTGACCGTCGGTTTCGCGGGTGGAACGTCCTTTTCTTTCTCTTCCCGTGTCGGCTCGGAAGGTGTCCAGATCCGGGCGAGGAAGCCATCGTCTTTCTCTTTCTTTTCGGGAGGCTGGACGGTGGGGGTTCGATCAACGGGCTTCCGATCAACGGGTTTCCGATCAACGGGTTTCCGTTCCACGGGTCGCCTGTCTGCCTCCCGTTTCCCGTCGTCCGCACTTTCCTCCAGAACCGTCCGCACCCGGAACGCCATCTTTACCCGGACACTGTCCCCCTCATTGATGAAGGAAATGAGACGGACGGATATGATCCGGGCCTCCGTTACGGCCTGGTGGGCGGATTCGCCCGAGACGGTGAAGTTTGTCACTTCCGTGGTGGATGTGGAGTGCTGCGTCTTGGCGTCGTTTCTCACTTCGGCAAGCTTGTCGATGATCGCCTCCGCCGATGTCTCGGCCGGGGTCTGGGAGCCCCGGGCCGTCGCCAGCGCGGTCTTGAAGATAATGGATTCCCGGACCCGCTTGATGTCGTGGAGGGCCTGCTGGGCGTTCCGAAAGGACTGATCCGCCTCCTCTTTCTGGGATTGAACGGCGGTGGCTTCCCGGGCCGTCCTGTCGAGCTGTTCCTCCCGGCGTTTCAGGAGGGCCGTCTGACTTCCCTTATCCGATTGGGCTTCCCGGATTTTCTTCTGGAGCGAGGCGATGCGGTCCTGGTATGACTTGACCTGTTCCTGCAGCCCTTCCTCGGCGGTGGCATTCATCTGTGTGGTCTCGCGGATCATCCGGTAGGCCCGCTCGAGATCGTGTCCGGTGGGGGTATAGCGGTTCTCGATGAGGAAATTATCCAGATCCTTCTTGCTGGTCACGACGACCGCCCGGATGTTCCGGGAGGCGGGGGGAGGCTTGACTCGGCCCCCTTTCGGTGCCTGGAAGGGATAGAGCTCGTAGCGCTTCAGCCTCAGGTACGTCGTTCCCTTGGCGCCCTTTTCCATTTCGAAGCGCAGGGGCTCCTCGTTGTTCCACTTGGCCGTTCCCTCCTCGATGGCGCGGATGAAGTCCACTGACAGCACCGTGTTGATGACCTTCGTGAAGGACTGGATGTAGGTGCCCATGTACTGGGCCATCAGAGGGGCCGAAGCCTGGTCGGCCATGGCCTCCAGCGTGTGGGCCTTGTCCTTGAAACCCCGGGTGAACAGGACTGCCACGGCGGCTTCCCCCTGCTTCTCCGTCTGGAGCCATTTCTTGAGGGATACCTGCTGGGCCTGGATGTCCTGGTTGTAACGGGCGACTTGGCTGTCCAGGTTATCGATGCCGGCCCGGGTGGTCCGGACGTTTTTCTGCTGCTCTTCCCTTTCCGAAAAAACGGCCTGATATCGACTCGTCAGGTCATCCCGTTTCTTTTTTGCCCGGACGAACTCACGGTTCGCGTTGGCAATTCCCTTCTTGTAGGCGGAGTCATCCCGCTCCTTTTCATCCTCTGCGGAATTCAGATTCGCCTTCTCCTCCTGCGACGTGGAAAATCCTTCCCGCTTGTCCACCTCCGAGCGAATGATCTCCCTGACCGCGCTGCTCTTGTCGGAGCGAAGCGTCACCCAGCGACTCAGGGTTACAGTTGCGGCGATAGCCGGCACCGCCAGGAGCAGGACGAGCAGAACCAGAACCCATTTTCGGATTGCAGCAGGCATCGATAATGGTCCTTTCCTGTCTTGTACCCGGTAATAGGTTGGAAAAGCGAAGTACCAGAGGCACCCGGAACCCTCGTTCGAGGGCCCGATCCCTCCCTCCGGGCAGGGCGTAATCTAATGGATCGATTGCCTGATGTCAAATCATTTTCAGCGATTACGAGGGAACAATCCTGTTGACAGTGGTTATGGTGCATGTTAGGAATGACGACCTTGCGGAAAGCAGGCAACAGCGCGGTTTTGAGCCTCTGTCCCGGGCCGGAGAAGCCGGCGGGGGCAGCAGGCTGCCGATGTGTTATCGGAGACCCTGCGGCGATCCCTCGCAGGGACATCAGGAGGCGTGAATGACCTTTCAAGAGCTTGTCCTGGCCCTGGACCACTACTGGGCCGGCCAGGGTTGTGTCATCCAGCAGCCCTATGACCTGGAGGTCGGTGCCGGTACCTTCAATCCGGCCACATTCCTGCGATCTCTGGGGCCGGAGCCATGGAACGTGGCCTACGTGGAGCCATCCCGGAGACCCACCGACGGGCGTTACGGGGAAAACCCCAACCGCCTTCAGCATTATTACCAATATCAGGTGATCATGAAGCCCTCGCCCCTGGAAGTCCAGGAGCTTTACCTGGATTCACTCCGCAGTTTCGGTATCGATCCCCTGGATCACGACATCCGCTTCGTGGAAGATGACTGGGAATCGCCCACTGTCGGGGCCTGGGGGCTTGGCTGGGAGGTCTGGCTGGACGGCATGGAGATCACACAGTTCACCTATTTCCAGCAGGTGGGAGGCTTTGACCTCAAACCTGTCTGCTCCGAGATTACCTACGGCATCGAACGGATCGCCATGTACATCCAGGGAGTGGACAACGTCTACGACCTGCAGTGGAATGATTCCGTCTCTTATGGGGATGTGCATCACCAGGGGGAGGTCGAATGGTCCGTCTATAACTTTGAGAAGGCCGATACGGCCATGCTGCGGATGCTGTTCGACATGTACGAGGCGGAGGGAATCCGGGCGGCCGGGCTGGATCTCGTGCTGCCGACGTACGACTGCTGCCTCAAGTGTTCCCACACCTTCAACATGCTCAATGCCCGGGGAGCCATCAGTACCGCCGAGCGGACGAGCTACATCGGTCGGGTGCGCAACCTCGCCCGGCTCAGCGCCGAGGGATACCTGAAACAGAGAGAGAAAATGGGGTACCCTCTGCTGAACCGGAAGTGGAAAGCTTCCTGAGCGTGCAGTTTCTGATCATGTCGTTGAACCAGGCTGAAAAAATATGCCCGAAAGCCGAATCCCCTTGGTCCTGAGCCGCGAGGCGTACCTTCCGGTGTGTCGAAGGACGCGAAGGATGAAGGACGAGGGGAATGTGGCAGGCGGGCATTTTTCGGCAGCCTGTGAGAATCGGTCACGCGGATACACTGGATACGGGAGATGAGTATGGGCAAGGAATTGCTGCTGGAAATCGGAACGGAGGAAATCCCCGCGGGTTTCCTGCCGAAGGCGATCGCTGACATGGATGAGATAATCCGGAAGGCCCTTGCCGGAGAGAGGATTTCTCATGGACCGGTACGGGTGCTCGCCACGCCCCGTCGCCTCTGCCTGACCGTGGCGGACGTGGCGGAACGGCAGGAGGACCAGTTGGTGGAGAAGATGGGGCCGGCCCGGAAGGTCGCCTTTGACGAAGCCGGAAACCCCACGAAGGCCCTCCTCGGGTTCGCCCGGGGACAGGGGCTGGACGTCTCGGAACTGGAAGCCGTTTCCACGGAGAAGGGTGAGTATTTCTGCGCCCGCAAGCGAATCGCCGGGGTGGAGACGTCGTCGATTCTTCCGGCCATCCTGACGAAGTTCCTGGTGTCCATCCCGTTCAGGAAGACCATGCGCTGGTCCTCCTTCGACCTTCGCTTCCCGCGGCCCATCCACTGGATCCTGGCCCTGTTCGGCGGCGAGGTGGTGCCGTTGACCGTCGAGAACATCGTAAGCGGCCGGGAAACCCGGGGCCATCGCTTCATGAGTCCCGATCGGGCCCCCGTAAAGGGATTCGAGGATTACCTGGACGTCCTGCGCAAAAAATTCGTGATCGTCGATCCGGAGGAACGCAAGCGCATCATCCGGGAGGAGAGCCGCAAGGCGGCCGAGGCCGTCGGCGGGCGCCCCCTGGAAAGCGAGGAGTTGCTGGAGACGGTGACGTTCCTCGTGGAATACCCGACCGTGGTTTGCGGCGGTTTCGACCCGGCCTACCTCGCAATTCCAAGGGAGGTGCTGGTAACCTCCATGATGTCCCACCAGAAGTACTTTCCCGTTGTGGATGAGGGGGGAAAACTGCTCGCCCATTTCCTGACGGTGAACAACACCCTGGCGCGGGATCCCGCCGTGGTCACCCGGGGCAACGAGAAGGTGATCCGGGCCCGGCTCTCCGACGCCCGTTTCTTTTTCGAGGCAGATCAGAAGATACCCCTCGACCGGCGCGTGGAGGATCTCCGCAAGGTCGTGTATCACAGCCTGCTGGGGACGTCCTTCGACAAGGTGGAGCGCTTCCGGGCGCTGGCGGCGGTCATCGCCGGTCGGGTCTGTCCCGGGAAGAAAGACACCGTTGACCGGACGGCCTGGCTCGCCAAGGCGGACCTGGATACGCAAATGGTCGGGGAGTTCCCGGAACTGCAGGGCGTCATGGGACGGGAGTACAGCCTCCTGACGGGCGAGAATCCCGCCGTGGCACGAGGGATCTACGAACACTACCTTCCGGTGGTTGCCGGTGGTGACCTGCCGCAGACGGACGAAGGGGCCGTCGTCAGTATTGCCGACAAGCTGGACACGATCGTCGGTTTCTTCGGCGTTAACGTGGTCCCAACGGGAACGGCAGACCCCTATGCCCTGCGCCGGCAGGCCCTGGGCATCCTGAACATCATCCTGGAAAGGGGCTATGTCCTCGATCTGGGCGATCTCGTGGAAGAAAGCCTGTCCATCCTGGGACCGCTGGTGAAAAAACCTCCGGCGGAAGTGAAGGCCGACGTCCTGACCTTCTTCCAGGCCCGCTTCCAGAACCAGCTCATGACCCAGGGCTATGCCTATGACGTGGTCGACTCCGTCCTGGCCGCCGGGGCGACCGACGCCGTGCAGGTCCTCCAGCGGGTCAAGGCCATGGACGTTTTCAAGTCCCACGAGGCCTACCGACCCCTGGCGACGGCCTTCAAGCGGGCGGGAAACATCATCCGCGACTTCCAGGGCGGGAGCGTGGACCCTTCCCTCTTCGAGGGCGAAGAGGAAAAGACGCTGTATGAGGCTTTCCTCGACATGAAGGAAAAGGCCCAGTCAGGCATCTCCCGGCAGGACTATCTGGAGGCCCTCATGGAAATGGCCCGGATCCGCGAACCGGTGGATGCTTTCTTCGAGAAGGTCCTGGTCATGGCGAAGGACGACCGAATCCGTTTCAACCGCCTGTCGCTGCTCAGCGAGATCTCCTCCTTTTTCCGGCAGGTGGCCGATTTCTCGAAGATTGTTACGGAGTCGTGAAACGGGGGAAAGGGCCGGGCACGGGCGGCGGACTCATGCTTGCCGCGACCCCGTTCCAAAAGAGGAGCAACAATGGCGGTGCCGGCGGGTTTGACTGGAGGCGACGCTGGCTTTGACAGAGAAAGGATCAGCCGGTCCGCAGGCGTCCGATCGGGGGTGCGTGCGAGCCGGAGGGAGTGATTAAATATGGCGTCGGATCCCGTCAGCAGCAAAAAAATCTCCGAGCTCGAAGAGAAGCTCATTCTCCGCAAGCAGCTTCAGGACATCACCAACCGCATCCATGCGGCGCAGAACCTGAAGCAGATCCTGGTAGACCTGAAAGACGGCATCCTCACGCTCTTCGACGCCCATTCCGTTACGATCTACGTGGTCGACAAAATCCGCAACGAAATTTACTCCATGTTTCTCATCGGGACGGAACTCAGGGACATCCGCGTCCCCATCAGCAACAAGAGCATCGCCGGCTTCGTGGCCAGCACGGCCAAGACGGTGAACATTGCCGACGCCTACGACGCGGAGGAACTCAGGAAGATCGACAAAGGGCTGAACTTCGACCCGAGCTGGGACAAGAAAACGGGGTTCCGGACCCGCCAGATCCTTGCCATGCCGGTACTGTACAACAACACCCTGATGGGGGTGATCCAGGTCATCAACCGCAAGGGCAGCGCGGCCAGATTCTCCGAGGACGAAGAGAATTTCCTCAAGGAGATCGCCCAGGTTCTCGGAGTATCCTTCTTCAACCAGGAACGGTTCGCCAGGCGCCGGAAGACCAAGTTCGACTATCTGGTCGTCCGGGGACTCCTGAAGGATGATGAACTGGACGGCTCCTGGGACGAGGCCCGGGAGCAGAAGGAGACCATGGAAAACTTCCTCATGAAGAAATTCAAGGTCTCCAGGGAAGACATCGGGAAATCCTATGAAGAATTTTACCGCTGCCGTTTCATTCAGTTCAACGAAAAGCTCCCCATTCCGGGAGAACTCCTGAAGAACCTCAAGCCCGAATACCTGCGCCGGGAGCTGTGGGTGCCCATCGAGAAGATCGACGGACAGATCCATGTCATCGTCGACGATCCGAACAATATCCTCAAGCGGGACACGATCGAGAGCCTTCTGAAGACGAAAGCCGTCAAGTACGACGTCTCCCTGCCGGAGGACATCATCAAGTACATCGCCCAGTTCTTCCATTCCGCGGCGGACGATACGTCCATCTCCGAGATCCTGGGCAGGATGGACAGCCCGGAGGAGGAAACGTACGAGGACGGCGAGGAGGTTGTCACCGAGTCGGACAGCGCCATCATGCAGCTGGTGAACAAGATCATCAACGATGCTTACAACCGTCGGACTTCGGACATTCACATCGAGCCGAATGTGACCAAGAAGAATGTGGAGATCCGCCTCCGCGTCGACGGCGATTGCGGTCTCTACCAGACGGTTCCCTTCAGTTATCGGAACGCCCTCGTTTCAAGAATCAAGATCATGTCCAACCTGGACATCACCGTGAAGCGGATTCCCCAGGACGGCAAGATCAAGTTCCGCCGCTCCGCGGGAGACGAGATCGAGCTCCGCGTGGCCACCATCCCGACCCAGGGCGGAGTGGAAGACGTGGTCATGCGCATCCTCGCCAAGGGGGAGACCCTTCCCCTCGAGGCTATGGGCATGCTGCCCCGGAATTACAAGGAACTCATCACCTCCTGCGAGAAACCGTACGGGATGATCCTCGTGGTGGGACCGACCGGGTCGGGGAAGACGACGACCCTCCATGCTGCGCTGAAGCACATCAACACCCCGGATCGCAAGATCTGGACGGCCGAGGACCCGGTGGAAATCACCCAGTACGGTCTCCGACAGGTTCAGGTCCAGCCCAAGATCGGCTTCGACTTCGCCGCTGCCATGCGGGCCTTTCTCCGGGCCGATCCGGATGTGATCATGGTCGGGGAAATGCGCGATTTCGAGACGGCCAAGACGGGCGTCGAGGCCTCTCTGACGGGGCATCTCGTCTTCAGCACCCTCCATACGAACAGCGCGCCGGAGACGATCACCCGCCTCCTGGACATGGGCATCGATCCGTTGAACTTCGCAGACGCCCTTTTGGCCATCCTGGCCCAGCGGCTGGTGCGCACCCTCTGCAAGAGCTGCAAGGAGGCATACCATCCGACCCAGGCGGAGTTTGAGGAGATCGTCATGAGTTACGGACAGGAGGATTTCGAGAAACTCAACGTGCCCTACAGTGACGGCCTGACCCTCTATCGGCCGAAGGGTTGTGGTGCCTGCGACAATACGGGATACAAGGGCCGGATGGGGATCCACGAGCTTCTGCTGGGGACGGACGAGATGAAGCGGCTCGTTCAGAAACATGCCACCATCGAGGAAATGCGGGCCCTGGCCATGGACCAGGGGATGACCACGCTGCTCCAGGACGGCATCCAGAAAGCCATCCAGGGAGTGACCGATTTCAAGCAGGTCAGGAGAGTTTGCATCAAGTAGCCTGCCAAGGGCTTGAAATGATAAAAAGATTGTAAGTATCGGCCTTTTTCTGTATAGCATTGTAAAGTTTTTGTAATGATTCCGCAGGCGGCCGGTTTGGGGGAGGCGTCATGCAAGGGAGCAGGGGAGTGCAATGAGCAAGTGGAAGGGTTCGTTCGTGGCCGATGCCGTGATCGGCCTGGTTCTGACCGTCCTGACACTTCTGGCTCTCTATTTTCAATGGGGTCCCCTGGAAAGAGTCGATTACGGAGCCTATGACCTGGGGCTCTCCCTGCGACAGAATCCCTCCGCCCGAACGGCCCCGTCCCCCGTTGTCGTCGTGGCCATCGACGATGCCAGTATCGCCGGAATCGGCCGGTGGCCCTGGCCCCGTCACTACATCGCCCAGATGATCTGGTTCCTCCGGCAGGCCGATGCGAAGGTCGTGGGAGCGAACATCATCTACTCCGAACCGGACCAGAATCAGGGTCTCGTCGAGATCCGGAACATCCTCAAGGAATTCGAGAGTGGCGCCGCCCGGTCCGGCCAGCTCTTCACCATGCTGAAGGAGGCGGAGAACCGGCTCGACAATGATGCCCGGCTTGTGGCGAGCCTGGATGAGAGCAAGCGGGTAGTCCTTCCCCTGTATTTTCAGCTCGGAAATGCCTTTGGCGGCGAACGGAAAGACATGCCCGAGGTGCTGAAGCGGAATTCGGTGTCCCTTTCGGGCCACTCCAGCGGTCTGACGGCCATCGAGATCACCCCTCCCATTCCGGAGTTTGCCGAGAAAGCCGCGGGCCTCGGCCATCTGAATCTCGTTATGGATCCGGACGGCGCCGTACGGAGCGCGCCCCTCCTGATCAATTATGAGAACCGTTTTTTCCCGTCCCTGCCGCTCCAGCTGACCCTGAAGTACCTGAACTACGACATCAACGACCTCACCGCCCGGGGGAGCGAACTCCGCATCGGCCGCCTCGTCATCCCCGTCCAGCCGGACAATAGCATGTTCGTGAGCTATTCCCGGTTCCCCACGGTCTATTCGTTCGTGGACGTGGTCGGCAACAAGGTGCCGCCGGAGGCGTTCAAGGACAAGATCGTCCTGATTGCCCTCAACGCGGTAGGCCTGGGGACGCTCCAGGTGACGCCACTCGGGCCGAACGTTCCGTCGTTCGTCGGGTTCTCGAATGTGATCACCGACATCATCAACAACCGGGATTTCGTGGTTCGTCCCGACTGGACCTTCTGGGTCGAGATCGCTGTGACGGTTCTCTTCGGTCTCTTCCTGGCCCTCGCCATTCCCCATATGAAGGCCTGGCTGAGCGCCCTGGTTTCCCTGATTCTGCTCCTGGCATGGTGTGGTGCGTCCATGTTTCTCCTGGTCTCACAGGGCTGGTGGATCAAGATGGTTTATCCCGCCTCACTTCTTCTGGTGGGGTACATCGTGATTGTGTCGAAGCGGTTCCTGTGGACGGAGAAGACCAAGGAACACATGGAGGCCGACGGCATCGAAACGAACAAGATGCTCGGACTTTCCTTCCAGGGCCAGGGCATGCTGGACATGGCCTTCGACAAGTTCCGGAAGTGCCCCGTGGAAGACGAGTCGGTGAAGGAACTCGTTTACAGCCTGGGGCTCGATTTCGAGCGGAAGCGGATGTTCAACAAGGCTGTGGCGGCCTATGAGCATATCCGTGCGGCCGGACCCTTCAAGGATATCGACGACCGGATCAAGAAGCTCAAGGTGGCCGGCGAGACGATGATCTTCGGCCTCAGCGGAGCCAAAAAGGATGGGACCGTCCTGATCGACAGCGCCGAGACGAAACCCACGCTGGGTCGGTACGAGGTCGTAAAGGAACTGGGACGCGGCGCCATGGGCACCGTGTATCTCGGGAAAGATCCCAAGATCAACCGTGAGGTGGCCATCAAGACCCTCCGGTACGAGGATATCGACGAAGAGCAACTGGCGGAGGTGAAGAAGCGCTTCTTCCGCGAGGCCGAGGCGGCAGGCCGCCTGTCCCACCCGAATATCGTCACGATTTATGACGTCGGTGAGGACTACGAGATCGCCTACATGGCCATGGAGCTTCTCTCCGGCTCGGATCTGACGAAATACTGCCAGAAGGAAAACCTCCTGCCCCTCCACGAGGTGGTGCGGATTGTTACAGCCACGGCGAATGCCCTGGATTATGCCCACGAGCACGAGGTCGTTCACCGGGACATCAAGCCGGCGAACATCATGGTGCTGAAGAACGGCGAGGTCCGGGTCGCCGACTTCGGCATCGCCCGGGTGGTCACTTCCTCGAAGACCCAGACGGGAGTGATCCTGGGCACGCCGAGCTATATGTCGCCCGAGCAGATTGCCGGCCAGAAGGTGGACGGCCGGTCCGACCTGTTCTCCCTGGGGGTGGTGCTCTTCGAGCTGCTTACGGGTGCAAAGCCCTTCCAGGGCGACAGCATTGCCACGCTGATGTTCAACATCACAACGGGGGCGCCGCCCCGGGTGGTTGAACTGGTTCCGGACGTTCCACCCGCCCTGCAGGCCATCCTGGACAAGGCATTGGCCAAGGACCGCGAACAGCGGTACCAGAAGGGCTCGGAGATGGCCGGGGACCTTGCCCAGGCGCTCAAATCATAAGGAGGAGTCTCCCGAATGCTCCGGATTGCCGCACGGACGGACCAGGGGCGAATCAGGGCCAATAACGAGGACAGCTTCTATGTCCGCGAGGACAAGGGCCTTCTCGTCGTGGCCGACGGCATGGGAGGGCATGCCTCCGGGGAGGTCGCGAGCCGGATGGCGGTGGACATCATCCGGGACTATTTCGACGATGCAGCGGGTGAAAAGGCCTTCGTCGGCGATTTCGATCCGGGCTGCCTGGAGGGAACGAACCGGCTGGGAGCGGCCATCCGGCTGGCCAACATGGCCATTTTCGAGGCAGCAGGCAGCCAGGCGAAATATGCCGGCATGGGAACGACCATCGCAGCGGTGCTTATCCAGAATAACCGCATGGGGATCGCCCATGTGGGAGACAGTCGCGTCTACCTGTCCCGGGCCGGGGACCTGGCCCAGCTGACGGACGATCACTCCCTGGTGGCGGAGCAGCTCAAGCGGGAGATGATCACCCCGGAGGCGGCCAGGGAGGCGGAGAACAGGAACATCCTGACCCGGGCGTTGGGCATTGCGCCGGAGGTCAAGGTGGATCTCGATGAGATGACCCTCGCTGACGGAGACAGGATCGTCCTGTGCTCCGACGGCTTGAGTACCATGGTTTCCGATGAGGACATCCTGGCTGTCGTCCGGACGGCAGAGGATATCGATGCTGCTTGTGATGAGCTGATCGGGATGGCCAACGACCGGGGTGGCCGGGACAACATCACCGTGGTCCTGGCGGAAATCAGAAAGAAGAAGGGTCTGGTCGCGTCCATTTGGCACGTTTTGACATCATGGTTCAGGAGGTGAGGTATGGCAAGGGTTCTGCTGAAGTTCAAGGATGCCTTGATCAAAGAGATCCCGCTTGACAAGCCTGTCATCACCATCGGCAGGAAGGCGGAAAACGA
This sequence comes from Deltaproteobacteria bacterium HGW-Deltaproteobacteria-19, assembly GCA_002841865.1. Classification (GTDB taxonomy): domain Bacteria; phylum Desulfobacterota; class Syntrophia; order Syntrophales; family PHBD01; genus PHBD01. Next base: position 57,892 of record PHBD01000012.1, read on the forward strand.
TATCGTCATCGACAACCAGGCCGTCTCGGGCTTTCACGCCAAAATCCTGGCCGAAGGCGAAGCGTTCGCCATCGAGGATCTCGGGAGCCTCAACGGCACCTTCGTGAACGGGCAGCGTGTGACGAAGATCGACCTGGACAATGGCGATATCGTTCTGATCGGGATCCACAGCCTGGAGGTGGACTGCCCGTCCCGCAAGGAAGCGGACAAGATGGCGCAGGCCGTGAGGGGACGATCCATGGACGAGACGATGGTGATCGATCCGGCGTCCCAAAAACGGATGCTGGAGGCCACGACCAAAGCCGAGGACGTCCTCGGAGGCTTCGTCGTCGTCGAGGGTTCCGCGGAGAAGCGGGAGTACGAGCTCAAGGACCGGGTCGTGACGATCGGGAAGGACGAAAGCGCCGCCATCCGCCTGAAAGGTTTTTTTGCCCCTGCCGTGGCCGCACTGGTGAACCGCCGCAAGGAAGGATACTTCATGACGCCCGCCAGCGGCAAATCCTTCAAGGTCAACGGCCAGGATGTGAAAACCAAGTATGACCTGAAAGACGGTGACCTGGTGGAGGTAGGCAATTTGAAAATGCAATTCTTTATCAAGGAGTGAATCAATGAGAAAAGGCATATTCAATAAGTTGATGGTGATTGTGGTGGGGCTGATCGTTCTTCCGGCCCTGTCGGGGTGCATGGTCAAGGAGAGCACGTACCTGAAGAAAGTTGCGGAGCAGGAAGCGCTTCAGCAGAAGTATAACCAGCTGGACAAGGATAAGGCCGATCTCCTCCAGAAGAAGCTGGAATGCGACCGCGACCTGCAACAGAGCATGGCCGCGCTTCAGGAGAAGAATGTCGATCTGAAGTCGCTGCAGAAGAAAAAGGAGGAGATCCAGACGGAGAGCCAGGCCTACAAGGACCTGCTCCGGGAAATGAAAGGCGAGATGGCCAGGGGGCAGGTGACCATCGAGGAGCTGAAGGGAAAGCTGACACTCGGACTGGCGGACCAGATCCTCTTCGATTCGGGTCAGTCGGAGGTGAAGAAGGACGGCCTGGCGATTCTCAAGCGGATTGTGGACATCCTCGGCAAGGTGAACGACAAGGCCATCCGTGTCGAAGGGCACACGGACAATGTCAAAATCGCGGGACGGCTGGCCCGTCGTTTCCCGACCAACTGGGAGCTCTCAGCTGCCCGGGCCATCAATGTCGCCCGCTTCCTGCAGGATAACGGCATCGAACCCACCATCCTGTCGGCGGTTGCCTACGGCGAGTACAAGCCCATCGCGGACAACAGCACGCCGGAAGGCCGCCAGAAAAACCGGAGGATTGCCATCATTCTTTTGCCGAAAGACTGAGGCGGGAGGCGGACGAAGATCATCACGAAGGGGTTGGAGGTGAGGGGAAAAGCCGGGCCCCCCGCCTCTGACCCCTTCTTGTTTCACATCAGGGAGCATCGGAAACAAACCATGCCGGGGAAAACCATTACCGAGAAGATCATCACCGACCATCTGGTCAAGGGGAAATTCGGGCCCGACGAGGAGATCGCCCTCCGCATCGACCAGACCCTGACCCAGGACGCCACAGGAACCATGGCCTATCTCCAGTTCGAGTCCATGGGCATTCCCCGTGTCCGGACGGAGCTGTCCGTCAGCTACATCGACCACAACACCGTGCAGATCGGTTTCGAAAACGCCGACGACCACCGCTATCTCCAGACGGTGGCCCAACGCTACGGCATCCACCTTTCCCGGGCGGGAAACGGGATCTGCCACCAGGTGCACCTGGAGCGGTTCGGCCGCCCCGGGAAGACCCTCATCGGTTCCGACAGCCACACCCCGACCGGCGGCGGGCTGGGCATGCTGGCCATCGGCGTGGGCGGGCTGGACGTGGCGCTGGCCATGGCCGGGGAGGCCTTCTGGCTGACCTGCCCCCGGGTCGTCGGGATCCGGTTGTCCGGGAAACTCAGGCCCTGGGTATCCGCCAAGGACATCATCCTGAAAGTGCTGGAGATCTTCTCCGCCAAGGGAAACGTGGGTACGGTCTTCGAGTACGGCGGGGAAGGCCTGGCTGGTCTCGCCGTCCCGGAGCGGGCGACCATCGCCAACATGGGTGCCGAGTGCGGGGTCACGACCTCCGTCTTCCCCAGCGACGAGCAGACCCGGCGCTTTCTCATAGCCCAGGGTCGCGAATCCGCCTGGATCCCCCTCGCCGCGGATCCCGACGCCTCCTACGATCGCATCGTGGAGATCGACCTGTCCGCACTGGAGCCGCTTGCAGCGATGCCCCACAGCCCGGACAATGTCAGCCTGGTCCGGAAAATTGCCGGGATCGGGGTGAACCAGGTCTGCCTCGGCAGCTGCACGAACTCCTCCTACCGGGACCTGGCGACGGTGGCCCGCATCCTGAAGGGCCGCTCCGTCCATCCCGACGTCAGCTTCGTCATCGCGCCTGGTTCCCGGCAGGTCCTGGAAAACCTGCTCCGGGACGGCTACCTGGAAGACCTGCTCGCCTCCGGCGCCCGGCTCATGGAAAACGCCTGCGGCTTCTGCATCGGCAGCGGCCAGAGTCCCCGGTCGGATGCGGTCTCCCTGCGGACCTCGAACCGGAACTTCTTCGGGCGGTCCGGGACGAAGGACGCCCGCGTCTATCTGGTAAGCCCCGAGACAGCGGCAGCCGCCGTGCTGTCCGGGCGCATCACGGATCCCCGGGAGCTGTCCCTGCCGTACCCGGAAATCGCACTGCCGGAGCGGTTCCACATCGACGACGCACTGATCCTGGCCCCTCCCGACGCCGATACCGCCGGGACGGTGGAGGTCTACCGCGGTCCCAACATCGGGGAGCCACCCGCAAACACGCCGCTTCCGGAGGATCTCCGGATGGAGGCGACCATCAAGGTGGGCGACGCCATCACGACGGATCACATCATCCCGGCGGGAGACCGGATGAAGTACCGGTCGAACATCCCCAAATATTCGGAGTACGTCTTCGAGATCGTGGACGGCGAGTTCTACCGGCGGGCGCGGAAGATCCAGGCCGAAGGACGGCAGAACGCCATCGTCGCCGGCGTTTCCTACGGCCAGGGCTCGTCCCGGGAGCACGCCGCGATCTGTCCCATGTACCTGGGGGTGCGGGCCGTCATCGCTCGCTCCTTCGAGCGGATTCACGCAGCGAACCTGGTCAATTTCGGGATCCTGCCGCTTGTCTTCGCCGACGGGCGGGATTACGACGGTGTCGATCAGGGGGATAGCCTGGAGATCCCGGGCATCCGGAAATCCCTGGCGGAAAATGGATCCTTCGTCGTGGAAAACCGGACGAAGGGAACCTCCTTCCGGGTGACCTGCGACCTGACGGACCGCCAGAAGCGGATGGTCCTGGCCGGCGGGGCCCTGAACCTGCGGAACGGCTGACGAGGAGCGGGATATTCACGAGGGAGCACAGCCCCCCAAATCAAGCGAATCAAAAAACGAAGTGGAGTTGTTATTCATGGCCAAGGCAGGAAAAATCGTCGTAAAAACACCCCTTGTCGAGATGGACGGGGACGAGATGACCCGCGTCATGTGGGCGATGGTGAAGGAGAAACTGCTGTTTCCCTTTCTGGAGATGCCCCTCGAATCCTACGACTTGCACCTGAAGCACCGGGATGAGACGGACGACCGGGTGACGGTGGAGGCCGCCCGAGCCGTGACGAGGCTGGGCGTGGGCGTCAAGTGCGCCACCATCGCCGCCAACGAGGACCGCGTCCGGGAATATTCACTGAAGAAGGCCTGGAAGAGCCCCAACGCCACCATTCGGGCCTTCCTGGACGGGACGGTGTTCCGGACGCCCATCCTCGTGAAAAATATCCGGCCTTCCGTGAGCTCCTGGAAACGCCCCATCATCATCGGCCGCCATGCCTACGGCGACGTCTACAGCGGGGTCGAGATCCGCGTTCCCGGCGAAGGAACGACGGAGCTGGTGTTCACCCCTTCCGACGGCGGGGAGCCCCTGCGGAAGACGATCCATGCCTTCACAGGCCCCGGCATCATCCAGGGGATCCACAACACCGACTCCTCCATCGAGAGCTTCGCCCGGGCCTGTTTCACCTATGCCCTGGACCGGAACGTGGACGTCTGGTTCAGCACCAAGGACACCATTTCCCAGACCTACGACGCCCGGTTCCGGGAGATCTTCCAGCGCGAGTTCGACGCAAACTGGAAGCAGGCCTTCGAGAAGGAGGGACTGGAGTACTTCTTCACCCTCATCGACGACGCGGTGGCCCGGGTCATGAAATCCGAGGGGGGAATGCTCTGGGCCTTGAAAAATTATGACGGCGACGTCCTGTCCGACATGGTCGCCTCCGCCTGCGGCAGCCTCGCCATGATGACCTCCGTCCTGGTCTCCCCCCGCGGCCAGTACGAGTTCGAGGCGGCCCACGGGACAGTGCAGAAGCACTATTACAAGCACCTCAAGGGGGAGGTGACGTCCACCAACTCGATGGCCCTCATCTTCGCCTGGACGGGAGCACTCCGGAAACGGGGGGAGATGGACGGGACGCCGGATGTTGTTGCCTTTGCCGACGCCGTGGAGACGGCCGCCCTCGGGACCATCGAGGACGGCACCATGACGGGAGACCTGCTGGCCCTGGCCGATCCGGGCCCGCACAACCGCAGGGTGACGACGGAGGGATTCATCGACGCCGTGGCGGAGCGGCTGGCGAGGGAACTGTAGTCGATTGTCCGAGGCCTTCACCGCAGGGAGTTCCATGGAAAAACCGAACCTCCGGGACATGACGCTGGACGAGCTCGAGACCTTCATCGCCGGGATGGGGAAGGAGCGCTACCGGGCCCGTCAGATCATGAAATGGATGTACAACACGCCGGCGGCGTCCTTCGGGGAGATGACCACCCTGTCGCGTCCGTTCCGGGAGCAGATGGAGGTCCAGGCCTCCCTGGACCAGCCGGAGATTGCCGGCGAGCAGGTCTCCCGGGACGGGACGAAAAAAATCCTCTTCCGGCTGCGGGACGGGCGGTTCATCGAGAGCGTCCTGATCCCGGGAAAGAACCACTGGACCGCCTGCGTGTCCACCCAGGCGGGTTGCGCCATGGGCTGCCGGTTCTGCCTGACGGGGAAGACGGGGCTCGGACGCGATCTCCGGCCGTCGGAGATCACGGGGCAGGTGACGCGCCTGAAGTTTTTCACCCCCGAGGGGCCGGACGTGAAAAACATCGTCCTCATGGGAATGGGAGAGCCTCTCGCCAACTACGGGAACACGATCAAGGCCCTGAAAAACCTGACCTCCGATCACGGGCTGGGATTCTCAACCCGGAAAATCACCGTGTCCACCTGCGGCCTGGCGCCCCGGATCATCCGGCTTGGGGAAGACCTCTGCGTGAACCTCGCCGTTTCGCTGAACGCGCCGGACGACCGGCGCCGCAACGAGCTGATGCCGGTGAACCGGAAGTACCCCCTGGAGGTGCTCCTCAATGCGTGCCGCGACTATCCCATGCCGGGGCGGCGGATGCTGACCTTCGAGTACATCCTCATCGGCGGCGTCAACGATGCGCCGGCCGACGCAGAGATGGTCGCCCGGGTTCTCCGGGGGCTCCGCTGCAAGATCAACCTGATTGCTTTCAACGAGTTTCCCGGGTCCCCCTACCGCAGCCCCTCGGAAGAGGCTGTGCAGGCCTTTCGGGACATTCTCATCCGCCGGCATTACACGGCGATCCTCCGGGCCAGCAAGGGGAGCGACATCCTCGCCGCCTGCGGCCAGCTGAGCGGCCGGGCGGCGGACGAGGCCGGGCCTCCGCCGTCTCAATCCTCCAGCGCGTAAGGCAGCGATTCCCGGATACTTTCCGGGATCCGGCCGTAGGTTCCCTCGAACTCCTCCAGGAAGGCCTGCCGTCCCCGGAAGAAATCCTGAACCTTCTTTCTCAATACCGCCGGATCTTCGTGCAGCCTGGAGGCGACCATCATGTCCAGGTTCGCCCGGTCGCACTGGATGGGGTAGGAATATCCCAGAACGTCCGCATCGGAACTGAAGCGAATCTGGCGGCGCACCAAGTCGTTGTAGGACGCCAGGGACTGGCGGAGGGTGACCTTCCGCTCGAAGGCGCCGATGGTTCCCGTGTTGGCCAGGTAACACCGGACAGGGTTCTTCATCAGGATTTCGTAGAAGAGCATGGCATGTTCCAGCCGGTTTCCCGTCAGGAAGGGGTCGAGAAAGATCTCCCGCTTGAACTTGCCCGCTTCCTCGGGATTGCCGCCGCTCGATTCGATCGACTCGCCGTAGAGAAACTGCATGACCGCCTGCTCGGGGGTGAGGCGGGAGAGGGCGTTGGCGAGGGGATTCCGGGTCAGGATGATGATGTTGTGGATCCGGTCCGCCCGGAGACCGGGACTGGCGATCTCAAGGTTGGCCCGGGTGACAATGGCCCGGCCGTTGCCTGTCTTGGAGGTGTCCCGGAAATCGGGGGTGTAGGGATATTTCGTGATCGCCACGTTTTCCAGGAAGGCGTCCCGGGACTCGGCGGCCCGGAGGATCTCCGGCTGGCTTTCGTCGAGTCCTTCCGTCTTCACGTAGAGCCCGCCCATCTCGAAGGCCTCGTAACCGCCGTCATAGCCAAAGGTCCCTCCATCGTCGCCGATCATCTCCGAGGACTCCCGGGGCAGCCGGGCGAAGGACCGGCAGAGGGTGGTGGTCTTTCCCGTGGCGGTGAGGCCGGAAACGGCGGTGACGACCTCCGTCATATCCGGACGGTCCGTCTCGGGGCAGAAGACCCACAGCATGTCACGGCGAGCCCCGGCGTGCAGGAAGACACCCGTCCGATCGATGGCCTTGACCCGCCAGTTCTCGAAATGGAACACACCCTTCTTCCCCTCTCCCAGGTACATGGTGTTGCGGCAGATCTTGACCTGTTCCCCCCGACGGCTGCCCATCATCAGGCGGACCGTCAGGTCTTTGTCGAGGAGCTTCCGGCAGCGGTTGAGCCGGAAGGCCTCGTCGGTGAAAAAGAGGATCGTGTAGGTCGGATCCTCCACCTGCCGCGGCGCCGGAGAGTCGTCGAAGAGGAGCTTCAGGCCGTAGGCGATCTGGGCGAAGGGTTCCGGGATCAGGAAACGGCAGGACACCCTGTCCCGGCCGTCGCCGACGAAGACGTCGAGGGAGACGATCCGCTCGTGACCGAGGCAGGAGACGGCCTGTTCCGCCAGGGCGTCCTCTTCCGCTCCGAAGGCGTCGTCGACGCTGTTTTTCGTGTGCGGGGCCGACCGGTTCATGGGTTCCGAATCGGAGGCCAGGGAGCCGTAGGACGTGCGGATGACGCCCTCCTGGCGCGTGGCGATATCCTTGATCTCGGAGAGGGAGCGGCCCTCCATGAGCCGTCCGTCCCTCCGGGCTTCCTCGAGAATCTGCTGCGCCGCCTTCTTGAATGTATTCATTGGATGCCTCCCAGGTTGACAAGAACCGGCAAACTGTCATACCGGAACGGTCGATGAAACCACTTCTTTCTTTCCTTTCCAGGCTCCCGATGATGCCGTCCACCCGGGCCTTTCTTCGGGAAGCGGCAACGGTACCGGGGTTCGGGTTCCTGGACTTCGTTCACGGCTATGTATACGGCCGGTGGCCTTCCCTGTATGTCGGCATCGCGACGGGGTGCCATCCCCTGTCCCGGACCCTCGGGCCACCCGCCCGGTGGCTCCTCGATCAGTACGAGCGGGCTGCCCGACACCTGGGCGACGACTCCCTGGTCGGCGGCAGTCCGGCAGGGAAAACAGGTTTTGCCGATGTGTACCACGGCAAGGTGATGCCGCTGGAAAGCGCGTCCCGCCTCGTGTCCGTCCGGCAGGAGGTTCTCCTTACGGGTCTGGAATCGGTCGTTCCCTATCCCGTGGCCCGGGATCTGATCCTCCGGGAGCCCGACCGGATCGTCGCCCTCGAGTGTCCCTGCCGGGCCTATCGTGCCAACCCGTGCAAACCCCTGGACGTCTGCCTCGTCATCGGGGAGCCTTTTGCCTCCTTCGCCCGGGAGCACAACCCACGGAAGAGCCGCTGGATCAATCAGGAGGAAGCGGCATCGATCCTGAAGGCGGAGCACGAGCGGGGGCACGTTCACCACGCCTTCTTCAAGGACGCCATGCTGGACCGCTTCTATGCCATCTGCAACTGCTGCTCCTGCTGCTGTGGTGCCATGGGGGCCTATCGGGACGGGAGTCCCATGCTGGCTTCCTCCGGGTATGTCTGCAGGATTGATGCGGATCTGTGTGCCGGCTGTGGGACCTGCGTCGGAACTTGTCCCTTCCGGGCGGTGATCCTGAACGGCGATGCCGCCGTCATCGATCAGCAATCCTGCATGGGCTGCGGAGTCTGCGCCTCTGTCTGCCCCACCGGAGCCCTGACCCTGGTGCGGGATTTTTCCCGGAGCGATCCCCTGGAAATCCCTTGAGGCAGGAAATTCCATCGCTATTCTCGTCTGCTTCCCACATTCGGCTGCTCCGGTCAAGGGAGACGGGGTCGGGGCGCATGATTCAGGGCTTCTTTGGTTTTCATGGATGTGATAAGATTCGCCATCTTCATCGGGAAGGGGGGGAATTATGGCCGAGAACGCAAAACTGCCGGATACATGGTGGAAGTGCAGCAACTGCGGCAACACGATCCAGGTTGAAACGCCGCCGGGGGAATGCCCGGCGTGCCGCCAGAAGTGCGAATTCCTGAATGTGACCTGCTATCAGCCCGACTGCGGCTTCACCGGGACCGACCCGCGGCTGAAATGATCCCGCCGAAGGATGGTCAGGTGAGGCGAAACTACGATCACTGCGTGAAATGAGGTGAACCGATGACTGTTCAGCACGTGGAAGGGGAAGACCGGGGCAGCATCATGCTGTATGCCCTGAGCACCTGCGGGTGGTGCAAGAAGACCAAGGTGCTCCTGGGCGAGTTGAAGGTGGCCTACGATTACGTTGATGTGGACCTTCTGGACAAGGAAGGGAAGCGGAATGCCATGGAGGAAGTAAAGAAATGGAATCCCGCCTGTTCGTTCCCGTCCATGGTGATCAACGGGAGCCAGTGCATCGTCGGCTTCAATGAGTCCAAAGTCAGGGAAACCTTGAAGAAATGAATCCTTCGACCATCGAACAGACCTGTGACCGCCTGAAACGAGAGGCCGAAGCCGCCGGATATCATCTGAATTCCGATGAGGCCTTTGTCCGGGACCTCGTGGAGGGGCTTCTCACGAATGAGGAGCGCTATGGCTATTGGGCCTGTCCGTGCCGTCTTGCCTCCGGGGTCAAGGAGGAGGATCTCGACATCATCTGCCCCTGCGACTACCGGGATCCGGACCTGAACGACTTCGGCGCCTGTTACTGTGCCCTTTACGTGTCAGGCGAGGTCCTTGACGGGACTCGCGAACCGGAATCGATCCCGGACCGCCGTCCGCCGGGAGGACCGGGAACCTTAGCTCCTGATCCGAAGCCGACTGCCGGTCCGTCCGGGAGAGGCCTGGCCTATCCTGTCTGGCGATGCCGGGTCTGTGGATACCTGTGCGCCCGCGAGGAGCCTCCGGGCGTTTGTCCGATCTGCAAAGCCAAAAAGGAACGCTTCGAGAAGTTCATGGAATAAGCGGTTTTACCCAGGACCGGCGGTGATGGAGAAATCCCGTTTACGGAGCCGGACAGTGGGTTGACAGAACCGTGACCTGAGAATATCCAAAAAAAAGGAGGGGCGATCCCGGGACCGCCCCTCCTTTTATTGTTCGCAAAAGAATGCTTTTAAACGCTCCCGTTTCCCGTCTTTGCCTGCACTTTTTCCTTGCCCTTCAGTCGGACGGCCTTCACGAAGCGTTTGCTGTAATAAGGCTCGTCCAGGTTGCTGATGCTGACCTCGCGTTTCTTTCCCGCTGCCGCATGGATGAACTGATTGTTGCCGATGTAGATACCAACGTGGCCAAAGGCGCGGCGCGTATTGAAGAAAACGAGGTCCCCCACATCCAGGCTGTCCTTATCCACGTTCATTCCAACCCGGGACTGCTCGCGGGCCGTGCGGGGCAGGTTGATGTCGAAGAACTGGTAGATCTTAGCCACGAAGCCGGAGCAGTCGATGCCGCGAACGGTTGAACCGCCGAATCGGTAAGGAGCGCCCATGAAACCTTTGACGACCTTGACGAACAACCTCTGCTCCTCGGGATCTTTCCAGTTTCCAAGGAGCTCGGCGCTGGAAATCAGGTCCTCCTCGACCGCGGCGACATCTTCCTGGGAGGCCGCCGACATGCCGTCTTCATCGTCCAGTTCTTCCTCGTCGCTGATGGCAGCCGTCCGCAGGCGCGACTCACTTCGTTCGGAATGCTGTGCTCCCGACACAGCCCGTGCCAGAACGATCTTGTTCCCGGGTTTCAGCCTGTTTGCGCGGAGATGGTTGATTTTCTTGAGTTGTGCTAAGGGGATGCCGGTCTTCTTGGAGATGCTGGAGAGGGTGTCGCCCGACCTGACCGTGTAGGTCTTGGTCCTGGCCGTTGCCGTCTTGCCGGTGGAGGCGGTCTTCGCACTCTTCACCGAGGCCTTGGACGCGCTTTTCGAGCCTTTCGACGGGATGGTCAGGACCTGACCGGGCTTGAGCCGGTCAGACGAAAGGTTGTTGGCCTTCTTGATGGCGTCGACGGAAACCCCATGCTTTTTCGCAATGGTATACAGATTTGCGCCGGATTTGATCCGATAAGTTGAGTCGGCAAGACACTCCGTATGGATTGCCAAAACGGAGAGCAGGACGATCAGTCCCAATGAAACACAAAGCTGCCGTCTCATCATGGAAGTACCTCCTTCTTGGAAGTCGGGGGATGCCCCACTAAGAGGCGGTGCACAGCTTTCGGCAGTGAATGAACTGTACACTCGATGTTGATGTTTGGGCACCTTTCTATCCGAATACCCCCCCCAAGTCAATTTATTTTTGCTCCAGGCCCCCTGAAAGGGCAAAAAGCTCTGCGATTTCGAAGAATCCTGCTTTCCAAAGGGGCCGTCTTGATGTATGGAAGGACCCCCGACGCCGCCACCAGGCGGGCCGGGTTAATCGTTTCAGGCGGATCAGTGGATCATGAAGAAAAAGATGAAGAGAAAGATGAAAAAAAAGTGGATCTGGATTCTCGTTGCGATCCCCGTGGTTTGGCTGACCGGCATCATCGGCCTCTCCTTTGTCTGGCCCGATGTTTCAAAGTACCAGAAGATAAACCCCGTAAAGACATCCTTCATGGAATACCGGGAAGACGAGTGGCGGAGCGAAGGGAAGAACATCCGGATCAGCCAGCGCTGGGTGCCTCTGGGAAGGATTTCCCCGTATGTAATGAAGGCGGTGCTCATTGCCGAGGATGACAAGTTCTGGCGCCACGAGGGGTTTGACTACGTTGCGATCCAGAAAGCCGTCGAGAAGGACCTGAAACAGCGAAAGTTCAAGGTCGGCGGCAGCACCATCAGCCAGCAGCTGGCGAAGAACCTTTTTCTAACCCCGTCCAGGAACCCCGTCCGGAAGATCCGGGAAGCCATTTACACCTGGCGCATGGAGGAGAACCTCTCGAAAAAGCGGATCCTTGAAATATACCTCAATGTTGCCGAATGGGGGCAGGGGATCTTCGGAATCGAGATGGCCGCCCGACACTATTTCGGAAAGTCCGCGGCGGCTCTGTCGGCCATGGAGGCGGCCCGTCTTGCCGCCGTCCTTCCCAATCCACGACTCTACAGTCCCACGGGGAACTCGCGGTATGTGAACTATCGATCCGAAAAGATTTACGGCATCATGGTGCGGCGAGGCATCGTCATCGAAGAATACGAGGAGGTCCTGCAGGATCCCCGGGAGACGGGCGCCGACCCGTCGGGTGGAATCACCGTGACGACCGGGTCGGATGAAAAGACGACGGCTGCCTCACCGACGACTCCCATTCCGGGGGACTCCGGGAATCAGCAGGTTCCCACGGTGGAATCCCTGCCGCAGGGGCAGAAACCATCGCCGGCAACCCTTCCCGGGGAAGCACAATCTCCCCGTAATCCGGGACCGTGATTTCTCCTGCCTGAAGTTGTTTCACGGCAGCCGGTCCCGTCGCCGAGGGCCCCGGATGGGTTTCCGGCCCCTGCTCAGGCCTTGAGTTGCTAACAAGCTGATAATGAAAGAGAATTATCAGAACACAAGGTGGGGTTTCCGGGGCGCACCGGTTGAATAAACCTTGACAAGGGGGGGTGATTATGGTTTATCACACGACCTATTTCTATTTTCGGGAACTGACACGATGAAAAAAACGCTAAAGAATACAACGAATTTGAAGCGGAAGAGGACCCACGGTTTCCTGGTGAGAATGTCCACCCGGGGGGGCCGGCAGGTCCTGAGCAGGAGAAGAGCCAAGGGCAGGAAGCGCTTGGCGGTGTGACACCGGTTTACGGACAGGGAGAGCGGGGTGGCGGAGCCCGGCGGGTGAAATCATCCGCAGAGCATGATCAGACAAACCTTTCGCCGAAACGAGCGGATCCGCAGGAAAAAAGAGTACGATGCCATCTACCGCCGGGGGATTCGCCGCCACTCGACTCACTTTACCGTTATAACGACCAGCTGTCCCTCCGGTGTCAGCAGGCTGGGACTCACCGTCAGCAGGAAAGTTGGGAACGCGGTTAAACGAAACCGCATCAAACGGCTCTTGAGAGAATTTTTCAGGCTCAACCGATCCAGATTTCCCGTTCCCTTGGACATTGTTATCATTCCGAAGCGGAACCTGCCGCCGCTGACGTTCGCCGATGTGGCAAGGGAACTGGAAAGTCTGCTGATTTCGAGAACTGATGTCTGACCGTCCAATCAGGGACTTGCTGGCAAAGGCTTTTATCCTGGCCATCCGGTTCTACCAGACTGCCATTTCACCCTTCCTGGCCCCCTCTTGCCGTTTCCATCCGAGCTGTTCCGAGTACGCCCTTACGGCCATCGAGCGGTATGGGCCGTTTCGCGGAGTATGGCTCGGCCTGAAGAGGCTGGCCCGTTGCCATCCATTTCACCCCGGCGGGTTCGATCCCGTTCGGTAACAGCCCATCGAGAGGCCGATCATGGACAAGAAAACCATCCTTGCTATTGTCTTATCCGTTCTGGTTGTTCTGCTCTACCAGATTTTTTTCATGAAACCGCCGGCCAAAACCCCCCCGGCGGCTCAGACGGCGACAAAACAGGAAACACCGGCGGCGAGCCAAACGACAGGAGCCGCCCCCGCTGCCGTCACCGCGCCGTCGCAGACTGCGGCGTCTCCGGCAGTGGCTTCCCTGCAGCCGACCACCGTACCGGAAAAAGACGTACGGATCGAGACCCCACTCTATACCGCCATCTTCTCGACCCGGGGGGCAACTCTCAAATCTTTAAAATTGAAGGGATATCGCCAGGCAATCAACCAGGATTCGGAGCTCATTGATCTGGTGGATGTGAAGACGGGGATGCCGCGTCCCCTGACGATGACGTTTCCCGAGTCGGATCTCAACGTGCCGGCGGAAAGTTCGTTCGAGGTGAACGCCGCGTCCCTGGACCTCACGACCGGCCAGGAAAGCCGTTCCCTGACCTTCAGCGTTACCTATCCGGGGGAGATCCGCATCGATAAGACCTTCACGTTTCATCCGTCGAAGTATGTCATCGACCTGGAGGTGAAGGCGACCAATCTGTCGGGGCGGCCCCTGAACCAGAATGGATCCCTCAACTGGAACCAGTACGTGGATCCCAAGGCGGAAACGGACAGCTATACGCATGTGGGCCCCATCACGATGGTGGGAAAGGACGTGGAGCTGCAGGAAATCAAGAAGCTTGAGACAAACAAGCTCCTCGGGCCCAATGTTGCATGGACGGGTTTCGAAAACAAATATTTCATCTCCGCCCTGGTTCCCCAGAACCCGTCCCTGTCCTCCGTATCGCTCGCCAAGGACGGACGGGACATGACGACGGTAAGCCTCAAGGGGCCCAAGAACCTCATTCCCCCGGGACAGGCGGGATATTTCCTCTATTCCATGTTTCTGGGACCCAAGGATCATGGGCTGCTGAAGGCCCAGGGGGTGGGGCTCGAGGATTCGGTGGATTTCGGCTCCTGGCTCAAATGGCTGGCCATGCCGATGCTCTGGGTCCTGAACTACATCTACAAGTACCTTCCCAATTACGGGATCGCCATCATCGTGCTGACTCTTATCATTAAGATTATTTTCTGGCCGTTGGGAAACATCAGCTACCGGTCCATGAAGGAGATGCAGAAGCTGCAGCCCCGGATGAAGGAAATCCAGGAGAAGTTCAAAAGCGACCGGCAGCGCCTCAGCCAGGAAACCATGGCCCTCTACAAGGCCCACAAGATCAACCCCATGAGCGGCTGCCTCCCCATGCTCATCCAGATCCCCGTCTTTTTCGGGCTCTACAAGGCGCTGATGTATGCCATCGAACTCAGGCACTCGCCGCTTATCTGGTGGATTCAGGATCTCTCGGCAAAGGATCCATACTACATCACCCCGGTCATCATGGGGGCGACCATGTGGCTTCAGCAGAAGATGACCCCCTCCACGGGCGACGCCATGCAGCAGAAAATCATGCTGTGGATGCCCGTGATCTTCACGTTCCTGTTCCTGAATTTCCCGTCTGGTCTGGTCATCTACTGGCTCTTCAACAACATCTTCAGCATCGGCCAGCAATACTACATCAACAAGAAGGTCGCGTAACGTGAGGTGTTCATATGGTAACACTTGAAATTGAAGCAAAAACCATCGACGAAGCGATCGAGAAGGCCTGCCGGGAATTCGACGTTCCCCGGGAAAAACTGAACATCGAGATCATCTCCGAGGGGGTGTCTGGATTTCTCGGATTCGGACAGAAAAAAGCGAAAATCAGGGCGGGCCTCCTGTCCATCGGCGAAGCCCTGGAAGAGGCTCTTCTGGACGAGCGACCGGTACCGGCCCACAGGGAAAAGCCGCGGGAAAAAATGCGCGTCCGGGAGCAGGAGACCACTGTCCCGCCGGTACGGACGGCGGAGGAGGAGAAACCGGCAACCCGGCCAATGCAGCCGCCTCCCGTGGAGAAACCGGCAACCCGGCCTGTGCTGCCGCCTCCCGCGGAAAACCGGGAAGCGCAGCCGGTGAGGACCCCCGCTGTTTATGATGCGGAATTCGCACAGAAAGCCAGGGAACTCCTCGTGGGAATCCTCATCCGGATGGACCTGGAATATCCAGTGACCATCGAAGAAACGGAGGACGCGGTCCGGCTCAACATCCAGGGCGAGTGCAGCGGCCTCCTCATCGGCAAGCATGGCCAGAACCTGGACGCAATCCAGTACATCGTCAACAAGGCCCTCCACAAGGGAAGCAACGGGGGCAAGCCGGTCGTCATCGACATCGAGGCCTACCGGAAACGGCGGGAAGAGTCCCTCGTCACCCTGGCCGCCAAACTGGGCGAGAAGGTCAAAAAAACCAGGAAGGCCGTCACGGTCAGCAACATGAACGCCCATGACCGGCGGATCATTCACCTCGCCCTGCAGAACGATTCGGCCCTGGTAACGAAGAGCCGGGGCGAGGGAGAATACCGCAAGATCGTCATTATGCCGTCCCGGAAGGGCCGTCCCCTCCGGAGCGAGGGCTGACGCCCGTACGGGGCCGCCGTGTCTGCAACCGACACCATCGTCGCCATCGCCACGCCACCCGGCGCAGGGGCCATCGGTATTGTACGGATCTCCGGCCCTGAGAGCCTGCCTATTGCCAGGGGCTTCTTCCAACCGTCGAATGCCCGTGGGGATTGGGCAAGCCACCGTCTGGTGCACGGCCGCGTGCTCTCCGGAACGGGCGATTTCCTCGACGAGGTGCTGTTCTGCTGGATGCGCGGCCCCGGCTCCTCTACCGGCGAAGATGTGGTGGAAATTCACTGTCATGGCGGCCCTGTTATTCTCCGGTCCGTCCTGGCGGAGGCGATACGCGCCGGAGCCCGCCCTGCCGAGCCCGGCGAGTTCACGAAAAGGGCCTTTCTGAACGGCCGCATCGATCTGGCCCAGGCGGAGGCCGTGGCGGACATGATCACCGCCCGGACCGACGAGGCCATGAAGGTCGCCGCCTCCCAGTTGAAGGGTGAGTTGTCCCGCCGGATTGAATCCATCCGGGATGGATTGACGGAGGTGCTCGTCCACCTGGAGGCGGAAATCGATTTCAGCGACGAAGATCTGACGCCGGTCCAGCCGGAGGCGCTGGCCGAACGGGTCATGGCCCTCCGGGATGAGGTCGGGGACCTGCTGGGCACCTGGAACGAGGGCCGGCTGTACCGGAACGGGGCCTCCGTGGTCATCGCCGGGCGGTCCAACGTCGGCAAGTCCAGCCTTCTCAACCGGCTCCTGGGGGAGGAGCGGGCCATCGTGACGCCCGCGCCGGGTACAACCCGGGACTTCATCGAGGAATGGATTTCCCTGGAAGGGATTCCCGTGAAGCTGGCCGATACGGCGGGAGTCCGGGACACGGAAGACACGGCCGAGCTGGAGGGTATCCGGCGGTATCCGGCGGGTATGGGAAAAGATCTCCTCCGCCGATCAGGTGATCGTGCTTCTGGACGGAAGCGAGACCCTGACCGGGGAGGACCGGCGGATTGCCGGGGAGGTGGGAAGCAGGAAGGGCTTCCCGGTGATCAACAAGGCGGACCTGGCACCCGCCATCGAAACGGAAGAGGTGCGGGCGCTTTTTGACGGCCAGTCCCCCCTGTGGATATCGGCAAAACGGGGCGACGGCATCCCGGAACTCCTGAAAACCCTTCACCGTTCCCTCTTGCAGGGCGGAGACTCGGGGGGATTCGAAGGACTTCTCTCAAATGCCCGTCACAAGGCCGCCCTGGAGGGTGCCCAGTATTTTCTCTCCCAGGCTGCGTCGGGTCTTGCGGCCGGGTGCTCGCCCGAGGTTGCCGCCTGTGATGTTCAGGATGCCCTGGACCGGCTCGGGGATGTAGTGGGAAAGACGACGGTGGAGCAGGTCTTGGAGCGGATTTTTTCCACGTTCTGCATCGGGAAGTAGGAACGCCCGGGAAGAGGATGCGGAACCGGGCCGCAAGGCGGATCGTCCGCCTGCAGCCACAGGCGACGGATGGGCAGGGCGAAATCGATTGCAAGGGGATCCGGAAATGACAACAGAGCAGGTGCAGGATCGGGAAGAGGACCACGTTCATCTGGAGTTGGATCAGGTATTTGAATTCATCAGTGGCTCCTACTCGCTGGTGGAGGAAGGCCGGTTGCCGTATAAGGGTCGCGAGGTTCTATACGCGGTCGGGGTTGCTTCGCTTGACCGTTCATGCTGCGGGAGCGGAGGATGCCGCTTCCTGCGCGTACCCGGTTATCTTCTCCGCTGGCAGTACCGGACGGGCGAGGCCGGCCGGCCGGTGAGCCGAGTCGAACCGATCCTGGACGAGAGCGAGCGGACGGAGATCCGGAGGCTCCTGGAACGGGCCTTTCCCCATTCGCAGGTGAATTTCCTTCCCTGAGGACCGAAGCGTTTCAAAGCGTTACGTTCCATAATGAACATGCAGGCGTGCGAGGCAAGGGCAGAGATTTCCGGAAACCGTCATGATCGCGTCAGGATTCCGGAAAAAGCGGCCCGGGTATTCCGGCCGGGCGGATTCGGTTTCCCGGCAGTCGTCCGGACGGGCGCCTTGAAATAAACGGCGGGGGTGTGTTAGGGTCCATGACCACGATCACAGAGGAAAAAAGATTGGAGTCCCTTCAAGACACGGCGCGAAACCTGCGCATCAGAATCCTGCGTATGCTCCATGAGTCGAAATCGGGGCACACGGGTGGTTCCCTTTCCGCGGCGGACATCATCGCCGCCCTGTATTTCCAGGTTATGAGGCACCGTCCGGAAGACCCGCATTGGGAAGGACGGGACCGCTTCGTTCTTTCCAAGGGCCACGCCGCGCCGGCGCTCTATGCCGCCCTCGCCCTGTCGGGCTACTTCGAGGAAGGCCTTCTTGGCACTCTCCGCAAGGTTCACAGCTGCCTCCAGGGACATCCGAACGCCCGCTGCACACCCGGCGTGGACGCTACCTCCGGCTCCCTGGGGCAGGGGTTGTCGGTGGCCAACGGAATCGCCCTGGGGCTGCGCCTGGACGGGAATGAGGCCTCTGTGTACGCACTCCTGGGGGATGGCGAGGTGCAGGAGGGACAGGTCTGGGAGGCTGCCATGACGGCGGCGCACCGCCGGCTCGGGAAGGTGCTGGCAATCATCGACAACAACGGGCTGCAGATCGACGGGTTTGTCAAGGACGTGAAGGGGATCGAGCCTCTGGCCGACAAATGGCGGTCCTTTGGATGGGATGTCCGGATCGTGGACGGCCACGATTTCAGCTCCCTGCTCCCGGCCCTTGAATCGGTGAAGGGAAAAGACCTCGTGGACGCTCCGACCATGGTGATTGCTCGGACCGTGAAGGGCAAGGGAGTCTCCATCTTCGAGAATCAGGCAAAATATCACGGCGTGGCGCCCTCCGACGACGAGCTGGCGCGGGCGCTTCAGGAACTGGGGGCGGAATGACGGAAACCCTGGGTATACGGGAGGCATACGGCGAGGCCCTGGTGGAACTGGGGCGTGAGAACCGGGACATCGTCGTCCTTGATGCGGATCTTTCCGGATCCACCATGACGAAGCTTTTCGCCCGGGAGTACCCGGAGCGTTTCTTCGACATGGGGGTGGCCGAGCAGGACATGATGGGTACCGCCGCGGGGCTTGCCCTGGCGGGGAAGACCGCCTTTGCCAGCACCTTCGCCGTCTTCGCCACCGGCCGCGCCTGGGAGCAGATCCGCCAGGCCGTTGCGTATCCGCAGCTCAGCGTCAAGATCGTGGCGAGCCATGGCGGCGTCTCCGTCGGGGAGGACGGGGCGAGCCACCAGATGACGGAAGACCTGGCCCTCATGCGGGCCATGCCGAACATGCGGGTGATCGTGCCCGCCGACGCTCATGAGACCAGAGCGATCATCCGGGTCGTTGCCGAAACCCCGGGACCGTTCTACGTGCGTACCTCCCGGATGAAGTTTCCCGTGATCTACAAGCCCGACGTATCCTTCCGGCTCGGCCGGGGGGATGTGCTCCGTCCCGGGTCGGACGTGTCGATCATCGCCTGCGGATACATGGTGCATCAAGCCCTCAAAGCGGCGGAGACGCTCCAGGCCAGGGGGAGATCCGCGCGGGTCGTGAACATGCCGACCCTCAAGCCCATCGATGAAGAGCTGATCCTGGCCTGTGCCCGGGAGACAAAGGGCATCGTCACCGCCGAGGAGCATTCCATCATCGGTGGCCTGGGCAGCGCCGTCTGCGAGGTCCTCTCCGAAAACCGGCCCTCGCCCGTCCGGCGGGTCGGGGTGCGGGACCGGTTCTGCTCGTCCGGCACGGCGGCAGAGCTGTTCAAGGAGTATGGGCTGACGGCCGAGGATATTGTCCGGACCGCGGAAGAAATGCTCCGGACCTCGCCCTGATTTCAGAGTCCCTCCATCTGCCCGGAGGCCGGCCTGCAGCCGGCAAGAATCCCCTTGATTCTCCCCTTCCGTTGTGGGAAATTCCCGTCTAGTTCAAGGGGGTCCATCATGATCAGCACCAGTACGTTCCCGTCGGTCCATCATCGCATTTCCAGAATCATTCTCGCGGCTGTCCCGGTGTTTTTCCTCTGCCTTGCCCTGTCGGGATGCGCCACCAAGGTCCGGGTCAATATGCTGCAGCCCGCGGCCTACCATCAGGCGTCGCTGACCAAAGCGGTGGCCGTTCTTCCGTTCAGCGGGCCCGGCGGCACCGACTTCGCCGCCGAGATCGAGGGAGTCCTCGGCAGCATCAACATTGACGACCGGCCCTATTTCTCCCTGGTGGACCGCCAGTCCCTCGACCGGATCATCAGCGAGCAGAAATTTTCCCAGAGCGGGCTCGTGGATCCGAACACCGCCGCCAAACTGGGCCGCATGGTGGGAGCCCAGGGAATCTACACCGGGACGGTGACGGCGTCGGAAGTGAAGGAGCGCCGGTATCGGGAGCAGCGCAAGGAGTGCATCGAGCGAGAAGCGAAAAAGAAGGATGCGGGCTTCTTCGATGTGCCAAAATGCCTGAGGTACCGCAACTACACCGTCAACTGCCTGAAACGGGACGTGACGTTCGCCGTCACACCCAAGCTGATCGACGTATCGACAGGCCGTGTCCTCTATTCCCGGAACCTGGGCGATTCGGCCAACTCTTCCGGCTGTTCCGACGGGACGCAGCCTAAGGGTGGGGACGAGCTTCTGGAGCAGGTGAAAGGGACGGCAAAAGCCCAGTTCCGCAAAGACGTGGCCCCCTTCTATGTGACCGTGGAGATCGGGCTCCTGGACACGACCGACGGAATCCCCGCTGCGGAGCCCAAGGATACCTTGAAGAGGGGGATCGAGTACGCCGACCGGGGTCGACTGGATGCGGCATGTGAGCTGTGGGGTTCGGCGCGGATCCAGGCTCCCGCCTCACCGGCCCTGCTGTTCAACCTGGGCGTATGTGCGGAGAGCCGAGGTGACGCCGATGCCGCCCTGTCCCTGTACCGCCAGGCCGACAAGCTCCTGGGGAAACCCGATGATGAGATCACGTCAGCCCTGAACCGGGTGTCCACAGTGATCAAGAACCGGAAGAAACTGGAACAGCAGCTCCGCCCGCAGGGTTGAGCCAGCCCGTTTGAGAGAGGAAGGAGGCACGTATGCGCAGCGTTCGTTGGTGGATGATCGGTTTCTGGATCGTTTTGGCGGGATTGGGAGTGAACACCGAGGCTACCGCCCAGCAGAAATGCGTCAATGCCGTCGGGGAAGCGGCCATCTTGAACAACGACCAGCCCTCTGCCCGGCTGGAGGCCATCGCTCGCGCCAAGTGGGCCGCCATTGAAAAAACCGTGGCCATCGACGTCAAGGCATCGAGCTTCGTGTCCAATTTCACCCTGGTGGAAGACGTCATGAAGACGAAGGTCGGCGGTTCCGTCAAGAGCTTCAAGGTCCTGGGGCAGAGTCGTCAGGGGGAGGTCATGTCGGTCACGATCAATGCCTGTATCGAGCCGGCCAAGGCCCAGGAGGCCATTTCCTCCGAACTGGCCCTGAACAACGGCATTGCCCTGTTCATCCCGGCCCGGAAGCCCTCCGCCAGGGGAGGGGATGAGTTCGAGGAGACCAATATCCTGTCGGAGAAGCTCATCGGCAAACTGACGGACCAGAACTTCAAGGTCATCGATGCGGCGCCCTCCAACCCCTCGGACGCCGTGGCCATTGAGCGGATGGCGAGAAGCGGCAGCACCATGGCCGTCCGGAGCATGCTTTACAAGTATCTCTCCAATGTCGTCATCGTCGGCAAGATCGATTATACGATTTCGACGAAAAAGGGAGAGGACATCGGCTACGGCCTGTCCATGCCTTTCAACAACGTGACGGTGCGCCTCACGTATCGAATGCTGGCGAGAAACAACCGGACAGGGAACATGGAGATCCTGACGGCCGACGCCGTCTCCGGGAGAGGCTTGGCGAACAACGTTGAGGATGCCGCCGCCCGCGGCATGGAGGACTTGGTGGAGAAACTCTCTCCGAAAGTGCTCGACAAGGCGCACAAGTTCATCCAGGGAAATGTCAAGAAGGTGCGGGTAAAGGTGAACGGCGTCAAGGATATGGACACGAACATCGAAGTGAAGGGAGCCCTTCAGAAGACCGTTTGGGTAACCGACGTCGAGGAAAATGAAATGGGCGAGTTCACCGTAAGCTACCCGGAGAATTCCCTCTACCTCGCCAACAGCCTCCGTCAGCAGGGAGCCTTCACCCTCGTGAATTTTACTCCCTATTCTCTTACCTTCAACTACCGTCCCTGAAGGAGAGCCTGATGTTCGGGAAAGCGTGGAAAATCCTGCTCCTGGTCATTCTCCTGGCCGGCTGCGTCGCCGGAGGTACGGCGGTGCAGATCGATTCGGCCGCGTTCCTTCCAGATCGGGGATCCAAGGAGATTGTACCGAACGCCTGCCAGCCTCTTTATGACACCGCCGCCACCCGGGTGGCCATCGCCCCCTTCTCGAACAACACGCCCTTCGATTATGCGAAAGAGGTTCAGGTCCACGTGACGGGAGCCTCGGAGCGACAGGCGCGGGGCGCCGCCGCCGGAAGGGCGACCCGGGGCGGGGCCGGCGTCGTCTGGGGGACCGACGAGCGTCGGCGGTTCCAGCAGGACACCCGGATGACCCAGCAGGAGATGAACTCGAAACTGAGCGAGTCCCTGGAAGACGCCGTTCTGGACCAGATCAGGGGAATCCCGGGAATCCGCGTCTATGCCCGGAAGGAACTGAGCAAGGTTTTCGACGAGATGAAACTCCAGCAGTCGGGAATGGTGGACCAGGCCACGGCGGTCCAACTCGGGAAACTAGTCGGGGCCAAGTTCATCGTCACCGGGTCCTTCAACAACATCGCCCTCTCTTATCGGAGCACCGAGTCTATCCAGAGGGGTGGCCGCGACATCGGCCGGCGGGCCGCGGACCAGCGCACGGGAGACAACGCGCTCTGGGCGGCCCTGGCGGGTCATGCCGTTGCGGCCGCCGCCGAGGCTGTTGAAGGCTGGAGCGTGGAGGCGGAGGTCCTCGTTCGGGTCCTCGACGTGGAGACCGGGGAAGTGACTTTTTCGAAGAGCTTCAAGGGCAATGAAAGCCTGGGCAGGATCCCGTACCCGGGTTTTGCCGAGGTCGTCGGTGGCGTCAAGAAAGCGGGCACGAAGAACCTGGAGGACCTGCGACCGGCCCTCTCCAGGAATTTTTCCGCCCGTGGCTACATCATTCAGACGAAAACAAGCCCCGACGGGAGGCAGCGCATCGCCCTCGTCAACCTGGGCAGTAAGGCGGGCGTGACGGAGAACGCGCAGCTCTCCGGATACACCTTCTCGGAAGTGGAAGACCCCATCAGCGGCCAGAAGACCTGCGACCAGTCCCGGCTGCCGGTGATCCTCCGGGTGACCGACCAG
This sequence comes from Deltaproteobacteria bacterium HGW-Deltaproteobacteria-19, assembly GCA_002841865.1. Lineage (GTDB taxonomy): Bacteria > Desulfobacterota > Syntrophia > Syntrophales > PHBD01 > PHBD01. The sequence goes on from PHBD01000012.1 coordinate 80,821, forward strand.
ATCCAGCAGGACAAGGCCTGGGTCATGATCGAAGGGGAACCGGACTGCGTGAAACGGGTGAAGGCGGGGCAGCTCGTGGAGACGCGGTAATCCCGGCGAACCCGCTCGTTAAACCTCCCGGATGAAATGGGGTATGTTTTCCGGGAGAGGCAGGACCAGCTCGAAAAAACCGGCGTACACACCATCGCGATACCAGGGGGACTGGAAGATCAATCTTCGAGCCCCCTTTTTTTCAATCGTGTAGACGTTCCGTTCCCGCTTCTCCATGATTGTTCGCAGCCTTGTCCTTGCCGGCTCGGGGTGGCAGTCCAGGATGTCCGAACCCACCAGCGCCTTCCCTCCCTGGGTTGCAAAAGAAGTGCCCGCCCGGTCGTTCATGTAGAGGATCGTTCCCGCATCGTTACAGACCGTCAGGGAAAAGGGCAACCCCTGAAGCCACGGCTCCAGGTTCCTCAGGAATTCTTCCTGCACGGCACGCAAGCCTTTCCATATGTGATTTTACGAGCGACGGATTCTCCCGGCCGTTCATGTGCCGGCGGGAACCGGGCTGCCCGGCATTGGAGATTCGTCAGACGTTTTGCCGCTGGCAGCCACGCACGGGCCCAGCCTTCGCCCGGATGGCCGGATTTTCACAGTTCCGATGTGCAGTGAGGGCAGCGGACCGCCTTGATCGGGATCTCCGTGAAACACTTCGGGCACTCCTTGGTCGTCACTTCCGCCGGGGCCTCCCTTTTCATCCGGTTCATGCCCCGGATGAGCAGGAATACCGAGAAGGCGACGATGACGAAACTGAGGATGGAATTGATGAAGAGGCCGTAGTTGACGGTCACCGCCCCCGCCTTTTTCGCCTCCGCCAGCGCCGCGTAGGGGCCCGCCGCCGCCCCGTCCTTCAGGACCACGTACAGGTTCGAGAAGTCCACGTTTCCCAGGAGCATCCCGATGGGGGGCATGATGACATCATCCACCAGGGATTTCACGATTGCCCCGAAGGCCGCCCCGATGATGATGCCCACTGCCATGTCCACCACGTTGCCACGCATGGCGAACTCTTTGAATTCCTTCAGCATAGTCTCCTCCTCGATGTTGAATGCGTGCCGGCAGTCCGAGCGGCCGGGATTATTCCTTCCGTCGTTTCAGCAGCTCCGCCCCGGCACCCCAGGCCCTTCCTGCCTCCGGGCCGACAGTCCAGTAGCGGTTGTCCGGCATGGTCAGAAGCAGGGGGTTCATCTTGCGGATATCCGGTTTCCCTTCCGTCAGGCAGGCATCCTCGATCCAGGCGGAGACGATTTCGCCGATGAACCAGTCGTTCGTCGGCAGATCCATGCTCTGAACAAGCCTGCATTCCAGGCAGAGAGGACAGGCAGAGATCAGGGGGGCGGTCTTCAGGGTTCCGTAGAAGCACTCGAAGAGGCCGGATTTGTCGGCCTTGCTTCCCGACACGAGGCCGCAGTAATCCGTTTCCTCTATCATGTCGGCCGACGGGAAATTCACGCTGAAGGTGCCGTTTTCATGAATCCCCTTTGTCGAGTGATGTCCCCGGTTGACGCCGATGCCGATCCAGGGAGGATCCGCGTTCACCCGGGACACCCAGCCGAGAGGCATGAAATTGATTTTTCCCTCCACCATCGTCCCCAGCAGGGTGACGGGGTTCGGGTACACGAAGACGTTGGTTCCGATGGATACCTTTCCCATGACATGGCCCTCCTTGGGATTTCGATGCTGCGAACGCCGGATTGACCGGTTATGTTGCAATTATCCGTGAAATAAGCTAGAAGTCAAGAAATACCATGCTCTTACAGGATGATTCCTCCCGGTGGTGATGCCTTGTCCGATATGGTTCTTCGTACCGTCAACCTGACCAAGCGCTATGGGACCCGCCTGGCCGTAAACGGCCTGAACCTCGAGGTCCGCCGCGGCGACGTCTTCGGGTTCCTGGGGCCCAACGGGGCCGGCAAGAGCACGGCCATCCGGATGATCCTCCGCCTTGTCTTTCCCACCGATGGCGACGTGGAGCTTTTCGGCCGGTCTCTCCACCGGGAGGGCCACCGGGTCCTCGACCGGGTGGGCGCCATCGTCGAGAAGCCCGCTTTCTACGGCCACCTGTCGGCCTACCGGAACCTGGAGATCCTGGGAGGCCTGCGGCGTCGTGTGCCGCGGCCACGCATCCTGGAGGGGCTGGAGCGGGTGGGCCTGCTGGACCGGGCGGACGACCGGGTGAAGACCTTCTCCCACGGCATGAACCAGCGCCTCGGACTGGCCCTGGCCCTGCTTTCGGAGCCCGAACTGATCATCCTCGACGAGCCCACGACGGGCCTTGACCCACAGGGCGTGAAGGATGTCCGCGACCTGATCCGGGAACTGGCTCGGGAGCGGGGCATGACGGTCTTCCTGTCGTCCCACCTTCTTCATGAGGTGGAAATGACAGCGACGCGAATGGCCGTGATCCACCAGGGGCTCCTCCGGGTCGAGGGCGCCGTTCGGGAACTGCTGGGGGGCGGTGAAGCGGTCGTGACGGTCCGTATCGACCGGCCGGAGGAGGCCGCCCGCCATATCGAGGACAGGGGAGGTTATCCCTCGCCGGAGCGCCGGGACGACGGATTCACCCTGAAGATGGACCTCCGCCGGGTCCCGGATCTGAATCGCGACCTGGTCCAGGCGGGGTTCCAGGTCGAGGCCCTGATTCCGGAGCGCTCCCTGGAGACATACTTTCTAAACCTGGTGGGGGACTGAATATGGGACGACTGGTCTGGTTCGAAGCGATCAAGACGTTTACGAAGCTCAGAACCTATATCGGTTTCCTGGCCTTCGGCGTTCTCGTTCCCCTGGTCGTGGCGGGCCTCCGGATGGGCGGCCAGAGGGCCTTCGAGCGCAACCTTCTGGCTCCTCTGGAGCAGGATTTCATCATTGGCGGGAACGTCCTCAACGGCTGGTTCTTCGGATTCTTCTTCCTGGGCGCCCTGTGGGTCCATGTGCCCATTGTCCTGACCCTCGTGGCGGGGGACCAGATCGCCGGGGAGGGGAATGCCGGCACCTTCCGGTTCCTTCTGACCCGGGCGGTGTCGCGGAACCGGATTATCACCGCAAAGTTCCTCGTCACCCTCCTGTACACGGCGCTGATGGTCCTGTTTATCGGTATCCTTACCCTGGGGCTCTCCCTTGCTGTCTTCGGCGGAGGGGACCTCCTGGTGGTGAAACGGGGCATCGTGGTCCTTCCTGAGGCGGCCCTGCCGGTCCATTTCCTGATGGCCTGGGGCCTCGCCATCCTGAGCATGTTCGTCGTCTCCGCCCTGTGTTTCCTTTTTTCGGCCTTCACGGACAACTCCATTGGCCCCATCGTGGCCACCATGGCCGTCATCATCATCAGCCTCATCATCATCACGCTGCCCTTCGAGCTTTTCCAGGCCATCCGGCCCTGGCTCTTCGTGAACTACTTCGACACCTGGCAAAAGGTCTTCGCCGACCCCGTCCCCTGGGACGAGATCGCAAGAAACGTCTGGATCCTGCTGGGCTTCACGGCCCTCTTCTTCTCTGTGACCCTCGCCTGGTTCAACCGCAAGGACATCCTGTCATGAAAAACCGTCCATACGATGTTTGCCTCCTCGTCGTAATCATCCTGCTGGCTGCCCTCCTTGGCGCGGGAACGGCGACGCCGTTGCCTGCCGGGGCTGCAGGTCCGGATCCGGCCAGGACTTTCGCCGAGGTCCTCCGTCCCTACGAGGGCATTCAGGACTACACGGTGCGGATCCAGGCCAAGGTCAGTATTCCCGATTTCCGGGTCCCCGACTTTGCCGGCACGGTCTATTTCAAGCAGCCCGACCGCTTCCACCTGGAGACGAAGAGTTTCGCCCCCCTGCCACGGGGGGCGGCGCTTTTTGATCCGGCCCGCTTCCGGCCGGAGAAGAACCGCATCGCTTGGCTGGCTGCCGAGGCCGTAGATGGCGTTCCGGCGGACGTGTTCCGCGTGGAGCCCCTGGAAGAGAAGGGGAAGGTCCGGTCCTACCGGGTCTGGGTTGGCGGGAATCCGAAGCGGATCCTCCAGGTGGAAAGCATTTCGGTCCAGGGGGGGAAGGCCCGGGCCCGGATCCGCTATGCCCTGGTCCGGCAGGGGAGTGAAGGACTCTGGCTGCCGGAGCGGGTGGATGTGCAGCTGACCTTCCCGGAGCGGGGCGTCCGCACGCCGGACAGCCCCTTTCACAGTCAGGACAGCCCCGTCTCCCGGGGCATGGCCCGCCTGGAAAACATGCCTGCCGAGGGATCCGTCTCGATCACCTATTCCGGCTGGACCTGGAACACGGGCCTGGACGACGCGCTGTTCAAAAAAAAGTGACCGCGCCCGGGTGGCCGCATTGCACCGGAGGACGCGCGCCCTCCGGACCCGTTGGAGTGGGTCGGTTTGGCATTCATTCAAGGGATGAAAAGGAGGAACGGATGAAGAAAGAGTGGCTGGTGATTTCTTTGTTACTGGTTTTCTGGGCGGGGACGGTTCTGGCGGGGGACCAGATGGTCATCACGTTTCAGGACGGGAGGACACAGAGTTTCGATACGAGCACCATCCTCCGGATCGAGTTCCAGACAGCCGGTGCGTCGTCCGGTTCGATGCCTGCGCTGACGGGTTGCTGGACGGGTCGCTTCCGGGGGACCGACACCAGCGGCTACGCCATGGACATCAACCTGAGGGAAACAGACGGCCGGGTCGAAGGGGGATACGCTTACTACCACCGGGGACAGCAGAGGCAAGTGACCGCGGTCATTGCGGATGCCACGATTACGGGTCGAGTCCTCCGGGGGACCTGGCGGCAGGTGTCGGGCATCCCCGCAGAAGGACGATTCGAATGGACATGGCTGCCGGGATCCGAGTGCCAGGCCTTCGAGGGGAGCTTCGACGGGACCCGGTTCTGGCGGCGGATGACGCGGCAGTAGGCGGGTCGCGGGAATTTCCGTTTCCGAACAGGCAGGACATTGTCTTCAAAGAGCCGAGCAACAAGCAGGCATGGAGAAGACTTGTCAAAACGCATTTCCATTCGCCGTATGCCTGCTCTGCCAGGCCTATGGCGACTCCTTGGGTGTGGATGGTCAAACGTTCGCGGACATTGGGGTCTCACCAACGATATTCAGGTTGAAATTGAAGCCATGGTTCTGGACCTTCGGAAAATATCAAGCCAATGAACGCGCAGGAGATCTCTAAAAAAGTTGATGTTAATGAAATTAAGCGTTGCTATTTGCACATAATCTGCAATAAGCCTCTCTAAAATATATATGCAGGGGATAAAGCCATGCTTCTCGAATTCAACGTCACCAACTACCGGTCCATCCGCGAGACCCAGATCCTTCGCATGACCGCCAGCGGATACTACAAGGGACTGGAGGAGACGAACTGTTTCGATACGCAGGTGTCAGGGTTGCCAAAGCTGCTCCGGACAGTGGTTCTCTATGGCCCGAATGCAGCGGGCAAAAGCAACCTGTTGCGAGCCCTGCATTTCATGCAGATGTTTGTCCTGCGGTCGCACGCTCATCAGGAAGGCCAGGGCATCAATGCCGCGCCCTTTGCGTTGAATGGCCGGACGCAGGCTGAGCCGAGCGAATTCGAGGTCTTCTTTGTTCAGGACCGTGTCCGCTATCAGTACGGCTTTGCCGTGAGCCGGATGCGGGTGACCCGGGAATGGCTGCTGGCCTTTCCGGAGGGGAAGGTGCAGCGCTGGTTCGAACGAAATTATGACGCGGGAGCGGACAGAGAGCAGTGGTATTTCGGCAGCAGGTTCACCGGCCGCAGGCGTCTCTGGCAGGAGGCCACCAGGAAGAACGCACTGTTCCTGTCCACAGCCATTCAACTCAACAACGAGCAGCTCAAACCCGTTTTTGCATGGTTTCAGAAACTGGAGGCGATTCTGCCCGGCGCCCAGATCAATCTCCAGTTTTCGATGGATCAGTGCGCATCCGACGAGGGCAAGGAGCGCATCATGAAATTCATGAATCTGGCCGATATCGGGATTGCCGGAATTGAAGTCCGGAAAGTGCCGATCCCGCCCTTGAATCCGGAAAAGTTTTCTCCTGATATTCCGGAGCCCCTCAAGGAACTGGTCATGCGAAACCTGCAGGGAAAAGAAATTCCGGATATTCGGTTCCTGCACAAGAGCAACGCCGGTGAGACCGTTCTCTTTCCGCTTTCCGACGAATCCGACGGGACGAGAAAACTTTTCTCCTATGCCGGTCCTTGGCTGGATATGCTGGCCAGGGGGAAAATCCTTCTCTTTGACGAAATCGATACGAGCCTGCACCCGCTCCTGGTGCGTTACTTGATCGGTCTTGTTCAGAACCCGGTAATCAATCGGAACCATGCCCAGTTGATCGTCACCACTCACGACACCTCGATTCTCGACACCGATCTCTTCCGGCGCGACCAGATCTGGTTCATGGAGAAGGATAGGGAGCAGGCAAGCCGGCTCTATCCCCTTAGTGACTTCAAACCCAGAAAGGGGGAGGCATTGGAGAAGGGTTACCTGAACGGCCGTTACGGTGCATTGCCGTTCATCGGGGAACTGAGGTTCTGATGGGGAGCGACGATCTGTTCCACAGAAGGAAGGCCAGGCTTGCCCGATCCCACCGGCGGGAGATGGCAAAACGGGCTCCCTATGAGCGGGTCCTTATCGTCTGTGAGGGAACGAAAACGGAGCCCGATTATTTCCGGGAGTTTCGCAACGATCTGGGGCTGAATCCGGCAAACGTGGTCATTGAGGACAGAAAGAGCGGACTCGATCCCAATCGTCTCGTGGATTTCGCCTTGCAGACCTTTAATAAGGGGCGGGATTTTGATGATATATTTTGTGTTTTCGATAAAGACAAGCACGCTTCCTACGCAGCCGCATTGGCCAAGATCAGGACGAGCCGGCAGAGAGGCGCCCGTCTGCACGCCGTCACGTCCGTGCCCTGCTTCGAGATATGGCTCCTGCTGCACTTCGCATATACCACCCGCTCATTCGTCGCCGCGGGAGGCAATTCCAATTGTGATCTTGTCGTCCGCGAACTGAGACGGAAAGGTTATCTGCTGGATTATGAGAAGGGTAAGCCCGGTCTTTTCCCGATGCTCCGGGACAGGCTTGACACAGCCATCACCAATGCCATACGGCTTGAAGTGTTCCATAAGACCAGCGGAACGGACAATCCCTCGACGGAAGTTCATAAGCTCATATCGCATCTGAAAGGTCTTGAGAGAAGCAAAGGATAAATGGCAACCGGACCTTCGCACGCCCATTCCCACTTCGGAGATCTGTCCTCCCGGACGTCCTCCCGCCTGTTTCTCTCCCTGGGCATCACGCTGGCGTTCGTGGCCGTCGAGGCGCTCGCGGGGCTCTGGGCGAACAGCCTGGCGCTTCTGTCCGACGCCGGGCACAACCTGACCGACGCCGTCGCCCTCGGCCTGAGCTGGTACGCCGTCCAGCTGAGCGCCCGGCCGGCCCATGCGGGGAAGACCTTCGGCTATCATCGGGCGGGCATCCTCGTTGCGCTGTTCAATTCCACGACCCTGGCCGTGATCGCCCTGGGCATTTTCTATGAGGCTTATCACCGTTTCCTGTCGCCTCCGCCCGTACAGGCAGGTGTTCTGATCGCCGTCGGCACGGTAGCTTTCCTGGTCAATGCCGGGACGGCGTGGCTGGTCCGGGAGGGCAGCGAGCACGACCTGAACCTGCGCAGTGCTTTTCTTCACCTGATGGGCGACGTTTTTTCGACGATCGGTGCGGTGCTGGCGGGCGTCATTATCGCCTTCACGGACATGAACTGGCTGGATCCCCTGGCAAGCTTGCTGATCGGCATGTTGATCCTGTGGAACGCCTGGGTGATTCTCCGCGACGTGCTGGACATCCTGCTGGAGGCCACTCCCCGGGACGTCGACATGGACGGCGTGATCGCCGACCTGCTGAACGTTTCCGGCGTGCGCGGCGTTCATGACCTGCATGTGTGGAGCATTACACAGAGCATGCGGGCCCTCTCGGCGCATATCCTGACGGACAACATCTCCATCAGCGGCGGAGCGGCCATTCAGCGGGCGATTCAGGAAAGGATCGGCCGAAGGTACGGCATCGCCCACGTGACGCTCCAACTGGAGTGCACCGGCTGTGAACCCGACCGGCTCTATTGCGACCTGAACGGGATGAATCACGCGTGCGAAGAGGGGGATGGAGGAGTGGAGAAGCCCCCCGGGGCCGGGCCTGGATGCGCATAAGGGCGGAGTCGCCGCCGGGCGGATTCAGCAGATTCGAACGGGATGAGGGACGGTTGATCGTTGCTGACCGGGTCCGGAGAGATAGCGATCAAAGATGGAGCGAATGACGTCTTCCCCCAGGGACTTCAATTCGTTGGCGTGGAAGCCCACGGGATTTCGCTTCCGGTAGTCCATAGCGGGATGGTCTTCCAGGACCCTCCGGCGGTTCAGAACCAGGATTTCCCTTTTCCCCTGCCGAAGTTTGTGGAGAGATAGCGCCCGCTGAGGAAATCGTTCTTGGCCATGATCAGGAAGTTCGGTTTGGGATGCAGGGCGTAGTAGACCCGCGAGAGGGACGGGATCTCGTAGTAGCTGTCGTGGGTGACGGTGATCAGGGCGGTAGTGGGGATTTCCCGGAGGTTTTCTTTTCCTTCCAGGTGCGGCCTCTGGCGCATGATCCTGGAGGCCAGGAAGAAGGCGAAAATCACAAAGTTGTAGAAGAAGCCCCTGTGTTTCCCGGACATGATCTCTCTTCCGAAAGACCCGCAATCGGTTTCTGATATCGGATGGTGCCGGTCCGGCGTCAGCCCTCTTCCATCCCCTCGATGAAGGCCAGGACGTTCTGCCCCAGCACGCTGTGGTTATAGCCGCCCTCGAGGATCCCGAAGCATCCTCCCCCGTGCTCCCGGGCCGCCCGGCGGACCATCTTCCCCATCTTCCGGTAGTCTTCCGTGGCCAGCAGTCCGCCCCAGTCCTCCAGGTGGTTGTCGAACCCGGCGGAGACCCCGATGAGGTCCACTTTTTCGGCGAAGAGCTTCTGCTCCACTTCCCGGAGGTACATCGTCCGCTCCGCCGCGGAGGGATTGTGGATCGTCACGTATCCCCGGCCGCCCAGGATGTTCACCGTTCCATCACCGAAGTGGAGGTCGAAGTCCAGGATGTGGGCCTTGTCGATGAGCCCCTCGTGCTTGAGCTTCTCCAGGGCGATGGCCATGTTGTTGAAGTAGCAGAACCCCCATGCGCTCCCGGCGGAGGCGTGGTGCCCCGGGGGCCGGATGAGGGCGAAGCAGGGCTCCGTCAGCCCCGTCAGGGCTGCCTGGATGGCGCCTCCGGCGGCCAGGGCGGCGATGTCGTAAAGGCGCTCACGGCGCACTTCCTCGATGTGGGACGGGGTGTGGACGGCGGCAATGTCCTCCCTGTCCGCCGGGACGGCCTCGACGAGCTCCGCCTTCCGGCGGATGGCCTTCAGGACGGCCTCCACCCGGCCTGTGGCGGCTGCCGGATCCGCAACGTAGGAATGGTGGAAATCCTTGTGAAAGATAACCTTCATGACGATGCCTCCCCGGGGTCAGGCACAGGAGAAACGCCTCCTACGCCGCGCTGTCGCCGCCGGTCCCTTCTTTCGACCGGCCCGGCGGGGTTGAATGACGTTTGGCCTCTTCCCACAGACGGTCCATTTCTTCCAGGGTCGCCGATGCAAGGGGCCTTCCCCGGTGCTCCAGTTCCCGCTCGATGTATCGGAAGCGATTCCTGAACTTTCCGACGGTGCCCTCCAGGGACGCCTCGGCGTCGATCGAGGCGTGGCGGGCCAGGTTCACCACCGAGAACAGGAGATCGCCGATCTCTTCACTCATCCGTGCCGGGGTGCCGCCGGCGATGGCCTGCTCCAGCTCCAGGGTCTCTTCGCGGATCTTGGCCAGCACGGCGCCCGCCTCGGTCCAGTCGAAACCGACCCGGGCAGCCCGCCTTCCCGTCTCCTGGGCCTTCCGCAGGGCCGGCATGGAGCGGGGGATTCCGTCGAGGAGTCCTCCCGGTTCACCCGTTCCGGCCTTTTCGCCCTTCTTGATTTCGTCCCAGTTGGTCTTCACCTCGTCGGCGTCCCGGACGGTGACGTCTCCGAAAACATGGGGGTGGCGTCGGATCATTTTGGCGGAGACACCTGCCGTTACATCGGCAAGTCCGAAGGATCCCTCCTCCTCCGCCAGGACAACCAGGAACAGGATCTGGAACAGCAGGTCTCCCAGTTCTTCCCGAAGCGCCTCCGGCTTTTCCTCAGCCAGGGCGTCCAGGATCTCATAGGCCTCGTTCAGGAGATAGCGGCCGAGATCGTTCTTTCCCTGGACCTGATCCCATGGGCATCCGTCCGGGGAACGCAGGGTCCTGATCAGGGAAAGGAGGGCCTCGACGCCGTTCCGGTCCGGGTATGGAAATGTGCCGCCCCGCCCTTCGTCTGTCTCGTTCATGAATGGATGTCTCCCGCAACGGCCAAATCGATCTGCATCCCTGCGATCTCCCTAACCCTGGAGAACCCTAGCATATCCGCCCCCCACTGACAACGGGTCGTTTCCGGCCGCAGGATTCCGGGGGCGTGCCGGCGAAGCGCCGGTGAAAGGCTCCGGAAGCGGACGGACTCAAGGGATGCAAGGACCGCGGGCAGTTTTCCTTGACAGTCCCCGGATCTGTCTGTTAACCATTTCATCCATCGGGGCGACGGATGGCCCGGTGCCATCCTTCCCATGCTCGTCCCCTTCCGGAATTGGAACCTGACCCATAAACCTGTGCGCCAGCGGCCCTTCCCGGAGGCTCTTCGATGGATATGAAACGGGACTACTACGAGGACATCCGGCTCTTCCGGAGCGGCGTGATCCTCTTCTGGTCCCTCCTTCTCCTGGCCTTCCTCTACACTCTGCCCCTGTACCTGCCGAGCTACCGCTTCTACCTCCTGAATCTGATCCTGGTCCATGTGATCCTTGCCGTGGGCCTGAATATCCTGGTGGGCTACACCGGGCAGATCTCGCTCGGGCATGCGGGCTTCTTCGCCATCGGCGCCTACGTGACGGCTCTTCTCATGGGCGGGCTGGCGGTGCCTTTTTTCCCTGCCCTCCTGGCGGCGGCCTTGAGTGCCGCCGCCTTCGGCTTCCTTGTGGGGCTGCCCGCCCTGCGCCTGGAAGGCCCCTATCTGTCCATCGCCACCCTCGGTTTCGGCCTCACCATCATACACATCATCGGACACCTCGATATCTTCGGCGGACGGACGGGAATTCAGGCACCACCCCTGGACCTGGGAGTTCCGGGGCTCGGGTGGAGCTTTGTTCTGGAGACGGACCAGGGCAAGTATTACCTTATCCTGACGATCACTGTGCTGATGGTGATCGGTGCCGTCAACCTCATGAAGACCAGGGTAGGCCGGTCCTTCGTGGCCATCCGGGACAGCGACATCGCCGCCGAGGTCATGGGGGTCAACCTGATGGCCTACAAGACCCTGTCCTTTGCCGTGAGCGCTTTCTATGCAGGCGTCGCCGGAGGCCTCTTCGGGTTCATCCTGGGCTTTTTCAATCCCGAGCCGTTCAACCTGATCCTGTCGATCGTTTTCCTCGTGATGGTCGTCGTCGGCGGCCTGGGATCGACCTTCGGGTCCATCGTGGGGGCGGCGCTCATTACCTGGCTGCAGTACGACCTGTTGAAGAACATCCCGGAGACGCCGCTGGTTGGCCCCTTCCTTCTGTCCGTTTCGGATCGCTGGTTCACCGTTGTCGGCCTGGAAAACTTCAACAGCATCATCCTCGGGCTCGTCATGATCGCTATCGTCCTTTTCGAGCCCCTGGGGATGTTCGGGGTATGGATTCGCGTCAAGAAGTACTGGAGAACATGGCCATTCTGAGGACATGATGATCGGACAGCTCATTGTCGAGGGACTTGCCATCGGCGCCTGTTACGGCCTCTTCGCAGTCGCCGTGGTGATCATTTACAAGACTTCGGAGGTGGTCAACTTCGGCCAGGGCGAGATGGCCATGTTCGCCACGTTCGTGGCCTACCACATCCTCACCTACTATGGCGTCCCGTTCTGGGCGGCCTTTCTGATGACCCTCGGGTTCGCCGCGTTACTGGGTGCGATCGTGGAATTCCTGTTCCTCCGGCCGGCAAAGAATCCCAGCATCCTGGGGCTCATTGTCATCACCCTCGGCGCGGAGATGCTGCTCATGGGACTGGCGAGCTGGAAGTGGGGGGCGGAGCAGAAGGCTTTCTCCCTGCCATGGTCCTACAGTTCGATCCACGAGCCCCTGCCGGGCGTCATTGTCAGCGACTGGGCCATCGCCGTTTTCCTGACCTCCGGCGTGATCGTGACCCTCCTGTACGTCTTTTTCCGGTACACGCGGCTCGGGATTGCCATGCGGGCCACCCAGCAGAACCAGAACGCCGCCAAGATCATGGGCATCCGCACCGAGCGGGTGTTTACCTTTGCCTGGGGCCTCAGTTCCCTCATCGGGACGGTGGCGGCCATGTTCTTTGCCGCCCGTGCCACCCTGGACCCTTCCTTCATGATGGAGCCTTTCCTCCGGGCCTTCGCGGCGGCGGTCCTGGGAGGGCTGACGAGCATCCCCGGCGTCCTGGTGGGCGGCGAGATCCTGGGGCTGATCGAGAACCTCTTCGGATACATGTGGCCCGAGTGGAAACCCATCGTCGCCTTTGTCATCATCGTGCTCGTCCTGTGCTTCCGCCCCAGCGGACTTTTTGCCCGGCATTTCGTGAAGAAGGTCTAGGATGAAGACGAATCGCACAGTGACGCGGCATCGGGCCGGAAGGTCGTGCGGGGGAGTGCTGCTCGGTGTCCTGCTGGCTATGGGAGTGCTTTGGGGGACAGTCGCCGACGCCGCGCCGGAGGGGCCGCCGGCCGATGAGGGCAGGGTCGTGGAGCGGGCCGCCCGGGCGTATCTGGAGGCGGAAGTCCGGCGCGACTTCGAGGCCGTCTGGGCGATCCTGGCGCCCTCCTCGGTGTATTGCGAGACCCATGATTTTCAGGCGTACCGGGCGGAAGCGGACCGTTCCCCGGTCCGTATCGAGCGGTTCAAGATCCTCCGGGTGGCGGACATCCGGCAGAATCACGACCCGAGGCGGTTCCCGAAGGTGGAGCGGTTCGCCGACGTGGAGGTGGACCTGGTGCTTCTTGACACCGATACCGGAACCCGGACGGAGATAAACTACCGCTTCACGTTCATCCGTGAGGGGGGGAGGTGGTACAAGGGGTAGTCGTTCGTGACGGCCCTCGCGCCGTCCTTGTGTTCAGGCGTGGAAGTGCCCCGCAGGGGCAACATGTATTCGAACTCTTCAGAAAAAAGGAGGGTGCCATGGGTTCGAAACGGTTCTGGATGGTTCTGGGAATGGTGGCCTGTGCGATGCTTATCCTGTCTCCGTCGGCCCTGGCAGCGAAGCCGGGCTTCGACGACAGGGAGATCCGCATCGCCCAGTGGGGCCCGCAGACGGGTCCGGCGGCCCCTTGGGGGAACGTGGCCAGGGGAAGCCGGCTCCTGTTTAACCTGGTCAACGAGGAGGGGGGAATCCACGGCCGGAAGATCAAGTATTTCATCCGTGACGACCAGTACAACCCGGCCCAGACAGTCGCCGTGGTCAAGGACGTCGTGGAGCGTGAGGGGATCTTCGCTTTCGTGGGCGGAACCTCCGGGGCAAGCGGCCTGGCTGTCAAGAACTACCTGGCGGCCAACAAGGTAATCTGGGTCTCGCCTGCGACGAGCATCAAGGAATACGTCATGCCGGTGAACCCCTACATCTTCGCCACGATGCCTCTTTATGACGACGAGGCGAGCATTCTTACCAAGTATGTAGTGGAGAAGATGAAGCTGAAAAAGATCGGTATCCTCTACCAGAACGACCCCTATGGAAAGAACGGCCTGGAAGGGGTCAGGCAGCGCCTTGCTCATCTGAAAATGAAACCCGTTGCAGAGGTGTCAGTCGAGGCCGGGGAGAAGGACCTGACGTCCCAGATCATGAAGTTCAAAAATTCCGGAGCCGAGGTGGTCTATCTCCAGGTGAACCCGACATCGGCCGTCATCGCCCTCAAGACCGCCGCCGCAGTCGGCTTCAAGCCGCAGTGGGTGGCATCGTCGACGCTGTCGGACTATGCCCTGATGCACAAAATCACCGGCGGCCTGTGGGAAGGGGTTATCACGGGGGCCTTCACCGAGCCCGTCGATTCGGCCCAGCCCCTGATGGTGAAATACCGCGAGGCGGCCAAGAGGCTGGATCCGAAGGAACGATGGGCCCTGTTCTATCTCGGTGGAATCGTTTTCGCCGAGCCCCTCGTGGACGCCCTGAAGCGCACCGGCAAGAACCTGAGCACCGATGCGGTCCTGAAGGCCCTCAACTCGACAAAGAACTTCAAGGGAGTCGGCCCCACGCTCACCTGGACCCGATCCCAGCACCAGGGCGCTGATTCCATCCAGATCTGGCAGTGCGGCCCCAAAGGCAGCCTGAAGGTCCTTCAGGGATGGACGGCCAACGATCTGGCCAAATGGAAAAGGAAATAAGTCCAGCGACGGGGAAGGCTCCGGCCTTCCCCGGTTTCGTGGCACATCCGGCGGGATATCCGGATGACGTTCCACCGCCTTTCCTTGCGAGCATGATCATGGATCACTTCCGTGTGGAAAACCTGTCCATATCCTTTGGCGGCCTGAAGGCCGTCCACGAGGTGAGCTTCCGCGTCGAGGAGAACTTCATTTTCTCGATCATCGGGCCCAACGGCTCAGGGAAGACGACCATCTTCAACCTGATCAGCGGCATCTACCGGCCCGACAGCGGGTCCGTCCTCCTGGAGGGGGAGAACCTGACGGGGCAGTCCCCGGACCGCATCGCCCGCCGGGGCATCGCCCGGACGTTCCAGAACATCGAACTATTCTCGAATGCGAGCGTGCTGGACAACCTGCTCCTGGGCCGGCATATCCACATGAAGACGGGGGTCTTTTCGGGGGCCTTCCTGTGGGGGCGACGATCCCGGGCGGCCCGGGAGGAAATCCGCAACCGGGAGTTCGTAGAGCGGATCATCGATTTCCTGGATCTGCAGTCCGTCCGGGACCTGCCGGTGGCGAGCCTGCCCTACGGCAAGCGGAAACTCGTGGAGCTCGGCCGGGCCTTGGCCCTGGAGCCGAAGCTGCTTCTCCTGGACGAGCCTTCGGCGGGCATGAACACGGAAGAAAAGGAGGACCTCAACCTCTGGATCCGTGACATCCGGGAGGACTACGGAGTGACGATCCTGTTGATCGAACACGACATGAACATGATCATGGGCATCTCCGACCGGATCATGGCCATCAACCATGGCCAGACCATTATAGAGGGGAGCCCGCAGGAAATCCAGAACCACCCGGAGGTGATCCGGGCGTATCTGGGAGAGACCGATGCTTAGACTCTCCAACGTCGAAACCTGGTACGACCTGATCCGGGCCCTCCACGGGATCTCTTTCGAGGTCCGGGAAGGGCAGGTTGTTGCCCTCCTCGGCTCGAACGGTGCGGGGAAGTCGACGACCCTCAAGACGATCATGCGCCTGCTTTACGGACAAAAGAAGGAACAGCCCGAGAAGGGGACGGTGGAGTTCCACGGAGTCCGTATCGACCGGAAGGACCCCGACAAAATTGTCCGGATGGGAATCAGCTACGTCCCCGAAGGGCGGGAGATCTTCCCGGAGCTGACGGTCCGGGAGAACATCCTGATGGGGGCTTATACGCGGAATGACCGTCAGGCGATCCGCGAGGATGCGGAGCGGGTGCTCACGTATTTCCCCGTCCTCCGGGAGCGGCAGGTGCAACAGGCGGGCTACCTGAGCGGCGGCGAACAGCAGATGCTGGCCATCGGGCGGGCTCTCATGAGCCGGCCGAAGCTCCTGATGCTCGACGAACCGTCCCTGGGGCTCTCCCCGCTCCTGACGAAGGAGATCTTCCACATCATCCGGGACATCAACACGCGGGATGGAGTGACCATCCTGCTGGTAGAGCAGAATGTGCACATGGCCCTGCAATACTCGCAGTATGCCTACCTGATGGAGAACGGCCGGATCGTCCGGGCGGACCGACCGGAGGTCTTGAGGGAGGACGAGGATGTGAAGGAGTTCTATCTCGGCGTGGCCCGGGAGGCGTCTGTAAAGGGGTACAAGCGCTACCGGCGGAAGGTCAGGTTCCGATGAACGGACAGGTGGACGGCGTTATCGATACCCTGCCCAAGGCCCTGGCGGCCATCGCTGCAAGGCAGCCGCGGCGGACAGCCATGCGCCGGAAGGACCTGGGGATCTGGCGCGATCTTTCCTGGGACGAATACCTGCACCAGGTGAGACGGGTGGCCCTGGGGCTTCATTCCCTCGGCGTCCGCCGGGGGGACCGTGTGGCGATCATCGGGGAGAACCGGCCCGAGTGGCTCTACAGCGCCTTGGGGACCCTTGCCGCGGGTGGGACCTTTGTGGGGATCTATACGACGAATCCCGCCGCCGAGTGCGAGTACGTGGTGGGCCATTCGGAGGCCGTCGTTTACATCTGTGAGGATGAAGAGCAATTCGACAAGGCCCTGGTCTTTCGGGAGCGGACCCCCACGATCCGCAAGCTGGTCGTCTGGGACATGAAGGGACTCCGGCATTTCAAGGATCCCATGCTGATGAGCTTCGACGATCTCCTCCGGGAAGGAGAGCGCCTGGACAGGGAACAGCCGGATCTCCTGAACCGGCTTGTCGGGGAAGGAGGAGGCCGGGATACCGCAGGGATCATTTACACGTCCGGAACAACGGGGCCTCCGAAGGGGGCCATGCTGTCACACGAGGGATACCTGTGGGTGGGACGAAAAGCCGGCGAAATCTGCAGGGCCGTGGAGGAGGACGAGACCCTTTCCTTTCTGCCGCTGAACCACGTCTACGAGCAGATCTTCGACCTGATGGTCCACCTGACCGTAGGGCACACGGTGAACTTCACGGAAAATACCGATACGGTCATGGCGGACATGCGGGAAGTCTCTCCGACCCTCTTCCACGCGGTGCCGCGCATCTGGGAGAAATACTACTCGGGCATTGTCCTCCGGATGGCCGACGCGACGCCGCTGAAGCGGGCTGCATATCAGGCCGCTGTGAGGATCGGCTCGCGTCACAACGAGGAGCTCCTTGCGGGAAGGAACCCGTCCTTCGTGCTGCGGCTGGCCTACGGACTGGCCTATTTCGCTGTCTTCCGGAAGCTGAAAGAGCGATTGGGTTTTGACCGGGTCAAGCTGGGTTTTTCCGGGGCCGCTCCCATCTCCCACAACATCCTCAAGTACTTCCAGGGCATCGGCATCCCCATCCGGGAAGGATACGGCATGACGGAGACCACCGGAATCACGCACATGTCCGATGAGCGTCATTTCAAGCTGGGCACGGTGGGGAGGCCCCTTCCGGAAACCGACGTGAGGATTTCGGAGGATGGCGAGATCCTGGTCCGTCACCCGGGCATCTTTCTGGGATACTGGCGGGACGAAGAAAATACGCGGGAGGCGCTGCGGGACGGCTGGCTTTACACCGGGGATGTGGGCGAGATCGACGACGAGGGTTATCTCCGAATCACGGATCGGAAGAAAGATCTGATCATTACGGCCGGAGGGAAGAATGTCGCACCCCAGTACATCGAGAACCTCCTGAAGTTTTCTCCTTACATCAACGATGCCGTGGTCATTGGTGACGGGCGGAAATACCTCGCGGCGATTATCGTTATCGACGAGGAGAATGTCGTGAAGTTTGCCCAGGACCAAAAAGTTTCCTATACGACCTTCGCCAGCCTTACACGGACACCGGAAGTGACGGCGCTGATTCAGGAGGAGATCGACAAGGTGAACGCGCAGATGGCTCGCGTTGAAAATATCCGGAAGTTCAGAATACTGGACAAAAAGCTCTACACCGAGGACGGGGAAGTGACGCCGACCATGAAGGTCAAACGAAAGGCGATCAATGCCCAGTTCGCCGATCTCATTGAGTCCATGTACGCCGAGTGAGGGCATGTCCCCCCCCGGGAAGACCTCCCTCCCTGTCGAAGAAAGCCCGGTCAATCGTACATAAATATTTGAAATCACTAAGCGAAAAAAACTGTTCCCGGGTCAAATTAAAGGGTTGAAATTTCATGACAAATCGGGTACAGGGACACCGTTGTTCTTCCGCTGTCCGTGACGGTAATTCGATGGATCTCTCCGGAGAACCGCATCCATCCGTTGATTTTTCAGTGGAATCCAAGCCTTGGACAAGAGGTAGTATCGTGGTTCGGGTTTTGGAGGAGCGGGTCCGCCGGGGCGAATCTTTTCGGTAGCACCGCCTGTAATGCATCTATTTTTTTCACCACGTGAGAGGAGGGTAACATGGCAGAAGAGAAGAAAAAATTGACAAGGGCCGAGAGACTCGAGGCCGAGAGGGAAAAAAATCTGCAGCATTGGCTCGCGCAGGATGAGATCCTGTTGAAGCACCGGGAGGAGGCCTACGACATCGGCGGCGCCAACCAGGTGGGCCGTTTGGCGAAGCAGGGCAAGAAACCGATGCGCGATCTCATCACACTGCTGATCGATCCCGGAACGGAATTCTTCGAGCTGGGGCTCGACGCCGGTTACGACATCGGCAAGAAGCGCCTCTACGGCGGCGAGATCTACGAATCTGAAAAGCGCAGCCACATTCCCGGCGGCGGCGTCGTGACGGGCATCGGTACGGTCATGGGAAAAGACTGCATGATCTTTGCCAACGAAAACCGCTACGCCGCGGGCACCTATTTCCCCATCACCCTGAAGAAGCACATGCGGGCCCAGGCGATCGCCGAACAGTGCGAACTGCCCTGCGTCTACCTCACCGATTCGGGCGGTATCAACCTGCCTCTCCAGGTGGGATGCTTTGCCGACGACGGCCACTTCGGCAGCATGTTCTACAACATGTGCCGCATGTCCGCCAAGGGCATCCGGCAGTACACGCTTTCCACCGGCGGCAACACGGCGGGTGGTGCCTACATCGTCTACCTGGCCAGCGAATCCATCATGATCGAGAAGATGGCTTACGCCTTCCTGGCGGGGCCCCCCATGGTCAAGTCGGCCATCGGTGAGACGGTTTCCATGGAAGACCTGGGTGGTGCTTACGTCCACACTCAGCATTCCGGCGGCTGCGATCACTTTGTCCGCACGCAGGAAGAGGGGGTCGCGAAGCTCCGGGCCATGATGGAGTTCGAACCGACCTCGACGCTCTATATCGACCGCAGGGAGAACCGGGAGCCGAAGTTCGATTTCAAGGAGATGATGCGTGGCACCCCAACGGACACGTACCAGTACATCAACATCAAAGAGACGATCAAATGCCTCGCTGACGACAGCTATTTCTACGAGTACAAGCCCACCTACGGCCCCGGCCGCGGAGACTCCATCGTTGCCGGAAAGATGTGGATGAAGGGAATCCCGGTTGGTGTCATCGCCTCCAACGCCAGCGGCGTCATTTACATCGATGCGGCCCGGAAGGCGACGGAGTGGATGATCCGCTGCGGCAACTCGAAGCTTCCTGTCCTCTTCCTCCAGGGTTCCCCCGGCTACATGGTCGGCAAGGCCGAGGAATGGGGCGGCATCGGCAAGTACGGCTCCGACATGGTCCGGGCCTGCACCTGCCTCGATACCCCGAAGGTCACCTATGTCATCGGTCCCGACCACGGCGCCGCCAACTACGGCATGTGCGGCCGGGCCTTCAAGCCCCGCTTCGCCTTCACGAACATGCGGGGCCGCACGACCGTCATGTCCGGTGAGACAGCGGGCTTCATCGTTGAGACGGTTCGTCGCAAGAACATTGTCGATAAGGGCGAAACGGTGAACGAGGAAGAAATGGCGGCTTTCCGAAAGATGATGCGCGACCGGTACGATGCCGAGGGTCATCCCTTCTACACCGGATCGCTCCTCTTCCACGACGGCGTGATTGCCTTCAGCGAGGCTCGGGACAAGATAACCCGTGCCTTCGAGGTCTCGTTGCGCGTGCCCATCAAGAAGTCTGATTGGGGCGACTTGAAGGTGTAATCCCGATCCGGGAAGAAGGGAGGATGAAAATATGGCAGATGTTTTGCTAAAAGAAAGAACCGAAGACGGCATCCTGATTCTGACCCTGAATCGGCCCGATGCCATGAACTGCTTCAACACCGAGTTGCTGGCCGTGCTGGCGGACACGATCCGCGAGGCCAATTTTGATCTCGACCTGCGCTGCATCATCATCACCGGCGCTAAGGCCGGTGATGAGCCCAAGAAGTGGTCCTTTTCCACGGGTGCCGACCTGAAGGAGCGGAGGACCATGACCCAGGACCAGGTGCGACGGTTCATCTTCACGATTCGCAACACGTTCACGGCGGTGGAACAGGTTCGGGTCCCCGTCATCGCCGCCATCAACGGCTTTGCCTTCGGCGGCGGTACTGAAATAGCGCTGGCATGCGACATCCGCATCGCATCGTCCAACGTCCTGATGGGCCTGACGGAGACTTCCCTGGCCATCATCCCGGGAGCAGGCGGCACGCAGCGACTTCCCCGGATCGTGGGCATGGCGAAAGCGAAGGAACTGATCTTCACGGCCCGGCGGTTTGGTGCCCAGGTAGCCCTCGATATCGGGCTGGTGAGCAAGGTCGTGGAGCCCGACAAACTGATGGAGGCAGCTCTGGAACTGGCCCGGGAGATCGCCAAGAACGGTCCCATCGGAGTCGCTCAGGCAAAGTTCGCCATCAACTACGGCACGGAGGCCAGTTTGGGTGTAGCCCTACCGCTGGAGTCCAAGGCCTATGAAGTGACCATTCCCACGAAAGACCGGCTGGAAGCGTTGGCGGCCTTCGCGGAGAAGCGGAAACCCGTTTTCAAGGGCGAGTAATCCATAGATCGGCGTCGTTCCTCTTCTCCGCTGCCGCCAAGGGAGGGATGGCGCCGATCATTCGGAACCCGCAAAAAAAGAATAACGATCAAATCTGAGGAGGAGGGTAGTTTTTATGGCGACAGAGTATGATTTCTGGAAAATTTTTCCCAGGATGCCCAAAAAGGTATCCATCGGGGACATCACGATCCGCGACGGTTTCCAGCATTCCGAAAGGTTCGTTTCCACGGCCGCCAAGATTTTTTACGGGCAGGAGATGATCCTGGCCGGCTGCCGGGAACTGGAAGTGACCAACCTTGGCAGCCCGGAAGGGATCCCCCAGTTCAAGGATGCGGACGATGTCATGAAGGCCATGCGCAGCGACAGTTTCAAGAAGCGCGCCTCCCGAGCCGGGATCGACCTGGACAAGGACGTCGTCCTCACGGCCGTCAGCATTCGGGAGCCCGCTGTGGATCGGGCCATCAAGATGAAGAAAGATGGGTACGGTCCCGACCGGATCCTGATGATGGTTTCCACGGATCCGGAGCATCATTTCGCCAATTCCGGGACCACACTTACCCAGTACTGGAAAGAGGCGGAGCGGTGTATCCAGAAGGCCCGGGATGCGGGGATCAAGATGGTCGGCACCGTCAGCACCATCTGGGGAAGCCCCATCAGTGGCGCCACGAAACTGGTAGACGCCGTGGAGTTCACCAAGCGCTGGTTCCAGATCGGCGCCCATGACATCGAGCATGCGGACCATGACGGATCGGCCAACGCAGCGGACGTCTATCGCTACTGCTCCATGATCCTTGATGCCATGCCGAATCCGGAAGGACACCTGCTTCATCTCCATGAGACGAAGAGAATCGCGTCATCTTCCATCCTGGCGTCACTGCAGGCAGGCTTCACGAGATTTGAGGGTACGCTGGGCGGCTTGGGTGGTCAGCCGGCCAATTTCCTGGATGATTGTCCCATCCGGGGCACCGGCGAGTACTACTATGACGATCCGCGCTTTGTCGGTCTGATCACGCTGGAAGATCTCCTGGTCCAGATCGATGAACTGGGCATCGAGCACGGCTACGACGTGGATCGCGTCCTCTGGCTGGGCAAGAAGATGGAGAAGACCATGAACATGAGGCTCCGCTCCGAGGCTATCTACAATGGCCGGACACAGAAGGCGGGGCACATGAAATTTGCGCGGCCGGGCCTGAAGAAGCTCATCGAAAAGGTTGGGGAGAAGCCGGGACAGAGTGTTCCGCCGGATTGGTCGGCGGAAGCGATCATTCCGGAGAAATGGGGTCCTGCGGATCCGATCTGGAAGAAGTAATTTAAAAACGCTCAGGGGGAGGGGGAGCGGGATCGTTCCCCCTCTCGCCATAAGAAATCGTTCCTTATAAAATTCGTTGAGGAGGTAATCCCATGGCAGTAGAAGTTGTGGCCCCGATGCCGGGGACCATTGCGGAAATTCTGGTGAGTGTCGGTGACGAAGTGAAGGCGGATGAGGAGCTTATCATCCTGGAAGCCATGAAGATGGAAAACCCCATCGTGGCCCCGGCAGACGGAAAGGTCTCCGAGATCAAGGTGGAGGAGAAGGACAAAGTCGACACCAACCAGGTCCTGATCGTTCTGGGGTAATCTTTGCCCTGAAAAAAATGGAAATCCCCCGGTCCGGAGATATGTACGGGCACGGGGGATTTCTATTTTCAGGCTGTTGAAAAGCACTCCTCTACTGTGTTGCACTCATCCCGGACCATTCGACGTACCAAAGGGTACGCCTCATGGACCGGTATTTCGTGCGCCTCCCATCCAAGCGCTTCTGAACAGCCTGAGGCGCTCGTTCGTTTACGGCGTTCCGAAAAACGTCCATCTGCTTCGTTTCTGAAATGTGAAAAGGGGGACAGTTCTCAAACCTGTCCCCCTTTCCCGTGTTGTTTTTTCCCCCAACATCACCGGATCACTTGATCGGCCATTCGCCCCGTTCCTTCAGGACGTCCCGGTAAATCTCCAAGGCTTCATTGACGGCGGGCATGCCGGCGTAGGTCGCCACCTGGAAGAAGATCTCCGCCAGCTTCCGGGGATCGCAGCCAACATTCAGGGCGGCGTTGACATGCAATTTCAACTCGCCCGTGGCCCGAAGGGCCGCCAGCATGGCGCAGGCCGCCATCTGCCTCTCCGGCAGGGTCAGCACCGTCCTGGAGTACAGGTTTCCCGTAATAAACCGGGAAAAGTCATTGGCCAGATCTTTGTCGTACTGGCGCCACATCAGGTACGGGGGATCCATCTTGATCCCCTTGCCGAACAGCCTGGTGGCCGTCTCCTGGGTTTTCTTGTTGACGTCGTCGCTCACGCTTCCTCTCCTTTCTCCTTGAATGCAATTCCACCGGGTGCGGTAGCCCGGCTTTCATCCATGCCATTCTCCTGCTCCCGGCATGGGAACAGCATTGTGCTCCCTTCCGGTCCCCCCGGATACCCGTATCGCGGGAACAGCTATCTCGATTTTACCTGGAAATTGTCTTTGTCCCTGTCCTGGAGATAAACATGGGAGTACTGCTGGACGGGAATTTTCCCGTAAAATTCTTCACCCTCCCGGCGGCAGGTGGGACAGGCGTGGCGCGGAATGATGACGGCGTAGATCCGGTTTCCCGTGTCCGCCTGGGAGTCGATCAGGACGAGACCCCCGCAGTCCTCGCAGATGCGGACCGTTTCCTCCTGGTGCTCGGAGATGCCGTCCGTATCATAGTAGATGCCCTTTTGCCGGCGGGCATATCGCGAATCCCCGACCATTTTCTTTTTGAAGGAATATCGGTTTTTCCAGAGCTTGCGGATTTCTGCCACGTCCCGCTCGATTTTCCGCGTCAGTTCATCCGACTGGCGGAGGGACTCGGCGTTAAAATCGGGTTCCCGGACGGAATCGTAATCGAGGCCGGCCATGGCCAGGATGATGCCCATATTCACATAGGGCAGGGCCTTCTCGATGGAATACCCGCCCTCTAGAACGGCGATGTCGGGTGACAGCCGGTCGTTCAGAAGGGCGTATCCGCGGGCGCTGAAGCGCATGTTCGTGATCGGATCGCTATAGTGATTGTCCTGGCCGGCGGAATTGATGATCAGCTCAGGCTGGAAATCGTCCAGGATCGGCAGGATGGCATTTTCCAGGGTGTAAAGAAATCCCTCGTCGGATGTCCGGGGCGGCAGGGGGATGTTGATCGTGTAGCCGAGGGCGTTCGGTCCCCCCATTTCCTCCTGGAAGCCCGTGCCCGGATAGAGCGTTCGGCCGTCCTGGTGGATGGAGATGCACAGGGTATCCGGGTCGTTCCAGTAGATGTCCTGGGTGCCGTCGCCGTGGTGGCAGTCGGTATCGACGATGGCGACTTTCCGGATGCCGTAATGCTTCCGGATGTATTCCACCATGACGGCCTCGATGTTGATGTTGCAGAATCCCCGGGCTCCGTGCACCACGAGCATGGCGTGATGGCCCGGCGGCCGGACGAGAGCGAAGGCATTGTCCACTTCCTTGCGGAGCACCTTGTCGGCTGCGGTGATGGCCCCGCCGGCGGAAATCAGGTGGGATTCGGTGATGACGGAGCGGGCGTCGGGAACGCAGATGTGGGCCCGGTTGATGTCCTCGACGGTGGCCATGCCCGGCTTGAACTCGATAATGTTTTCGAAATCCAGGAGTCCCTCTTCGAATACCTGGTCCTGCGTATAGAGGAGCCGTTCCTCCCGCTCCGGATGGGTGGGGGAAATGGCCCAATCGAAAGCGGGGAAAAAGATGAGCCCTGTCTTTCTCGGTTTCTTCGTCATGGCTTTCCCCCCGCGGCAAAGCCGGCGATCAGTCCCGGCTTGACCTGTACCTTCACGCGGATATTCTTCCCGGTCGTGTAGAACTGCTTGACCATGTTGAATTCCATGTCTTCGATCACTTCGATCTCCAGGTCCTCTTCACGGGCTCCCATGCCCTTTACCTTTTCGCGCAGGCGATCCTGCCCGATCCGAATGGCATCCGCCTTGGTGAACCGAGCCGGAATGCTCTCCTGGTAACCATCTTCCGCGATGGTCAGGATCCGCTGTTCCGTGTCGGCCAGGAGCGTCATCTCGGCTGTAGTTCGGGCCAGTGCGGCGCCGATGGCATTGGCCACCTCCGCATGTTCGGGGATCTGTGCGGGGATACCCAGAAGTTCCGCAAGACGCGGAGCGATCGGTTCGGCGGGGCCTCCGACCACGAACAACGTCTTTGGGACCAGTTTCTTGCCTTCCAGCATTTCATGGATCGTATAGACAGGCTTGTTGTTGACTTCCTCGATCATGGACGTGACAGCCGCCGATATGATCCGGCAGGTTTCCTCGTGGACAGCCCGGGCTGCATCTTCGATTCCCATGCCCATCTGCCGGCCCACATCCTCCATGGCTTTTCGGGCCAGCGACGCGTCACCGATGCCGGTCAGACCAAGGACGATCATGGCGTCCGTTGGGGTCGGGCAGGGTCCTCCACAGGCGTATGCCGGTCCTTCCCGGACGGGACCGATCTGCAGGCCGCCGTCTGTGACGCTGATCCGGCTGTCGCCTCCCAAGCCGATGGATCTGGTCTTCAGCCCGCGAATCAGGGTTTTGTGGCCCTCAATGGTTACACCGAAGGGCTCCAGGAGCGGTACCCCGTCCGCGAAAAGGGCGATGTCGGTTGTGGTCCCGCCTATATCGAGGGCGACCGCATCCCGGCGGCAGCGGGCCATGCTGAGAATGCCCATGATGCTGGCAGCCGGGCCGGAGAGAATCGTCTGAACAGGGAATTCACGCGAGTGCTCGATGTCGAAGGTTCCTCCGTCCGCTTTGAGGATATAGATTGGAACATTGATTCCCTGATCGCGCACAAAGCCCTGAATCTGCGAGATGAACGTGTTGTAGCGACGCCAGATCGACTCGTTGAGGTAGGTAGTTGCGATCCGTCGGGGAAAGTTCAGATGACCCGACAGGCGGTGGCCCATGGACACGTGTTGAAAGGATCCCTCCAGGAGATCCCGGACCGTCCCCTCCTGTTTCGGGTTCCGGGTGGAGAACTTGCCGACCACGCCGATTTGCTGGATTTCTTTTTCCCGAAACCGCCTCGATGCTTCAACGACTTCACCCGGATCGATGGCAGCCATTTCCGCACCGCGGTGGTTGGAATAACCGCGAATATGAACGCTGTCTTTCTGAACGGGAAGTAAAGAAGGAGGAAGTCCGGGACCGCTGATGAGGATCATGCCGACGCGGTCCGTTTTTTTCTGGACGATGGCGTTTGTGGAGAGGGTTGTGCTCAGGACGACACGCTCGAGCTTTTCCAGCTGTTCGTCTTTCAGAAGATCGGTCGTAACGGCCAGGAGGGAATTCAGCAGGTTTTTCTCGTCGGTTGGTACTTTTGTCTTGCGTTTGACGTGCAGGTTTTCGATCAGGACTGCATCTGTATGTGTCCCCCCGACATCGATGCCCAAGATCATGAGATGCCCCCCCGGGGAGTGAGCCCCGCATTTCAGTTTCGGCTGTATATACCGATAAAATTGACTTGACAAGGCAAAAAAAAAGCGTATCGTTCGTGCCCAATGACCTGTGACGATAAGGATCACAGAAAGATCAAAAGTCCTTAGAAAGGAGGTGAATAGGTAGATGAAGAGGGTCTTCGCTATCGTTCTTTCCCTGCTATTCTGCGTGTCGTTATCCTTCGCAGTGGTTGGCTGCAAGAAGGCAGAAGAGCCGAAACCCGCAGAGGTGAAGCAGGCAGCCCCGGCTCCGGCCCCGGCTCCGGCCCCGGCTCCGGCCCCTGGTGCGGCTCCCGCAGCCCCTGGCGCGGCTCCCGCAGCCCCCGGCGCAGCTCCGGCAGCCCCGGCAGCTCCGGCAAAGTAGTTTCCTCAGATTAAGATTGAATAAGCGAACCGGGTATCCGCCCTGCGGATACCCGGTTTTGTTTGTGCGCCATCCCGAAGCCGAAGAGGCATGATCCACGTCTGCTTATCGTCGGGGTCACATTTTTTCCTCCTTGTTTCCTTTCTTTTCCATATGGTAGTATCAGCACTCCGTAACTGGAGGGCGAATATGCCCGGATTCTGACAATATGCCAATGAAGGAAGGAAGGAGGGAGCATCATGTCCAACAGAACGACGGATTTCCTGGCGGGGCTGCTCATCGGTGGTCTCATCGGAGCCGCAGCGGGTATTCTCTATGCCCCGAAGAGTGGTAAGGAGACAAGGGAGGATATTGGTCGGAAAACAGAAGAATGGATGGCCAAAGCGAAAGACGAGTATGAAGCTGCCGTAGAGCGAAGCAAGAAAATTTATGACGCCACAGTGAGCCGTTTGAAGTCCATCGAGGATGCGGCCAGGGAAAAAGCCGGCGACGTGGAAGGGAAAGTCTCTGAGCTGGCGGCACAGGGAAAGGCCAGCCTTCAGGATAATACCGGGCGGCTGAAAAGGGCCATCGATGCCGGCGTGGAGGCTTTCAAGGAAGAAAAGGGAAAAACCGCTTGATCCGATAGAGCATCTGGAGCTTCACGAAAATGCTGGAAATCAGTTTGGTCATCATTTGCGGTGCCTTTCTCCTGATTGTACTTTTTTCAATTCCCTTCCTGCTTCAGATTTGGAAGGCGATGAAAAAAGTAACCCAATCCCTGGAAATCCTGAATCGGAGTCTGCCAGGGATTTTGAAGAATCTTGAAGAGACATCCGCGAATATCAACAGGTCAACCTTGATGGTCAGCGCCCAAGTGGAAGCGCTTGTCCTGTGTGTTCAGAAGTTCCAAGGAATCCTAACCGTTCTGGCGAATGTGGAATCGATTCTTCGCGGGCGCCTGAAACATCCGGTGGTTCGCTCGCTGTCGACTCTCATAGCGACAGCGAGGGGTGTGCAGACCTTTTGGAGAGTACTCCGCGCGCCGGAGGAAAGCCGATCACGCCGGGAATCTGCATTGCCCGAAGAGAGGCGCGGGCCAGGCATCTGATTTTTCATTCCGGATTATTCCATGGCAAAAGTAACCTATGCTCCGGGAGCAGGCCGATCCAAGAGCCACATGGCGAAAAGCGGCGTGCCGTCGGGTCGCTCCCCGGAGGAACTTGTCCGGGAATTGAAAAGGGAGGCAGAGCGGACTCGGGATGAAGGGTATCGAGAGCGCTCCTTGGCCATCCATGGACTGGTCTGTGCCAAGTGCGGCCGATCCTTTGAGGCGGTCAACCGCCAGCTGCTCACGGTTCATCACCGGGACGGCAATCACCAAAACAATCCGGCCGATGGAAGCAACTGGGAAAACCTCTGCATCTACTGCCACGAGGACGCTCACAGCCGCGGGCTCCTTGGCGATTACCTGGAGGGAAATTCCGACGGCTCCGAGGCCGGACTGGTTTACAGGGATGAAGGGCAACCATCCGCCGGGTCCTTCGGCCTCCTCGGGGACCGTCTGAAACAGGCCTTCCAGAAAACGAAAAAGTAAGTCTCCGAAACTCGTTTTTTCTCCGCAACCGATCAACATTCCTGAATAATCATTGATCATATTTCCTTGCTTCTCGAACCATCTTGTAGTATGTGCATCAACGTTCGGATGGCTTCAAAGCGTCCGGGCTTCCGCGTTTCTCTTCAATGAACGAGTTGTCCGGTACGAGCGAATAAAATCAAGAAAGGGAGGTAGGCTTCAGTGGACGTAATTGCACAAGGAAGCGGAAAGATCTTCACGGATCCGGATGCGGACAAGGCGCGGGCATTCTTCCGCACCAAAAACCGCAAACTGGAAAGCAAGGTCATGACCGTGAAGGAAGCGGTCGAGAAATTTACCAAAAACGGCGATTATCTTGTTTTGGGCGGTTTCGGAGCAAACAGGATCCCGGCAGCGGTGGCGCACGAGCTCCTTCGGCAGGGACGGAAGAATATGGGCTTCGCTGGCCATACATCCACCCACGATTTTCAGATTCTCTGCGCCGGTGAAGTGTTCGACAAACTGGATGTGGCGTACATCGTCGGTCTGGAGGCCCGCGGTCTCTCTCCCAATGCCAGAAAGTACATGGAGAGCGGCAAGGTGGACGTAAGTGAGTGGACGAACTATTCGCTGTCCGTTCGCTTCAAGGCGGCAGCGGCCGGCGTTTCCTTCCATCCGGCCCGGAATGTCATGGGAACGGATACCTTCAAGTTCAGCGGCGGAAAAATCATTGCCTGTCCATTCACGGGAACGAAGTACATCGCCCAGCCGGCCATTTACCCGGATGTCGCGGCCATTCATGTCCATGAGGCCGACATTTACGGAAACTGCCGCGTCCGGGGCATCACCGTGTCGGACTTCGACGTGGCCCGGGCTGCCAAGCGGCTCATCATTACCTGCGAACGCCTGATCACCAATGACGAAATCCGGCGTGATCCAAGCCTGACGGTGATTCCCTACTGGTGCGTCGATGCGGTCTGCGAGGTTCCTTTCGGTAGCTATCCCGGAAACATGTATGGCGAATACTTCTCCGATGAAGACCATCTGCGGGAATGGATGAAAGTCGAGCAGGATCCTGACGAGTTCAAGAAGTTCCTCGACAAGAACATTTACAGCTGCAAGGATCACTTCGACTACATCGACCGGAACGGCGGAATGCGGAAGATGCAGATGCTGCGCCAGAAGGAATTCATGTTCATCGGCGCCAGGTCTTAGGGAAAGGAGGAAACAGAGCAAATGGCTGATTACAATACAATGGAATTGATGATCTGCACCGCCGCCCGTGAGCTGGAAGACGGTGCTTCGGTCGGCGTCGGTACAGGTGCACCCTGCGCGGCGGCGATGCTGTCCCAGAAAACGGGATCCCCCAACCTCACCATTCTGTTCGAGGCGGGCGGAGCAGCCCCCCTGATTCCCGAGATGCCCATCTCCGTGGGTGATTCCCGGACGACCTGGAAAGCCCTCATGGCCAGCGGCATGTGCGAGATCATGGAAACGGCCTGCCGTGGAATGCTGGACTACACCTTCCTCGGTGGCGCCCAGATCGACATGTACGGAAACCTGAATTCCACGCGCATCGGGCCGGACCACCAGAAGCCGAAGGTCCGCTTCCCCGGGAGCGGCGGCGCCAACGATTTCGCTTCCTTCTGCTGGCGGATGATGGTCATGACCCCGCAGGATCCCAAGCGTTTCTCCGAGAAATGCTCTTTCATCACCACTCCCGGGTGGCTGGAAGGCGGCGATTCCCGGGCCAAGTCGGGTCTCCCCCTGGGAGCCGGACCCTATAAGATCATCACCAACATGGCGGTGATGGATTTCGAGCCCGAGTCCAAGCGGATGCGCATTGTTGCCGTCAATCCCGGCTATTCCGAGAAGGACGTGCAGGACAACTGCGGTTTTGAGCTTCTGAAGGCCAAGAAGATCATCGACAACCCGCCTCCTTCAGCGGAAGAGCTCCACATCCTCCGGGATGTCATCGATCCTTACCGTTACGTCATCGGACGGTAAGCAGAGAAAAGATCTCGTAAAGCAGGAAGAGAATACAAAGGGCCATGGCGGTGCGAACCGTCATGGCCCTTTTGTCTGACGGAACCGGTAAGGATCGACCATAGGACGTTCAGCACCGGGATTCATCATTGTCGATGGTGATGGGAGGAGTTATCCAACTATTCGAGGGCGGACTCTCTCAGCGGCTGAGAATCCTGTGACTGTCCGCTCTGGTGACGGTTTTATCTCCGACGGACGTACCACAGACGATGCAGGTATAATCGTATTTTTCGCCTTCCGACAGGACCAGAAGCAGCCGTTTTCTTACGGGTACGGCCTTTCGGCAGACGGGGCAGTAGAGCTGTGTCGCGTCGAAATCCCGGAATTGTTCCTTAGCCATCGAGCGCGCATTTCCTCCGGGTTGTCATTCCATATCCGGTATGCACCGGACGTTTTCCAGCCATGCCGTCGCTTCGCTGTCGCTTGGCGCCCGGTAATCCCCCCGGGGAGACAGGGATCCTCCGGATCCCACCTTGGGGCTGTTGGGGATGCAGGATCGCTTGTATTGGCTCGTCTTGAAGAAGCGCTGGAGGTAGACAGTCAGCCACTTCTTGATTTCCCCGATGGAATAGTCGCTCTGTTTGTCCGGCGGCACATCGGGCCAGAGGCCCCGGTTCTTGTCCCTCCATGTACAGTAGGCCATGAAGGCCACTTTGGACGGCAGATAGCCATAACGGGTGATATAGAAAATGTTGAAGTCCTGTAGCTCGTAAGGACCTACAAACTCTTCGGTTTTCTGTGCCGGACCGCCGTTTTCTTCGCCGGGGACAAGTTCCGGGCTGATTTCCGTGTTCAGGATATCCAGCAGGATACTGCCGGTTTCCGGGGAGAACTGTTCTGATTGGGCCACCCATCGGATCAGGTACTGGATCAGCGTCTTGGGAACGCTGGCATTCACATTATAGTGGGACATGTGATCACCCACTCCGTAGGTGCACCATCCGAGGGCCAGTTCGCTCAGGTCCCCCGTTCCCACGACCATGGCGTCCCGCATGTTGGCGAGCCGGAAGAGATGGGATGTCCGTTCACCGGCCTGGATATTCTCGAAGGTCACATCGTAGACTTTCTTCCCCTCCGTAAAGGGGTGTCCGATATCCCGCAGCATCTGGAGGCAGCTGGGACGGATGTCTATCTCATTGGCCTCGACCCCGAGTGATTCCATTAGCTTGAGGGCATTCCGGTACGTCCTGCCGGTGGTTGCAAAGCCGGGCATCGTATAGGCCTTGATATTCGTCCGGGGAAGCTCCAGCAGGTCCATTGTCCGGGCCGCCACGATCAGAGCGTGGGTGGAGTCCAGTCCGCCGGAAATCCCGATGACGACGTTCCTGATGCCGGAGGCCTTCAGGCGCTTGGCCAGTCCCTGGACCTGAATATTGTAGGCCTCGTAGCACCTCTGATCCCGTTTGCCAGGGTCCGCCGGGATATAGGGATAGCGGGCATAGGTTCGTTCCAGGAGGATTCGCCCCTCCGGCGCTTCC
This sequence comes from Deltaproteobacteria bacterium HGW-Deltaproteobacteria-19, assembly GCA_002841865.1. Lineage (GTDB taxonomy): Bacteria > Desulfobacterota > Syntrophia > Syntrophales > PHBD01 > PHBD01. The sequence continues at coordinate 112,609 of PHBD01000012.1, forward strand.
AGAGAGAATGGGATGGTTCGGAACTGTTGAATGCGATCCCGGTTGGCCCTGGCGTTCTGTCCGAATGTCGTCATGCGCATCCGGTCCTGAACCAGGCGGTCCATATCCACGTCGGCAAAGATGATCTGGGGATTTCTCGCGAACCGCTCCGATTCCGCCAGCAGGTTTCCGTTTTCATGAATCATGGCGTGGCCGTCCCAGGCCAGGTCCGTTGTCGATTCCCCGGGGCCCGCCGCAGCATAGAGATAGGCGGCGATGCAGCGGGCGGACTGGTTGGCCGCCAGGCTCTGACGGTACTCGGCCTTGCCGATGGTGATGTTCGAAGCGGAGAGATTGCAGATCACCGTGGCGCCTGCCATGGCCGCATAACTGGAGGGAGGAACGGGAACCCACACGTCTTCGCAGAGTTCCGTGAAGAGTTGAACGTTCGGTGCATTGACGGCCCGGAACAGAAGGTCGGCGCCGAAGGGGATTCCTTCCTGACCGCAGAGATCCACTGTCCGGGAGACGGCCGTTTCCGCAGGGGCAAACTGCCTGGCCTCGTAGAATTCGCGGTAGTTCGGAAGATAGGACTTGACGGCTACGCCCAGGATGCGGCCCCGATGGAGGACGATCCCGCAATTGAACAGGCGGCAGTCCACCCGCAGTGGCATCCCGACGACGATGATCGGCCGCAGCACCGCCGTTTCGTCCAGAACCCTCTGGAGGGCTGTCCGGGCACTCATGAGGAGCGCGTCCTGGTGGAAGAGGTCCTCGTTGGAATACGCCGTCATGCCCAGCTCGGGAAACAGGGCCAGAACTGCCTTGCCCTCATGGGCCTTGCGGGCCATCTCGATGGTTTTCTCCGCATTGAAGGACGGATCGGCAACCTGAACCTCCGGAATGCAGACCGCCGTGCGAATAAAGCTATGCCGGTACAGGTTGAAGAAAGAATCTGGAGTCTCCATGTTTTCCTTCCGATCAGCGCCTGGATTGCCTTCCCTCAACCATCCTTCTCCAGGTATGCGTAGGCGCTGTGGTTGTGAATGCTCTCGAAATTCTCCGCTTCCACGCTGTACCAGGGGAAGTTGTCGATCCTGTTGAGTTGCATGGCCACATGACGGACCACGTCCTCCACGAACATCGGGTTTTCGTAAGCCTTCTCGGTCACGAATTTCTCATCCGGCCTCTTCAGGAGGGAGTACACCTCCCCGCTTCCCGATTCCTCCACGATCCGGATCAGGTCTTCAATCCAGAAGAATTTCCGAAACCGCACCTTGACCGTCACCATGCTTCTCTGGTTGTGGGCGCCCCGATTGCTGATTTCTTTGGAGCATGGACAAACGGTATTCACGGGCACCACGACGGACACAAGAAAATCGGAGCGACCGCCGCCGTTCTGCCCGCAAAACGTGCAACGGTACTCCATCAGGCTCTTTGCCCCGGTTACCGGGGCTGTTTTCTCGATGAAGTAGGGAAAGGAGATCTCCATATGGGCCGATTCGGCCCGCAGTTTCTCCCGGACTTTTTCCAGGATGACGTGAAATGTCCGGATATTGATCTGCCCGCGGAACTCATTGAGGATTTCCACGAAGCGGCTCATGTGGGTGCCCTTGAAACGGTGCGGGAGATTGACATACATGCTGATGGTGGCATTCACCGACTGGGTGCCGAGGGCTTTGTCGAGGACGATGATGGGATACTTGATACCCTTGACGCCCACCTTCCGGATGTCGATCTTCCGATGATCCTGCTGGCTTTGAACGTCGATCATGAATGCCGCCGGTCTGCCCCGCTCTCATAAACGGCCCGGGCATCTTCCGATTCCCAGACGGTGACCCGGGAGACCCGGACCCGGTCCGAATCGATCCTGTCTGCGAGGTGGTCGTGAATCCATCTTGCCAGGTTTTCCGACGAGGGGTTGCTATCTGCAAAGAAATCCATTTCGTTGAGATGCCTGTGGTCCAGCATCTCCAGCGCCTCGTCCGTCCAGCGCTTGAGAAGCCGGAAGTCGACAAGCAGACCTTCCCCGTTCAGCGATTCCCCCGCCACGGTCACCTCCACGCGGAAGTTATGCCCGTGCAACGATTCGCACTTTCCTCCGACATCCCGAAGGGTATGGGCAGCGGAAAACGAACGGTTGATGGTCACTTCATACATGGCCGGTCCTTCCCGGGGCGGTCTCCCTTTTGCGATCCCGAAACGCGGTTACCCACTGAAACCGTGATTCCGGAAGGGATGTTCGGGATCATTACCGTAGATGGAATTTCCTTGTAAAGGAAAAGTTTGGTGATATCTGTAACATCGGTGTCTTAAGCGGATTCCGTTTGCGACGATTGTGATGCCGTATTCGTTCGGGGATATGAATTCATGATGCCGTGACCGGTTCAGGTGAATTTCCCCGGTGATCCGGAAAAAAGGCGGGTAATTTCCCCCGGAGCTGGGCACTCTTGACAGGATCACGCAAGACCCGCCAGGGAGAGTGCACCGCATTTCTTGAGCTTTGCGCCGATATGAGATGGAGTTGCTCTATTGGTATGTCCATTGCATAGTCATTTGCGTCCTTCAAAATTAACATAACAGACAGCATAGATGAAAAGGAGGTGGTAGGGGGGAGTCCGTTTGCAGTCATTCCATTCGGCATCAAGCATGAACCAAAAAATTCAAGAAAAGGAGAAGTGATATGCTGAAAGCGTTCCGCAAGAAGAATCAGAAAGGTTTCACACTGATCGAGCTCATGATCGTCATCGCGATCATCGGCATCCTGGCAGCCATTGCCATCCCGCAGTTTACTGCCTACCGGACCAGAGGTTATGAGGCGGCAGCCAAGGCGGATGCGAAGAATGCCTACACCGCAGCCCAGGCCCTGTTCTCCGACTCGCCCGCCGCCACCGCGGACATCGCGTCCCTGCAGTCCTACGGCTTCAAGTCCACGAACCTCGTCACCACGACGGTCACCGCCGGGACCCAGTCCGGCCTGGGCCTCACGTCGGTTCACGCCAGCGGAGGCAGGACCTACACGGTCACCCCAGACGGCGCGATTTCACCCTGATGTAGCATCCACGTTCATGGAAAGGGGTAGGGCATTTGTCTTACCCCTTTTTTATTTCATTCCCGGATTTTCCCCGTCATGCAGATATTCACGCGGAAATCTCTGCCTCTCATCATTTGCCTTGTCCTGACGCTGGCCGTCGTGGCCGTTTACAGCCAGGTGCAGACCTTCAAGCTCGTACGATATGATGACACGGTCTACGTGGCTGAAAATCAAAATGTTTTGGCCGGGTTGTCCTGGAAGGGCGTCCGGTGGGCCTTCTGGAATGACGAAGCGGGTTTCTGGCACCCCCTGACCTGGCTGTCCCTGATGGCGGATGCCCAGCTCTACGGGCTCTGGTCCGGGGGATATCACCGGACGAGTGCCCTCCTCCATCTGGGAAGCACCCTGCTTTTGTTTCTGTTTCTGTTCAAGGTAACGGGCGCTCCCCGGCGGAGCGCCGCCGTGGCGGCACTGTTCGCCCTTCATCCCCTCAATGTGGAGCCGGTGGCTTGGGTGGCGACGCGCAAGGACGTCCTCTCCATGTTCTTCGCTATGGCAACCCTGCTGGCCTATGGCGCCTATGCGAAGCGCCCCCACTGGCATCTTTACCTGGCGGTTTTCGTTCTCTATTTCCTGGGACTGATGGCCAAGCCCATGATCGTGACCCTGCCGTGTGCAATGCTCCTCCTGGATGTCTGGCCCCTCCGGCGACTGCGCCTGTTCCGGCCGGCCGGCCTTGCGAGTGAGGCTGATCAAGGATTCCCCGAGGTTCGGCTTCACAAGGTGCTTCTGGAAAAACTGCCTTTGCTCGTTCTCTCAGCGGCGGCCTCGCTCCTCGTCATCATAACGGAGCATAAAATCGGGGCACTTTCCTCCCTGGACGCCGTTCCCATGACCGTCCGGATTGCCAATGCCGTCGTGTCCTATGCCGTCTACCTCGGGAAGATGTTCTGGCCCGTCAACCTGGCCTTTTTCTATCCCCATCCTGCTGCGGTTTCCACGGGCCCGCTCCTCCTTTCCCTGGCCGTTCTGGCTGCCATCAGCGCTCTTGTCGTTTTCCGGGGCCGGCGTTTTCCCTATCTCCCGGTGGGTTGGCTGTGGTATCTGGGAACGCTGGTGCCGATGATCGGGCTGATCCAGGTGGGTCCCCATGCCTTGGCCGACCGCTACGCTTACCTGCCGATGATCGGAATGTATGTGGCGATTGTCTGGGGTGCTGTGGACTTGGCCCGGGGATGGAATATCCGGAAGCCGATTCTGCTTACGACCTGCATGGTCCTGGCCGCCGCCCTGGCCGTCGGCTCATGGCTTCAACTCCGGCACTGGCAGAACAGTTTTACCCTTTTCGAGCATGCCCTGCAGGTGACGGAAGGAAACTACATTGCTGAAAACAACCTCGGTCTGGCCTGGTATCACGAGGGGAAGATGGACAAGGCGCTGCCTCATTTCCGGGCGGCCCTGGCGATGAATCCGGAGTATTCCCTTGTCTACAGCAACCTGGGGTCGACACTGTTTCAGAAAGGGGAGTACCGGGAGGCGGAGAAGTATCTCCGCGAGGCGGTTCGCCGCTCTCCTTCCGAAGGCGGTTATCACCATAACCTGGCCAGTACCCTTTATCAGCTTGGTTCTTATGGGGAGGCTGCCGTGCTGTATCGGGAGGCCCTTCGGCTGGGGCATGAAAAGGCGGACACCTACAGCGGGCTCGGGTCGGCCCTCCTGAAGCTCGGACAGCCGGAGGAGGCAGTGCGGATGTTCGGCAAGGCCCTCCAGATTGATCCCCACCATGGCCGGGCGCTCGAACAATGGAACCGGCTGAGGAAGCAATGAGCGTTCCAGCCCAATTGCCGCATTGGAAGGCGTTGATCCTCATCGGGCTGGCGGTGCTGGTGCTGTTTTCCTTTTATGGCACATTCCAGAACAATTTCATTCATTACGACGATCATGTCTATGTTACGGACAATCCACACGTGCGGGGGGGGCTATCGGGAGAGGGGATACGATGGGCCTTCACGGCGACCGATGCGGGATTCTGGCATCCCCTGACGTGGCTTTCCCTCATGGCGGATGCCCAACTGTTCCGGCTCAATCCCGCCGGATACCATGGGACGAACCTTCTCCTTCATCTTCTGACGACAACGCTCCTGTTTCTCGTTCTATCCGGCATGTCGGGACAGGTCTGGCCCAGCGCCTTCGCAGCGGCCCTCTTCGGCGTCCATCCCCTCCAGGTAGAGCCGGTGGCCTGGGTGGCGGCCCGCAAGGACGTGCTCTGCGCGTTTTTCTGGGTCACCTCCATGTGGCTTTACGGCTGGTATGCCCTGCGGCCGGGCTTTCTTCGTTATGGGGCCCTGGCGGTGGTTTTTTCCATGGGCCTGATGGCAAAGCCCATGGTCGTGACTCTTCCCTTCATTCTCCTTCTCCTTGATGTCTGGCCGCTGAACCGCCTGTCATTCGGCGGCGGGAGTGAAATCTTCCTGCAGGGCGGCAGGCGGCACTTTCGATCTGTCACCTGGAAATCAGCGATCCTGGAGAAGGTTCCCCTGCTGGTAATGGCCGCGGGCGTCATCTCCGTCACATTCTTTGCCGAGGCCAAGGCGGGGGCCTTGAAGGCCCTGGACTCATTTCCCCTTTCCGAGCGGGTCGGAAACGCCCTTGTCTCGTACGTGCGTTACCTGGGCAAGACACTCTGGCCGACGGACCTGTCCATCCACTATGCCCATCCCGGAGGCTGGCCGCTGTGGATCATCGTCGGATCCGCCGTCCTCCTGACTGTGATCACGCTGGCGGTCCTGAAGGCATTCCGGAAACGTCCTTATCTGGTGACGGGCTGGTTCTGGTTCCTGTTCACCCTGCTTCCTGTCATCGGGATCGTGCAGATCGGCTCCCATGCCATGGCAGACCGTTATGCCTATCTCCCCTCCATCGGATTGTTTCTGATGGTTGCCTGGGGCGGAGCGGGTTGCGTGAAAAACAGGCTTCCTTCCCGCGCCCGTTTTCTCCCGGTTGCGGCCGTCCTGTCCCTGCTGGCGGCATTTGCGGTGGCCAGCAGAAACCAGGTGGCGTACTGGCAGGATGCCGTCTCTGTTTTCCGCCATGCCGCCCAGGTGGAGCCGAACAACGCCCTGGTGCAGAACAACCTGGGGGCTGCCCTGACCCGGGCCGGGAAAAGCGCCGATGCGGTCGGTCCTTTGCGGGAGGCCCTGAGAATCCGGCCGGATTACGCGGAGGCGGCCTTCAACCTGGGGTCCGCACAGGCGGAGAAGGGGAATCGGGAAGAGGCACTCTTCTGGTACGACCGCGCCCTGGAACTCCATCCTGGTTTTGCGGAAGCCTATAACAACAAGGGGATCCTGGCCGCACAGAGCGGTCATTTCAGCGAAGCGGCCGAACTCTTCCGGCAAGCGCTGGAAATCCGGCCGGACTACCGGGAGGCCCGGTCGAACTGGGAGAGGGTCATGGCGGAGCACCGGCGTTGACCGGTCCGTCCCGCCGGAGCGGATACTTGCATGAATGAAACATCGAATCTACGTGGTGGTCTGTGGGAGGCCTTCTCATGGCGCCACGCATTGTTCGTCTTCCTTGTCCTGACAGGCGTCCTGTTTGCCGATGTCCTCTTCACGAGCGACGACGTCGTTCTCTCGGCAAAAGGCCTGGACCTCTATGCCGGCGAAATGTCGGGGCTGGAATTCCAGTTGCGGGAGCTGGCCCAGGGGAATCTGCCGCTTTGGAACCCCCACGTTTTTTCGGGGACACCGAACCTGTCCACGCCGCTCTATCCCTCCAGCCTTCTTGGCCTGGTGCTCCCGCTGGCCAAGGCCATCAACTGGCAGATCGCGCTTCATGTCTTCCTGATCGGCTTTTCCATGTACCTCTGGGCATCCCGGCGGGGGCTGCATCCCCTGGCCTCGCTGGCGAGCGGCGTCATGGTCATGTTCTCCGGCTCCTTCTACCTGCATATATATGCGGGACATATGGGGAATCTGTTTGCCATGGCGTGGGTTCCACTGCTTTTTCTGATTGTGGACCGGATCCTGGATCGCCCCACTCCGGGTCTGGTGGCGGGCGGCGCCTTGGTTACGGCCCTGCAGATCCTTACCGGCCAGTACCAGTATGTCTACTACACGGCACTGGCGGCCTCGGTCTATGTCGCCCTCCACATCCGCTTTGCGCCGGTAAAAGGGAAATGGAAGGCCCTTGGCGCCCTGTGCGGAATCCCGGCGGGAGCGATTGCCCTGAGCGCGTTCAGTCTTTTCCCAAGCCTGTCGGCAAGCGCGGAGAGCGTGCGCTCCGCGGGCGTTTCTTTCGAATTCGCATCCATGTTCAGCCTTCCGCCGGAAAATCTGCTGACCCTGGCGATCCCGTTCTTCTTCGGTGATATGACCTCGATCCCCTATTGGGGCCGCTGCTACCTCTGGGAGATGTGCCTCTTCACCGGCGCCGCCGGGCTGGTGTTTGCGGTTTACGGGGCCGTCTGCGGCGAGACGGGCAAGCGACGTCATGCCCCGATGATGGTGCTCGTCATGATGGTCCTGGCATTAGGCGTTCACACGCCTCTCTTTTCCATCCTGTACGAGTGGCTGCCCGGTTTCGGTTCTTTTCGCGGGACTTCGAAATTTGCCTTCCAGGCCGTTATCTTCATCGCCCTCCTGGCAGGGATCGGCCTCGATGGCCTGATCCGTCGGCGGGCGTTTCCCGGGACGGGAATCCTGCTGGTGTGCCTGACGGGTCTCGGCCTCCTGGCGGCTTCCCTCTGGCTGTTCCACGTCTCGTCAGCCGGAGCGGAGGTCGGACTCTGGACCCGACTGATACGGGGCATTGCCGGGACGGGGGAATCCTATCTCCCGGCGTCGCTGTATCAAAACCCTGCGATTGCGGCGCAGATGGCGGGATTCAGCGCCTGGAACGTCCTTGTGGCGGCGATGGTCTTCCTGGCCGCAGCCCTCCTGATACGGATCACCAAGACAAGATTCCGGGCGGTCTATCTGCTGCTGATCCTGATCGTTCTGGAAGGCTTTGTCTTCGCCTGGATCAGCCGTCCGGTTTTTCACTACCGGGAGACGATGATCCCCGAATTCCGGAAATTCTACGCAGCCAGGCCCGGGGATTACCGGGTACTGAACCTGGTGTTGCCCAATTCGGCCATGTCAACGGGGAGTCGCGATATCTGGGGGTACGGGCCGATGGTGCTGAAACGGTACGCCGAGTTCATGGCCGTTACCCAGCACGTTGATCCCGACAAGGCTTCAACCTACCTTCCCCTGCATTCGTACCATTCGCTCTGGGATCTTCTGCGTGTCCGTTACATTCTCATGCCGGCCGAAGAGGGAATGACCGTCCGGGAAATGGAAACCGGCGTTCCGAGGGTCCGACTGCTGACGGACTGGAAAGCGGCGAAGTCAAGGAACGAAGTGCTCACGCTCTTGACCGATCCCGCCTTCGATCCCGGGAAAACCGTCATCCTGGAGGAATCCCCAGGGTTCCCCGCTGGCTCTCCCCAGCCGGCAGGGAGCTGTTCCATCCGGGATGACGGCAGCGACCGCCGGGTGGTCAGGGCCAAAACGGACCGGGCGGCGATCCTGCTCATTGCGGAGAATTACAGCGCCGGCTGGCGCATCGAGCCGTTGGGGCAGCAACCACCGACACCCTACAGGATCATGCCCGCAGACCATACCCTGATGGCGGTTTCCCTGTCCCCGGGAGAGCACGCCTTTGCGGTTTGGTACCGGCCGCGCTCGTTTGTCGCGGGGGCGTGGATATCCGCGACGGCATGGATTCTTCTGGCCGGGTGGGCGACGGCAGCGGGAATCCGCCGCCTCCGCAAGGTGCGGGCGGGAGGAGGGGCGTGATGATTCGTCTCCGGGGTGGCGACGGGATTCATGGCGGATGGGTGGCCGGGAGGCAGACCGAGATCGTTCTGGCGCTGTCGCTTTTCCTCCTGGTCCTGATCGTTTTCGGCCAGACGGGTGGATTCGGCTTCATCCATTTTGACGACAACGTTTATGTGACCGGCAACGACCACGTCCGTTCCGGTCTGACCATACCGTCCATTGTGTGGGCCTTTTCGACCCTCGACGAGGGATTCTGGCACCCCCTGACGTGGCTTTCCCTGATGCTGGATGCCCAGCTCTTCGGCTCCTGGGCGGGCGGGTTCCACTGGACGAACGTCCTGCTCCACGGGCTGTCCGCGGTCATCCTCTTCCTGGCGCTGTGCCGCATGACCGATGCTCCCTGGCGGAGCGCCTTCGTGGCGGGCCTCTTCGCCGTTCACCCGCTCCATGTCGAGTCCGTGGTGTGGGTGGCCGAACGGAAGGATGTCCTCAGCGGCTTCTTCTGGATGACCGCCCTGGCGACCTATGCCTGGTATGCGCTCCGTCCCGGTCCCTGGCGGTACGGCCTGCTGGCGGTCCTGTATCTTCTCGGGCTGATGGCCAAGCCGATGATCGTGACCCTGCCATTTGTCCTCCTTCTCCTCGATGTCTGGCCCCTCAGGCGTGATGCGGTGCAGTTCGGAATCGTAGGGGTGAGGAAATTCAGCAGGGCCTCCTGGACGTGGCTGATCCTGGAAAAAATTCCCCTCCTGATACTGTCGGCGGGCTTTTCCGCCCTGGCCTATTGGGCTGAATTCCGGGCGGGGGCTCTCAGTCCCGGCGATTTCTACTCCTGGGCGGACCGGGTGGCGAATGCCCTGGTTTCGTACACGTCCTATCTCCATCTCCTGTTCTGGCCGGCGGGCCTGGCCCCTTTCTATCCGCATCCGGGCCAATGGCCGGGAGGACAGGTTCTCCTCTCCGGGATTGTCTTGGCGGCGATCACCATTGCCGTTTTTGTACTGGCGAGGCGTCATCCCTGGTTGGGCGTCGGCTGGCTCTGGTATCTGGGTGTCCTTGTGCCCGTGAGCGGGATTGTCCAGATCGGGAATATCGCTATGGCGGACCGGTTTATGTACATCCCCCTGATCGGTCCGGCCGTCATGCTGGCCTGGGGCGTTCCGGACCTGCTGGGCCGTCCCGGTGCGGGCCGGAAGGCGGCGGTCCTGGCAGGCGTCCTACTCCTGTCGATATGCGCCATGCTTTCCTGGTATCAGACTTCATACTGGAAAAATACGGAGACGCTCTTTCGACATACCCTGGAGGTGACACAAAAAAACTACAAGGCCCATCATGCCCTGGGGCTGGCTCTTCACGAACGGGGTCTCTCCGTCGAGGCGATCCGCCACCTCGGGATCTCCCTCGAACTGCGGGAGGATTCCCGGGCCCGCAACGACCTGGGTGTCGCGCTGATGGGTGCGGGCCGGTTCGGGGAGGCGGAAGCACAGTTCCGGAGGGCTGTTGCCCTTCGTCCCGCCACGGCAAAATACTGGAACAACCTTGGCGCCGCCGTGGCCTCGCAAGATCGGCCGTCCGAGGCGGTTTCCCTGTTCCGGGAGGCCCTCCGGCTTGCGCCCGATTACGGGGAAGCCCGGCGAAACCTGGAGCAGGCCATGGGCGTGCCGCCAGGAACTTCTCCCCCCATCCGTCGGAAATAACCCTGATTCTTTGTTTACACGGAGATTGAGAGGTGGTGAAACCGTCCGCATCCTTCCGGATGCGGCAGCGTGCCGGGAGAACGATCCTTCCGGAGAAACGAAACGTTGGGAGCCGGCGCCCGGCGATGGAGGGAAGGCGATACCTCCTTCAGGAAGCGGTTTCGGACGCTTTGCGCCTCTCCGCAAGGCAGGCGAGGACCGTCCGGAGGACCTCCTCGACGGTGATGACCTGCATGCACCGGTTGTCGTTGCAGGGGGAGAACCGGTGGTTGAAGGCATTCACGCAGGGGCTGCAGGCCAGCTTCGCATATATTGTACGGGGACGTCCCCCGATGGCGCCGAAGAGGTGCGGGGTTTCCGGTCCGAAGAGGACAACGTTGTCGATGTCCGTCATGGAGGCGAAGTGGCCGGGACCGCTGTCGTTGGTCACCAGGACGTCGGCGAGGGTATACAGGACCAGGAGCTCCCGGAGCGTTGTCCTGCCGGCCAGCGTTACGGCACGTCGGGATCCGATCCGGCTGCAGACCGCCTCCGCCGCCGCCGCCTCTGAAGGGGCGCCGGTGATGATCAACCGCACATCCGGTCTCTCCTCGAGAATCTTCCGTCCCAGGTCGATAAAGTTTTCCGTGGACCACTTCCGCAGGGGAAGAAGGTCGCCGGCGTTGGGATTCAGGAGGACCATCGGACCGCTTCCCGCCTCCCCCCAGATGTCCGCCAGTCGCTTCTCCAGCAGCCCGGTTTCCTCCTCGGTCGGCCGGAAACGGGGGGCCGTCACGGCAAGGTCCCCTTCCGGAATCTTGGATAACGGGATCTCTCCCGGTGACCTTGCCAGCGCCTCCACCAGGAGCAGGTAAGCCTTGGCTGTGTGAAAGTACGGATTGTACTGAACCCGGTGGGTCATCAGGTCGCCGCGGTAGGGGGCCTCGCTGGTGAACCGATGCAGGCCCACCCGGCGTTCCGCGCCGGTGAGGAAGGAAATGATGGCCGAGGCGCGGGCAAAAAATTCGAGGTCCACCACCGCATCCATCCGAAGCCTCCGGACCCGGATCAGGGCGGAAAGGATGTCCCGGGAAAAGGTGAGAAAATCCCGGTTCCGGACGATCAGCACGTTTTCCGCGGGCAGGAGGTCCAGGATAAAAAGGATCTCCCGGTTTTCCTCAAACACCAGGAAATATACGTTTTCCCGGCCGACCTGCTCGATGGCCCGGTGAATGGCGCTGTACGCCAGGACGGTTGCCCCCTGCTCGATGAGCTTGATGAAGAGAATTTTCCGCATCGGGGAAGGCGATGAGGGGCGTGGTGTGAATGCATCCAGCAGGCGCCGCAGCGCTGTGAGGAAAAAACATATCCCCTTTCCCGTCCAAACATCGATGATCCGTATCGTTTCCGCTTTCAAGACATCACTCCTGTCCGGGACCGGGGAGTAAGGCAAGGCCGACACCCCGGCGGCTGCTTGCGCCTTTCATAAGGGAATCCTTAAGGAAAAGCAATCGGGAACATTTTCTCTTGACAGCGTTTGGTGAATCGGGTAGACGTTCACCAACTGACCATCGGTCAGTTAATGACTGTGATTCAGATCCATGACTTACAGTCATCCATCTCCGGGGAACAAACGTGGGGCTTGAAGAGAGGAGAAGGCGGGAGAAGGAAAACCGGAGGGCGGCCATCCTCAGGGCGGCAAGAAAGCTCTTTTTCGAAAAAGGTTTCAAGCCGGTAACGGTAGAGAGCATCGCCCAGAAGGCCGAACTCAGCAAGGGTTCCATCTATCTGTACTTCAACAGCAAGGAGGAAATCTACACGCAGATCCTCCTTAGCGATATCGAAAAGTTCCACAAAGGAATCGCCGATCTGTTCCGCACCGGGGAAACGGCGTCCGATCTTCTCGTCGAGTTAGCCAAAATCTACATCAATTTCTTCCTGGGCGACAAGGAGCTGTTCCGGATTCTCATGACCTTCATGCTCCATACGGAGCACATGAACCTTCCGGAAGAACTGAACCGCCACGTTGTCAAGACCACCAATAAAACCATCAGCGTCATCGAAAAAATCTTCCAGTACGGGGTTGACCGGGGAGAATTCCCTCCCACGATGAACCTCCGCCTGAACCGTGACGTCATATGGGGTCTTCTCAACGGAATCATTTCCCTTCACCTCTTCACCGGGTTTGAAGCCCGGAGGGAGGAGCGCATTCGTGCCACGGTCGAGGAGGGAATACGGGAGGTCATCCGTGGTCTGATTGCTCCGGAAGCAGGGGCGGAAGGCCCGATGAAGGCGGCTGCAGGCGGCAGGACAGACCGGTAGAAGCGACGCCGAATCCGCTGGACTCACAGAGAGGCGGAAACGTAGGTTGTCTTCAGTAAACGTAACGGACATTTGGAAGGAGGTTGTTATGAGCAAGCTGGTAAACGGGAGAGATCAGCATTTTGTCCTCTTTGAACAGTTGGGGATTGAAAAACTGTTCGCCACTGAGAAATTTTCCGCGTTCTCCAAGGATGACATCATGATGATCATCAAGGAAGCGGAGAAGCTTTGTGCCAACGTAATCGAACCCACCTATAAGGATGGGGATCACGAAGGATGCACGTTCAAGGACGGCAAGGTCTACGTACCGAAGTGTTTTCACGAGGCCTACAAGAAATACAACGAGGGTGGCTGGCTCGCCATGATTCGTTCCCCCGAGGTTGGGGGGCAGGGGCTGCCCCATACGGTGGGCAATGCATGCGCCGAGTTGATCTCGGCGGCCAATTTCGCCTTCTGGATGTATCCCGGCCTGACCAACGGCGCCGCCGCCCTGATCGATACGTTCGGGACGGAGGAGCAGAAGAACAAGTACATGTACAAGATGTACGAAGGCAAGTGGGGCGGCACGATGTGCCTCACCGAGCCCGGTGCGGGCAGCGATGTCGGTGCCCTGAAGACCAGCGCCAAGCGCCTGCCCGACGGCAAATACCTCATCACCGGGACGAAGTGCTTCATCTCCTGCGGGGATCACGACCTGACGGACAACATCATTCACCCTGTCCTGGCGCGCATCGAAGGAGATCCCCCGGGGACGGCGGGCATTTCCATCTTCATCGTGCCCAAGTACAAGGTGAACGACGACGGTTCGCTGGGCGAGTTCAACGATGTCAAAACGGGAAACATCGAACACAAGATGGGCATCAAGGGCAGTGCCACCTGCACGCTGAATTTCGGCGAGGACGGAAAGTGCATCGGCGAGCTCCTCGGCAAGGAGCGTGAAGGAATGCGGGTCATGTTCCAGATGATGAACGAGGCCCGGATGGAAGTGGGAATGCAGTCCCTGGGGCACGCCACGGCGGCTTTCGAGAGCGCCCTCGCCTACACCCGGGAACGCATCCAGATGACGCCCGTCTGGGAAATGAAGAACCCCGATGCCAAGGCCGTGCCGATCATCAAGCATCCTGACATCCGGCGGGACCTGATGTGGATGAAATCCTACGTGGAAGGGCTCCGGGCCCTGAATCTCTATGCATCCTTCTGCCTGGACATGTCCCATGTGACGGAGGGGGCGGAGTCCAAAAAGTGGTTCGGCATGCTGGAGCTCCTGACCCCGATCTGCAAGGCCTTCTCCTCCGACATCGCACTGATGGTCTGCTCCAAGGCCGTCGATGCCTACGGCGGATACGGCTACTGCAGCGAATATCCCGTGGAACAGTACATGCGGGACGTCAAGATTGCAGCCATTTACGAGGGGACCAACGGGATCCAGGCCCTCGACCTGGTGGGCCGCAAGCTGGGCGCAAACAAGGGCGCAAACGTCATGAACCTGGCCGGTGAGATCATGGCAACCATCGGCAAGGCGAAGGCTTCCAAAGAGTTGCAGAAGTACGCCGGCAAGCTGGAAGAGGCGGGGAACGCCCTGATCGACCTGACCATGGCCTTCGCCGGCTACGGCAAGAGCTCGAGCTTCCTGCTGCCCGTCCTGAACGCGTCCCCCTATCTGGAGATCTTCGGAGACGTGGTCCTGGGCTGGCTGCTCGTCCAGGCGGCGGTGATCGCGGATGAGAAGCTGAACGCCCTGTACGAGGCCAACGGCGCCGACAGCATCGGAAAGCAGCGCGCGCTGGTTCATACGAATCCCGAAGTGGCCTTCTACCAGGGCAAGATCGCATCGGCAAAATTCTTCTCCGTGGAAATGCTCTCGACGGTCAAGACCCGCTGCGAACTCATCAAGGAAGGGGAGAAGGTGCCCATCGAGATCGCCGACGAGTGCTTCTCGGCGTAACGATCCGCTCTACCGATTTTCACAAGGAGGAAAGACATGTCATATCAGATCAAAAAAGCCGCTGTTCTGGGAGCCGGGGTCATGGGGGCCACCATCGCCGCCCACCTGACCAATGCGGGGATCGAGTGCTGTCTGCTCGACATCGTCCCCTTCGAGCTCACCGAAGCCGATAAAAAAGCCGGTTTGACCGAGAAGAGTCCTGCCTGGCGGAACCGCTTTGCCGCCAACGGGCTGGCCGGCGTCACGAAATCCAAGCCGGCGAGTTTCTATTCCAAGAAAAACGCCTCCATGATCAAGATCGGCAACTTCGAGGACAACCTGAAGTGGCTGGCCGATGTGGACTGGGTCATTGAAGTCGTCGTCGAAAACCTGAAGATCAAGCAGGACCTGTTCGCCAAGGTGGAGAAGATCGTGAAGCCGGGCTGTATCGTGACAACGAACACCTCGGGACTTCCCATCAAGGACATCACCGCCAACTTCGGCAAAAAGCTGAAAGAGCACTTCCTGGGAACCCACTTCTTCAATCCCCCCCGGTACATGAAGCTCCTGGAGGTTATCCCCGGCAAGGAGACGAAGAAGGAAGTCGTCGAGTTCATGATCAAGTTCTGCGAGGAAGTCCTCGGGAAGGGCGTCGTAGTCTGCAAGGACGTCCCGAACTTCATCGGCAACCGCATCGGTGTCTTCGACATCTCCAACGCCATCACGCTGATGGTCCAGAAGGGCCTGAAGATCGAGGAAGTAGACGCCGTCATCGGCAAGGCCGTGGGTCGTCCCGGCACCGCTGTCTTCGGGACCCTGGACCTGGTCGGTCTCGATACGGGCTACCACGTCATGAAGAACCTCTATGCCGCCGTGCCCGACGATGAGTCCCGCGACCTCTTCATCCCCCCCGGCTTCATGGACAAGATGATGGAGAAGAAGTGGCTCGGCAACAAGACCAAGCAGGGCTTCTACAAGAAGACCAAGGACGCCAAGGGCAAGAAAGCCAAGCTGGTGCTGGACTACAGCACCCTCGATTACGTGGCGCCTACGAAACCGAAATTTGAATCCGTCAGTGCGGCCAAGAAGGCTTCCGACCTCGGCATCGCCGAATCGATGAAGATCGTCTTCGGCGGCAAGGACAAGGCCTCGGACCTGATCCGGGAATACCTCTGCAACAACTTCATCTACGCCGTGAACCGGATTCCCGAGATCGCCGACCGGGTCGTGGAGATCGACAACGCCATGAAGTGGGGCTACAACCACGCCCTCGGACCCTTTGAGACGTGGGATGCAGTGGGCGTCCGCAATGCCGTGGACGTCATGAAGAAGCTCGGCAAGAAGGTGCCCAAGAAGATCGACGACATGCTCAAGGCGGGCTGCGAGTCCTTCTACGCCAAGAAGCCGGACGGCCTGTACTACTATGATTTCGCCAAGAAGGGCTACGTCAAGCTGGAGGACAACCCGAGGGTCATTCTCCTGCCCGCCCTGAAGGAGCAGAACAAGGTCGTCGCGGAGAACGCCTCCGCCAGCCTCATCGACATCGGCGACGGCGTGGCGTGCCTCGAGCTCCACACGAAGATGAACGCCGTGGACGACGGTGTGATCGAGATGATCAACAAGAGCTGCGACATCGTCGAGAAGGACTTCCTCGGCATGGTCGTGGGCAACCACGATCCCCGGGCCTTCTCGGCCGGTGCAAACATCTTCAAGGTCCTCCTGGCCATTCAGCAGGGCGACTGGGACGTCCTGGAAGCGCTGGTTGCGAATTTCCAGAACGCCAACATGAGGATGAAGTACCTTTCCAAGCCCGTTGTGACCGCCCCGGCCGGACTGGCCCTGGGCGGCGGCTGCGAGATCGCCATGCACGGCGCCCGCTGCCAGCCCTGCGGTGAGACCTACATGGGCCTCGTCGAAGTCGGCGTGGGCGTGATCCCCGCGGGCGGCGGATGCAAGGAAATCCTGGTCCGCGTTACCGAGGGTCTGCCCGACGGCGTCGTCGAAGCGGGCCTGAACCTGCAGTTCCACATGGCCAAGGCCTTCGAGAACATCGGGACGGCCAAGGTCGCCACCAGCGCCATGGAGGCCATGGAGCTGGGGTACATCCGCAAGACCGAGAACATCAGCCTCAACCGGGATCAGCAGATCTGGGATGCCAAGCAGGTCGTTCTCGGCCTGTCCAAGTTCTACAAGCCGCCGCGGCCTGCACTCATCCCCGTGATGGGCGAGAACTTCCGCGGAATGGCCAACGGCGTCCTGTACAACATGCGCCACGGCAACTACGCCTCGGACTACGACGTCCACGTCGGCCGGAAGGTGGCCTACATCCTCTCCGGTGGCGACTGCAACGAAGGGACCTACGTGACGGAGCAGGAGATCCTGGATCTCGAAAAGGAAGCCTTCCTCTCCCTCTGCGGCGAGAAAAGGACCCAGGACCGGATCATGCACATGCTCTCCACGGGCAAGCCGCTCCGGAATTAGAAGCAATTTCAACAAAGACGCGGGCGTACTCGCCCGTGCATCCTAAGGAGGAATATCATGACTGATGCTGTGATTGTTGAAGCGGTCAGAAGTCCTGGTGGACGTTATAAGAGGGGCGGCCTTGCCGCAACGAGAGGAGACGAGATCGGTTTCCAGGTGATCAAGGGCCTCATGGCGCGGGTACCCGCGGTGAAGCCGGAAGACGTGGACGACCTGATCGTCGGCTGCGCCTTCCCGGAGGCCGAGCAGGGCATGAACTACGGCCGGGTGCTCGCCATCGGCGCCGGACTGCCGATCAGCGTGTCCGGCATGACCGTCAACCGTTTCTGCTCCTCGGGCGTGCAGGCCATTGCCGACGCCACGGCGAAGATCCGGGCCGGCTGGTCCGAGGTCATCATCGCGGGCGGCTGCGAAACCATGTCCCACATTCCCATGGGCGGCAGCATCTTCCGCCCGAATCCGGAGTGGAACTTCGACGGCGGCCAGCCCAACGTCTATGTTTCCATGGGCATCACCGCGGAGAACGTGGCGGTCAGCTACAATGTCTCCCGGGAAGACATGGACAAGATGGGCGTGGAGAGCAACCGCCGGGCTTACGAGGCCATCAAGGCCGGGAAATTCAAGGAAGAGATCATTCCCATCGAGGCCTTCAAGTACAAGAGGGACAAGAACGGGAAGCGGATCCGCGATAAGGTCGTCTTCGATACGGACGACGGCGTGAGATGGCCCGTAAAGCTGGAAGACATGGCCAAGCTGAAATCGCCCTTCAAGGCGGGCGGAGTCATCACGGCGGCCAATGCCTCCCAGATGACCGATGGTGCGGCGTTCTCCCTGCTCATGACGGCCGAGAAGGCCAAGGAACTGGGGCTGAAGCCCCTGGCCCGGCTGGCCTATTATGCCGTGGCAGGCTGCAAGGCGGAGGAGATGGGCATGGGCCCGGCCTTCGCGATTCCCAAGGTCCTGAAGATGGCCGGTCTGACCCCGAAGGACATCGACGTCTACGAGATCAACGAGGCCTTCGCCTCCCAGGCGATCGCATCCTGCCGTCTCATCGGGATCGAAGACCGGTATTGGGCCGGCGACATCAACCCGAACGGCGGCGCCATCGCCCTGGGGCACCCCCTGGGAGCGACGGGCGGCAAGCTGACGGCCCAGCTGCTCCACGAGCTGAAGCGCCGGAAGGCCAAGCGGGGCATCGTCTCCATGTGCATCGGCGGCGGCATGGGAGCAGCCGCGATCTACGAGATGCTGTAACCGTCAACCATTGTGTTTCCAACGGAGCGTCCCCTTCACGTGAAGGGGACGCGACCGGTGGCCTTATAAGAAAAGCCGCGGCCTCGTGCCGCGGCTTTTCTGTTTTGTCCCGGCCGCCCCTGTGTTATATCGCTCCTGTCGTCAGGGGCTGCAGGCCGGCGGTAATTCACGGAAGTTCGGGAGGAATCGAATCATGAGAATCGGGTTTATCCAGACCAAGCCCGTTTTCGGCCACGTCGAGGGGAACGTCGAGCGGGCCGTGAAGATGATCCACCGATGCGACGCGGACCTGATCGTCCTTCCCGAGCTGTTCAACACGGGATACCTCTTCACTTCCCGCGAGGAGGTCCGGGAGCTGTCCGAGACGGTTCCGAAAGGAAGGACGACGGAGGCCCTGCGGGAGGTCGCCGCGGAGCGGAACGTCCACATTGTGGCGGGTCTGATCGAGCGGAGCCGCCGGAAATATTACAATGCGGCCGTCCTGGTGTCTCCCGACGGCTCCGTGGAGACCTACCGGAAGATCCACCTCTTCCACGAGGAGAAGCTCTGGTTCGACCCGGGCGACCGGCCCTTCACGGTTTACGACATCGGCTCCTGCCGGGTCGGGATCATGATCTGCTTCGACTGGTTCTTCCCCGAATCCATGCGCATCCTGGCCCTGAAAGGGGCCGACGTGGTGGCCCACTGCGCCAACCTCGTCATGCCCTTCTGCCAGGACGCCATGATCACCCGCTGCCTGGAAAACCGGCTCTACGCCGTGACGGCGAACCGCGTGGGATC
Source organism: Deltaproteobacteria bacterium HGW-Deltaproteobacteria-19 (assembly GCA_002841865.1). GTDB lineage: Bacteria > Desulfobacterota > Syntrophia > Syntrophales > PHBD01 > PHBD01. The sequence goes on from PHBD01000012.1 coordinate 131,884, forward strand.
GGAGAAGCGAGGCGGGAAGTTCTGCCTCTACACGGGCCGCAGCCAGATCACGGGTCCCCAGGCCAATCTCCTCTATCGGGCCGGAGCAGGCGAGGAAGAGATCGGGACCGCCGCGATCGACGTCGCTGCCGTCCGGGACAAGCGCCTGAACGCCCACAATGTGCTCCTGGACGACCGCCGCATCGAGTTCTACAGCGACCTGACGGCCCCGGGGGCCGGTGCCGGGGACGCCTGAATCTTCACGTCCACGGCGCAGCATCCCCGGCCCTCCCCGTAAACCAGGACCGGGTTCATGTCCAGGTTCCGGATCTCCGGGTGATCCACCAGGAGGCGTGAGACCGCGACAATCAGTTTCCGCAGGGCATCCAGGTCCGCCGGCGGCTCCCCCCGGAATCCCTTCAGCAGGGCTGCCCCCCGGGTCTCCCCGATCAGGGACCCCGCCTCCTCTTCGTTGAGCGGCGCCACCCGCAGGGCCACATCCCGCAGAACCTCCGTCAGGATCCCGCCGAGGCCGAACAGTACCAGCGGGCCGAATTCCCGGTCCTGCCTGCCTCCCACGATGACCTCCCGGCCCGGCGGCACCATTTTCTGCACCAGCCATGGGCCGGCCATTCCTTCCAGGGCCTCTTCCAGGGCCTGTTCATCCTCCAGGTTCAGCCGCACCCCGCCGGTCTCGGTCTTGTGGAGCACATCCGGGTCGGCCGTCTTCAGGGCGACGGGATAGCCCATGCCCCGCGCCGCTTCCACGATCTCCCGGCGATTCCCGGCGACAGCGAACGGCGGGTGGGGGATTCCGCAGGTAGCCAGGAGCGGGAAGGCCTCCTCCGGGGGCAGGAAGCGATCCTCCCCGTTCGGATAAGCCTGCGGAACGCTGAAGAAAACGGTTTCCCGCGGCTGGCGATCGATCTCCTGCCGGCGCAGGTGAAAGCGGCGGGAGACCGCCAGGGCCGAGAGGGCCTGCCGGGCGTCCGAAAAGAGCGGGAGGCTGCAGGTCTGCTTCAGGGTAAAGTGAAATTTCCGGCTGGCGATCACGTAGATGACCACGGGCTTGTTGTAGCGCTCCTGCAGCTCCAGGGCGGAGCGGATGAGCGCCTGCGTCTCGGGGATGTGTGCGCTGTGCAGGTAGGTCAGGCCGAAGACCACGCCGTCCACGCCGGGCTCCTGGAGCGCCTTTTCGAGCACCTGGATATAAAAGCGCGTATCGAAGACATCTCCCAGGTCCAGGGGGTTCGTCATCCGGATGACCCCCGCCCGGGTTTCCCGGCGGATCGCGTCGTACACCGCATCGGAGTATTGGGCCAGGCGGAATCCGGCGCGGTGGACCGCGTCCGCCAGGACCACGCCTTGGCCGCCGGAGCGGCAGAGGACGCCGATGCGGTCGCCCGCCATGGGAGGCAGAAGGAAGGCCTTGAAGACCTCCATCATCTCGCCCAGGGTCTCCACCCGGTGCATCCCCGCCTGCCGAAAGGCGGCCTCGGCGACGTCGTCATCCCCCGCCAGCGCGGTCGTGTGGAATTTGGCGATTTCGCGGCTGGCCGGCGTCCGGTTGGCCTTGAGGACGACGATGGGCTTCCGGGCGGTCCGGGCGATCTCCAGGAGGCGGCGGCCGTCGGAGACATGCTCCAGGTAGAGGCCGATCATGCGGGTCTCCGGGTCGTCCAGGAAGAAGGAGAGGTAATCGCACTCGTTCAGGTCCAGCTTGTTGCCGATGCTGAGGACCTTGTTCAGGCCGATGTTCTCCAGCGTCAGCAGGCGGATGCTGTCCATCACGACACCGCCGCTCTGGGCGATGACGGAGGCGGGCCCTTTCATGACGGCCTCCGGCTCGACCGGGAAGAAGGGCAGGAGGAGGCCGTTGTCCAGGTTGACCGTGCCGATGCAGTTGGGGCCCATGAGGCGCATCCCGTAGCGGCGCAGAACCTCCCGGATCCGGTCTTCCAGGTCGCTCTTCTCCTCGTCATATTCGCTGAAGCCGGCGGCCTGGACGACGGCGAAGGACACGCCCTTCCGTCCGCAGTCCTCCAGGACCTGGAGAACTGATCGCGCCGGGATCAGGAGCACCGCCAGGTCGGGGGAGCCGTCGATCTCCTCGATGCTCCCGTGGATCGGCCGGCCGAGGTACGATCCTCCTTCCTTGCCGACCAGTTCCATCCGCCCGGTGAAGCGGAAGGTTTCGAGGTTCAGTGCCGTGAATTTGGCCAGGTTGCTGGGTGAGTCGGAGACTCCGTAGATCAGGACTCGCTCCGGGTAAAACAGCCGCGACAGTGGATGCATCGTCTCCTCCGTTTTTTTTCCTTGAAAAAAGAACCTCCTTGGATTACATACAACGCCCTCACGGGCGGTTAACTCAGTGGGAGAGTGCTACCTTCACACGGTAGAAGTCACTGGTTCAAATCCAGTACCGCCTACCATGAACGCCAAGGGGTTACGGGTCATGCCGTAACCCCTTTTTTCTTGCCTGACCATGGAGGAGCAACTGAACCTCTGTTAATCATTAGGAGATTCCGCCTCCCCAGATGCCGAAAGCAGAAGTGTTGTAGTACGAAACCGAACCGGCCATCATTTGCAACCGCTAGATTCTGCTACGTTAACCCGAAATGGGGTGTCAAACTCCGGGACCCGTGCCGGTTGCTGGTGAAAAGCCGCCCGGAAGTGTCTTGTAAGGTCTCTATACTTTGTTAATTCTCGGGCTTCGACCAGGCATATCTTGTCCGAAGTCCATTGTGCCACTGAGGCTTCAGATGACCATCGTGTTGCAATCGTCCTACGATGATACCCGGATCGATACTTATGGTCTGGGAAAACACACGGATCGTCTCTTCCCGGAAATCGCCGCCTGCAACGAATTTCTGGAATGCTGCCGGTTGAATCAACGTGTCCGTGGCAAATGCATCCGCTTCTTTTTCTCGCTGGATGAATTCCGGATCATCATTTCCATCATTCTCAAAGATTATTTCCTGCCTGTCATGGAGTATGATGTGACCGAGTTCGTGAAAAAGGCTGAACCAGAAAATATCAGCCCAGGCTCCACGAATCGTGATCATCAGTACAACCTTGTCCCTCGACAATCTGAATGTTGCCCCATGCGCACCGGTACCTTTGAAGTGCGGACAGATTACCAATGCAATCCCGACTTTAGCCAACGTGTCAACCAGTCGGGTAGAGAATTCGGAAGGCTCATTCGTAGTCAGGCTCCTTATCTCTCCGATTACCCGGCGGAGAGAAGCCTTGTCAAAGGGACCGCAGGAAATCCCCTGTGCCTTAATCTCACCATAGCGAAGCCACGCCACCAATGCTTCCGGCGATTTGCACTGTCTCTTTGACATCCCCTGCCGAAATGCCGCTTGATAGCGACGAACCTCAGGGACGGCACGGAGGGATGCCACGCCGAAGAATCGTTGCAGTTCAAGAACCTTGTCTTGAGGTCTGGTTTTCGCCTGCACGATCCCGACTTTGACAAGCTCGGAGTAGCAATATTGGGAGACCAGCCCGACCTCATTCTTCAGACGCTCTTCTTCCTCTTGCTCCTGTTGGCGGGCCAGCGTCAGGCGATACTCGGAATCCAATCCGAGCCAAATGTGAGCGGGTACGCCCACAACCTTCTCAAGCTGAAGAGCCGTTTCTGCGGTGATTGCCTTCTCCCCTTTGAAGATCAAGCTTAGCTTGGTTGCCGGACGAGCCATCCGCCGAGCGAGTTCATCCTTCGACATCCCAAGCGATGCAATGACCTCCTCCAGGTACTCACCAGGAGGAATGGCCAGATCGGAAGAGACTGCTTTTTCAATCATCATAATGCTTGCTCACCTCCTCAATACACACGACTTCCAGGGTTTCCCCTTCCAGGGTAAAAATTAGCCGGTAGAAACCCGTTAGGTTGATTGCCCATTGACCAAGACGGTCCCCCTTGAGGGGGTGACAACGGAGGACGGGAAGTCGTTTCAGTTCGTCTATGTTCTTGGTTTGCTTGATGGTATTGATACGCAGGATGTACTTTCGCCCCACCTCGTTACCATAAGCGCGGCTGGCATTTTGAAAGCATTCGTATTGGCTTTGCAGTTTGCGTTTCCTGAACCGGATTTCCAAGGAGAAGCTTTCTGTCCCGAGAGAATTTACCCTACCGGTAAAGAATCCTATGCCGTGTCGATGGATATGTCAACTAATATTATTTACCTTATGGGTGAAATAATCGGTTGTTGACCTGATTCTCCCTTGACATGACAGCCACAAACCTGTTTATTCCAAAGTCCTATCGGGGGGTTATATTTCATGTCCATGGATGCGGTTGCGCGGTACCTGATCGAGGTAAACGAGATCCGCTGCACAGGATCGAATGTTCCTGAAACCTCCTTCTATCCCGCCTTATCCAACCTGTTCAACGAAATCGGGAAGAGCCTGTCTCCCAAAGTCCGCTGTGTGATCAACCTGAAGAACCGGGGAGCCGGTCTTCCAGACGGGGGCCTTTTCACGGCCGATCAGTTCAAAGGGAAGGGGCGTGGACCGAAGGATCCGGATGATCCATTCCCGGCACAAATCCCCGCCCGTGGCGCCCTGGAAGTAAAGCCCCCTTCGGATGACCTTGGGAACACCCTGGCAAGTGAGCAGGTTGAGCGATACTGGAAGGAGTACGGCCTTGTCCTGGTGACAAATCTCCGGTCCTTCTCGCTCGTCGGTAAAAGTCCCACCGGGCAACCGGCCATTCTTGAATCCTTCGCTCTGGCTGATACCGATGTGGAATTCTGGAAACTCGCCAGCCACCCCAAGGCAACGGCGAACAGGTGTGGGGACAGGCTGACGGAATTTCTCCGCCGGGCGATGCTCTACAACGCTCCCCTGGCTTCTGCCCAGGACGTGGCGGCTCTGCTTGCCTCCTATGCCCGGGACGCCGCTTCAATCGTTGAAACGGCAGATCTCCCGGCACTCGGGGGACTGCGGTCAGCCCTGGAAGACGCCCTGGGGTTGAAGTTCGAGGGTGCCAAAGGAGAACATTTCTTCCGCTCCACCCTGGTGCAAACCCTGTTCTACGGGATCTTTTCCGCCTGGGTCCTCTGGGCACGGCGACAGCCGGACATGAAGGTGAAAGCCAAGACTTTTGGGGAACGCATAAAGGAATCCGCCGATCCGTACAAGGCGGACTCCAAGCAGTTTGATTGGCACCTTGCCGGGTGGCTTCTTCGGGTGCCCATGATCCGGGCTCTATTTGAACAGGTGGCTACACCGTCGAAGTTAGGACCCCTGGGGCTGACGGAAATTCTAGACCGCACGACAGATGCATTGAACCGTGTTGACCGAGCCTCTTTCTTCGCCTCCTTTGATGCGGGGCAGGCTGTCCAATACTTCTATGAGCCCTTCCTACAGGCGTTTGACCCAGTTCTGAGAAAGGACCTGGGCGTCTGGTACACCCCTTCGGAGATTGTGGCGTATCAGGTTGAACGGGTGGATCGAGTCCTCCGCGAGGAATTGGATATCCCGGACGGCTTGGCTGATCCCCGCGTCTATGTCCTAGACCCTTGCTGCGGGACGGCAACCTATCTCCGCGCAGTCATCTTGCGGATCGCCAGGACTCTTGAGGAAAAGGGCTCTGACGCCCTCATGGCGCATGATCTGAAGAAGGCTGCCATGGATCGGGTCTTCGGTTTTGAGATCCTCCCGGCTCCTTTCGTCGTCTCCCACCTGCAACTGGGGCTGCTCCTGGACGAACTGGGCGCCCCTCTCAGTGAATCGAAAGCCGAACGTGTGGGCATTTATCTCACCAATGCATTGACGGGATGGGAGCCGCCGAAGGAGAAGCCGAAACAGATCATACTCCTGCCCGAACTGGCTGAAGAACGGGATGCCGCCGAGAAGGTGAAGCAGGAAAGACCGATCCTAGTCATCCTCGGCAATCCGCCCTACAACGGATTCGCGGGCATGGCCATGGACGAGGAGCGGGACCTTTCAAGCGCCTACCGAATAGCGAAGAAGGTTATGGCACCGCAAGGGCAAGGTCTGAACGATCTCTATGTCCGGTTCTTCCGCATGGCTGAACGTCGTATCGTGGAAAAGAACGGGCAAGGCATCGTCTGTTTCATCTCAAACTACTCTTGGCTCGATGGCCTCTCTTTTACCGGCATGCGGGAACGCTATATGGACGTGTTCGATGAGATAGTCATCGATTGCCTGAACGGCGATAAGTACAAGACTGGTAAACTGACCCCCGAGGGGGCGCCTGATCCCAGCATCTTCTCGACCGAGTTTAACCGTGAAGGCATCCAGGTCGGCACGGCCATCGCCTTGCTTGTGAGAAACGAAAGACACGACCACTGCAATACCGTTCGCTTCCGCCAATTCTGGGGGAAGAACAAACGAACAGACTTGCTCGCCGACAAGGGTCAATATGAAGACGTGAAGCCGGTGCTGGAACTGGGGCTTTCGTTCCTGCCCGGCCAAGTCGCCGCTGCGTATGTAACGTGGCATCCGTTGCCGGAGTTGTTTCCGATCTCGTTGCCCGGCGTCAAGACCAGTCGAGATGATTTCTTGGTAGCTGTTGATCGTGCCGAACTGGACTGGCGTCTGGCTGACTACTTCAACCCTGACCTCAGCCATGAGGAGATCGCCCGGCGTTATCCGGAGGTGATGACCGACAGTGCGCGCTTTCAGTCAAGGATTGTGCGCGAGCACTTGTTGAAGCGGGGCGGCCCGCTGACTAATAAGATTGTCCGTTTCTGCTACCGCCCCCTCGATGTACGCTGGCTTTATTGGGAGCCAGATACCGAGTTGCTTGACAGAAAGCGTAGCGACTACTTCCCGCAGGTATTTACGGGGAATGTCTTCCTTTGTGCCGTGCAGCAAAACCGGAAAGCGTTCGACCCGCCGGTCATTACGGATACGCTAGCCTGTTTTCATACCATTGAGCGCGGCGCCAATCTGTTCCCCCTCCGCCTGCGATCTGTGGCAGGTGAGCAAGACCTCTTCGCTGCGGAGTCTGAAGTTCCGGCCTTACCACAGTCAAACCTGACGCCTGAGGCCAGGAAATACCTACAAACGCTTGGTCTTGAAGCAGAGACGCTGTTCTACCATGTCGTAGCGGTGCTCCATGCCCCGGCCTACGGGCAGGAAAATACTGGTGCCCTACGCCAGGACTGGCCCCGGCTTCCTCTTCCCGCTGACAAGGATTTGCTTCTTTCCTCCGCTGCTCTCGGGCGACAGGTAGCGGCTCTCCTTGAAACAGAAAAGCCGGTCCCTGGTGTCACAGAAGGGAAGATCCCTGAAAACCTCCGGCAAGTGGCCGTCTTTGAGAAAATCGGCGGAGGGGTAGCAAAACCAGACGAGGGCGACCTTGACCTTACGGCGGGTTGGGGACATGCCGGAAAGGGCGGCATCACGATGCCGGGAAGAGGCCGGGTTGCTGATCATGGGGACACCCTGGATATTTACCTGAATGACCAATGCTGCTGGCGAAATGTCCCGAAGGCTGTCTGGACCTTCACCATCGGAGGCTATCAGGTCATCAAGAAATGGCTTTCTTACCGAGAAAAGACATTGCTCGGCCGGGGATTGACGATTGATGAAGTCCGATATGTGACTGAAATGGCACGACGGCTGAAGGCGATCACGAATCTTCAACCACCGTTGGATGAAAGCTACAGGAAGATTGCCGGAAACACATATCGGTGAAATTAGAGTTGCTATGTTCTTCCGCTGTTCCCCGAAAGCCCGGCAGGTCCTTGGCCTGAAGGATTATGACCTGATCGTTGAGTCTGGTCAGGATGCCAAGAGTTTCGACGTGTGGTACTACCACATGATCGTTTCGGATCATTAACTCTGCCGCCAGAAATACTTAATAATTTTTAAAATGGAGAGAATATCGATGAAAACAAGGGTTGTCTTGGGCTTTTTTTATATATGTTTCTTTTGTTTACTTGTTACACAGGCATGGTCAGATAATGTTCTGAATTCTGATTCAGATTATAGCATAAAAATAGCTGTTACAATCAATGAAGACGACTTCATTATGGGAAAATTGGAATACTCCAATAACACACTGCAATTAGTTGTATTCAATCCAATTGGCGGCATTGTTCATGTTGAACCCTATCTCTTTGTAGTTAGTAATAAAATGATTATTTCAAAAAATATACACAGAATTAAATGCCGTCCTCTTAATGATAAATGTGGAAGATCTGAGATTACAGGAGTTATTGATTTTAGCAATGAGCTAAAACCAAGAATACGTTTAGTTAATGCAAGTGGGCATACTTACGTCAGTAATATGTTAGAAAACGGTAAAAGATATCACATGAAGTTTATACCAAATGTTTGGTTAGGACATTAATTATAGAGAAGAGTATGACTAAAATCGGACGAAATGATCCCTGTCCTTGCGGGAGCGGTAAAAAATACAAAAAGTGCTGCTTAACTAAGTCGCATGATAATAGATATTATTCGGATATATCTAGCATATTGCACAGAAGGTGTATTCATGAACACTTAATTACTGAAGAACGCACAACAATAAATTTTTCACATGTATATAATGAGTATTGCAGGATGAATGGATTTACAGATATTGAAAATTTGCAGGTAGACGATCATTTTTTACATAATCTACTGAGATTTATTGAAGGAATGATAATTGATATTTGCGCAGTCTACTCAGCATATGAGTTGTTCTTTTGGTATCGACGAATTAAACCAATAAACAGATATTACAATCGGTCAGTATATAATTATCACGAACTCATGAAGCAAAGCATGTTTATGTATGGTAACAAGCGCGACGTGTTCAAAATGAATACTGTTGGCAGTCAAGATGGATTTGCTCCCACATATATATGTAATATCCCAAGCGCAGATGCTTATACCTGCAAAATTCCTCATGAAGTGGTTAACATATTGTCAGATATCTACAAACTTGAATCAGTTTGTTTCTACTATATATATGTCTGTAATTGCTGCCGGATATTCAATAAGGGTGGCTCGTATTCTACTGATAAAACTTGCGGCTTCACTATTCAAGCAACGAATAGTGACATCGATTTCTTAATTAATTATTACGATAAGCGGTCTAAAAGTCATTCACTACTTACTAATGTTGGTTCTTTTTCAAATGAGTCAGCGAATGTCGAAGGTGAACTGATTCTTCCGTTTCTTCATCACAATTTCGATTCAAAACGGCAAATAGAATTAAATAATGTAACTTTTGAATCAGATTACGACACATTCAATTTTTTAATTAGTGCAATTAATCTATTTGACTATTACGAATTTACGCGGAAATTCAATCCAATATTTTTCTCAAAATACAATTGTTACATTGAAGATATTTTATCAATTATCCTTTATTTTTCACAATCGTTGGCTGTAAATATTTCCCCCCTCTTTGTTAAGAATGATAATTCTGACGACAGAAAAAACTTAGTCGCTATAAACACCATGCAACGAGCTTATACAATAATTGAAGATTCAGAAAATAACAGAAGAGAGTATGTGGCTGAATTTAAAAAGACACATGCCTTTTTCTTTCCGCATTTAAAGGAGGCCAGTACAAAGAATTTGTTAAATGCCTACGATCATCTTTTTTTTAAAATAGGGAATTATGATTCGTTAGAAACAGAACTGCTAAAAGGATTTTTGTTCTGCAAGATTACAAAAGATATAATCGTTGTAGATTACACTGAATTTATCCCGGTTTTACAAAGTATTCTCGCACCACTATCATCAGTTGATGGCGAATTTGGCAATATTATTTCCGCTGATTTAGAATTGAAGGTAAATGAGAAAATAATTAAGCTCTATGGTACGGACGCGGCTCATTTAAGAGGCGAAATAAAGAATAATAATGGCGAAAAAAGGGAGATTGATGCTCCACTTATAATTGATAATTATTTGTTCATTATAGAATGTAAATCTTTAAGTGTCTCCGAGGGCTCTATTATCGGGACAAGAGGCGCAGTTGAATTTCGTAAGAATAAGATCAAGGGATATCTAACTGAAGTGGAAGCAAAGGCAGATTTCATTATGAATAACGAAGGGCGACTAAATAAGACAATCCCTTCTTCAGTTAAATACATAGTTCCGGTAGTAATTACATCCTTTCCCGAATATATATGGGAAAAGACGGAAAATCTATTTATTACTGATGACATAAGCAGAGTTCTCACAATTAATGAGTTGGATATAATTAAGTCGGTTACATCATTTGATAAAATAAAGAACAGGACATTTGTCAGGAAATTGAAAAATGTATAGCGACATAATGAACATAACTCTGATACGGTCATATCTCATACAATTGTCGTCGCATGCGAGAGAATGCAACAAGTTTAACCCTCATGTATAATGAACATATTCAGCACGAATTCTGGTTCAAGCCCTAAAACCGCCAATGCGTGATATGTAAAAGTTAGGATCTTCCCGAACAGTTGTTTGCTGAAAAAAGTGACATGGGAGGAAGACCTTTCAGCAGTGGGATTCCTTTTACTCCGGTGCCGCTTTTTCAAAAATTCTGCAAAAGTCTTCCATTCCCTCCGCATCGGGACGGGATGTTTCCTTCTACCCCGCCCCTCCCGTCTTCGCATCGAGGATGATGCGACAGTCGGCGACCGTCGCTCCCTCTTTTTCCCCATGGACCAGCAGGGGGTTGATGTCCAGCTCCCGGATCTCAGGGTGCCGGACCGCCATGTCGGAAAGGCTAACCAGGATCCGCTCCACCGCCTCGATATCCGCCCTGGGGCGCCTGCGGAAACCCGTCAGGAGCTTGTAGCCGCGGATTTCGTGGATCATCCGGTGGGCTTCGTCGCGGTCTATGGGGGCCAGGCGGAAGACGACGTCCCGGAAGACCTCGACAAAGATGCCGCCCAGCCCGAACATGATCAGGGGTCCGGCGGAATAGCGCTGCACTCCGATGATGACCTCCTCTCCCCGGCCGGCCATTTTCTGGACCAGGATGCCGCGGATTCTCGCTTCCGGGTTGTAGGCCTTTGCGCCCTCGACGATGCGCGTGTACGCATCCGCCGCCTCTTCCCGGCTCCCGATCCCCAGTACGACTCCGCCCGCGTCGGATTTGTGGATGATTTCATCCGACACGACCTTCATGACGACGGGGAATCCCATCTCCGACGCGATGTCCGCGGCGTTTGACGCGCTGTCCGAGAGCCTGGTCGGCAGGACGGGGAACCCGTAGCAGCCCAGGAGGTCGAGCCCCTCGATTTCACTCAGGTAAGTCCTGCCGGATGCCAGGTTGTCGCGGATGATCCGGGAGGCCCTTTCCGTGTCGTGGCAGATCGGTGTCGTCGGCAGGCGTTCGCGATTGAGCCAGTTGGCGTATTTGAACAGGGCGGCGAAGGCCTTGGCGGTGTTTTCCGGGAATCGATAAACGGGATAGCCGTGTTCCTGGAGGAACTTCACCCCGGCGGAGACGTCTATGATGCCCATGAAGCAGCAGAGGATGGGCTTGGCCGACCGCCGGGCGACCCGGACGATGGCCTCCGCGGTGCCCAGGGAGTCGGTCATGGACTGGGGGGTCAGGATGACCAGCGCGCCATCCACGCCGGGGTCGTTGATGACGGCCCGCAGGGCGTTTTCATATCGCTCCTGGGTAGCGTCCCCGATGACATCGACGGGATTGTGGATGTTTGCGGTCTGAGGGAGATGCCGGGCGAGCTCGTCCACCGTCTCCTGCTGGAATTGCGCAAGCTCGAGATCGGAGGAAACCGTCATGTCGGTGGCCATGATGCCGGGGCCCCCCGCGTTGGTGATGATCGCCACGCGCCGCCCCGCGGGAAGCTTCCGCATCGTTTTGCCCAGGCTGCTCTCCTGCTTGTAGGTGAAGGCGTTGGCGTAGTCGAAGAGCTCGTCAATCGTGTCCGCGCGGATGATGCCCGACTGCTTGAAGATCGCCTCATAGACGGCCTCGGAGCCGGCGAGGGCTCCGGTGTGGGACGCCGCGGCCTGGGCCCCGGCGCGGGTTCGTCCCGACTTGATGACCAGGATCGGCGTGGGGTGCCTCCCCATGGTGATCTCCCGGGCCGCCTCGATGAACTCCGACCCCCTCCGCAACTCCTCGATGTACAGCATGATGACGGACGTGTCCGGGTCCCCGTGCAGGTAGCGCAGCAGGTCCAGTTCGTCCACGTCGGCCTTGTTGCCGATGGAGATGAACTTGGAGAACCCGAAATCCCGGTCGGCCGCAAAATCCAGGACGGCCGTGCACAGGGCGCCGCTCTGGGAGATGAAGGAGATGCGGCCCGCCGCCGGCATCCGGGCCGAGAAGCTGGCGTTCAGCCGGATCGATGATACGGGATTGATCACCCCGAGGCAGTTCGGTCCGATGACACGCACTCCCGCCTCGCGGCAGATGGCGACGATCTGGTTCTCAATCGCCAGCCCTTCTCCGCCCACCTCCCGGAAGCCTGCGGAGACGATGATGATTCCGTGAACGCCTTTTTCGACGGCCTCCTGGACGGCCTTGAGCGTATGCCGGGGCGGCAGGACGAGGATCGCCAGATCGACGGGGTCTGGGATGTCGCCGATCACGGGGAAGGATTTGACGCTGAGAATGGACTTCACCCGGGGATTGACGGGAAAAAGAGTTCCCTGGTATCCGCCCTTGAGGATGTTCGCGAAGATGTCATGGCCGACTTTTCCTACTTCGGAGGAGGCGCCGATGACGGCAATGGATTTGGGCCAGAATATGGCATCGAGATTTTCAAACGGTCGTTTTCTCTCGTCCATCGATGTTTACCTCCCTTCGGAATGACGAAAAAAGCTGCCCCGCCGTTTGGGGAAAGGCACGGGCATGATTGCCCTGTTCTCCGCCGGGGGCATCCGCCGGGCGAAGATGCCCGCAAGGCCTTCCCGACGGAATTCCTCGTCGTCGGAGGTATTTTAACCACACTCAACTTCCATCTGCAACCACGACGACGGTCCGGCGGTCGGGGTGAGGGGCATGCCGCCGGCCGGCCGCCGTCCATGGAGCGGGATCGCTCATTGGAAAAAAGGGGTGTCTCTGGTATAAAAAAAGAGCATGATATTGAAACGCTGCGGTTGCAGAGGAATCCGGATATTACACGTTGGAGGACGGACGGCTGTGATGCCCTGAGCGGAGGGATGGAAAATGGCGGATCCGATTATGGGGTGGCGTGAGCGCTACCCGGAGAAGTTTGTCTCGGAAGAGGAAATCTTCGGCAAGATCCATCGCGGGGACGTCATTTTCGTGGGAACGGCCTGCGGCGAGCCCCAGTACCTGGTGCGCTGCTTGACGGATTACGCGAGTGCCCACCCCAAGGCTTTCTTCGATGCCGAAATCCTGCACGTCATGACCCTCGGCGTTGCGCCCTATGCGGACGAGAAGTTCAAACAGAATTTCCGGCTCAATTCCTTTTTCGTCGGCGACAGCACGCGGAACGCAATCAGCCGGGGTGCGGCGGATTACACGCCGGTGTTCCTGTCTCGACTTCCCCGCCTCTTCTACAAAGGACTGGTCCATCTCGATGTGGCCCTGATCCAGGTCTCGCCGCCGGACAAGCACGGATATGTGAGCCTCGGCGTCAGCGTGGACATCGTCAAAGCGGCGGTCGAGTGCGCAGCCCTGGTCATCGCCCAGACCAACCACCTCATGCCGCGGACACACGGGGACAGCCTGCTCCATCTCGACAAAATAAACTTCGTTGTCGACCATGACGAACCCCTGCTCGAGTATTCACCCAAGACGGATACCCGCATCAGCCCGCGGATCGGCCAGTTTGTCGCCCGGTTGGTGGAAGACGGAGACACGGTCCAGGTCGGCTATGGACACATCACGAATGCCATTCTCGCCAACCTGACCGAAAAGAAGGATCTGGGGGTCCATAGTGAACTCCTCAACGACGGGATCGTAAGCCTGATGAAGGCGGGAGTGATCAACAACACGAAAAAGAAAATCGACCGCGGAAAGACCGTCGCCACTTTCTGCATGGGATGCAACGATACCTATGCCTTCATCGACGACAATCCGGCTATCGAATTCCGCACGATTGACTATACGAACAATCCCCTCACCATCGCCCGGCAGGAGCACATGGTGGCCATCAACAGCGCCCTGGAGATCGACCTGACGGGGCAGGCAACGGCCGAATCCATAGGCAAGACCTTTTACAGCGGCGTTGGTGGACAGGCTGATTTCATGAGGGGGGCGGCCCTGTCCCCCCGGGGCAAGAGCATCCTGACGATTCCGTCGACGGCGGACGACGAGGCGAAGTCCCGCATTGTTCCCTACCTGACCGAGGGTGCCGGCACGACCCTGATTCGGGCGGACATCGAATATGTCGTCACGGAGTACGGGATCGCCTATCTCCAGGGGAAGAACGTGCGGGAACGGGCCATGGCCCTCATCTCCATTGCCCATCCGAAATTCCAGTCCTGGCTGATTGAAGAGGGGAGAAAGGCGGGCCTCCTTTATCGGGACCAGGCGTTTATTCCCGGACAGCAGGGCATGTACCCTGAAGAATGGGAGACATTCCGCACGACGAAGACAGGGATGCGCATTTTCTTCCGCCCGATCAAGATCAGTGATGAATCCCTGTTGAAAGACTTCATCTACTCCCTGTCCGACCAGAGCATGTACCGCCGGTTTATTTCGGTCCGCAAGGACATGCCCCACGAAAGGCTGCAGGAGATGGTCGTGATCGACTATACGCAGGAGACAGCCATCCTGGCCATTGTCGGGTCCGAAGAAAACGAACAGATCGTCGGCGTGGGTCGCTATTTCATTGACCCGACCAATCACACGGCCGAAGCTGCTTTTGCCGTACGTGATGACTATCAGTATCGTGGCATCGGTTCCGAGCTATTGTCTTATCTGACCTACCTCGCCAAAAGGCAGGGGTTGCTCGGTTTTACGGCTGAGGTTCTGGCTGAGAACGAACCGATGATGCACGTGTTTGAAAAGGGAGGATTTACCATGGAAAAGCGCAACCTGGCCGGCGTATTTGAACTGAAGATGTCCTTCAGGGACTGACAGGTCTGTGGGAAGGGACAAGCCATGGCTGTTCTCTGGGGTGCTGTGAGCAGTGCACTGTGGCCTCTGCCTTCACGTCGGGAGGACTTCCTAACCGATGTTCTGCAGTCGAAATTTCTCGTAATCGATTCGTTCTCCTGAAAGGGCGAATGATAGGAACATAATGCAGGAGGTGACAGGATGAAAAGGATCGTCGTCGCGTCGATGGCGGAGAGTGACGGGAAGACGAGCATGATCGTCGGGATCGCCAAAGCGATGGGAAAGAAGATCGGATATTTAAAGCCTTTCGGCCATCGACTGTTCTACCGCAAGAAGCGGCTTTGGGATTATGATGCCGCCTTGATCACAAAGATCTTCCGGCTGGAGGAAAAGCCGGAGGACATCACGGTCGGGTTTCATCATGCCAAGCTCGGTTACCTGATAGACGAGGAGACGGCCCGGGAAAGATTTCAGGAGATCCTGAACCGGATCTCATCGAGCTATGAATATCTCTTCGTCGAAGGGGGAAAGGGCCTGACGTACGGTCTCTCAATCCATCTGGACCCCCTTTCCGTGAGGCGTTATCTGAACGGAACGCTCCTTTTCGTATTGAATGGTGCCGGAGAAGATGGAGGAATGGATGATCTGCTGGCCCTGCAGAAATATCTTTCGAACGCCGAAGGTGCCTTCGCCGGGATTATCATAAATAAAATCAAAGATATGGATGATTATCGCGAGGTGTTTCTGCCGCGCATCAAAAGTACGGGCATTCCGGTGCTGGGCATGGTCCCTTACCGAATCGAACTCGACTGCCTGTCGGCCCATCATCTCGCGGACCGCCTCTTCGCCAAGGTCCTCTCCGGCGAGGAGCATCTCAACCGGTCCATTGAAAACATACTTGTAATGCCCACGGATCTTTCCGATGCCAGAGAACACCCTCTCTTTTCATCGCCGGGCAAGCTGGTTATAACAAGCGGCGACAGATCCGATCTCATTGCCGCCGCTCTGGATGGAGACACATCCTGCGTTTTACTCACCGGGAGTATCAAGCCACCGGCAGATCTTATGACCAGGGCTCAAGACCTGGGCATACCCATGCTTCTCGTATCCATGGACCTTGTTTCCGCTGCAAAGAAGATTGATCAGATAGAGCCCCTGCTTGTAGCGGACGATCCGGTCAGGATCAGCCTTCTGGAAGATCTCGTCCGAAAAAATGTCCGGATGGAAGCCCTTCTTTCGTGAGACGCATGTGCGAATGGATGTGCCGGGCCCTTTCCCGGGCATCTTGACAGGATATTTTGCAGCGCTGAAAAATAGAAAAGCCTTCCCGCTTTGCCAAGTCGATTCGGGAAGGCTTTTTTTGCAGGGTTGAAGCCCGTTCTATCGTTTCATCTTGTCGATGGAGAAATTGTACCAGTTGCGGTTGTTGAAAGCCTCCGTGATGATGCCCGTGGCGACAGGGACACTGCAGTTTTCTGTGTTGATCACCAGGTCGTAATTCATGGGATCCATCATGTCCGCATGGAAATACCGGCGGATGAATGCCCTGCGGTCCGATTCCGTCCTCATGACATTCCGTTTGGCCTCGTCTGCTGAGACGCTGTAAGCGTCCACCACGTTCTGGATTCTCTTCTCCATGGGAGCCACGACCAGCACGCGAAGGCATACCTCTTTGGGCAGGATGTAACTGGCTCCCCTGCCAAGAATCACGGCATGGCCATGGGCGCCGATGGCGCTGATTACGCGGATCAGCTGCTCGATGTATTCATACGGCCATACCTGGCGCTCAGACGACAGGAATGCCAGCCATTCCTTGACGATGCTGATGTCCTGTTCGTCGAGACTGGCGATAACCTTTTTGCTGGCTTTTGTGTTCTTGGCGATTTCTTCGATGATTTCCTGGTCGAAGGCGTCAATCTTCAAGTCCTTGGAGAGCTGTTTCGCGATCTTCGAGGCATTTGCGCCCGGCAGGCGTGAAATGGTGATCACCGGACGGATCGGTTTTTTGTACTTCTTTTTCTGGTCTACCTGCCACCGCTTGATCTGTTTTTCGATGATCTTGTCCAATGTTTCATCAGGATAGGTACCCATTGCAATATAACCTCCTTGTCCGTTCCCAAGATAGGTCCAAGGTGACTCAATCTCTATCGGACCGACATGATTTATATAGACGCCGCCTTTCTTAATCAAGTGAAAAAGAGGCAAGGGCGGGTTGTGATCGAATCAACCGGGCTCGGTGTTTAAGGCTGGAATGGATTCAAATAGAGTGTGAGCACCCTGTCAGGGGAGCATCATATCCCCTTCCTCAGGTTGTACTTGATCATTTTGAGCTGCAGACCCTTACGGCTCATTCCCAGCTCCCGGGCTGCCCGTGTCACGTTGTTTCCGCAGGCCTCCAGGACTGTGAGGATCATCTGCCGCTCGATCTCCTCGGACTGTTCCTTGATGAGTTTTTTGATCGGTTCCCGCTGCTCCCCGCGTCCTGAAGCCATGGCCTCATGGGCCACTGATTTCATCTCCGGCGGGAGGTTTTCCACGGTCAGGCAATCTTTCGAGGCCATGAGTACGAGCCGCTCCAGGACATTTTCCATCTCCCGCACGTTTCCAGGCCAGTCGTAGCGGCGGAAGATCTCCAGCAGCTCCCGGTCCGCCCCCTGAACGGTCCGCTCGAACTTCCGGTTGAACTTCTGGATGAGGAAGTCGACCAGGGCGGGCATGTCCTCCCGTCGTTCCCGGAGCGGCGGGATCCAGATCGGGAAGACGTTCAGCCGGTAGTACAGGTCCTCCCGGAAACGGCCCTCCTTCACCTCCTGCTGGAGATTCCGGTTCGTCGCGGCGATCATCCGGACGTCCACCTTGATCGTCCGGAGTCCCCCCACCCGCTCGAACTCCTGTTCCTGGATGACCCGCAGGATCTTGACCTGCATGTCCCGGGAGAGCTCGCCGATTTCGTCCAGGAAAAGGGTCCCCTTGTGGGCCAGTTCGAACCGTCCGGGCTTGCTCAACACGGCACCGGTGAAAGCGCCTTTTTCATGACCGAAGAGCTCGCTCTCCATGAGGTTTTCCGGGATGGCGGCGCAGTTGATCTTCAGAAAGGGGTTGTTCTTGCGGGGGCTGTTGAGGTGTACCGCCTGGGCGGCCAGCTCCTTTCCCGTTCCGGTTTCTCCCGTGATCAGGACCGTTGTCGTCGTCGGGGCGACACGGCGGATCGTCTCGAACAGCTCCGTCATGGCCTCCCCCTTGCCGACAATGCCGCCATGATCCATTTCACCCGGACCGGGTACGACCTCGCTGTCGTCAAGGGTCTTCGTCTGGATCGCTTTCCGGACGACATTCTTGATTTCGTCCTGCTCGAAGGGTTTTGTGATGTAATCGAAAGCCCCCTTCTTGAGGGCGTCCACCGCCGTCGCGATCGTGCCGTAGGCGGTGATCATGATGACCGGGAGGGCGGGCCAATCCTGCCGGATCGCGTCGAGAAGGGCCATTCCGTCCAGTTTCGGCATTTTCAGGTCCGAGATGACCGCCGAGACCTCTTCTTTCTTGAGGACCTTCAACGCCTCGAGACCGTCCGCTGCCAGGAGGACCTCAAGACCCTCCTTCCGCAGCATGGCCTGCAGGACCAGCCGCATGTTCAGTTCGTCGTCCACCACGAGAATTCTATGCATTGCAAAACCTTTCTGATCGGTCGGCCGGACGGTGAATGCCCGCCTGCACGCCGCTATGGGTAATCGGCGTCGGGGACTCCTGGAGTCAAGACGGAAGGCCGACCCGAATGATAAAGATGCTTCCTCGGCCCGGGAGAGACTTGGCCCGGATATGGCCGCCGTGCCCGCGCATGATCCGCTGGCTGATGGCCAGCCCCAGGCCGACGCCCCGCTCCTTCGTCGTAAAGAAGGGCTTGAAGATGTTTTTCATATCCTCCCGGCGGATCCCCGGTCCCGTATCACGGATGGTGATGGCCACCGTGTCTCCCCCGTCGCTCTCGATCCTGCGGGTGCGCAGCATCAGCGTGCCCCCCTCCGGCATGGCCTCGATGGCGTTCATGGCAATGTTGAGGATGACCTGGATAAGCTGTTCCGGGTCGGCATTGACCGCCGGCAGCTCGGAACGGAGGTCCGTCTGGATGGCGATCTTTTCAGACAGGATGTTGGCCCGGATGATGTCCACGGCCCGCTCGACGACCCGGTTGATGTCCCGGGGTTTCAGGTCGGGTTGATAGGGACGGGCGAAATTCAGGAATTGCGACACGACCCGGTTCAGCCGGTTCACTTCCTCGATAATGACGTCCACCAGCTTCCGGTTTTCCTCCGAAGTGACTTCGGAACGGAGATACTGAGCGGCGCCCTTGATGGACCCCAGGGGGTTCCGGATCTCATGGGCGAAGACGGGGGCCATCTCTTCCAGGAGGAGGGACTTTTCCCGCTCAAGCTTTTCGTCGAAGGCGAAGAGGGACCGCAGAAGCTCCCGGCTGTCCGGAAACAGGAGCGTCAGGAGTTTCTTCAGGATCTCCCGGAGGGGTTCGATGGCGATGACGATGAGGAAACTGGCCACCATCAGGTGCGTGAAAGGCGGGGTCGTTTCCCCGGCGAAAAGCCGGAGGATCGCCCAGGCCATCAGGGTGGCCGTGACCGTGATGATTGCCAGGAACAGGGTCCTTGCCATGATCTCCCTGAGCTCGGCCATCTGGGGATGTGTGACGAACATCAGGACGAAGTAGAGCAAGGTGGCGATGAAGATGTTGGACAAGGGCGGAAAGGCACCATGGAGGTGCTGGAACAGATCGGCCAGGCTGAGGAGAAATGCGGCCGTGCAGGCCAGCGTGAGGTAGAGAAACCGCT
The DNA here is from genome assembly GCA_002841865.1 of Deltaproteobacteria bacterium HGW-Deltaproteobacteria-19. Lineage (GTDB taxonomy): Bacteria > Desulfobacterota > Syntrophia > Syntrophales > PHBD01 > PHBD01. The sequence goes on from PHBD01000012.1 coordinate 151,675, forward strand.
TCTTTTCCGATCCCGCGGCGCGGCGGGCGGTATACAGGATCAGGGCCGCCAGGCAGACCAGCAGGATTCCGATGACGTAGATCTCCAGAGCCAGGGTGAAGGAAAAGCGCTCCCGGAAGGGTGTGAAGGATGCCGCGCCGAGGGCGATGCTGACGAGCGCCGTCACGGCTGCGTCCCTCCGGCGGAGGACGTGGCGGTCTTTTACGAGGTTCTGGAAGAAGGCCACCGTGAGCGGAGGGATTCCCAGGAGCCCCAGAAGGGACATCGATCCCCAGAATCCGGCCGGAACCACCGTTCCGAAGAACTGCCCTCCCTTGTGGAGGAAAACGGCGAAGCACAGGGCCGCATACGACAGAAGGATCGGCCCCCTGTCTCTCCGCAGAAGGATGGAGACGCTGATGATGAGCGAAACGGCTGCCAGAGTGAATATTTCCATAGTCGCAGGGATACCCGCCGGGGAGCCCGGCATTCGGGATCATGATAGGGGCAAATGGGGGAAGACGTCAAGGCGGAGGACAAAAACGCCTGCTTTTGCGGGCTGCCGTAACGTCCGGTCCGTGATGATGAAAAACGATACCCTGCCATTGCCGTGGGAAGGAGACGCCCGGGAGAGGCGCATTTACTGGCAATGACAGGGTCGTTTGTGTGCTCAGGCCCTCTCGGTGTTCTCGCCCGGAATGGCGTACCGGAAGCAGCTGTCGTCCTTATAAAACAGGCTGAATCGCTCCATCTTCCTGGGTACTGCGGGTTTCGGAGCCCGGACCTTCATCTGAATCGGCATCATGCGCAGTTCCATATCCCCGAAATAGAGGTTCTCCAGGCTGAACCAGCCGTACATGACGGGGCCTTCACCGTCTTCCACTCCCTGGCTGTCGGCCCGCCACAGCTGTTCGAGATTCGTGTTGGCCTCCGCGTAGTAGAAAACACCGTCCCTCTCCTGCCTGGGGGCAATCTCCTCTTGTTTCCTGGCCGGCATGACCGCTGCTGTGCTCTTTGCTGTCCTTCTCTTTCTCATGGCACCCTCCTTCGGATGAAGCATTGTTTGCAAGATGAAATAAATCCCTTTGCCTTTTCCCGTACAGGATCCGTGCCAATCCCCCCGCTGTTCCCGCTGTTTTGTAACTGTCGGTATTGCCGGGAGTATCCGTGTCCAGCGGGCGCGGGGCCCGCTGATTCCACCCCGGGCGGTGCGTAAAACATTACGCAGTGCGTAGCGGCGTGCGCAGACCGGGAACAACTGGAAGAAGGCTCCCGGAGCACCCGAAATCCTTGGTTTTCGGCTGATGATCCGGCCGGATATCCGGAATCGCCAAGCAGCCGGTCGAGGGGGAAAGGAATAACCGGCCCTGCCCATGTTTTCGTCCTGCTGATTTCCTGCCGGATATATCCTTTGTGAGAACGGCTTGTTCGCCACCGCCGCCGGAGACTGCAAGCCGCAGTGGCATGGATGGTGCTTTGAGGGCGCTCAAATCCGTTCGGATGGAGGTTGCAGAGATGCGAAAACCATGCATCGCCGTCGTATTTCCCGGGCAGGGGTGCCAGCGGCCAGGTATGGGCAGGGATTTTCATGAGGCCTACGCCGTCAGTCGCCAGGCTTACGAAGAGGCGTCGGAGGCCCTGGGGTGGGATGTGGCGGCCCTTTGTTTTGCCGACGATGAGAGGATTCACCGGACGGAGTACACCCAGCCCTGCATCCTGACGACGGAGACGGCCATGTTTCGGGCCTTCCGCGAGATGACCGGCCTGGACCCCGCCCTCTTCGCCGGCCACAGCCTTGGCGAGTTCACGGCCCTCGTGGCGGCGGGCGTGCTCTCCCTGTCCGACGCCGTCCGGATCGTCCAGGAGCGGGGCCGGCTTATGCAGGAGGCCGTTCCGGAGGGCGGCGCCATGGTGGCCGTGATCGCGGGCTCTCTCGATCCCGAGGCCGTCCGGAGGGACCTGGAAGGACTCCCGGTGGATGTGGCGAACGTGAATTCCCCCCGGCAGATTGTTCTCAGCGGGCTGAAGGAGGGTGTCGATGAAGCCGTCGCACGCCTGCGGAAGTCACTGAGCGAGGGCGAAGGGTGCCGTTTTGTTCCCCTGACGGTCAGCGCTCCCTTTCACAGCCGGTTCATGAAATCTGCGGAGGCCCCCCTCGAGGGCACCCTTCGGGAAGCCCGGCCGCGGATGGTTCCGGATGCAGCGCCTCGGGTGGCGTCGAACGCCTGTGGCGGCTTTCATGAGTCCTGCGGCGACTCCGTGATCCGGAACCTTGTCCGGCAGGTAAGCGAAACGGTCCGATGGGTGGACAACATGCAGGCCGTGGCGTCCCGGGCGGAGTCGATTTTCGAGATCGGGCCGGGGAGGCCGCTCCGCGATTTCTTCCGGGCCCTGGATGTCGACTGCATGTCCGTTTCCACGCTTTCGGCCGCCCGGAGGCTCTGCAGTGCGGAGGAGGGCGCCTCCCGCCTTCAGCACGTCGCGATGTCATAAAGCCGGGCAACCGGAAGAACAGAAATCATGAAGGAGAAACATGGACTTCAACCTTGACGACCGCCAGCAGATGCTCGTGGAATCCGTCCGCCGCTTCGTCCGGAGCGAGATCACCCCGGGGATCCTGCACCGGGAGAGGGAAGACGCCTTTCCCTGGGATATCATCCGCAAAATCTGGAACATGGGCATCATGAACCTGACCGTTCCCCCGTCCGTCGGGGGAAACGGCGTGGACATCCTCACAAGCGCCCTCATCATCCGCGAGCTTGCCTGCGGCGACGCGGGCATCGCAACGTCGGCCATGTGCAATGACCTGGCCAATGCCGTCATCGCCTTTCACGGGAACCCGGAGCAGCAGGAACGCTTTCTCGGACCCTTCGTCGCGGCGCCCCTCCTGGCCTCCTTCTGTCTCACGGAGCCCGGCGCCGGGTCGGACAACTCGGCCATGACGACGTTCATCCGCAAGGAAGAAAACGGCAGCTACCGCCTCAACGGTACCAAGTGCTTCATCACCAACGCGTCCTTCGCCGCTCAGTTCACGGTCTTCTGCAAGCTGGAGAAGCCGGCGGGGCGTTTTCTCTCCTGCGTGATCGTTCCGGTCCCGGAGGCGCCGGGGGAAGGGGACGGCAAGGCGCCGGAGCAGCGGGTGATCGACCTTCCGGGAGGTGGCCGCGTCACCGTCGGCAAGCCCGAGGACAAGCTGGGGATCCGCCTGTCCAACACCGCTTCCGTGACCTTCGAGGACGTGATCGTCCGGCCGGACCAGGTCATCGGGGACCGGAGGCTCGGCTTTTCCTACATCGTCGACGTCCTGGACTACGCCCGCCCGATGGTGGCCGCCATCGCCCTCGGCACGGCGCGCCGCGCCCTCGATCTGACCTTGGCTTACACGCGGGAGCGCAAGCAGTTCGGAAGCCGCATCTGCGACCTCCCCGTGGCCCGGGAGACCCTGGTGGCCATGTGGAAGAAGACGGAGCTGGCGGAGCTGGCCCTCCTGAAGGCGGCCGCAAAAATCCAGGAGCAGGCGTCCGACAGGGGACTCTATGCCTCTCTGGCAAAGAACACCGCAGCGGAGGCAGCCCTCTATTGCTCCGCGGAGGGGCTGCACCTGCACGGAGGCTACGGGTTCACGAACGATTACGAGATCGCCAAACTCGCCCGGGACGCACACATCCTCGACATCTACGAGGGCGTCCGGGAGGTGCAGCACATGATCATGGGCCGGGAGATCGTCTGATGCCTCTGTATCTGCACGGCCTGGGGCACTTCCACCCGGAGAACGAGATCACCAACCGTTTCCTGGAGGAACTGGACATCGGCACCACGGAGGAGTGGATCCTGGAGCGGGTGGGGATCCGCTCAAGGCGCACGGTCCTGCCTCTCGACTACATCCGCAACACGAAGAACCGGGACATCCGGGAGGCCTACGAGGCCAGTCCCTATGGAAACACCCGGACGGGAGCCCTGGCGGCCCGGATGGCCGTCGAGCGGGCAGGGATCGCTCCCGGGGACATCGGCCTGGTCATCTCCGGCGGCTCCGCTCCGGACAGCCTGACCCCGGCGGAGGCGGCGACCATTGCCGGCGAACTGGGGATCGACGCCCCCTGTTTCGACCTCAATTCCGCCTGCACAAGCTTCGGCATGCAGGTGGCCTTCGTCTCCCGCATGAACCCGGAGCATCTTCCCGACTTCATCCTCCTGGTCAATCCGGAGAACCTGACGCGCTCCATCGACTACTCGGATCGGGCGTCGGCGGTGCTCTTCGGCGACGGGAGTGCCGCCGCCGTACTTTCCGCCTCCGTGCCGTCCGGGATCGCCATCTCAGGCTGCGAAGCGTTCTCGAAGCCGTCAGCCTGTGAAAAGGTGTCGATTCGCCGCACAGGCTACTTTACTCAGGACGGAAATGCCGTCCAGGGATTCGCCATCCGCAGGACCACGGAGTCCCTCCAGGGCTTCCGCCGGGAAGGTGTAGAAAACGGGGGCCGGCTGCTCTTTGTCGGCCACCAGGCCAACCTGGGGATGCTGCAGAGCGTCTGTGCCCGGGCGGGCATCGGGGAGGCCGGTCACTGGCACAACGTGGAGCATTTCGGAAACACCGGTGCCGCCGGGGCGCCGTCCGTTCTCAGCCAGCGGTGGGGCGACCTGCGTCCGGGGGATCGGGTGGCCGTGGCGCTGGTGGGGGCCGGCCTGACCTGGACCTCCATGGAACTGAACGTGAGGAGTTCGGCATGACCTATCAGGAATTCACGGGGCGCGGCCGGTTCGACCTGGAGCACCTGCTCGCCTTTGCCCACGGCAATCTCGTGGAGGATGCCCCTGCCGGATTCGACGCCCGCCTGCCGGCGCCGCCGTTCCTCATGGCGGACCGCATCCTCTCGATCGACGGAGACGGCCGGAGGGGCCGTATCGTGGCGGAGCAGGACATCCGCCCGGACGCCTGGTACTTCCAGTGTCACTTCCGGAACGACCCGGTGCAGCCGGGCTGCCTTTGCGTGGACGCGATCTGGCAGCTCCTGGGATTCTTCTGCGTCTGGCGGGGAGGACTGGGTTCGGGTCGGGCGCTGGGGTGCGGCGAGATTGATTTCAGTGGCCAGATCCGCCCTTACAACCGAGTGGTCCGCTATGAAATTGATGTGAAGCGCTTTTCCCGGCTCAGGGAATCGGAGTCGTGCATCGTCATCGGCGATGGCGTCGTTTTTGTCGACGACGAGCCTGTCGCCCGGGTCGCCGGCGCGCGAACGGGCCTGTTCAGGGATATCGCCTATCAGGACTATCCGCACCGCTCCGCTCGTTCGACGGGAGGCACGGCACAAGGAGGGACGTTATGAACATGAACGGAAAACCCGTGGCCATCGTGACCGGGGGAGGAACGGGCATCGGGGCAGCCTGCTGCCGCGCCCTGGCCGCCGACGGATTCTGTGTCGGGGTCCACTACCGCAGCAGCATCTCTTCGGCGATGAAACTCCTCGAGGAGATGGGAGACGGCTTTCTCCTCCGCGCCGACCTGGCCGATCCGGAGCAGGTGGAGGCCATGGTCCAGAAGATCAAGGAGATCGCCGGGAAGGTGGACGTCCTGGTGAACAACGCCGGCGTCTCCATCAACGCCCCGATCCACGGAATGAACCTCGATCAGTTCGACGCCCAGCGGTCGCTGATGCGCGGGATCTGGTACTTCACCAAGCGGGTGATCCGCCTGTTCATGCTCCGGAACGGGAGCGGCCGCATCATCAACGTCTCCAGCGTCGTCGGGTCCACGGGGAACGCGGGCCAGATCGCCTACTGCATGGAGAAGGCCGCCATGGACGCTTTCACCCGCTCCCTGGCGAAGGAGTGCTCCGGGAGAAACATCCTGGTCAACTCCGTGGCCCCCGGGTTCATCGATACGGACATGACCGCCGGCCTCCCGGAAGAGGTCCGGGCGAAGATCCTGGCGGACATCCCCCTGGAGCGGATGGGTCGCCCCGAGGAGGTCGCCGAGGTCGTCTCGTTCCTGTCCCGGAGGGGATCCTACGTAACCGGTTCGGTGATTCACGTCAACGGGGGGCTCTATGGCGGCTGATGCACTCCTCCGGACACGGGGGCTGGAGGCGTTGCCGCACCGCCCGCCGTTCCGCTTTGTTGACGACATCCATGAACTGGACGAGAACCGGATCGTGGGTTCATACCGCTTCCGGGCGGATGAATCCTTCTATGCGGGGCACTTCCCGGGCCGGCCGGTCACGCCCGGTGTCATTCTCGTGGAAGCCATGGCGCAGGTCGGCGTGGTTGCCCTGGGGCTCTACCTGGCCATGATGGCCGGACGGGAGGGAACAGGCGCCCTGACGACCCTTTTCACTCTGGCGGAGAATATCGAATTCAAGGGGATCGTGCGGCCCGGCGAGCGGGTCGTGACCACAGGCGAAAAGATCTACTTCCGCAGGGGGACCCTGAAGTCCAGGGTCGCCATGACCCGCGAGAACGGGGAGGAAGTGTGCTCCGGCGTGCTGGCCGGGATGGGAGTGGTGATTCATGAAGCGTAGGGTGGTTGTCACGGGGATCGGGGTGGCCGCGCCCAACGGCCACGGCCTCCCCGCCTTCGAGAAGGCCCTTCGGGGCGGCATTTCCGGCATCCGGTTCATCCCGGAACTGAAGGAAATGAACTTCGCCTGCCAGGTGGGCGGTGTCCCGCAGGATTTCGACCAGATCCGGAAGAGCTATTTCGATTTCGAGAAGCTGATGTCGATGAACGACAACATCGGTTACGCCTCTGTAACGGCCGTGGATGCCTGGCGGGATGCCGGGTTCGACTTGCCCGAGACGGGAGACGACCGGGTGGACTGGGACACCGGGGCGATCGTGGGCTGCGGGATCGGCGGCATGGATACCATCGCCCGGACCGTAGTCCCCATGGTCAACGAGGGTAGGGTGCGGCGCCTGGGGAGCCGGATCGTGGAACAGGTGATGAACAGCGGGACCAGCGCGCGGATTGCGGGCCTGCTGGCCCTGGGGAACCAGGTGACGTCCAACTCGTCGGCCTGCAGTACGGGCAATGAGGCGATCATCGAGAGCGTTCAGAGAATCCGCAACGGGCTGGCGAAGCGGATGCTGGCGGGTGGCTCCGAGGGGGCGTCTCCCTACATCTGGGCAGGGTTCGACGCCATGCGGGTGATCTGCCGGAAGTTCAACGACCGGCCAGAGAGGGCGTCCCGACCGCTCAGCGCGTCCGCGGCGGGCTTCGTTCCCGGCTCCGGCGGGGCGATCCTGCTCCTGGAGGATCTCGAAACGGCGCGGGCGCGGGGTGCCCGGATCTATGCGGAGATTCTGGGGGGTGCCGTCAACTGCGGGGGGCAGCGCATGGGGGGAAGCATGACCGCCCCGAATCCCACGGGTGTTCGGAACTGCATCCGGGCGGCCGTTCGGGATGCGGGGATACACCCCGCGGAGATCGACGCCATCAACGGCCACCTGACGGCCACCTATGCGGATCCCGTGGAGGTGGCCAACTGGTCCGAGGCCCTCGAACGGGGGCCGGAGGATTTCCCCTGGATCCAGTCCACAAAGTCCATGATCGGCCACTGCCTCGGGGCGGCGGGGGCCATCGAATGCGCCGCCGTGGCGCTCCAGCTCCATGGAGGGTTCGTGCACCCTTCTCTCAACTGCGAGGACGTTCATCCCGATATCGGGCCCTTCGAGCACCGCATTCCGCGGGAAGGCATCGAAACGGACAAACTGCGCGTCTTCGCGAAGGCCGGTTTCGGTTTTGGCGACGTGAACAGCTGTCTAATATTCAGAAAATGGGAGGAAAATGGAAAACATGAGTGAACAGGAAATATTTGCCAGGATGATTCAGATTCTCAGGCCCTATGTGAAGGACGCGTCACTCCTCGACGGTGCGACTGCGGAGACCCACATCCTGGACGACCTGAAGGTCAACTCAGCCCGGCTTGTGGATGTTATCATCGGCTGCGAGGACGCCTTCGGGATCACCATCGAGGACGACGAGGCGGACGGCATCCGGACCATCGGCGATGCGGTGTCGCTGATCCGGCAGAAGACGGAATGAGCAACGCCGGCGAGGTTTCATACGAAGCATGCCTGAGGAGGCAGGAAACCCGGGGCCGCCTGGCATCATTTGTTATCGGTCCCCTGTATTTCCTCGGCATGCGCCTCCTCGGCTACCGGGTCCGGGGCATCCGGGAGATCCGCCGCTGCTGGGCCGCACTCCGGGAAGAGCATCCGGGGCCGTGGCTCGTCTGCGCGAATCACCTGACCCTGATCGATTCCCTGGTCGTGTCGTACGCCTTGTTCTCGCTGGCCGACCATATCCGCCGGTTTCGGGCCATTCCCTGGAACCTTCCCGAGGAGAAGAATTTCGGGCATTCACGCCTTCTGGCTGCCCTCTGCTATCTCGCCAAGTGCATCCCCGTCCGGCGGGGCGGGGACCGTGAGGACGTGCGGGCCGTGCTGGAGAAGTGCCTCCATCTCCTCCGGGAGGGGCGGAATATCCTGATCTTCCCCGAGGGTGGGCGCTCCCGGAGCGGGCGGGTGGACCCGGCCCGGGTTTCCTATGGCGTCGGGAGGCTTCTCGGGGAATCCGCGGAGGCCCGTGTTCTTTGCCTGTACGTGCGGGGAGACGGTCAGCGGTCCTGGAGCGACTATCCCCGATTCGGGGAACGATTCACCCTGCGGATGGAGGTCCTGAAGCCCCGAGCGGAAGGGGAGGGCCTGCGCCGCCAGCGGGCCTATGCTCGGCAAATCGTTGAAACCCTGGCCCGAATGGAGGAGGAAACACTTGGCGCACCTGGGGAACGATGTCGTCGACCTGAGGGATCCGGCGAATCGGGGAAAGAGTCGGGATTTACGATTCCAGGAGAAGGTCTTTCATCGGGAGGAACGGGAATTCATTCATTCGTCCGCTGATCCGGAAAGTGCCCTCTGGACGCTCTGGGCCGCCAAGGAGGCCGCCTGGAAGGCCGCCGTGAAAGCGGCCCCGGAGAGAGCGGGGGGCGGCTGGAAGGGGATCCGGATCCGGACGGGCTGTGAATGCCTGGAACCCGGTGGAGAGACGCTGGATTGCAGGATGATTCCGGAGGAGGTCGAATCGCATGACTCTCCGTGGGAAGTCGTATTTGCCGGCGTTGCGGGAACCTTCGCCGGGCCGGCCGCCGTCCGGGTCGGTCGCCGGGGTTCCTGCATCCATGCCGTCTGCCGCCTCGGGATCGTCGACCCGGCCGACCGGATCGTCTGGCAGGCCGGGACCCTGCCGAAAAACAGGTCAGATGTATTTTCCCCTTCCCGATACGTGCGCAGCAGCCTCATCGGTCATCTGAATACCCTCCTGAACCTGAAACACGGGGATGCGGTCATCCGCCGCGACCCGGGGCCTCGGGGTTTCCTGCCGCCACGGCTTTATCTCTGCGGTATCCCTTCGACAATGGATTTCAGCCTGAGTCACGACGGGCGATTTGCGGCCTGGGCGCTCCTGGCAGGCTGTTGATAAACGTCCGTCTGCTTCGGTTCCCTCGTCCTTCTCCATTCGGGGGGACCGATTGAGTGAAAAAATCCGTCCCCTCTTTCCCGTCACCGCCGGTCGTGCTATAGAGGCCGCGGAGGTTCAGCCATGGTCCTTAGAAGTCAGATATCCCGCATCAGCATCGCCCTGGTGATTCTGCTGCTCATCCCTTCCCTCATCGTAACGTCCCCGTCGCTGCGATTTGTCTTGTCCGTTCTGATTGCCGTGCTGTCGGTCCTGCCGGTGATATGCGGGCCCATGCGCTATCGGCTGTTGGGAATTGTGGCCGTTGCGACGGGGATAGGGATAGCAATCCCGCTCTATCCGGCCTTCAAAGGCGATCCCTCCTATGTCAAGGGCAGGGTCGTCCAGGCAGCCGCTTTCGGCATGGATGCGGCCCAGGCAGCGGACCGGCTGGCCCGGGAAAGGAACCGTCCCCCCAAGAGCCTCAGGGAACTGGATTTGACGCTCCCCGCGGGCATCGTGCAGGATGTTAGTTTCCCGAAGGACGGCACCGTCCTGGTCACCCTGGAGGTACCGACCCTGTCCGGCGCCG
>PHBD01000001.1 GCA_002841865.1 Deltaproteobacteria bacterium HGW-Deltaproteobacteria-19
AAACGTGCGGACGGCCATGAGGACGGCCGGTTTCGCGTCGCCCACCTGGTAACGAAGCTCGTCGAGGGTGAACTTCGGATTCAGGCCGAGCCACATGGCGCCGATTTTTCCCGCTGCCATGTAAGTCGTGAGAAACTCGTTCCGGGCCGCCGAGAGAAGGGCCACCCGGTCCCCCGGCCGGATGCCCACCTCCAGGAAGGCCTTGGCGATATCGTCCATACGCGACTTGAAATCCGCCCAGGTGAGGCGCTCGTCCCCGAAGACGAGGGCCTCGGCTTTGGGCTTCTTCGCTGCCCATTTCTCGACATAATGCCAGGTAAGGTTCAGATTCTGCCAGCTCATGGTTTTCTCCTTTGGCGGCGATGGGTGAGGGGTGCAGGGACGGCCCGGCCGCCGGACCTGCCGGGCATTTCTTGTTTGTCGCCCTGAAGAATCAGGCCGGGCCGAGGACGACGGCGCCATCGCGAATGGCGTGTTTTCCGTCGATGTTCAGGACCTCAAAAAAACAGTGTGTTTCAGGGCCTTCCGTCGCTCTTCCGATCAGGCGGATCCGGATCTCCGAGCCGGGAATCACCATGCCGGTGAAACGGCAGGATATGGCTCTGACCTGCCGGGGATCTCCCTCCGCCTCGCGGTTTGTCACCTCTCGGACAGCCAGGGCCAGTGTGGCCGTTCCCTGGTGGATGATGTCCGGGAGACCGACGGCGCGGGCGAAGGCCACGGACGTGTGGATCGGGAACTGGATGTTGGTGCACCCGTCATAGACGAAGGGCGCTGTCCGGTCCACGAAAACCGGAGCCTCCCAGATGGGCGCCCCGGAGGCTTCGAAGGAAGGCGCAACGGGGAGGGTTTCCCCGCCGCGGCCCTCGTCTGTGCATCGGACCCCGCGCATCATGCCGCCGATGTGCTCCGTGAAGACGGGGCTTCCGTCCGCGTCAGCGGCATCGTAGCGGATGACAAAGAGGGTTCCCGCCTTGCGGGGAAGGATCGCCGCGATACGGCCCTGCACGGAGAGTCTGTCTCCCGGCCGGACGAGGCGGTGGATGGCCAGGTGCTCCGTGTAATGGACCTGGGTGTTGATGATTTCTTTCGGGAACTTCGCCGACTCGATGAATTCGGCGATCCGCTCCGTGATGGGCCAGGTGACGGCGACGCAGAACATGGGCGGGGCGGCGATTCCTCCGGGCTGCGAATCGTCGAGATACAAGGGCGTATCATCGCCAAGTGCAGCGGCGTAATTCGTCGTCTGCCGCCAGGTCACGGCCGTTTCATAGGCCTTCAGCGGGATTCCGACATGGCGTGAAGAGAGTTCCATGGACATGGTCGTCTCAACGGCGGGGTACGCCGGGCATGGCCATCTTCTTGTAGCCCTTGGGCGCCTCGAAGAGGCTGTCGGCCTGCCCGCCCATCTTGATGTTGCGATATTCCATGCTCCAGCTCCCGTCCACGGCGGCAGACTTGATCGGGAAATTGGCGAGATCCGTTGCCAGCCACTGGTAGGACTTCATCTGCTTCTGCCCGTCCTTGTAAGTGATCTCGTACTTTTTCGTCGGATGGCCGTCGACCGTGTCCGAGCCGATCAGCTTGCGGCTTATCTCGCCCTTCATCTTCTCACGGGGCGCCTGATCCTTGGACGGGTCGAGTGTCATCTCCATGTAGCTCTTCTGCTTCGGCATGATGATCCAGGTTTTCATCAGGTCCTGTCGGGAGATGGTGATCGTGTCCTGCTTCATCGATTCCCAGCGGAATTTCTTGTCTTTCATGTAAACCTTCGAGGTCATCCCCTTGCCGCCCTTTGACGTGTTCACCATGTTTGCGGAAAACTCCAGGGCCAGCGCGGTCCCGTAAAAGACGAGTGCGACCAGCATGGCCGCCAGGATAAAAAGCCGTTTTTTCATGATCATCCTCCATTCTGAATTTTTAACCTGTAGCGTTTCATAACACGGGCGGAGGCCGTGGTCCACTCCCATCAGGCCGGATTCCACCCGTCGGGAAGAATTGCTTTCAGCATCCCCCGGGATCGCTTCCGCTTCGCACGGATCATCCAGGAGAGGACGCGTAATATATCATAATATTGATAGGTTGACAGTCAAAGAGCTTGACATGCCCGATCCCGGCACGGTATTCTATGCGAAATTCCGGGAGCACAGGGGAAACAAGGTTTCCAGAATTTTCCAGACCTCTTTCCCGAGCAGACGGTGATATCGATGACTCGACCGCCGAAACCCCGATTCTTTCGACAGGAGAACGGGGTTTTCTTTTGTCTCGTGGAATGGGGGATAACAATGTCCCTTTCTGCACATATCCGGTGGATGAAAGGTGCTCCATGACCGGTCAGGACCAGGGAAAGAAAGGGCAGTCGGAAGAGATTGCCGCGCTGAAGCGGAGAATCCGGGAGCTGGAAAAGGCGGATGCGGATCGCAGGCAGGCAGAAAAGGCGCTGCGGGAGAGCGAAAAGAAGTACCGTCTTCTTGCCGATAATTCGACAGATGTGATCTGGGTCATGACGCCGGAAGGCAGGTTTACCTATGTCAGCCCCTCCGTGACGACGTTGAGCGGTTACACACCCGAGGAAGTGCTGGAGATTCCCTTCGAACAATACGTGGTGGAATCCTTTGTGGAACCGGTCATGACCGAACTGGCCGCACAGCTGGGCAAGCCCCTGTCGGAGCGTGCCCAGTCCATGCAACTGGAGATGCAGCAATACTGCAAGGACAGGTCGGTAAAGGATATAGAGATCACCGTCAGCTGGCTGTTGGATGAGCACGGTGCCCCGATCGGGCTGCAGGGGAGCACGCGGGACATCACGGCCCGCAAAAAGGCGGAGGAACACGTCCGCATCCTTGCCGATCTCTTCGATATCTCTCCGCTATCGATTGCCGTGCACGACCTGGACGGCAATTTTATTTACGCCAACCGGCAGCTGCTCGATCTACACGGTTATTCCCGGGAGGAATTCTTCACCCTAAACGTTCGAAAGCTTGACTCGCCGGCGAGCGCCGCCCTGGTCGAAGAACGGATCCGGGAAGCCATGAAGACCGGGGAAGTGAAGTTCGAGGTAGAGCACATCCGGAAAGACGGAACGAGCTTTCCGATGGAGGTCGTTGCCAAGCCGGCGAAATGGGGAGGAAAGGACGTATTGCTCAGCGTGGCCGCCGACATCACGGAGCGCAAACGGGCTCTGGCGGCGCTGTGGGAGAGCGAGGAAAAGCATCGCCTGCTGATCGAAAACAGCCACGACATCATCTACACGCTGACGCCGGAAGGCGTATTCACGTATGTCTCCCCGAGCTGGACCGCTCTCCTGGGGCACCCGGCCGACCAGGTGATCGGGAAGCCCTTCCTGCCGTTCATCCATCCGGATGACCTCGATGTGTGCCTGGAGGCCCTGCAGAAAGCGATCGAGAAGGAAGAGAGAGTGACCGGGGTCGAGTACCGTATCAGGCACATCGACGGATCCTGGCGATGGCACACCACCAATGGCGTTCCCCTGAAGGACGCCTCGGGCAAGGTCGTCGCTTTCGAGGGCAGCTGCAGCGACATCACCGAGCGCAAGATGGCGCAAGAGGCGCTGCGGGAAAGTGAGGAGCAGTATCGCCTCGTCGTGGAAAACGCGGACGAGGCCATCTCGATCGCCCAGGACGGCAGGCACAAATTCCTGAACCGTCGGGCACTGGAAATCATCGGACGACCCAGGGAAGAAATACTGGAAACGCCTTTCCTGGATTATGTTCACCCCGACGACCGGGAGATGATCGCGGAACGATACAGGAAAAGGCTGAGACATGAACATGTTCCAAATGTTTACACTTTCAGGCTCCTTGCCGGGGATGGAACGGTCAAATGGATCGAGATTCACGTAACACCGATTTCCTGGCAGGGGAAGCCGGCGACGCTGAATTTCTTCAGCGATATCACCGAGCGCAAGCAGGCGGAGGAAGCCCTTCGGGATTCCGAGATCAGATATAAGGCCATTTTCGAAACGACAGGGACCATCATGCTGATCGTCGAGGAAGACATGACGATCTCCCTGGCAAACCACGGATTTAAAACCCTGACTGGCTATAGCCGGGAGGAAGTGGAAGGGAAGAGAAAATGGACGGAGTTCGTTGAAAAAGAAGATTTGGAGATAATGATCGCCCGGCATCACCTGCGGAGGACGGGTACGGATGCCGTGGACAACAGCTACGAGTTTCGACTGCGGCACAGGGATGGTTCCATGAAAAACATCCTCCTGACCGTGAGCCTGATCCCGGGGACAAAGCGAAGCGTTGCTTCGCTCATCGACATTACCGAGCGCAAACGTGCGGAGGAGGAGGCGAAGGAAAACCACCTGTGCCTCCTGTCCGTCCTGGGCGCCATGACGGACCCCGTTTATGTGGCGGATCCCGAGACCTATGAGGTGCTCTTTGTCAACCGGGCCCTCGAGGAAGCCATCGGCATACCGGAGCACCGGAAGTGCTACGAGTATCTGCAGCAGCGGAGCGATCCGTGTCCATTCTGCACCAACGACAGGATCCTTGGAGAGAACTTCGGCAAAACGTATGTCTGGGAATACAGGAACGAATCGAACAATCACCTGTACCGGTGCGTGGACCGGGCGATCCGGTGGCCCGACGGCCGCATTGTCCGGTATGAGATGGCCTTCGACATTACCGAACAAAGGAACGCCGAGGAAGAAAGACGAAGGCTCGAAGAGCGGCTGCAACACGCCAACAAGATGGATGCCATCGGGACCCTGGCCGGAGGCATCGCCCACGACTTCAACAACCTGCTCATGGGAATCCAGGGGTATGCCTCCCTGACCCTGCTGGACCTGGATCCGTCCCACCCGCATTACGAGAGGCTCAAGCGGATCGAGGAGCAGGTGCAGAGCGGGACGGACCTGACCCGGCAGCTGCTGGGCTTTGCCCGTGGGGGTAGATACGAGGTAAAGCCCACCGACATGAGCGAAATTGTGAAAAAGACCTCCTCCATGTTCGGGCGGACCAAGAAGGAGATCTCCATTCACAGGAAGTACGCGAAATCACTGTGGAGCGTGGAAGTTGACCGGGGCCAGATGGAACAGATTTTCATGAATCTGTATGTAAATGCCTGGCAGGCCATGCCGGGAGGTGGGGATATCTATCTGGAAACGGAGAATGTCTATCTGGATGCGGCAGAGGCGTTTTCTTTGTCCATCCGTCCCGGCAAGTACGTGAAAATAACAATCACCGATACCGGTGCGGGGATGGATGAAAAGACCAAGGAGCGGATCTTCGATCCCTTTTTCACGACCAAGGCGATGGGAAGAGGAACTGGACTGGGACTGGCGATGGTCTATGGCATCGTCAAGGGACACGAGGGCATGATCCACGTGGAAAGCGAACCGGGCCATGGATCGACCTTCGAAATCTTTTTGCCTGCATCGGAGAAGGAAGTGTTGAAGGAGAGAAAAGAAGCCGGAGCCATCGCGAAGGGAAGCGAGACGATCCTTCTGGTTGACGATGAACAGATGGTGGCCGAAGTGACCGGTGAGCTGCTGTCTTCCCTCGGCTACCGGGTTTATCTGGCCGGAAGCGGCCAGGAGGCGATCGCCGTCTACAGGACAAAGAGAAATGAAATCGACCTTGTCATCCTGGACATGATCATGCCGGGTTTGTCGGGAGGGGAAACCTTCGACCGGCTCAGGGAGATCGATCCGGGGGTCAAGGTCCTTCTGTCCAGCGGCTACAGTATCGACGGTGAGGCCAAAACGATCATGGATCGGGGATGCAATGGATTTCTCCAGAAGCCCTTTCACATCGAACAGCTTTCCAGCAAGCTGAGGGAGGTGCTGCGCTGAGAGGGCTGTCCGGGCTCACAAGTTGAGCGGCACCCCATCTGTGTTATAGGAACTGTCTGGTCTAACGCAGGGTGACTGATTGAAATCAGTCCCCATTCCTTTCTCCGCCCCACCCCTGCCTGCAAGAGATACCGTGAAAATCGACGAGTCATCATGTCCGGGCGGTGCCTTGAATCCGGACCTCCCCGGATTCATCGCTGCCCGGGAAGTGTTGTGGAGCGTCAGCAGGATCGGTCGCGTTCCATATATCCTTCCACGTTCAAGACATGGAAAAGGCATGTACCAAAATGAAATACTCAATGAAAATAAAACGATAAGGCAACATTGTGAAAGGGTATGTTCCATGATGGTACATGGCGATAACGGCCCGTGAACGAGCCTGTTGCAAAAGAAATCGTTGATTCATGTAGTTACGTTAATTCGGGGAAATGGAACACCCTATGCAATGCTGCTTGCCGGATGCCCGGGTGTCGTGAAGGCATCGGCCCCGGAACTGGGCGGGCACAATGCTTCGATCTGCGCCACGATCGGACTGGGAGAGGCGGAGCTGCAAGCCCTGGCGGTAGATAAACTGATCTGAACCGGATGTTTTTCAATCACAGAGTTCCGAGGCGCTGTGCCGGATGTGACCGGCCGCGCCGAGGAAGAAAGGGGAGAATGACATGGTTTTTTCCGTTACACCGATCGGCGGCATGAAGGACATCGAAGCGTTGGAGAAGGTGCCCTGGGAGGACGTCCTTTCTGCGCAGAGCACCTACGAGCTTTTTCGCGATGCGGCAAGCCAGTTTCCCGACAAGACGGCGATCACCTTCCTGCCCACCGGAGAAGACAAGGATGAAGCCGTGCGCATCTCCCACAGGCAGCTTTTCGCACGCATCACGCAGGCCGCCAACGCCTTTCATGCCCTCGGCGTCGGACCCGGCGATGCCGTCGGCATCCTGATGCCCGGCATGCCGCAGACCCACTTTGCCCTGTGGGGAGCCCAGACCGCCGGGATTGCCTGCCCCATCAATTTCCTGCTCAGTCCCGAACAGATCGCCGAACTGATGAACGCTGCCGGCGTCAAGGTCGCGGTGGTCTTCGGGTCCCCCGCCATGCCGGGGATGCTGGACAAAGCCCTGGCCGTGCGCGAGCTTGTTCCGGACATGAAGGCACTTCTCCTGGTGGGGGCGAAAAGCGATCCGTCACGAAATATCTGGAATTTCGATGAAAAACTCGACGAGCAGCCCGGTGACGCCCTGACCTCGAAACGGACTTTCTCGCGCCGGGACGTCTGCACCTATTTCCACACCGGCGGGACCACCGGTTCGCCCAAGCTCGCCCGCCTGACTCAGGGAAACATGGTTTATGCCGCATGGGCCATCGCCCAGATGTACGGCTATACGCCGGATGCAATCGGCGTCAATCCGCTGCCCCTGTTCCACGTGGCGGGCTCCGTGATCCTGGGCCTGTCGCCCCTGTGTTCAGGGGCCCAGATCATCATTCCCACGGCGGGCGGCTTCCGGAATCCCAAGGCCCTGGCCAACCACTGGAAGATGGTTGCCCGCTATCGGCCCACCCACGTCGGCGGCGTGCCGGCCAACATGGTGGCCATCTCGGGTGTGCCCCCGCAGGGCGAGGACTTGAGCTCCATCCGAGCCTTCTACACCGGCGGCGCAGCCCTGCCGGTGCAGACCGAGCGCTATTACCGGGAGACCTTCGGCATCCCGGTCTACAAGATGTACGGCATGACGGAGACGACCGCCCTGGGGGCCATGAATCCCGTGGGGGCCCCGGTCAAGCTCGGATGCCTGGGAATGCGGCCGCCCTATGAGGAGCTCGCGGTTCGTCACTTCAACGCCGACGGCAGCCTGGGCGCACGGTGTGCGGCCAATGAAACCGGCGCCGTCCTGTTGCGCGGCCCGGGAATTTTCCCCGGCTACACCGATTCGTCCAAGGACGCCGAGGCATTCAGTGACGACGGCTGGTTCAAGACCGGCGACATGGGATACCTGGACGACGACGGCGAGCTTTACGTCACCGGCCGCACCAAGGACATGATCAACCGCAGCGGCAACAGCATCGATTCGGGCATCATCGAAGAAGCCATCGAACGGCATCCGGCCGTTCAACAATGCGCGGCCGTAGGGCGGCCCGACACCTATGCAGGCGAACTGCCGGTCGCCTATGTGACCCTCAAACCGGGCCATCAGGCCGATGGAAGTGAAATCCAGGCCTTTGCCGCCGCGCATATCGCCGACCCCCCGGCCATTCCCAAGGAAGTGTTTGTCATCGAATCCATGCCTGCGACGGTGATCGGCAAGATCTTCAAACCGGAACTCAGGGCGGACCAGATTAAGCGGGTGTTCCGTGAGGCCCTGGCGGATATCGGAGCGGCGACGGATATACAGGTCATGCCGGATAAAAAGCACGGCACCCTGGCTGTGATCAGTCTGCCGGACAGTGATGAACGCGACAAGATCGCGGCCGACATACAGCGAATCCTTGGGGGATACACGGTTCCGTACGAGATAAGATGGACGCGCGCCGAGTGACGCGAAAAACCATCGGGGAGAGGAAGGAAGATGAAAAAAGCACGGATTCGAGTTCGTATCAGCGAGAAGGACAGGCATTACCGCAACGGGATGGTCAGCGGCGCCACGATCATGCAGCTCATGGAGGATGCCGGGCTGGAGCTGAGCATCATGGACAGCGGCGACGAGGGATTCCTGGCGGGCTACAAGAACGTGGAGTTCTTTCACACGGTTTATTCCGGCGACTATATCGAGGTCGTGGGCTGGTTCTCGCGGATCGGCAATACCTCCCGCCAGGTGGAGCTCAGGGTCCACAAGGTCATCGAGGCGATTGACGGCAGCCCGTCGGCTTCCGACATTCTCAACCCGCCCCTGCTGGTGGCCCGGGCAACGCTGATCGGGGTGGTCACCAAGGCACGCGACCGCGGGATGCAGGTCGAGCGGGAGGAATTCCCCTTCATGGACGAACACTCGATCGATACGGACGAGTGACCTTTTCCTGGCACTGCAGCCAGGGGTGCCTTTGCATGATGATTTCAGAAGGAGAACGAGATGAACTTCAATTTCACCAAGGAACAGGAGTTGATTCAGAGGAGCGCCCGGGAGTTCGCTGAAAAAAACATCGAACCGATCGCGGAGCAGATCGACCAGACCAACGAGGTGCCGGAAACCGTGATCAAGGGACTGGCCGGGCTGGACATCTTCGGTTTGTCTTTTCCGGAAGAATATGATGGCGCAGGGGCCGACAAGGAGAGCTTTGTGCTCGTGATCGAGCAGCTTGCCAGGGCTTCCCAGGGCGTATCCATGATCGTTTCGGCCGGCACGGTCGCTCTGGAGACCATCCACTTCCTGGGCACCGAGGACCAGAAGCGCCGGTTCCTGCCGCCCTGCTGCCGGGGCGGGCAGATATCGAGCTTTGCTTTCACCGAACCGGGCACCGGATCGGATCCCAAGCAGCTCGCCACCACCTATACCCTGGATGGCGATCACTATGTTCTCAACGGTACCAAGCGTTTCATCTCCAACGCCAACTTCAAGGGCCCCATGCTGGTGTTTGCGAAGGAGAGCGAGACCGGCAAGGTATCGGCCTTCATCGGCGAGAAGTGGATCGACGGCTATTCCGTCTCGGAGCCTTGGAAGAAGCTCGGCCTGCACGGCGGACCCCTGCTCGATGTGTACCTCAAGGACTACCGCGTTCCCCGGGAAAACCTGCTTGGCGAGGCGGGGCAGGGTTTTGACATTCTCCAGACCGGCATTGCCTTCGGCAAGCTCGGTTCGGGGGCGTGTTCCCTCGGCGGGATTCTGTCCGCCTATGACGAAGGCCTGAAATACGCCACGGAGAAGCTGCACCGCGGGGCGCCCATCGCCAAGTTCCAGACCGTGCAGATGGCCATTGCCCAACTGGTCATGCTCTACGAGCAGACGCGGTGGGTCTGCTACCGCCTGGGGCAACTGGCCAACAATCCGAAGAACATCTTTGCCTACCGCAAGGAGGCCGCCCTGGCCAAGGCCGTTGCGGGCACGAACCACGTGGAGGCGGCCAAGGTCATGATGGACATCCACGGCTCCTACGGTCTCATGATGGACTACAGGGCGCAGCGCATCTATCGGGACGCCATCATGATGAAGGAGGTCGAAGGGGTGACGGACCTGCAGAAGATCGTCGTGGCCGGGACCATCCTGGCGGGCATGCGCTGATCGAAGATCGTGGGGCAGGCGCGGAGGCGCCGGTCGTCGGGAGAACTCGTGTACGGAATGCAAAATATGGCTAATTGCTTTGGAATGCCGATGGATAATAGGGTATGATCCGTCCCGCGACATCACGGCTGTTCTGATGTTCGTCGTAACAAATCAAATGGTTGCTGATGTCGGATTCTTTGCGGAAGAGAGCCGTCCATGTTGCAAACGCATTTCCCCACTGAAGAAACGCAACGGTTCATTGAGGAGTCTTTGAAAAAGGCCAAAGAGGCCGGCCTGGACCGGGACCTGGGAAATGTGCCGACCTCTGCAAATGAAATCTATTCGACGGCGGATATCTTCTACTATCTTGAGGAACTCCTGGCGCAGAGCGTGCCGGGCGACCTGCCGTTCAATCTGATCGCCACCGATGCCCACGGCACGGTGCTGACCGTGATCGGTGCACAGGGGGTTGCACAAAAGCAGATCAGGCGCGGAGAATCGCTGTCCCTCGATCTGTGCGGCGCCAACGCCTTCGGCCTTGCGCTCAGGCACGGCATCCCGTTTACGACCCGGAAAGAGGATAACTACCTTGCCCTGTTCCGGGAGATGCACTTCTTTGCCGCCCCCGTGAAGTGCGACGACCAGGTGGATGCCGCCATCGGGTATATCACCCCGGCCGAGGGAAACTTCGGCGCGACGCAGGAGTGGATGGAGCGCTTCATCCTGCTTATGGCCGCCAATGCCTCCCAGGAGATCAAGGCGCGGCGGGAACACTCCGAGCTGTGGGTTCTGCGGGCCTACATCGAGCGGCTCAACGACGAGAAGGCGATATTCGCCGTGGGACCCAATGGATGGATCCTGCATGCCACCGCTGCCGCACAGCGGATGCTTCACATCGCACTCACCGGCACGAGCTGGCGGGATCATTTTGTGGAGGCCGTGCTGCCGGAATGGAACGATTTTCTCCACAGGCAATCCAAACAGCGCACGCGCAAAGAAACGCTGACGATCAGCACTCCCACCATCCAGGCCCGGGCCGAAATCACCGAAGTCACCCTGCCGAACAAGCGCAATGCCGGCTGGGTGGTGGAACTGACACCCTGCCCGGCCTTGGTTCCCGTCGGTCTACGCTACGATTTCCTGTCGCTGATCGGCGAGAACAAAGACTTCCGGCGGTGCGTGAACGTCGCCAAGGTCGTGGCCGACAGTTCATCAACCGTCCTCCTCTGCGGTGAAAGCGGCACCGGCAAGGAGATCTTTGCCCAGGCCATTCATCAGGCCAGTTCGCGAAGGGAAGAACCCTTCGTCGATATCAATTGCTCGGCGATTCCGAGGGAATTGATTGAAAGTGAACTCTTCGGCTATGAGGCGGGTGCCTTTACCGGAGCACGCACGAAAGGCATGAAAGGAAAGTTCGTTCAGGCCCAGGGCGGAACCATTCTGCTGGACGAGATCGGCGACATGCCCCTGGAGGTCCAGCCCAAGCTGCTCCGGGTCCTGCAGGAAAGGCAGATCACGCCGGTGGGGGGCGGCCGCCCGATCCGGCTCAACATCCGGATCCTCTCGTCAACCAACGTCAGCCTGGACGAACTGGTCCGGCGGGGGCGCTTCCGTTCGGATCTTTTCTACCGCCTGAACGTGGTGGAGATCATGATCCCGCCACTTCGGGAACGCGTTGATGACATTCCGATTCTGGCCCGCTTCTTCCTGGAGCGCTTGAGCTTTGCGCTGCACAAACATGTCCGCAGCATCAGCGACGAGGCCTTCGATGCGCTTTGCGCCTATCATTGGCCGGGAAACGTTCGTGAACTGGAAAACGTCATCGAGCATGCCGTACACCTTGCGGAAGGCGTGGTGATCGAAAAGGTGCATCTGCCCGAACAGATCGCCTGCGGCCGCGAACTGCAGGACATGAGAATCAGCCGCTCGGGGAATCTCATCAACACCCTGGACGAGGTGGAGAAGAATGAGATCGTCGCGGCGCTGAAGCACTATGAAGGCAACATCCGGCAGGCCGCCCAGGCCCTGAAGATCGGCCGGACAACCCTCTACCGCCGCATCAGCGAATACGGACTTCTCGACGATATCCAGCAGTTCAGAAAAGACCCGAATTAAAAACGGAACGGCCGAATGACCGACGGAAATGACGGCCGGAGCCGCACGACAGACAAGCGACCGGAGTGGCAGGACCCGGCGAATGGGGTACTGCATGATGCATCTATTCCCCTGCACAGGGCATTCGTGAAAGGAAACGATATGGACTGGAAAGAAGAGTACAGGAAAAAGCAGATGAGTCTCGCCGAGGCGGCGAAGCAGATCAGGTCCGGGGATTTTGTCGGCATCGGGCTGGCCGTCGGCGCCTGTTCGCCCGATATGTACGACGCAATCCTGGACCGCTGGCAGGAGCTGAAGGGCGTCCGGATCTGCGATTCCGTCGCCGTCCGCCCGTCGAAGCTCTACAGCCTCGAATTCATGAAGGGCCTCGACGGCCACATCAACTTCGACCCCTCCTTCGGGACGGCGGCGAGCCGGAAGATCATCGAGTCCCGCTTGCCGGACTATCTTCCCATCATGACCTCCGACGGGGGCGACAAGTACGCCAAGCGCTCCGACGTCTTCATCTGCATGACGACGACGCCCAACGACCAGGGCTTCGTCAACCTCGGCCTCACGAACTTCTACAGCATGGAGGCCCTCCGGCAGGGGAGGGAGGAAGGGAAGCTCCGGCTGGCCATCGCCGAGGTGAACGACCGGATGCCGACGATCTTCGGCGACAACTGGATACACATCTCCGAGTTCGACGCCTTCGTGGAGAACTCAACGCCCATCCCCAAGGTGGGGAGGGCAACGCCGGGAGAGAAGGAGAAGACGATCGGCGAATACGCCCTGGAGCTGATCCGGGACGGAGACACATTCCAGATGGGCATCGGGGCCATCCCGGAGGCCGTCGTGGCGGGCCTTGACGGAAAGCGCGACCTGGGCGTCCTGACCGAGATGTTCCCCATCGGCCTGCCCCAGCTCGTGGAAAAGGGAATCGTGACGAACAGCAAAAAGCCCTTCCACAAGGGGGTGACCGTGGCGACGTTCTGCATGGGCGATCAGACCATGTACGACTACGTCCGCGAGAATCCCCGCTGCGAGTTCTACCCGGCCGCCTACACCAACAACCCCGCCTTCGTCGCCCAGCACCCCAACATGGTGGCCATGAACATGGCCCTGATCGTGGATTTCAGTGGCCAGATCGCCTCGGAGGGAATCGGCCACCGGATGGTGAGCGGCGTGGGCGGCCAGTTCGACTTCATGATCGGGACGTTCTACTCGAAGGGGGGAAAAGGAATCACGCTCCTCTACTCATCGCGGACACTGAAGGACGGCTCCCTGGTATCGGCCATCGTTCCGGAACTGCCGCTCGGCACGCCCGTCAGCGTCCCCCGGTCGTTTGCCCAGTATGTCATCACGGAGTACGGCATTGCCGATCTCCGCTACAAGACGCGCCGCGAGCGGGGCGAGGCCCTGATCAACATCGCCCACCCGGACCTCCGGGGAGAGCTGAGAGCGAGCCTGAGAAAGAACTTCTACATGGCTTGACAACTCCGCGTCAGGCGATATAGTGACCCCGCTATCCCGGAAACACAGGAGCAAGAGACAGAAGATACGATTCCCGGATTCAACAAACCGTTTCATTGTAACGCGGTGCAAACAGATGGCTGAATGGATTGAAACCCCGCTTCTCCCGACCAGAGGGCGGGGTTTTTTCATTTGTGGAATCGGATGGGGCAGGGCTTATTTCTTGTGGTTCGGACCAGGCATTTCAGAGGACCTCACATGACGGTTAAACGTGTAGCGCAAGAGAGGATCGATCGGTACATCGTCGAGGCCGAGAGGAAGGAGAGGCTTCTGTCCTCGATCCACAAGATCAGCAGCCTGCTAACGAAACCGGTCACGCTCGACCGGATCCTCACGGAAATCGTGAAGGAGACGTCGAGGGTCTTCGGGCTCACGAGGGTCGCCATTTTCCTCAAGGACGAGGACAGCAACCTCCTGGAATGCAAATACCTGATCGGATTCAAGCCTGCCGAGCGGGAGCGGGCGCTCACCCGCCCCTTCCGGCTGGAACGGCACGAATGCATCGAGACGGCCGTCGTGAAGACCGGGAAAACCATTTTCATCAAGGACTACACGAACGACGGGAGAATCACGGACATCGACCTGAAGATCAGCGCGATCCACAAACGGGTCTCGACGCTTGCCGTCCCCCTGATGATCAAGAAAGACGTCATCGGGCTTCTCGAGGCGGACAAGAACGACGTGAAGATGGACCTGACGAAGAGCGAGATCAAGTCCTTCTCCATCTTCGCGAACCAGGCCAGCATCATCATAGAGAACGCCAAACTCCAGGAGAGGAATAAGAAGCGGATCGAGCAGCTCCTGTCGTGGCAGGAGGTCGAGACGGACATGGTCTGCGAGAGCGACGAGATGAAGAGGGTGCTGGCGCAGACGCTCAAGATCGCCCGGAGCTACGACACGACCGTCCTGATCGAGGGTGAAACGGGGACCGGAAAGGAGATCATCGCCAGGATCCTGCACTACCACAGCAGCCGGGTCGGGAAGCCCTACATCCGCATCAACTGCGGCGCCATCAGCAAGGACCTCGTCGAATCCGAGTTCTTCGGCTACGACAAGGGAACGTTCACGGGCGGACTCCAGGAGGGGAAAAAGGGAATCTTCGAGCTGGCCGACGGCGGGACGCTGCTCCTCGACGAGATCAGCGAACTGTTGCCCTCCATCCAGGTCAAGCTCCTCCGGTTTCTCGAAGAGCGGGAGTTCTATCCTGTGGGCGGATCGAAAACGAAGAAGGTCGACGTCCGCATCGTCGCCGCGACGAACCGGAAGCTCGAACAGTTGACCGGCGAGGGGAAATTCCGGAAGGACCTCTACTACCGGCTCAACATCGCCAAGATCTCGCTCCCGCCCCTCCGCGAACGGAAGAAGGAAGTCATCCCCATCGCCCTGTTCTTCATGGACAAGTTCAACAAGACCTACGGGAAGCGGTTCCAGGAGATCTCGAAGGAGGCCCAGGAAATCCTGGCCAACGCTCCCTGGACGGGCAACATCCGGGAACTGAAGAACGCCATCGACCGTGTCGTCCTGATGGAGGAGGGGAGCATCATCGAGCCGCGCCACCTGGCGTTCGTGGCGAACAACCGCGGTGAGGCGGACCGGGCTGGAGAGGCCCCTGCCGGGGAGTCGCGAGAGGGCTTGGCAGGAGTCACCGCAAGGAGCCCTGATGCCCTGGACCCGTCCTCCCGAGACCGGCTTCTCATGGAAGCCCTGCGCTACTTCGTCCGTCTGAACAGCGATTATGAGCAAGGCCGGGAGATGCCGGACAGGGAGAAGATCCGGGATGCTTATGCGAGCGTTTCCAGGGGGAAACTCGATCCCGCGGCCGCCGGCGTGACGGGGAAGGACTTCGACGAGCGGAACCGGAACCTCCTTATCCGGGCCCTCGACGCCTGTGAGGGAAACAAGTCGCGGGCGGCCCGGATGCTGGGCATCTCCAGGCCGACCGCCGTGTACCGCATCCGGAAATACGGCATCGGCGAGAAGAAAAAAGGGGTATAATCCCCAGAACTCGCGGGTGCCGGCCTGTCTCGCAAGGCCATCATGACATGGAAAGGAAAAGGAGTAAGCGATGCCTCATGTGGCAGCGAATGGAATTCAGATCGAGTATGAAACGTTTGGAGATCGCTCTTTTCCGGCATTGCTGCTGATTGCTGGTTGCGGCGCCCAGATGATCTTTTGGGAGGTTGAGTTCTGCGAATCACTGGCCAAGAATGGTTTCTTCGTCATTCGTTTTGACAACCGGGACTCCGGGCTTTCAACGAAATTCGATGAAGCGGGGATTCCCGACATGATGGCGGCCGTCAAGGCGGCCATGGAAGGCAGAACCGTGGAATCGGCATATTCCCTGGACGACATGGCCGATGACGCCATTGGCCTGCTCGACGCCCTGGGCATCGGGAAGGCGCATGTCTGCGGCGCTTCCATGGGCGGCATGATCGCCCAGGTGATTTCGTATCGGCATCCCGACCGGGTCCGGAGCCTGACTTCCATCATGTCGACAACCGGAAATCCCGGGCTTCCGCAGGGGAAACCGGAAGCCATCGCCGCCGTTGTCGCGCCGGCACCGGTGGAACGCGAAGCATACGTCGAACACAATGTGAATGTATGGCGGAGGATTTGGAGCCCCGGGTTTCCTTTCGAGGAAGAAAGAGCCCGAACGTTCCTGGAGAAGAGCTATGACCGTTCCTGTTACCCGCAGGGAATGGCACGCCAGAACACGGCGGTTATCGCCGGCGGCGATCGAAGGCCGTCGCTTTCATCCGTCAAGGTTCCGACGCTCGTCATTCATGGGGCCGATGATCCGCTGATCCCGGTCGAAGGAGGGAAAGACACGGCCCGGGTGATACCGGGAGCAAGATTGTTGATCGTCAATGGAATGGGGCATGACATGCCGAAAGGGGTCTGGGCGGAAATAGCAGAGGCCATTTCTCAGCATTCAACGCAAACCAGCAGGTGAAACGATGAATGGTTGACCTGAGTCCTGTCAATTCGAACGGGGGCGTTTTCGAGGACGATTGATCGAT
Organism: Deltaproteobacteria bacterium HGW-Deltaproteobacteria-19; assembly: GCA_002841865.1. Lineage (GTDB taxonomy): Bacteria > Desulfobacterota > Syntrophia > Syntrophales > PHBD01 > PHBD01. The sequence continues at coordinate 16,665 of PHBD01000001.1, forward strand.
GCAGTCAAGCGGGACGCTTAATTGCCGTAGATCGGGGTTTCGTTGTAAGTATCTGCAAAGTTGGTAATCGAAGATTCCTTCCTGAAAGACAGAATCCGATGATTATGACGGGTATACTACCTGTAGTAATCATTATTCGTTGTAATAATAAGATTATAGATAAGTTGGCGTTGTTTACATTTTCAGGATTTCTTGCAAGAAAATTTGAAAGGAGGATCCAATGAGAAAAATTGCGTTCGTCTTCATTTCGGTGGTTGTGATGTCCGCCGCCTTCTTCACATTGAACGGAAGCGCCCAGATGGGCAGCGATGTGATGGGGCCAGGCAGCGGCACCGGCTGGGGAGTGGGCGCCTTTCGCTCAAACGGCGAACGAATCTATTATACTTCCACAAGCAACCGGGGCACGGAAATAGCCTACACCGGCGGCCCCTCTTATGGCGGATGGATGATGATGAGAGGGAGATTGGCCTGTGTTTCATGCCACGGTCCAGACGGACGGGGCGGCATACACCGGATGGGCATGATGCAGGTTATGGATGCAAAGGACATTCGCTGGTCAGTCCTGAAAAAAGAATTTGACGCTAAAAAATTCCAGATGGCAGTTGTCAAGGGGCAGGATCCCGATGGCACGCAACTAAAGCCGGACATGCCTCGCTGGAACATCAGCAATGAGGATCTGGCTGATTTGATAGCTTTCCTCAAAAAGCTGCCATAGGATAGGCGGATATTCCTTAACCAAAGCCATCAATGATCATGAAAGTCTGTGTATCTTTGGGTTTGACAAACAGAAATCCGTAGAAAGTCATGACGACTGCTTCTTGGGCATAAGCATCACGGAATATTTCTCCAGTGCAGCGAACATCGCCTCGGGTGAAAAGGCGCCATGGCTTGCTCCGGCATGATTTTTCAGCATCTATCGACCTGTCGTCGGGGGTATGAAGTCCGCCAACAAGGAGGCTGATGTGGACCACCATCATTCCGAAGAAAAGTCTCAAGAACTGCATGGTGGAAGCCAAGAAAAGCACGATTGGCACGATGGGCACGTGGAAAGTGCCCATGAACAAGGACATAGGGCAGGCAACAAGCACGAGGGAGGCCATGCCCACATGATTGCCGACTTCCGGATGCGATTCTGGATATCCCTTGCAGTCACCATCCCAATTCTTGCCCTTTCACCGTTAATCCAGCAAGTTCTGGGGTTGAGGCACGTTCTGGCCTTCATAGGGGACGGGTACGTGCTCTTTCTTCTCTCCTCCTTCGTTTTCTTTTACGGCGGTGGCCCTTTTCTGAAAGGCTTCGTTGGGGAATTGGTGAAGAAGCAGCCTGCCATGATGACCCTGATTGCCGTAGCGATCACGACGGCCTATGTGTACAGCAGCATCGTCGTATTCGGTCTGAGAGGAAAAGTGTTCTTTTGGGAACTCGCCACCCTCATCGACATCATGCTTCTGGGGCACTGGATCGAAATGAAATCCGTCATGGGGGCATCCATGGCCCTGGAGGAACTGGCAAGGCTCATGCCTTCCAATGCACATAAAGTCATGCCCGATGGCAGTACTTGGGATGTCTCCCTGGGTGAGCTCAAGGCAGGGGACCGGGTCATGATCAAACCGGGGGAGAAGGTCCCCGTAGACGGCGAGGTGATAGAGGGGACAACGTCGGTAAACGAGGCCATGCTGACCGGGGAATCAAAACCCATACCCAAACAACCGGGAGGAATAGTCATAGGGGGTTCCATCAACGGTGAAGGCTCCGTTACGGTGGAGGTCAGGAAAACAGGCAGGGATTCCTTCCTTTCCCAGGTGATCGAACTTGTCAGGCAAGCCCAGGAGAGCAAGTCCAGGACTCAGGACTTGGCAAACCGGGCCGCACTTTGGTTGACCATCATTGCCCTGACGGGAGGAGGTGTGACGATCGGCCTATGGTTGGCCGTTATGCACCAGGATTTTGCCTTCGCTCTCGAACGAATGGTAACCGTCATGGTGATCACATGCCCCCATGCGTTAGGCCTCGCCGTCCCTCTAGTCATTGCCGTTTCTACCGCCCAAGCTGCCGCTAGCGGTCTTCTGATACGAAACAGGGCAGCATTTGAAAGGGGCAGGAACATCCAGGCCATCATATTTGACAAGACGGGCACGCTGACGCAGGGGAAATTCGGCGTCACTGACACGATCCTCTTTTCTCACGACATCAAAGACGAGGAACTCCTCAAGTATGCCGCTTCCGTTGAGTCGCGGTCGGAGCATCCGATAGCGCAGGGGATTGTCTCCTCCTCAAAGGCAACCTTTTCTGTTGAAGGTTTCAAAGCCATTCCCGGAAGAGGGGCTGAAGGAATCGTAGAGGGCAAGGAGGTGAAAGTCATCAGCCCCGGCTATCTTAGAGAAAAGGGGATCAGCGTTGATGATGAAAGGATTGGAAGGCTCAGCGCACAGGGAAAGACCGTTATTTTTGTCGTGATGAACGGAGAGCTGAAGGGCGCCATCGCTCTTGCGGATATCATCAGGCCTGAATCCAGGGAGACCATAGCAAAGCTCAAGGAGATGGGCATCCGATGCATGATGCTGACCGGAGACAACAGGCTTGTGGCCAAATGGGTTTCTGACGAGATCGGCTTGGATGAATACTTCGCTGAGGTACTGCCCCAGGAAAAGGCAGATAAAATCAAAGAGGTCCAGTCACGGGGGCTGATTGTAGCCATGACGGGGGATGGAGTGAACGACGCCCCCGCCTTGGCCCAAGCCGATGTGGGGATAGCGATCGGGGCAGGCACCGATGTGGCTGTCGAGACGGCTGACATTGTCCTCGTGAGAAGCAATCCTCTGGACACGGTGGCCATTATCAGCCTTGCCCGGGCAACTTACAGGAAGATGGTCCAGAACCTTGCCTGGGCAACGGGTTACAATGCTTTCGCAATTCCGCTGGCAGCGGGTGTCCTCTACAAATACGGAATCCTGCTGAGCCCCGCCATGGGGGCTGTCCTCATGTCCCTGAGCACGGTCATTGTGGCCATCAACGCGCGATTTCTGCGTGTCGCCCGATAAGGAACAAAAAAGCAAATTGTCATTCTAAGGTAGACATCGTTGATGCTTCGTATTTTTCATAGCTTCTCTAGGAAAAAACATCGGCAAATGAGGTAAGAAAGGGCAGGGGTAGAAATGGCTCTGCCTTTTTTATACATATTTCTGATGGAAATCATTGATCATGAGATAAGGCTCGGACTGAAGAGCTGTAGATGCTAAATGTAAAAATGGATGACCTGCCCCCTGATCCCGTCTTATGCTGCAATCCCAGCACAAAAACTGGCCTCGTTTCTGGGGGCAGGTCAATACTCAACATTCCTTCATAAAATGAATCATCTGATTCAAATTTTGAACCACAGGGTCATCGATCCTGTGCTGCAGCAACGCCTCACCTAGTTAAATATCAATAAATATCAACATGTAACGCATCTATGCCATGCAGGGGCACGCCCTTTGCTGTGTCCATGGTTGTTCCATGCACATCGTGGGAAGGCAGGGGACCGCAAAGGGGGCGGTCTTCCGTTCAACGTCCCTGTTTTGGGAGGAACAGGGCTGACACGAAAGGAGGGAGTATGGACTGGAAGGAAGAGTACAAGCAAAAATCGACAAGCCTGGCCGGTGCGGCCGCCCAGATCCGGAACAATGACTTTGTGGGGATCGGACTGGCCGTCGGTTCCTGTTCCCCGGCCATGTTCGACGCCATCCTGGACCGGGGGAAAGAGCTGAAAGGGGTGCGGATCTGCGATTCCGTCGCCGTCCGTCCTTCGAGGCTCTACGACCTCGAGTTCATGAAAGGCCTGGACGGCCACATCAACTTCGACCCGTCCTTCGGAACGGGAGCCAGCCGGAAAATCATCGAGTCCCGCCTGCCGGATTACCTTCCCCTCATGAGCTCCGAGGGCGGCGACAAGTATGCGAAGCGCTCCGACGTCTTCATCTGCATGACGACGCCGCCCAATTCCCAGGGGTTCATCAATCTCGGCCTCACGAACTTTTACACCATGGAGGCCATCCGGAAGGGGCGCGCGGAAGGGAAGCTGCGGCTGGCGATCGCCGAAGTCAACGACCAGATGCCGACGATCTACGGCAACAACTGGATGAATGTCTCCGAGTTCGACGTCTTCGTGGAGAACTCGACACCCATCCCCAAGGTCGGCCGGGCCACGCCGGGGGAGCGGGAGAAGAAGATCGGGGATTATGCCCTGGAGCTGCTCAAGAACGGCGACACGATCCAGATGGGCATCGGCGCCATCCCGGAGGCCGTCGTGGCGGGCCTGGAAGGCAAGCACGACCTGGGCGTCCTGACGGAGATGTTCCCCATCGGCCTGCCGCAGCTCGTGGAAAAGGGCATTGTGACGAACGCGAAGAAGCCCTTCCACAAGGGCGTCACCGTAGCGACCTTCTGTATGGGCGACCAGTCCATGTACGACTACGTCCACGAGAACCCCGTCTGCGAGTTCTACCCGTCCTCCTACACCAACAGCCCCGCCTTCATCGCCCAGCATCCCAACATGGTCGCCATGAACATGGCCATGATGGTGGACATGAGCGGCCAGATCGCCTCGGAGGGAATCGGCCACCGCATGGTGAGCGGCGTCGGCGGGCAGCTCGACTTCATGGTGGGCACCTTCTATTCCGAGGGAGGCCGGGGGATCACCATGCTCTACTCGTCCCGGAAGCTGAAGGACGGCTCGTTCGTCTCGGCGATCATGCCGGAGCTGCCCCCCGGCACGCCCGTCAGCGTCCCGAGGTTCTACGCCCAGTACGTCGTGACGGAGTACGGCATCGCCGATATCCGCTACAAGACGAGGCGCGAGCGGGGCGAGGCCCTGATCAACATCGCCCATCCCGACCTGCGCGGTGAGCTGCGGAACAGCCTGAAGAAGAATTTCTACATGAGCAAATAAAGAGGGAAGAAAGGAGAAACCCGTGAACCTGAAGGAAATCAAGGCAGTGGTTACCGGCGGAGCGTCGGGACTGGGGGAAGCGTGCGTCCGCATGATCGTCGCAGGGGGCGGCAAGGCCGCAATCTTCGACCTGCAGCAGGACCGGGCGGAAAAGCTGATCGCCGAACTGGGAGGCAATGTCATCTTCTGCTCCACGGACGTGACCAACGAAGAAAGTGTGCAGGCCGCCGTCGCGAAGACGATGGCCGCCTTCGGCGGGATCAACGCCGCCATCAACTGCGCCGGCGTGGGCGATCCCGCGAAGCTCCTCTCCAAGAAAGGCCCCATGGCGCTCTCGTTCTTCAACCGGGTCGTGCAGATCAACCTGGTGGGAACCTTTAATGTGATCCGACTGGCTGTCGAGCAGATGGTCAAGAACGAGCCCGGCAAGGATGGCGAGAAGGGGGTCGTCATCAACACGGCATCGGCCGCGGCCTTCGACGGCCAGATCGGCCAGCCGGCCTACAGCGCCTCCAAGGCGGGTGTCGTCGGCATGACCCTGCCCCTGGCCCGGGAATGCGCCGGTTACGGCGTTCGCGTCATGACGATCGCCCCGGGGCTCTTCAATACGCCGATGCTGGCGATCCTGCCGCAGGCCGCCCGCGATGCGCTGGGGGCGATGGTTCCATTTCCGTCGCGGCTCGGCGAGCCCTCGGAGTTCGCCATGCTGTGCCGGCAGATCATCGAGAATCCGATGCTGAACGGCGAAGTGATCCGCCTGGACGGCGCGATCCGGATGGCCGCGAAATAGGAAGAAAGATCGAAGGGGTGTCTTTGACGTTAAAAAAGGAGAAAACAGAATGTCGAATCAGGAAGATATTGTCATTGTCAGTGCAGTACGAACGCCCTTCAGCCGATTCGAATCGGCCATGGCCGACATCCCCAGCATCGACCTGGGGGTGATCGTGATGAAGGAAGCCCTCCGGCGGGTGGGAATCAAGCCGGACGAAGTGGATGATCTCTACTACGGAAGCTGCATCCCGGCGGAATACGCCCTCGAGACGGACGTCCCGGGGCGGCAGGCCACGCTTCTGGCGGGTTTCCCAGCGGAGAACAACTCCGTCTCGCTGGACCGGGCCTGCTGCTCATCCCTTACCGCCCTGCGTCTCGGCGTCATGTCCATCCGGGCCGGAGAAGCCCGGACGGCCATGGCAGTAGGCTCCGAGAACATGCCGCGGACGCCGCACCTCGCCCCGGGCCTCCGGAGCGGGAAGCGGCTCGGCCACATCAAGCTGATTGATTGCCTCTTCGAACTGGGCTACAAGTCCAAGGGGTTCAACTCCGTCGCCCTGGACGCGGGAGAAGTGGCCGTCGAGCACGGCGTCACGCGGGAGATGCAGGATGCCTGGGCGCAGGGCAGCCAGGAAAAATACGCCCTGGCCTTCGCCGCAGGAAAAATCAAGGTTGGCGAGGAGATCATCCCGGTGGTCATCCCGCAGAAGAAGGGGGATCCCATTGTCATCGACAAGGACGAATCCCCCCGGAAGACCACCCTGGAAGCCCTGGCGAAGCTGAAGCCGATCTACGGCAGCCCCACCGTCACGGCGGGGAACGCCCCGCCCCTCAGCGCCGGTGCCAGCGCCATCATCATGATGACCGCGAGCCGGGCGAAGGAGCTGGGGCTGAAGCCGCTGGCGACGATCGTGGCGACCGTCAGTTCGGCGACCGACCCCCGGGGGATCGCCACCATCCCCGCACAGACGATCGAGAAGGCCCTGAAAAGAGCCGGCATGACCATCGGCCAAATGGACCTGATCGAGATCAACGAGGCCTTCGCCGCCATGCCCCTCGTCTCAACGAAGCTCCTGGCCGGGGGCGACGAGAAGGTGTGGAAGCAGTTGCTGGACAAGACCAACGTCAACGGCGGCGCCATCGCCATGGGTCATCCCGTCGGAGCCAGTGCGGCCCGGATCACCATGACCATGGCCTACGAGCTGGCCAGGCGGGGAGGCGGCTATGGTGTTGCAGCCATCTGCGGCGGTCTTGCCCAGGGCGAGGCGATTATCATCAGGGTCTGAGCATCCCCGGGCAAGCGGTCCCCGGGGAATGCCGGGGGCCGCGGCAACGACGGTCGTTCTTGCATTCAGGCGTTATCTAATAACGAAAGGGGAATCGAATGACGCAGAAGATTTTTCAGGAAGAGCACGAGATTTTCCGGGATACCTTCAAGAAATTCCTGGCGAAGGAAGTGATTCCATACCTGGAGGAATGGGAAGAGGCAGGCATCGTCCCCAAGGCGGTGTGGAAGAAGATGGGCGAGAACGGTTTCCTCTGCCCCTGGCTGGAAGAGGAGTACGGCGGCGCCGGCGGCGGATTCGAATACTCCGTCATCATCAATGAAGAGCTGTCCTACATCGGCGCCCACGGCCTCCTGGCGGGCCTCCACAGCGACATCATCGTTCCCTACATCCACACCTTCGGGAACGAGGAGCAGAAGCAGAAATGGCTCCCCGGCTGCGCCTCCGGGGACATCATCACCGCCGTCGCCATGACGGAGCCGGGCACCGGCTCGGACCTGGCCTCGATCCGCACCACCGCCGTCCGGGACGGCGATCACTACGTCATCAACGGGGCGAAGACCACCTTCATCTCCATCGGCATCCACTGCGACCTCGTCATCGTGGCGGCCAAGACGGACACGAAGGCCAGTCCGCCCTTCAAGGGCATCAGCCTGATCTGTGTGGAGGACGGCACCCCCGGCTTCACCCGGGGACGGAAGCTGAAGAAGATGGGTTTCCACAGCCAGGACACGGCGGAGCTGAACTTCGAGGACTGCCGGGTGCCCGTCGGGAACCTCCTGGGGAAGGAAGGGCAGGGGTTCTACTACCTGATGCAGAAGCTCCAGGGGGAGCGGCTGGTGGTGAGCATCATGGCGCAGGCCATGGCCGAGGCGATGCTGGACATGACGGTCAAGTACTGCAAAGAGCGGACGATCTTCGGGAAGCCCGTCAGCTCGTTCCAGCACAACACCTTCAAGATCGTGGAGATGGCCACGGAGGTCGAGATCGGCCGGACCTTCCTGAACTCCCTGATCGCCGACTTCATCGCCAAGAAGGACATCGTCAAGCAGGTCTCCATGGCCAAATACTGGATCTCCGAGATGGCCAACCGGGTGGCCTACGACTGCGTCCAGCTCCACGGCGGATACGGCTACATGGAGGAATACCCCATCTGCCGCTTCGCCCGGGACGTGCGCGTCATCCCCATCTTCGCCGGCACCACGGAAGTCATGAAGGTGATCGTCGGCCGGATGATGGGTCTTTGAGAACAGCCCCCCACAAGCATTAAAACAGCATCCCCCCACTCCGGGTGTTCCGTGAACGTTCCGAACGGAGCACCCGGCCCCACCCTTCTTATTTCCTGGAATCGCTGAAGCCCCGATCGATCATCCGGCCGACGTTCAGCATGTGCTGTTTCACTTCTTCGGGCGTGCGGCCGGGGTAGTTCCGGAAGGTGATCAGGACCCCGTTCAGGGCCGCGAAGAAAGCATGGGAGAGGGGCCGCACGGGCTCCGGCTTCTTCAATTTCCGGAAAAGCCTGTCGAACTGGTCGAAGAACCGGCGCTCCGCCGCGTTGATCTTCTCGACTTTCTCCGCGGAAAGCTCGCCGTCGAGCATGAAGTGGGTCAGCATTCTCAGGTACTGGTCGTTGTCGATGCAATAGGAGAGAAAGGCGTCGCTGATCTTCGCGATGTCCGGCGTCTCGCTCTCGTCGATGAGCCGCTCGATGACCCCGCCGATTTCCTCGGCGCCCCGGATGAAAGCCTCCACGAAGATCGACTGCTGGTCCGGGAAATACCGGTAGATCAAGGCGTGCGAGATGCCCGCCTCCTGGGCGATGTCCCGGATGCTGACCCTGTGGAAGGGCTTCACGGCGAACACGCGCTCCGCGGCCTCAACGATCAGCTCCCGGCGGGCAAGGATCGCCTCGCTCTTGAGATCGGCAAACGTGGTGTTCTCTTCCATGGGGTTCCTCTCTTCCCGGTCCTGACGTCGGGACGAAAACCGCCTTCAACCTATCGCGATGACGGACGATATGTCCACCGGAAGGAGTCGATTCCGGGGCGGATCCTGAAAACGACGGCTTCCGGCGACGAAAAAGGCTTGCTTTCCTGTCGTGTGTTCTCTACTGTAACCAGTGGTTACACGCCTGTCAATCTGCTTTTCAGCAGGCCGGACTGTTCATTCATCTCAAAAGGGGGGAGATCCTATGGAAAAGACCGTCCTTGTCGATGTCCGGAACCGTGTCTGCACCCTGACCCTGAACCGTCCCGACGTGATGAACGCTTTCAGCGAACAGATGCTCGACGACTTCCAGGAGGCCCTCGACCGCATCGGCCGGGACGAGGACGTGAACGTGATCGTCCTTCAGGGCGCCGGCGGCAACTTCTCGTCGGGGGCGGAGCTCTCGCCACGCAACTACTCGCTGAGCCACGACGACCTGCACGAGATCATGAAGCGCCTCGGCCGGTGGGTGCAGACCGTCCGGGAACTGAGGCAGCCCGTCATCAGCAAGGTGCGGGGGATGGCCGTGGGCGGAGGCGCCAACCTCGCCCTGTCCGGCGATTTCGTCCTGGCGGCTCACGAGGCGAAGTTCATCCAGCCGTTCATTCACATCGGGCTGATGACGGACCTGGGGGGGACGTATTTCCTGCCCCGGCTGGTCGGGCTGGCCAAGGCCCGGGAGCTGGCCATGCTGGGAGACAGGCTCAGCGGCCGGGACGCCGCCTCCATCGGCCTGATCTACAAGTCCCTGCCGGATGAGGAGCTCGACGGGGCGGTTACCGCCCTGGCCGGGACGCTGGCACGGAAAGCCCCCACCGCCATGACCCTGATCAAGAAGGGGCTGGACAAGAGCCACGACATGTCCCTGGAGGAGGTCCTGGCCTGGGAGGCCGAGAGGCAGACGGAGCGGATCCGGAGCACTGAGCACCAGGAGGCCGTGATCAAATTCATCCAGTCAAGGAGCAAAAAATAATCCCAGATCGATAACGTATACAGCGAGCGTCGAACGAAGACAGAGTTGTTTTCGTCCGCCGGGCATTGCCATGAACAGAATAAGGAGGGGTGTCTATGAGTGATGTTTACGCGGAAAAGCCATGGTTGAAGAGTTATGACAGGAATGTCCCCCCGTCGTTGAAGTATGAGGACAGGACATTCGCGGAACAGTTCAGGGTCGTGGCCGACCGGTACCCGGACAAGACGGCCCTGCATTACATGGGGAAATCCATCACCTATCGCGAGATCGACCTCCTGTCCAACCGGCTCGCCCGGTATTTCCAGAAGATCGGCCTGAAGCCCGACGACGTCGTGGGGCTTCACCTGCCGAACCTCCCGGCCCATTTCATCGCCATCATCGCCGTGCAGAAGGCGGGTTGCGTCTCCACCGGCCTGAGCCCGCTCCTGACGCCCCACGAGATGGAGCACCACCTGAACGATTCGCGGGCCAAGGCCGTGATCACCGTGGACCTCCTGTTCGACAAGGTCGCGGAGGTGGCCGATAAGGCCCCGTTCAAGAGCGTCCTCGTCACCGAGGTCGCCGATTTCCTCCCTGGCGTGAAGAAGGTGCTGGGGAAGCTCCTGAAGAAGATCCCCACGGCGCCGATCGGCCCCCTGCCGGGCAAGACGGTTGTCCGGTTCATGGAGGCCGTCGATTCGATGCCGGCCGACCCGGTGGCCGTCCGTCGCACCATGGACGACACCATCTTCATGATGTACACCGGCGGGACCACGGGACAGTCCAGGGGCGCGGTCCTGACCCAGCGCAGCTACATGTACAACCGCCAGCAGCTCCTGACGTGGATCGACATCCGGCCCGACGACATCGCCCTGTCGGCCTTCCCCCTGTTCCACATCGCCGGCCTGACCCTGGGCGGCGTCTCGATCACCTCGGGCATCACGCAGGTCTGCGTGCCCAATCCCCGGGACTCCAATTTCATGATCCAGGCGCTGAAGGCCTACAGGCCCACGTTCATGACCCACGTTCCCACGGTCTATTTCGAGCTCATCAAGAATCCAGAGTTCAGGAAGGTCGACATGAGCGGGCTCAAGTTCTGCCTGAGCGTGGCCGCCCCCTTCCCGGGGGAGAAGATCCGGGAGTTGGAGAACATCGTCGGGGAGAACAAGCTGATCGAGCTCTACGGGATGACCGAATCGATGGTCACCTGCTTCAATCCCCGCTACGGGAAGAAGAAGCCCTCCTCCATCGGCATCCCCATGTCCGACACGGAGTTCAAGCTCGTCGATCCCGAGACGGGTCAGCTCGCAAAGCCGGGCGAGCCGGGGGAAATCATCATCCGCGGCCCCCAAATCATGACGGGCTACTACATGAATCCGGAAGAAACCGCCCGCACCCTCCGGGACGGCTGGATATACACGGGTGACATCGCGACCATGGACGAGGATGGGTATTTCTACATCGTGGACCGCGTGAAGGACATGGTCATCGTCTCCGGCTTCAAGGTCTTCACCCGGGAGCTGGATGATCTCTTGGCCCTGCATCCCGACGTCGAGATGGCAGCGGCCATCGGCATCCCCGATCCGTCGCGCCCGGGGTCCGAGCGCGTCGCCCTGGCGGTCATGCTGAAGCCCGGCATTGAGAAGACCGACGCCGAGAAGGAGAAGATCCTGAATTTCCTGAAGGAGAACGTGGCGCCGTACAAGGTGCCGAAGGTCATCCAGTTCATGGACCAGCTTCCCCTGAGCGGCGTCGGCAAGATCCTCAAGCGGGAGCTGAGGACCATGATGTAGGGCGGATCGACCAGGACCTTCCAGAACGACAAAAACAAGGAGAATCAACGACGATGGGCAGCCTGATTTGCGACGAAAGAGACCAGAAATTCGTGATGTATGAAATGCTCAAGATAGAGAACCTGTTCAAGACGGAGCACTTCGGCGACTATTCCCGCGACATGTGCGACATGGTCCTGGACGGGGCGAGGAAGATGGCGGAGGAGGTCGTCTTCCCGGTCCTGGTCGAGGGCGACCGGGAAGGGTGCCGCGTCGAGAACGGCAACGTCCTCGTTCCGAAGTGCTTCCACCGCAATTTCCGCATCTTCCGGGAGGGCGGCTGGACGACCGTCAGCGTGTCCCCCGAGGCCGGCGGCCAGGGATTCCCCCTCATCATCGGCATGATGACCGAGGAGTGGTTCATGCACAACTTCAGCCTCGTCGGCTACGCCTTCCTGACCGCCGGGGCCGCCCACCTGATCGAGGCGTACGGCACGGAGGCCCAGAAGCGCAAATACATGCAGAAGATGTACGAGTGCGTGTGGGGCGGCAACATGTGCCTGACGGAACCCGGCGCCGGGACCGACCTCAGCAACATCCGGACGAAGGCCATCCGGCAGCCCGACGGCACGTTCCTCCTGGAGGGGACGAAGCAGTTCATCACCGGCGGGGACCAGGACCTGACGGAAAACGTCATCAGCCCCGTGCTGGCGCGGATCGAGGGCGATCCCCCGGGGACGGAGGGCATCTCCATCTTCCTGGTGCCCAAGTACATCGTCAACGATGACGGCTCCCTGGGGAGGCGCAACGACTACACCATCCCCGGTATCGAGCACAAGATCGGGCTGAACGGGAGCGCCACCTGCCAGATGAGCTTCGGCGAGAACGGGGCCTGCTACGCCGAGCTCCTGGGGGAGGAGCGGCAGGGGATCCGGATCATGTTCCAGATGATGAACGAGGCCCGGATCTTCGTGGCCGTCGAGTCCCTGGGCAGCGCCTCCATCGCCTACCTGCACGCCCTCGCCTATGCGAAGGAGCGCCTCCAGGGGTCCGCCCTGGAGGAGATGAAAAACCCCCTGGCCCCGAGGGTGCCGATCATCCGCCATCCCGACGTCCGGCGGATGCTCCTGTGGATGAAGGCCCACGTGGAAGGCATGCGGGCGCTCTCCTATTACACGGCCTGGTGCGTCGACGTCATGGAGAGCACCGCCGACGCCGCCGTGAAAGACACCTGTCGCGGCATCATCGAGGTGCTGACGCCCGTCTGCAAGGCCTACTGCTCGGACCTGGCCTTCCGGATCTGCGAGACGGCCATCCAGGTGTACGGCGGGTACGGCTGCTGCAACGAGTATCCCGTCGAGCAGTTCCTCCGCGACGTGAAGCCGACCTCCATCTACGAGGGCGCCAACGGCATCCAGGCCCTCGACCTGGTGGGGCGGAAGCTCGGCATGAAGAAGGGCCTCTACTTCATGAAGCTCCTGGGGGAGATGCAGAAGACGATCCAGGAGTGCGCTGCCGCAAAGGGGGTAGGGGACCTGGCCGCGGACGTGCAGGAGGCCGCCAACACCCTGGCCGAGGCGGGCATGTTCTTCGCGGGCAGCGCCTCCAGCGGGAAATTCATGATCCCCGTCTCGAACGCCTACACGTTCCTCACCATGATGGGAAAGGCCGTCTTCGGATGGCTCCTGCTCTGGCAGGCCCGCGTGGCCCGGGAGGCCCTCGAGAAGATCTGCGCGCAGAAGGGAGTCGATGCGGACGACAAGGCCGCCCTGAAAGCGCTTTCTGCGGAAGACTCGGAAGCCGCCTTCTACACCGGGAAAATCGCCGCCTGCCGCTATTTCATCAAGCACATCCTCCCGGAAGTCGCCGCCGGCATGAAGGCCATCAAGAGCGAGGACCTCTCCCCGATCGACATCCCGGACGAGGGGTTTGCGGTTTAGTTCAAGAAGCCAAGATCGGAAACCTGTCCGAAGGGCTGGGTCGACAAGGCATATCCGATGTCGGCCCAGCCCCGGATATTCCAATTCCTGTTTCCACGCACTGAATCCAGCATTACTTCCTGTCAAATTCACAAAACAAATCCTTATTCGATTATGGTTATAAATAGCATGATATTATCAGGTTGCCGCTCAAAACGCTTGACTTCTCCGTTTCAAGCGATATAGTGACCTCCAAATTTCCAAAAACACGGGAGCAGAAAGACCATAAGATAAACGTTCCAGATACATAAACCGTTTCAAAAGAACCGGTACTGAAAGATGAGCAGATAAATAGAAACCCCACTTCTTGGATGAGAGGTGGGGTTTTTATTTGTGATGTGACACGGGGAATACTGAGTCTTAATGAATATTGTATTGGAAGATCCTATGAAGGACAGATATATACTTTTTGAAATTAAGCAAATACCAATACTTCTTGTCGCGGAAAAATTGGGGATTCAGATCCGCGGCAGGAAAGCAATGTGTTTCCGAGGACATGATAAGCTGACGCCCAGTTTGTCTTTCATGCCGAGCAAGAATATTTGGAAGTGCTTTGGATGTGGTCAGGGAGGGGACGTTATAAACCTCGTAATGCAAGCATTGGATTGTGACTTTAAAGTAGCATTAGAATGGTTTAAACAGAACTATCTTCTGTACACAACGGATTATAAAGACAATTATAATAAGAAGAATTCCAGAAATAACTATGAAGGGAAATCGTTAGTAACGCGAATAGTTGCGCCGGAAGAATCTGATAAAGAGAAGGCTTTTTATTCTGACCCAGAAATCTATGACTGGGTGATCAATGAGTGCTCTTCCGTGAAAAATGCCTTGGGACTTAAGTATCTCAGTGACCATGGCATTTCTTCAGATAACGCTACGCATTTCGGCGTCCGAGAAATGAGAAGTCCCTCTAACCTGCTTAGTAAGATGAAACAGCAATGGGGACTAGAGAGAGTATATCGTAGTGGCTTGGCTTGGGGTGAAAATGGTTTCCCTGAACGTCTGATATGGACATCATACTCGGTTCTTTTTCCTTTTATTCATGATGGTAAAGTAGTCTATATTCAGGGACGTTTATTTGAGGGGAATTCTAAGTACCTGAATCCAAGGGGAATAAGCAAACCGATATTTAATCTCCAGCGCCTTAATTCTCTGAAAGTTGGTTCAACAATTCATATATGCGAAGGTATAACTGACGCAATTGCGATAGAGTCGCTTGGATTAGCATCTGTGGCAGTTCTTGGGGCCAGCTCTTTTCGTGAAGAATGGCTTGATCTTTTCATGCGATACGACATCGTAATTTTGCCAGATGGAGATAGTGGAGGTGAAATATTCTTTGAGACAATTTCTAAAATGTTTAAGAAACGTTGCAAAGCTGTTTATAGAGTTAGTTTACCACTGGGGAAAGACGTGTCGGACTTGATTGCAGAGATGAAGCGGAGGAGAACTCGTGGGACATTTAATAGATGATGTGTCAGATCAATTAAACCTTCGTTGGGCTTGGGAGAAAGTTAGACGAGAGGCTGTGCCTGGAGACATTTGGTATGATGAGCTTGAATTTGCTAAATTTGAATTACAGTTGGAAGAAAACCTTAACAGTATCGCTACGGAAATTCTTAAAGGTCGATATAAAATTACTCCGATCAGGCCGATGCCTTTTCCAAAAAAGAATAAGGAAGATGGAACCCCACAAATACGTCAAGTATTCCAGATAGCAATTCGCGACCAAGTGGCGTGGACAGCAGTCGTAAATATTATTGGGCCCCATGTTGATAGAATAATGCCCATATGGAGTTACGGAAACAGACTTTATAGGACAATCTGGATAGAAAAAGATAAAAGTGGAAAGAAGCACAGGAAGTTCGGTCATTATAGACATGCATCTGGCAAACTATATCTTCCATTTAGGCAAAGTTGGCCTCTCTTTCGAAGACACGTCTACTTGGCCACCAGAGCTATGACGAAAGTTGATAAATTGCCCGAGATAGATGAACAAACATTGGATGAGTCGGAAATCCAGGAACGTCTAACAATAGAGCACAAATGTCCTTTTGTATCAAAGGAATATTGGCAAAATAGAAAGCAGAAATTCGGCAACGAGGAATTATATTGGTGTAGTATTGACTTGGAGAAGTTTTACCCAAAAATGAATTTTGAGATTGTGTTAAATAACATCGTAAACAATATCCCAACTGATTGGCAAGACGATGCCTTCCGACTACTTAAATCAATGATGACGTTCCCCTTGAATAATGAGGATTGGTCAGAAGCTGATCTGAAGAAAATGGACATACAACCTAACCAAAGAACCTATATAAACATACCGACAGGACTATATGTAGCTGGTTTTCTAGCAAATGCTGGAATGATACACGTAGATCAACAAGCGGCAAAGAAGCTTGCTAATCATAATATTGCACATTTTAGATTTGTTGACGATCACATAATTATTGGCTACAGATTTGATGACATTATTAATTGGCTGAACTGCTATAAAACTATCTTAGAACAAAGCAAGATAGGTACTAATATTAATTTGGAAAAAGTTGAGCCAAAGGAATTAGCTCAATATCTAAGCACATGTGAAAATAAATTAGAATGTGAAGAGTTAATATCTAGTACAAAAATGGAGGCGGAGAAGAAATGTCGCTTGGATCCTCAGTTTCCGTCGCCACTTATGACAAAAACATTGGCTTTAGTGTCCGGGATAGCCCGGACAGATTTCAACCTGCTTGAGCAGGGAGAACTGGAGGCATTGACGGATCAACTAGAGCATTTATTGCTAGTTGATCTGCCCGAAGACGAAATTCCCACAAGAACACGCTTATCGTTTGCAGCTATGCGATTAACTCGAATCGCAGAATGTCGACTTTCAAGAGACTCTGCTCGAGTTCAATCAAGTTGTAAACAAAAATTACTAAAGGACAAACTTAGTCGAGATGATCTTGATAAGTTCGGACGATCGCAAGTTAATTTAGAATTGAAAAAACTGAAGAAGGATATAAATTTACAAAAAAAAGAGCGAGACCGTGAAGTTAACAGGGTATTTCAGTTATTGCGGAAAGTACTTAGGGAGCGACCAGATCGAATTCGGCTATGGACACGAGCGCTTCTTATGTGCCGCCTAACTGGCGTTAGAGGTCTCGCTGATCTACTGAGGGATATCAAGCGAGAGCGCAAAACAAACCCGTTAGCTGCAGAGTATCTACAGGCAAATATTCTCGGCTTACTGGGGACACAGGTCATCATCGCATCTCGAATATTTCGGGGCAAAGATATAGCTGAATGGCGAAGACAAGCCGCAAGAGAATTCATGGAGGATATTTGTAAAACACACATTGAACAACCATCTAATAATAACACACGCTGGTATTTACGAATGGCGTGGCAGCATTATAGTTTCGGTATTTACTGCGCGAAACTGGTACTGAAACAGGAATCTAATGAAAAGAATTCGGGACAGATATCTTTCCCTGAGAGAATTGTGAATATGGGCAAGAGGAGCATTCAGGACGAAAATATTCTGGGATATAATCCTGTTCATTGGGCTTGGTGGGCAGGCAGGATGACCTTGCGCGATCTTAAGTCACGGGCGGATGGATTGGTAAAGGCGCTTGGAAGATCCCTTAAGCCATCACATGAATCTGCTGCTTTCTGGCGCTTCTTCCCACATGACGTTCCAACACTTATTCTCGAATACATGGTCTTGAATGAGACAACCGCACGGAGGCCAGGCATGCAATCTGGCTGGTGGTATGACGCATTACGTGATAGAGCAGACTCAATATCCTATCTGGAAAGTATTAAAAGTAAAAGAGAGATTGCAAGAGTTCATGGTTGCTTAACTAAAGAGAAGAAGGACACAGTATCACTCTATGAATGGTGTGAGTACATAAAGACATTGCATGGAGAAGACACAGCCGATCCAAGAACCAGTGAATGGACTGCGATCGAGATTACCAGGCAAGCTGCTGAAATTCTGAGCAAAGCACCAATATTCAGTAAATACATAAATACAGCTAGATCGAGCGGGGGTATTCAGACATGGATACACCCAGCAAACTTCAGGATTCCAAGATCATGGCTTTGGGACGATAGACATGAAAAAGAATTAACTTGGGAGAAATGGGAAGAGTGTGTGAGAGGAAAAAATAATGATCCCAGTATTATCTATGTTAGTAAATCAGAACGCATTAGCGACATCCGATATACACCCCTTTTGAATAGTCAAGATCTTCTCTTTTCGTCTCTCAACCCAACTCGTGGTCTTGGTCTCTTACTCTATGGTTTACTAAAGAAAAGCTTTGAATTGCCGTCGATATGGAATGGTCCGGGCCATTCTGACGTACTTATCATGCTCCCTAGGCTCTTGTTATCAGAGATGACATGTTCATCATGGACGCTTGGGGTCCTACAAAGTTGCCTGTTATCGAGATCGACGGAAAACATGATTCTTAGTACTCGTCAACAGAAGGGTCCTATCGATGATGACAGACTTCTTGATCCATACCCATTAATAACTGCAAGAGAAGTGGCCGTGGTCTTAAGTGTTTGCCAAGAAGTATTAAAAAATTGCCAATTATCAACACTTCGGCATAGGGCCAGACAGTTAACGCCTATCAATGTCCGTCAATTAACAGATCCAAATTGGAGCGAAGTATTTAAAGGGAGGTTGGAGTAAATGAACCAAGAATTTGAAGATGCACTTTTAGTCGGAATAGCACAAACAACATTAGATGCCAATAGCGCTTGGAACATTGATTCTGCGGTTCCGAAAATGACAACAGAACAGGACGAGTATGTTTGGTTAGAAATTTGCAAAGCAATGCGAAATTTTCAAGATGATGGATTAGTGCCCAGAATCATTGTCTTTCCGGAATTGTCACTGCCACATACACGACTGGATGATTTTGAGCGCTTGGTGTGTGCATTGAATGTGATAGCATTAGTTGGCATCGATTACACTCTAGACAGTGCCACAAGAACCGCGAAGAATCAGGGAATTATCTTCGTGCCAAAAGGATTTTTTAGAGATTATTCTTCTCGCTCTTGCAGTCGTATTTTATTTGGAAAGACTTACCCTTCGCCAAAGGAGAAAAGCAATCTACAAAATATGAAACCTTCTTGGACATTTGTTGGAGATCAAAATGTATATGTCATGGATTGCGCACAATATGGACGACTTGGGATGAGTATTTGCTATGATTTTATGGACCTAGAACGCGCGTTGATGTACAGGGGACAAATCGAGCACTTGTTCGTCCTTGCGTATAATAAAGATCTTCGTATGTTCAAATCCCTTGCAGATTCCCTTTCTCGTACAATATTCTGTAATGTTATTGTATGCAACACAGGCTATTACGGAGGTTCGGTTGCTGTCTCTCCTTACTTCGAATCTCACCGACGCACCCTGTATTCCCACGATGGGAGTCAATTGTTTACAACACAGGTAGTAGCCCTTCCCGTCCTAAAGATAGTTCAGGCACGCAAAGGTATTAAATCATATCAAATGGGGAAAAAGCCTGTTCAGGAATTTAAAGACCCCCCCCCTGGTATATGTGCAGAAGAATGCCTTAATCTAAAACATATGGACGCATCAAATCATTTAACATAATGATTCTGATTTATTTTGAAACAAATAAATAATTTAGTATAACAGACTTCTCAGAAAACGGAGGATCTAAATGACCATCAAGCAAACATCGCTAATTGTATTCGGACCGTATGAAATTCCCCATGAAAAACTCGCTAAAGGTACGTCCAAACAGATAACGAAAGAGAATTCAAAATCATTCTGGGATCAACAAGAAGTTGAACAAGTTGCAATGAAGCAAGGATGCTATATTTTTGGGTTAAAGGTTGGGAAGGGTTTTACTCCTTGGTATGTGGGCAAAGCATCAAAGAAATTTAAGCAAGAAGCATTGCATCAAACGAAACTTACTCATTATAACGAAGTAATTTTTAAGGGCAGAAAAGGTAAGCCTGTTATGTTTTTCGTAGCGAAGCCATCGAACCTGAAAAAAATTCCATCAAAGCAGATTAATGACTTGGAAAAATTTCTTATTCAATCTGCTTATTACAAGAATCCTGAACTAAAGAACAAACAGAATGCAAATCAGCCTGATTGGGGTATTGTTGGCGTTATTCGTGGTGGGAAAGGCAAAGCCACAATGAATGCATATCAGTTTAAACGTATGCTTAACCTCTAATATAAAAGGCGCGAAATGAGCGGTACACTGAGATCATAAACGGATCTTTTCGACACGTGCGAACTGATCCACAACCATCGCAAGACTTTGAAAATGCTGATGTCCACCGAGGGCGACGGAGCTTTTGCGGTGGTGGATGTGGATACGCTCTGGCGCCACAAGGAGACGAAGGAGGACTTTCACTGGAAGGGAAGGGCATGCAAGGGATACACGAAGATCGGCGATGAGTGGAAGCTGATCTATCACATGGGTCTTCTCGACTACGATTGATAACTGGTGGGAAGAGAAAAAAGGATTTAAAGAGACTGCTTCTACAACTGCTGGACGATTAATTTGGCCAAGCTGCCATTTGACGATCAAATTCAAGGAGGCCACCAATGACAATGTCCAATGAAACGATTGAAAAATTGATTGATAAAGCGGGAGTCTCGATCATCAGTTCAGTCGATGAATCGGGCTTTCCGAATACCAAGGCCATGTTGTCGCCAAGAAAAAGGGTAGGACTTAAAGAATTTTATTTCACAACCAATACATCGTCGATGCGCGTGAAGCAGTATCGAGCAAATGATAAGGCTTGCATTTATTTTTATGACAGACGGTTTTTCCGTGGTGTCATGCTGATCGGCAAGATGAAGGTTCTAACGGATCAGAAAACAAAGAAGATGATTTGGCGAGACGGTGATGATTTGTATTATCCTCTTGGTGTTACGGATCCTGATTATTGCGTTTTGAAATTTACAGCAGAAAAAATGAGAATTTATCAAAATTTCAAATCGGAAACGATTGCACTTTCCAAGTAGAGAATGGTGGACAACGGAGGCCAAAGAGCGGGCCGGCGTCTTTTAGCCGAGCGTTCTAATATTCAGATTATAAGAGCCGTCATCTTCTTGCTTCATAACCGACATCTCTACCAATTTACTTAGATCCCTCCTGGCCGTTCTTTCGCTCACATTCCGATATAGTGCGTTATATGGGGAAACTGAGAAAAGATCTTTTAAGGATACGCTTTTGAAGGTATCCAACATGATCGATAACAGGTCATGCTGTCTCTGGGTGATGCTTTTACTGGTCCTGAGAGAAGAATAGTAATCCCTCATTACGAGAAATTGAATCAAGAATGTTACGTTACGCTTGATTTCAGCAAGCGATTCAATAACGCCATTCATCATGAAGGTAAGAAAGTCCGATATGTCTTGATCGGAGTTTTTTCTTGCCAGGGAAAAAGCTAAATAATAATTATCGATGTTTCTGTAGTAGTAATTTGAAAGCATGGTTGGGACGTATTTAATGCCGGATTTTCTGATTATAATCGCCTCAACAATCCGAATGGTCCTTCCATTTCCATTGCCAAAAGGATGAATCAATCCTAAATGATAGTGGGCCAACGCGGCTCTCACAAGCGTATCCAACTGCATGATTTGATCCGAGTTGATCCATATGATGAATTCCTTCATTAAGTTTTGTATATCGGGCAAACACTTTGGCGGCGTGTAAATTCCACCATGTTCATTGTCGCCGACTTTCACTACGTGGTTTCTGTAATTGCCTGGGACGTTATCCGGATAATCGAGCCCATCCGTTATGATTTTATGAAGATCTCTGATGATATCTTCGGATATTTGAGCGGCATCGCCTGATGCATCATGTTCCTTCACATAGGAATACGCATTCTTCAGATTTATTATTTCCTTTTCAGCTTGCCCCGTCTTTCCCTCATTCGCTGTATCTTTTATAATTTTTCCAACTTCCTCTTCTTTTAATGGATTGCCTTCGATGGCAGCCGTGCTGAATATCGATCTGCGGATCAACTCCTCTTCCAGATAGGTCGACCATTCAGGAAGAATCGGCAGATCGGCGATTGCTTCATATGACATTCTTCCCTCCAGTATCAGGGGGTTAATTTTTTGAGCGTCATATTTCGAGCTGAATGCGAAATTGCCGGATTTGAAGGTCATGACTTTCCTGACAGTGTTTTCGTCCATGTTTTTGTCACCATTATTCTGTATGTAAATAGTATGTTAAGGTGAAACGCCTTCGAATACTGTCACAAAAGATGCCAAGCTAACGTGTTCCACCCGGCAGGGAATGCGTAGCATGGCATGACCTTGACGTCAAGAGATATGTCAGCGATTTTGTCACAAGAAAAATACATGTATACAGCATGATGAGCTATTGTACATGGTGAAAGATGTCACAACATTTGTCACAAGATTCGTCATGATTTACACCCTCATCGATCGTCTCTTGTTCATGATCCTGCCGCTCACACGACGTTGAAAATCGTGATTTCCACTGAGGGCGACCGGGGTTTCGCGGTGGAGGATGTGGACACACTCCGGCGCCGCAAGGAGACAAAAGGGGACTTTCACTGGAAGGGAAGGGTCTGCGCAGAAGAATTTGCCGGGGACACAACACCTGGAAACACTAATGGGTGTCATGTCCCCGGAATGGATTCGCCCATGCAGAAACTTGTCCTGCATGGGCTGTGGGGCTGAATCTCTCTATTCGATGGTAATCAAATCAAGCGGGTATTTCGTAAAGACCTCCGCTTTCCCCGGTTTCACGCAAACGACGTATTCCAGGGCGAAGACACCGCAATTGGTCTTGAAATCGTAGATATGTGCACAGGGAACGATCATGACGTTTTCTTCAAGGATGTAGTCGTCGTCGTGGCAAAATGTCGGAGGCAGATGGCCTGTGCCGATGCCGTGCCCGAGAGGAACGGATCCGAAATCCGGATAGCCGCCCTCTGCGAGACGGCTGATATACCATTTCTCGATTTCCTTGGTGCTCGCACCGGGCACAAACATCCCGTTCAATTCTTCGATGACCGGCCTGATAAAATCGACCATCTTCATGTAATCCTTTGACTGTTTCCCAAACGCAAGCGTCCGGAAGCTGTCCGTGCGGTATTCATCCCAGACGGGATGCAGATCGTAATAGATCCGGTCTCCGTTGACGAGAATCCTGTCGGTCGGCAGGTGATCGCCGTAGCCCATCTGGGATGTGAAGAGGCACTGGTTCGGCGTGTAGTAATAGGAGGCGCCCAGCCGCCGCATTTCAAGCTCGGCATGGCCGATCAGCTCCGCCTCGGTCACTCCGACCCGCACGTTTTCAAGGATTTTGCTGGTGCCCGCATCGGCGATGCCGCAGGCGCGGCGAATCAGCGCCAGCTCCTCTTCATCCTTTTTCATCATGACGTCGTTGATCATCTTTTCGCCGTCCACGATGGTTGCATCGGGCAGGTTTTTGGCGAGGTGGTCGTACATCAGGTAGGCAATGGACGGCATTTCCACGGCAATCACCTTGTTGTGGCATTCGCGCTCACGAAGGATCGTGACAACCGTGTCCAGAAAGCTGATGGGCTCGATGCCGGCATACGCGGGCATCCAGAAGCGAATGTCCTTGATGTACCCCTCCGTCATGAGCCTTCCCATTTCCGCAAGCGAGACGAGGAGCGTGGGCTCTTCCTTTGCCCACACGAACAGGCAGTTCCCAAGGTTGAAGTCGTTGTGGAACGTTCCGGCAACATAGGAGTACTTTTGCTGATGCGTCAGGATCAACACATCGATTCCCTCTTTCTGCATCGCCTGCCTGACTTTTTCTGCATTCTTCCTGAAGAAAGAATAGTTCATCTTACAGCGTCCTCCATTTCATTAATGATTCTCTTTGGTACGATGATTCACAAGATACTGCCGTTGACCGGTTTGGAGTATAGGAGTCCCGGGCATGCCCGATAAGGCGCGTCAGCCGACAAGAAAAGCGCTATACCCCGCCCTTCTTGAACACATAAATCGCCCACCCCAGCGTTTCCCGTCCCCACCGCAGATACGCGGTCTTACTGTCACGCACTCGCTTCAGCACGGTCTCCACGTCCGGATCGTCCCGATGATCACTCGCCCAGGTTTCCGCGGCATACCACTGCAATCCTTCATATCGATCCCAGTCATCCTGGCTGCTCACGAGCGTGTAGACCAGCTCCAATCCGAGCTCTCGCCCGGCATCTGCATTCTGATCATGTGTTCCGAGGTCGCTGCGTGCCATTTCGATCGCTTCCAAGTACTCCTGTTCCGGTTCATGCCGCCAGTACGGCTCTCCCACGACGATCCAGCTTTCCGGGGCTGCCATCTTCTGCAGCGCGCTCAGCGTCCCTCGATGCCCGCCAAAAATCCAGCTTGCACCGATACAGGCCGCCAGATCAAAGCTCTGCGAGGTCTCCGGGACATACTCGGCCCCATCCATCTCCAGGAAATGCAGCTTGGAATCCGGAACGCGTTCTTGATGCCTCTTGCGGACATCGGCAATGAAGAAGGGAGAGAAATCAACTCCTGTCCCTGTCATTTCCCGGTTTCGCTCTGCAAGCCGGATGAGAAACTCGCCCTTTCCCGTGGCGATATCGAGCACGCGTGCCCCGGGTTTCAGAGTCAGAAGCGTGATCAACTGTTCCAGTTTCTCAAGACTCATCGGGTTGCAGAGAATCTGCTCCCGATGCGTGATGTCAAAGAACTTCCACATGTCCATGCGCATATCTCCTTTATCAATCCCATCCGAACGATTCATATCGGACGGTGCGTTTTATTTTCGATGATTTGGATGTCATCCCGGCATATGGCATTCTTCTGTTCCCGTCTTGACACAAGGTGTCAACGGAACCCCGTCCTGCGGCAACGGAAGGCAGCCCCTCACCGAACGCTCATCGGTTGACCCCCGCCATCTCTCCGGGGGAGTACCGGTCCCCCAGGACTTTGTCGGCCAGCCTATCGAGCACACTTCGGTCTTCATCAGTCAGTCGGCAGTCAAGCGCCCCCAGATTGGTCTCCAGGTTGGCGAGCCTGGTGGTGCCGGGAATGGCGACAACATGATCCCCCTGGCCGAGCACCCAGGCCAGGGCAACCTGTGCCGCGGCGCATCCCGTTCTCGTGGCCACTTCCTTGATGGCCTCCACCAGTTTGAGGTTGGCCTCGATATTGCCCGGCTGGAATCGGGGCTGCATCTGGGCCCGGTAATCCGTCTCGCCGGTGGGCAACTCGCCGGCTGAGGTATAGCGGCCCGTCAGCATTCCCCGGCCCAGGGGCGAGTAAGCGACCAGGCTGATGTTCAGCTCCTTGCACGTGGGGAGGATGTCCCGCTCGACATCCCGGCTGAAAATCGAATACTCGGTCTGAAGGGCGGCAACGGGAAAAACGGTGTGCGCCCGCCGGATCGTCTCGGCCGAGGCCTCCGACAGCCCGACCGCCCCGATTTTGCCTTCCTGAACCAGCTTCGCCATCTCGCCGACCGTCTCCTCGATCGGCGTCGATGGATCCACCCGGTGGAGATAGTACAGGTCGATCCTGTCCTTGCCCAGTCGCCGAAGGCTCTTTTCGCAGGAGCTGCGGACATTGGCCGGGGAGCCGTCCACCCCCAGAAAGGCACCCGTGGCCGGATCCCTCTGGGGCCCGAACTTGGTGGCCAGCACGATTTTCTCCCAGCGCCCCGCAAACGCCTTGCCCAGCAACTGCTCGTTGCGCCCCTGGCCATAGATCTCCGCGGTGTCAAAGTGGGTCACTCCCAGGTCCACCGCCCGGTGGAGCAGACGAATGGCCTCCGACTCCTGCGCGGGCGGCCCATAAAACTCGGAGAGACCCATGCAGCCCAATCCGATGGCCGATACGGAAATCCCTGATTTCCCAAGATTGCGTGTAATCATAGATCCTCCTTGTTTCATTCGTCTTTCCCAGAAAGAAGGGAAGGAACAGGCCCAACGTTCGATTTCAGAAAAGTCGTCAGATTGATTTTCTTGTTCGAGAGATTCAGTTTTCTCCGAATGTTTTCACGATGTCGATTGATCGTTGCCGTGGAGACGCCGCGCAAGCTGGCGATTTCCTTGGTACGCATTCCGTTCCGGATCATGTTGCAGATATCGACTTCCGCAGGGGTCAGCACACTGAAATGTTTCAAGGACTGGTTGATGAAGGGGGCTGCCATTTCTTCCAGGCTGGTCCTTAGTAACTCCAAGTATTTTATTTTGCTGCGCGATACTGCAGGTGCCAAGGCATGGAGGATCGGCATGATCACCCTGTCGATGTTCAATTGAATATTTTCATAAATATGCTTTTTTTCATTTTCGATGTTCGAAAGAACAAGTCGCAAGGCTGTATTTGCTTCCTGCAGCGCCTTTCTTTCAAGAAGGAGCTGCCGATTGTTTTCTTGAAGTTCCTGCTCCGCCAGAATTCGGACCGCAATCTCACCGATCTTTTGGGCAACGCCCTCCAATAAAATCCTTTCCTCCTTGAGAAACGGCCCCTCGTCCTCCAGGGGCCGTTCCTGCATATAGATGATGGTTACATCACCTGAAATTTCATCATTCACACGAATTGCAGCCGACTGTCTCCATTGCGTCCATGCAAACTCCTTGCTTTCAAATGTTTTCCCTTTGAACGTAATCCTCGCACAGGCAACTTCCGCATAGCGCCAGGACGAGGGCAGAAAATCGACGAGACACTTCAGAAATTCCTCCATGGAGCCATGGCAGCTTTCGGCCAGGCGCGCCATGCCATAAAGACAATTCAGTTCCTTGATGCGCTCCTGCAGGGCAATTTCAATGTTTTCATTCTGTTTCATGATGGTCATCCGCTTTGGAAGGAGCTCGCCTGCTTCTGCTTATTGCCTATCTGATGTAGGCAATGCAAGTGCATTTTATGAGCATTTACACCACCGCTGTTGTCCGATAATGAACTGTCGAATAAAACTGTGGAAATCATTCGCCTCCATCGTCCTTCGGGCGGTTTTCTTGATTTGATGGAGGCCGCCCTGTGCATGAATGATCCAAAGGACGAATCGGGGCGATATTATCCCACAGTCCTGTAAACGTATCTGCATGAGGGGATCAACGGGAGGCACGTTTCATCGGCTTCACCGAAGATCCCCTCGATGCGCTCGAATGGGTATCGGAGGAATGGTTCGCAAGATCATCGATCCGGCATACCGTTTCAACGATGCCTCGAAGTACGGGTGTGCAGCCGGGAGTGTTATTGCCAATGAGAATCGACGTGCAGCCAAAGAAAATGGATTCACTGCTTCCCACGGACATTCTCTTCCAGACCACGTACTGGGGACAGGTTAAGTCCAATCTCGGCTGGGAGCCGCTCGCCTTCGATTTCCTCTCGGAGGAAGGGCAATACGGCGATGTTCTCGTCCTGAAGAGACCCCTGGGCCAGGGGGTTGCCGCCGCCTATATCCCTCAAGGCCCCGAAACGGGTCCTGATTCCGACAAGTATGGAATATTTCTCGAAGCATTGTCACAGTCACTGATCCGTCACATGGATTCGGATGTCGCATTCATTCGGTACGATCTTCCCTGGGAGTCTCCGTATGCCGCCGACATGATGCAGGGAGAATCCTGGCCGGGATGCATTTCGCCGCAATTGCAGGAATTGCGAATGAATATCGGCACCAAAACCTGGAACCTCCGGAAGGCGGCGATTGATTTCACGGTTGCCGATGCTCTGATTGTCGACATTGCGCGTACGGAAGAGGACATCCTGTCAACCATGAAACCCAAATGCCGGTACAATATCCGGCTTTCACAAAGAAAAGGAGTCCATGTATCGATAGCCTCTCCCAATCAGTTGCCATCGTTCTACGACCTCTATCTGCAGACAGCCAGGCGTAACGGCTTCCTGGAGTGCAGTGATCGCTGTTTTGCCGAGCTTTTCTCCACGCGCACGACTCATCCCGAATCTCCCGAGATTCTGTTTCTCCTCGCCGCTGACGGGAGCGATATCGTCGCCGGCGCAATCATTGCCGTCTCCGGTCAACGGGCGATCTTTCTCTTTGGGGCATCCTCCAATGAAAAGCGCAACCTGATGGGATCGTATGCCGTGCACTGGGAAGCCATCAAGCTGGCGCGTGAAAAGGGGTGCCTGACGTATGACATGGGATCCGTTTCACCGCTTCCTGATCCCCACCACCCCTTTTATGGCATGCACCGATTCAAAACAGGTTTCGGGGGTACGATCGTCCATCGAAGTGGTTCATGGGATTACCTGCTTGACAGTCAGAATTATGAAAATATTCGCAACTTCGAATTGCTGAGCAGTGCGTTGATTCCTTCTTGATTTCCGATCATGGATTGAATCACTCATCAAGAAAAAGGGAAACCTGTCGTTCAAGGCCCGGCTGGACCCATCCTACCGGGTCTTTTTGAAATGAAAGGAAATTAAAAAAGTGAAGGGACTTGCATCATATATATACAATTGCGTTCATGATCATGCTTATCAAGAACAATCTGGAAAGAACCATAGAACGAGAAATAAATGCGGGGAGATTATGAACAGTGACTACCAATGGGTTTGTCTTATAGAGGCTGCGGATCGGATTTCTCAATTCGATCACAGCAAGCCCCAGAAGTTACACGAGGTACTTGAAGAAATGAACAAAAACCTGGCCGGACTGCTGGAGGTATTTCCAAAGGATGTTGATCCTTTAGTGAATATGGAAGGATATGCCGTCCGTCAGTTTATAAAAACCATATTAAATGTGCTGGATTCACATAAAAAATAGATAAAATCGCACATCCCTGGGTATTTCACATACTAAATTCTTGGAGACTGACATCATGAAGATGCCTAAAAAGATTTATATTACTGAGAAAGATATAGACCGCCTCAATAGCATCTTAATGAATATAAAAGACTCACCTGTCGTGAGGAAGCTTCAGGACGAGCTGGACCGCGCAACAATCTTGAATCCCGAAGAGATACCTCCGGATGTTGTAACCATGAACTCGCGGGTTCAATTTAAGACGCTGGAAACAGGTGACACATCCGAAATCACGATTGTCTACCCGTCCAATGCGGACAGCAGCAAGGCAAGAGTCTCCATCCTCGCGCCTGTGGGGGCGGCATTGATTGGCCTGAGAGTGGGAGATGAAATCGAATGGGCTCTCCCCACGGGACTGGTTCGAACTTTTAGAATATTATCCGTGGGAGATTGAAAGGGCTAGTGCGTCTATCTTCTTGCCTTTCCGGAAACAGCTTCTATGGAAATTTTGAAAATTCTTGTTTTATCTTTTTGCCTCTCGATATATTTCAATCCATCAGCGATATAGTTGATTGAATATTTTCGTATAATGCCTTCAAGAGCCGATTGTTTTTCTTCTCCGAATGACTCGGATGCCAGTCCTTGAACAATACAACTCTCATATCTGGTGGCGAATTTCTCGGGAAGAATCTCGGCCCTTCCCACTACACAAAAGGAAACTCTTGGGTTTGCAATGATATTGTTGATTATTCTACCTTCAAGGGCACAGTGGAAGTAGATGCACCGGTCCTTCAAACAGTAATGAATCGGCACACCATATGGCACATTATCGACAGACGTTGTACTCAGGAAGCCATATTCGCCTTTTTCCAGAATTTCTAAAGCTTCCGTATCTGTTATCGCCCTGTCTTTTCTGCGCATTTCGTCCCCTTAGATCAGCACAAGAACAAGGAAATCCCCAATGATGATCAAGCCGTAATTGCATACACGAGCAATGGGCAAATATCAATTGCCATGTGAAACGTTCAATTTCTTGAAGATTTTGGATTCAATATGACAGGAAGGAACAAATAACAGATCGTCCCGACAGCGCTGCCGGTTCGCGTTTGTATGTTTTTCAGCCACCATGTTCTATTATCGTTCTTCCCCGGCAAGCTGAGCAATTGCAGAACAGATCCGCTTCACGTTTGGCAGAGCTTGGTCTTCACGTTCGCGGGCATAAGGGATGGTTGTCTGCGTACACACTCGGGCATACTTGAATGAGACGCCTGCCTCCAGTGCTACAGCTCCCAGTTCGCCCGACAGGCCGAATCCCTCGTAATCTTCATCCACGACCAAGAGACGTCCTGTGTGGGCGACCATTTCACAAAAGGTCGTCCTGTCAAGAGGAGAGATCGTTCGCAAGTCCAGTACCGCTGCTGATATTCCTTCCCGCTCTGCAGCCTCAGCTGCCTGGAGAGCACGGTGTACACCGACACCAGCGCTCACGATGGTCACATCGCTTCCAGTTCGTCGGACCATGGCTTTGCCGATGGGGAGTGGCTCCCATCTCCTGGGCACGGCTCCCTTCGCTCCATTTGCAGGCACATCATACTGTACGGTGCGTCGCCCCCCTGAACCCAAAAATTCCAGCCAGGTCTCTGAGAGCAACTTGTGTTCCAGAAAGATGACAGGACCATCATGCTGTAAAGCGGCCAGCAACAGTCCCCCCGCGTCAGCAGGAGTGGAGGGAACAACTATGGATAACCCAGGGATGTGAGCCAGCCATCCCCATAGAGACTGCTCATGCTGTCCCCCATCTCCATAACCGCCGCCACAGGGAACACGGACCATCACAGGCGCAGTCCATTTGCCGCCTGAAAATGCTTCCACTTTGGCCGCATGGTTGAGCAGGGCATCCATGCATACACCCAGAAAATCAACCATATACATTTCAACTACCGGGCGCAATCCAGCCATCGCGGCGGCTACGCCTGCCCCCAGGAAGGCGCTTTCGCTGATAGGAGTCCCTCGCACGCGCCTGGGTCCGAATCGTACAAGGAGGTTTCGTCTCAGCAAGGGGACATCCTCACCAAAAAGGATGATGCGCGGGTCATCCGCCATGGCCTGTGCAAGCGCGTCATCAATGGCCTGTGTGAAAAACATCGTGCTCATGACGGTACCTCCGCCAGCGCGTATGCTGCGACATCACTCACATCTTTCTCGATCTGGTCTTCCAGTGCCCGCAAACGCTCCGGGTCCGACTGTAAGGAGGCGCGGGTACGTGGCACGGGATCGTTGATTGGATCTCGGCGTGGGTCGCGTAAGGTTGAGAGCACCGATGCCATAACGGTTTTCAGCCCTGCTATGCGTTCACGCATAGTGGCACCCGTCAAACGCAAGAAAGACTTTGTTAGCGGTAGGGCAATATCGGGCATTTCTCTGAGCGGATCGCGTGCGATCCTTATCAGTTGAAAGCCTAAAAAGTGTCCTTCGAAATGTACGCAGCGGGCCTTCAAGAACGTTGGTCCCTGACCGGAACGGGCACGTTCGATGGCGGCATTTGCAGCGGCCCATACCGCGAATACGTCGCGACCGTCCACTTCAACAGCCGGAATTCCAAGCCCTCGCGCGCGTTCGTTCAAATTACCACCGGTCATATTGGCAGACTGGGTGGTTATGGCCCAGCCGTCGTCCTTGCAGACAAATAGAACCGGCAAGTTCCACACAGAAGCCAGGTTCATCGATTCCATCAACATGCCCTGGTTCATCGCTCCGTCCCCAAAGAAAGCAACGGCGACCGCACCCGGATTCGAATATTGTGCTGCGATTGCAAACCCGGCTGCGGTGGGTCCTTCCGCACCAACAATCCCTGAAGAAGCAGCCAGATGCTCTTTAGAGAACAGGTGCATATGCCCGCCCATGCCTCCGCATAGCCCGTCCGGACATCCAAGCATCTCGCGAAGTATCAGGACTGGGTCCACACCGCGAATGAGCAGCGCGGCACTGCCGCGATGATCCAAGGCCATGGCGTCACCTTCACGCAACTGGGCAACAACACCCGCAATTATCGCTTCTTCACCCGTGCCCAGGTGCATCTCACCCGAGATCAAGCCGTCATGCCAGAGTTTTGCGATTACTTCTTCAAACAAGCGGCTTTTCAACATCAGCGCATAAAGTGACCATAAATCGGGCGGCATCATCATCTCCTGTCTGATCTTAAATAATAAACCCCGCACTCTTCCGAGGAACGGGGTTTGCGTTTACATTCCATTTCGCCACCTGGCAGGGTCAAATGGGTATTCAATCAGTCAACGTCGTTCATACCGGTTCCCGAGCACCGTCATTTGCTAGTTTGACCCGGCAATAAATAATTACCATACACCTTGCTTTTTTGCAAAAGCGCATAAATCGCCGACTGTGGTATTTGACATATTTATTTGAGACATTTCTATATCTTCATCAGGGATTATATTTTCTGAAACCGTCTTGCCATTTAACAGATACACAGACTTAAGAGTTGCAACGAAATTATTACTGCAATCCAGCATTACTGTTGAGATAGACTCATTATGCAAAGGATCCATTGATGAACCTTTTTCACCTATGGGATCGTCATAAATATAACGGAATTTTGCGACTAAAAATTTTCCGGACACTTTGTTTCTTTTATCAAAAATAGAACGGTAACTTGCTTCAAATGTTCCTTCCTTTATACCAAACTTGTTTGAAAAATATGTCTTGCCGGATACGTCTTCTTGACCTGGAAGGCTGCGACTTATTTCTGAAGCTACCCATTCGTTAGTATTCTGGGCGGTTCCATCTGTTGTGCAACTTATTGCGATTAAAAAAGCAAATAGAAACAAGTTGAATCTATTTAGTTTGGATATAGATTGACAGGACATACCTTGATATTCCTTTTAATCTATCACACGGGCATTCTCGATTGCAGAGGGGAAAAAGGGATCAGCTCCCTTTTCCCCCCGTTGAAGTTACCCCATCCCTTGTTTACCGGAAAATTTCCGAGCTGACGTAGAACGCATCATCCAGCTTCATGATGTCTGTTGTCGGAAAGCCCGGGACTGCTTTTGAAAGGAGGTCGCGGATCGAGGCCGTATCTTTTGCATCCCACTCGCAGTAGAGATTGCCCGCCTCTCGGGAATAACAGGTCCTGATCCAATAGGCATCCTTGGAAAGACTGGCTTTGATGGCCTTGGCAATCGGAGTGGCTGCCTCCAGGGTCAGGTCTTTGCCGACAGGGTGCACCACCAGGAATTTAGCCATGTTCATTCCCTCCTTTTCTTGAATCTTAATCTGTTCGTCCGGAATTCCTCTCCAGCACGCTCACCCTCAGGAGGGGCCGCTTATGCCAGCCCGATCATCTTCAGGGCCTCGGTAGCCTCGAGCCATACACCATGGGAACAGGTATAGCCCGGTACGCCGTAGAATGTCGTATAACGGTTGGAAACAAATTCAATTGCCTCCCGCGTCTTGGATTGATCAAACTCGTAGATGGTGACCGTCTTGATTCCTGCCCCGACTTCGTGGGTGATATAGGGTCCCTTGAGTGTCATGTATGGGGGAAGGGGTGGGAAAGCCAGGAAACGCTTGCCAATTTCCTTCGATTGTTCCGGTGGGAACGACATTATGCCGATGATAACCATTTCGGAACCTCCTTTCTACTTTGCATGAACGGGACATGCGTTGAAGCAGACGATCTGTGGCAGACTGTGGGTCTGCCTCGTCATTCCGGATGAAAACAACTTCGCAAGAGTTGTCCTCGTCGTTCAGATTCTTTTTGTGAGAGGCTTTCTCTGGAAGTGTTTTCCTGTGATATGC
Source organism: Deltaproteobacteria bacterium HGW-Deltaproteobacteria-19 (assembly GCA_002841865.1). GTDB lineage: Bacteria > Desulfobacterota > Syntrophia > Syntrophales > PHBD01 > PHBD01. The sequence continues at coordinate 49,891 of PHBD01000001.1, forward strand.
GTCCGACAGCTGGATGATATGGTTGCAGAAAGGAGCCCGTAAGAACGAATAGCCCGATGGTATGGAGCCAATCAATACGGCGGCAGAGGTGAGGCGCGGGAGGCTGAAAACGGAATGAACTGGAACCCGAAGGATTGTCGCCCTTCTTATGTCGTCCTGCTGTTCATGCAGTGGTGACAAAATGAAAAACAAATTTGTGCCATAATGTAAAGCATTCTTTTTATTAGTATATTATGAGGTCTGGTTTCCGGGTGGGCATCCATGCGGGTGGTCATCAGTGGGGGGACTTCGAGAATACAATGACGGCGGGGGACGCGTACAACATCCCCAGTCTTTTGGATCGCAGTTGCAGCAGACCGTTCAGCGGGTCCAGAGCACTGGTCTGGAGAAACAGGACAGTGACACAAGTGGACAAGCTGCTCTATAATGGAGTCAAGGAGGAGCGGCTATGAGCAAAAGACCGAGAAGGAATCATGCACCGGCGTTCAAGGCAAAGGTGGCGTTGGAAGCGCTGAAAGGGGAACAGACGCTGGTTGAGCTTTCACAGCGGTACCAGGTTCATCCGAATCAGATCACGGAGTGGAAGAAACAGCTTCAGGAGCACGCGGCGGATGTTTTCAGCAAGGGCCGGAAGTCAGAATTGGGTCCGAACGTGAAGGATCTTCACGCGAAGATCGGACAACTTTCGATGGAGAACGATTTTTTATCAGGCGCGCTCGGTCGCATCGGCGATACGAGCGCAAAGGGATGATCGACAAGGGGGACAAGCTTTCCGTAACACGGCAATGCGTTCTTCTGGCTCTGAGCCGATCCGTTGTCTACTATAAGCCGGCGCCGATGAGCGAGAAGGATATTGAGTTCATGCGCCATATTGACGAGATTCATTTGGCGTATCCGTTTTACGGAAGCCGCAAGATTCGCGACGAACTGTGGGCAAAGGGCTTTGATGTAGGCCGCGACAAGGTGCGTCGTTTGATGCGCCGGATGGGCATCGAAGCACTGTACGTCAAACCGAGACTGTCGGTATCCCATCCTGAACATGTGAAGTATCCGTATCTTCTCCGCGGCCTTGAGATCAAACGGGCCAATCATGTGTGGGCCGCCGATATCACCTACATTCCCATGGCAAAGGGGTTTTGCTATCTGGTCGCGATCATGGACTGGGCAAGTCGGATGGTTCTCTCCTGGCGGCTGTCCAACACTCTGGATAGGTCCTTCTGTGTGGATGCCTTGGAAGAGGCCCTTGCCGGATACGGTTGCCCTGAGATCTTCAATACGGACCAAGGCAGCCAGTTTACCGCGGAAGCATTTACAGAGGCTCTGCGTAAGAGAGATATTTCCATCAGCATGGATGGCAAGGGCCGTTGGACAGACAACGTCTTCATTGAACGGCTCTGGAAAAGCGTCAAGTATGAGGATATTTACCTCAAGGCGTACGGTTCAATGGTGGAGGCGAGAAAGGGACTTTCCGCTTATTTCCGGTTCTACAACGAGAAACGATGGCACCAAAACTTTGTCAGGAAGACCCCGACTATGGTTTACTTCGGCACTCTAACGCAAAGACAGGATGCGGCATGAACATGAACTCAGGGCAGCTTCCCACTTATAAAACCCTGTCTCCTGTCCTAAGAACCCAGACCACCTATCAGTACGGTTCGGTCATGAAGTACTTGTGGAATGTATGCAAAAAAAGCAAAAAATGCTTGCGCCATTCGCGAATCGCGAATGGGGTATGGCCATGAATCTCAAACCGCAAGATATTTATATTTTGTTGAAGTTGGTCGCCCTGGGCCAAAACCGGTGGTCATACTCGTCTTTGGCCAACGATCTTTTTATGAGCCCCTCGGAAGTTCATGCCGGAATCAAACGTTCGGTAACCGCCCGTTTAATGGGCTTGGATAGCGGACGTCCTCTAAGGAAATCATTGGAAGAATTTCTGATACACGGTGTGAAATACGCTTTCCCGCCCGATCGTGGTGGCTTGACCCGGGGAGTCCCCACGGGATATGCGGCACCGCCCTTCAGGGATTTGATTATCCAGCCGGATGAACCACCCCCGGTTTGGCCGGATCCGGACGGCGGGACCCAAGGTTATGAATTCTCACCGCTCTATAAATCTGTCCCCAAAGCTGCGTTGAAAGATTCCATTCTTTATGAATTGCTGGTCATCGTTGATGTCATTCGTGACGGAAGAGCCCGCGAACGTGATATTGCCCTTGATGAACTCAAGGTACGCCTGGGACCGTCATGACGCGAAACAGGGATGTCAACAAGCGCTTGATTATCCAAAACAGGTAATCCCACCGTTCACCCGCCCCTCAGAAGGCAAAGACGGTTCCGCACTGCCGGCACTTCCTCGCGCCCCGGAAGGAGTCCGTGCCGCAGGATTTGCAGCGGAAGCGCTCTTCCTCCTCCTTCACCCGATGATCTGCTCTGCCGTAAACAGCTTCCTCCCCATTCTGATCTCCTCCTAAACCGGCTTTTATGCCGTTTCCCTAACACAAAAACTTGATCCGTTTCTGGGGTGCAGGTTAATGGGCCCTCTTACTGTTGAAACGGTTCGTATACTCGCCCAGATCCATTTGCATGGCCTCCAGATCCCGGTAGACCTTCTTCCGGAAAACCACCCGGTAAAAACTCGTTCAGGATCGTCTGATGGGTTCTCTCACAGATGCCATTGGTCTCGATTGCCGAACGGGAGGCCCGGGAAGATGGGTGATCGGCGGAACAGGAGCAGAAGCAGGGAGAGGAAATTCAAAGGGCGGGAGGTGGTGTCGGAAAGGTGACAAACCTTTCACAGAAAACAGCGCACAACCTTCATTTATCGGTGCTGATATGCCCACGATCACACTTACACCCAAACAGATCGGGGAAAACAAACAGCGACTTAAAGAACTAGCGGATTCCATTGGAGAACAATATGGCAGATCTTTTTATCATCCTTATTATCGGAGGAATCATGATCGGGATTCTCGTCTGCGTAATCCATATGATGCCTCGTGAAGAATCCTGGGCGGCTAGACATGTCCCTGGAGCCATGTAAGCTGTACAGGATGCACGACATGGAGAACAGCTTGTTGTGTTCCATTTCGATGCCTTGGACTTGTATATTATCCGGTAGGAGTGGCCGATGTCCGTTCAGATGAGCATAGATTTACGTCAATGCGCAGTATGCGGGAATTTATTTAAACCATCCACCATTAGGCAAATCTGCTGTTCACCGGTCTGTTTCCATGCGCGTAACAAAGCCATGACCAGCGAACGCAGGAGACAGAATAGAACCAATAATAAGGTGGCCGAAGAGAGCTATAAACCTTTAGAAGAATCCCCCGACACGATTATTACCTGTAAGTGTCCCAGGTGTGAGGTGCTTCATCAAATCAAGACGGGTTATGTACGCCAAGGTTTTGTGCCTCGGGTATATTGCAAGGAATGCAGGGTATGGATGCTTGAACACGGGGATTGAGAGGCCAACGTAAATATTTTTCCTGATCGTCATGCATGCATTGTTGTCATGATTTGAAGGAGAGGGTTAAAATTGTGAGAACCAAGCCCCATAATCCCGCCCTTCACCCGCACCTCAGAAGGCAAAGACGGTTCCGCACTGCCGGCACTTCCTCGCACCCCGGAAGGAGTCCGTGCCGCAGGATTTGCAGCGGAATCGCTCTTCCTCCTCCTTCACCCAGGCCTCGGTTCCCAGCTCCCGCCAGCGCGGGACGGCGCGCAGCATGTTTCCCTTTGCTTCCGGGTAGGGGAAGCCCTGGATCTTCTCGCAGGGGAAGCTCTCGCACTGCTGGCATCCCTCGAAGTTCTTCTCCTCGGCGCACGACTTGATGGCGCAGACCCGGCAGAAAAAGAAGGGTTCCTCGGAGCGGCAGCCGGCGCACTCGATCTTGGCGGGGGAGTCGACGCCGTAGAGCTTTGCCAGCTTCTCCTTCAGCGGTTCGTCCTTGTCGACGCCCGCCTTGTGGATGCCGCACACGCCGCAGTAGAGTCCGCACGGGGAAATCAGTTCTTTGTTGTACATGGGTGTCCTCCTGTCAGGCGATCTGGAATATGGGTTTTATGTCTTCGTGGTCGAGCAGATCCCGGAGCCAGCGGACCATGTCGGGAGCCTTCAGGAACGGCTGGCTGCGGAAAAGGGAGAGGAACTCCCCGTAGGATGCCTCGATCTGCCGGACCGCGCCGGTGACGGTCTCCGCGATGGTGCCGTGGGAATCTCGCCGGATGAGGAGGTCCTCGGTGTCGATCAGGCCGCTCCGGACGAGGGGGTTGAGAAAATAAGAGCAGCGGCAGGGATTCTTCTCGTCCAGGAGGCTGCACCGGTCCTGGAAGAACGTGTAGATCCTGCTGCGCGACCGGGAGAGGATCTTGCGGAAATTCGCCCGGGAGACGTCGCAGATCTCGCTGCCCACAGTGTCCGGTACGCCGAAGACGACCCCGAGGAGGAAGATCATCCGCTCCCGCCGGCTGAGGGAAAAGAGCAGGCACTGCACGCAGGCCATCTTGACCTCCTCCCGGTAGATCTCCGCGCCAGGCTGGGCGGTGAGCCGCCGGTCCGGCAACCGCTCGATGAAGCGGTCGTATCCCTCTCCCCGGAGGGCGTCCTCCATGGCGGCCTCGTTCCGGCTGCGCTTTGCGTTAATGATGTGGTTGACGACGAGGCGGTACAGCCAGGTTCGGAACGCGGCCTTGGCAGGATCGAAAGTGCCCAGCTTCGTGATGACCTTGATCAGGACCTCCTGCGTGACGTCCTCCGCCGCCGCGCGGTCGTACACCATCCGGAGGGCGATGTTGTAGATCCAGGACTGGTGCCGCAGGATGAGCGCCTCCAGGGCGCGCCGGTCGCCCTGGAGGGAGCGGGAGATCAGCTCCGTCTCCGCGGGATCGCCGCCGGCTGCCTCTTTGAAGGGATTGTAGAATGCGTTCATCGTCCGTTCCTGTTCGACCCCCGGGAGGGGGATTTCTCTCCTGCCTCTTATACGAAAATTCCGGGCGGGTGTGACAGACAAAACGCAGCCGGTGGGAATGCCGATGGCATGGTTACTCGCGAGCCGGGCGACTTGCCGGTTCCAGGCGGTGTTCTGGTCAACGGGCCGATGTCAGTACAGATACGGAATCAGTTTCTTGACGCGCTTTTGATATTTCTCGTAGCCGCAGAACGCATCCTGCAGCCACTGTTCTTCCCGCCGTGCCTTGAGATCAAGAAACAGAAACAGAATCAGCGCATAAAGAATCGTAAGGCTACCCTGGATGAAGAATGCCCACCCAAAAGCCATGATGATTGCGCCCCCGTACATGGGGTGGCGCACAAGCGAATACGGGCCGCTCACAATCAGGGTCGCGCCGTCTTTGGGGCATGGCACGGCCGCGATGTTTTTCCCCAGTTTCAGCATGCCGGTGGCAATCAGGAGAAAGCCCGCCGGCAGCAGAATGCCGCCCATGACGAACCCAACCTGCACATACGGATATGACCAGGCAGGCCACGCCGGCCAGTTTCTCGGGCCGAATGCGACCAGCAAAAACAGTGCGATCTGCCCGACCACGTACCATTCGCCGCGGACACCTTTCCACCAGGGCATACGGGACGAAATCATGTTGCCTCCTTTCCGGTTGGATGATCGCTCTTTTTGATGCCTGTCAAGATCGTACCTTGTAACACATTCTTATTTTTTGACATTACGGACGTTATGCAGATCCACAGCCCGACGACGATCAGCATCAGCGGGCAGAACAGGTCGCCGGCAATCCAGCCGACACCTGCCATCAGCCACAGCGTCCCGATGATGATGAACAGGATGCCCAGCCTGGACCGGCGGCACCATTCCCTATGATCTGCCCGGTCTCCAGTAACGGAAAAACAAGCGCTTCTTTCCTTCCCGTTTGATCGATCCATGGCTCGCACCTCAATTGCATCCGCAGGAGGCGCCCGTGCAGCATGCGCTTCCGGCTTCCTTGTCGACTCTCCGCCCGTCGCTCATGAGGTTGCCCATTTTTTCCAGAATGTCCTGGTCGGAAAACGAGGCCGCCTTTTCGCGGATTGTCTTGACGATGGAGAGGCACATCCTGAAATCCCCTTTGCCCGCTCCCTGTTTGAAAGCCTTCTTCAGTTCCCCGGTGGCGTCCGGCGCCGCGTTCGCTGCGGCAAATGCGGCAGCGCGAATCATGGCCGCGAGCTTCTGCACGTCCATCTTCCGGCTTTCATCGCAAGAGGCCCCGTCTCCTTTCATGATCCCGGCAAGCCGGTCTTTCATGGACCGGACGGCTTCCGATTTGGCCTCGAATCCGATCCGGCATGCCGACATCAGCTCCTCGGCGGTTACTCCTTGTCCATCGGCAATCCGGAATAGATTTTCTGCGCATTTCTCGCAGCCTCCGCCGATTGCCGCCCCCAGGGCGACCAGGGTTTTCTCTCCATCGCTCATGACGCGTTCTGTCTTTTCCATGGTTCTTGTGACTCCTTTCCGAATTTCTTTTAGAACCCGGAGAGAGCACTTCCCATGCCATGGCCCGGTCTTCACTTGGGAGAGGTCAGCCATGCTTTGTAACAACACGTATATATTGCGATTATGTGAAGTGCGACAGGAGGGTGCTGCTTCTCAACAATCGCAGCACGTTACGATTGGTAACATATTGTTGGAAGCAGGGTGTTACGGTTGGTAACGGGGGGTAGGGGAGACAGGGGCTCAGCGGGAAGAAGCGGCTCGCGGGATGCCCAGCCTTTTTCGTTTTTCCCACAGGTTCTTGCGGCTGATTCCCAATGTGGCGGCGATTTCCTCTTCGGTATGTGCAGCCTGGAGGGACAGGATCATGTGCCTGGTATAGCCTTCCAGTGACAGCGGCAACAGTACGTCGTCCGCCGCACCGGGTTTCCCGGCAATGATGCCAGGGAGTTGAGCTGCCTTGATTGGCTCGTCGTCATCCGTCAGGTGAATCGCGTATTCGATCGCGTTTTCCAGCTCGCGTACGTTCCCCGGCCACGGATATTCCAGGAGTGCCTTGAGCGCCTGCGGCGCGAAGCTGTTAATTTTGCGCCCGTGTTCTTCGCACAGACGCTTAAGAAAGTGGCTGGCGAGCAGGGGGACGTCCTCCGGGCGCTCTCTCAAAGGGGGGAGGGAGATCGGGATCACGTTCAGCCGGAAGAAAAGATCTTCCCGAAATGTGCCTTCGCGAACCGCCTGTTCCAGGTCGCGGTTCGTCGCCGCGATGATGCGCACGTTAAACTTCCGGACCCGATTCTCACCCACGCGCCGGGTTTCCCCCTCCTGCAGGAACCGCAGGAGCTTCGCCTGCAGGGGCGCGCGAAGTTCCCCGACCTCGTCGAGAAACAGGGTGCCCTGATCCGCCGTTTCGATCAATCCGACGTGATCCCGGACCGCGCCGGTGAAGGCTCCCTTTACATGGCCGAACAGTTCGGATTCCAGCAGATTCTCGGGAATGGCGCCGCAGTTCAGGGACACGAAGGGCTTGTCCCGGCGGTTGGAATTGGCGAAGATCGCCCGGGCGACCAGTTCCTTGCCGGTCCCGGATTCCCCATAGATCATGATGGAGCTTGTCGTCGCCGCCACCCGTTCGATCAGCCGGAAAACGGCCTTCATCTTTTTGGACTGGGTGACAATGTTTTCAAACTGTGCCCTGCGCACCATCTCCCGCCGCAGCGCACTGAATTCATTCGCGAGACGGACGTGCTGCGTAACGTCCCTGACTGCCTCCACCGCACCGATAATCGTCCCGTTTGCATCGGTGAGCGGCAGCGACTTGAATTCTACGATCAGGACGTTTCCGTCCGGCAGCCGGATATCGCGTACCCCGCTGCGCGGTTTGCCGTCCTTCAACACGTCGATGATAAGGCAGTCCTCGCAAGGCTCGACTCGGCCACGGTAGGCGGCGAAACATTTTTCGCCGAGACAGGAGCCGTATTGACGCCGAATGATTGCATTCTGGTAAATGATGAGCAGATCCCGATCGATGGCTGTCACACCGTCACTGACTGCATTCATAAGCGATTCGGTAAATTCCTGGGAGAAATGAAGATCCGCCATCGGCCGTTCCTCTTTGCCCGTTTGCTGTTCTCGTGCTCGTTGCCGTGTCAGTTGGGTGAAGCGGAGGGAATATCCGCCCGGATCTTGCGCAGCTCCCGCACCACGTCGAATCCCGTCATGCGAGGCCCGTCTGGAACACGGATCAACCATAAGCGGGAACCGCTTTATGAGTCAAATCAATAGTGATCGTGACGCGGGAAGGTCCGGAGGGAGGTGGCATTGGACGACAGCATTCACCCGGTGATCCTGCTGCCCGTTGGGTATCCCGATCCGTCGCCCCGGGCAAGGCCGCGCCTCGCCCGGGACAAGCTGGTGCTGAAGACGCTCTGAAAGAAGGGGGCTGGCCCCTTTCCCCTCATGCCCTTCGATCACTCTTTCTTGCCCAGGACACTGCGGATCGCCTCGGCCAGATCGTTGATCCTGAACGGCTTCATGATGAAACTGGAGATGCCGCAGGCGGATTGCTTTTCCAGGTCCTCCTTTTCCTGAAAGCCGGAGCAGAGAATAACGGGAATGTCCGCCCGAATTTTGTGAAGATCGCGGGCAACGGCGAATCCCGTCATGTGCGGCATGGTCTTGTCCGTGATCACCAGATCGAAGGCATCGCTGTTCCTGCCGAATTCCTCGATTGCCTTGAGGGGGTATGTTTCGGAAACGACCCGGTAACCGAGCCCCAACAGCATTTCCTCTGCCAGATAGGCCAGGGGCTCTTCGTCATCGATGAACAGAACCCTCTCGCTCCCCCGTGGCGGGGAAACCTCGGCCGCGAGCAGGATCGTTTCGGCCTGCTTCTCCATCAGCGGCAGATAAACGCTGAAGCACGTCCCCTTGTCGATCTCGCTGTATACCTTGACTTCTCCGCCATGGTCCTTGGCGATGCCGTGCACGACGGCCAGCCCCAGGCCCGTTCCCTCTCCCTTTGCCTTGGTCGTAAAGTAGGGATCGAAGATCTTTTCCAGGTGCTCCGCCTTGATGCCGTGGCCCGTGTCCCGGACATCCAGCTTCAGGTAGCGGCCGCCGGCCAGGGTCGGGAAGAGCCATTGAGTATCCGTGCCGATGACGACTTCCTCCAGTCCGATCTCCAGCGCTCCGCCCTTTCCCGCCATGGCATGCCCGGCGTTCGTGCACAGGTTCATCAGCAACTGATGCATATGGGTTGCGTCGGCCATGACCACATCCGAGGTGGCATTCAGCTTTTGCCTGATTTCGATGGTCGAGGGGAGGGATGCCCGGATGAAGCGGGCGACTTCGTTGAGGATCGGAATGATGGCAGTCGGCCGCTTTTCCCGAACGGCCTGGCGGCTGAAGGTCAGGATCTGCTGCACCAGGTCCCTGGCGCGCCCGGCTGCCTTGAGCACTTCCTCCATGCCCCGATGAACCTTCGGGCGGTCCCGGACCTGCTCCTTATACAATTCCGTATAGCCGATGATGGCGCTTAGGATGTTGTTGAAGTCGTGGGCGATGCCGCCCGCCAGCGCACCGATGGACTCCATCTTCTGGGCCTGGCGCAGTTGATCCTGGAGCTACTCCTTTTCTTTCGCCGCCCGCATTCGCTCCGTGATGTCCCGCATGGAGGCGAGAACGGCGGTATTCCCTTCATAAACGATGCGCTTGCCGACGCTTTCCATTCGGATTCTTTCCCCTTTTTCCGTTATTAAGGAGTACTCCGCAAGGTAGCTGTCGTGGCCTTTCGCAAGCTCCTGGAAGTCGTTCAGCACATCTTCCCGCGATTCCGGGGCAACGAATTCCATCACGTTCCTGCCCACAAGGGGGTGTGAATCACCGGCTTGAATCGTCCGGGCTGCCGAATTGTTTGCGAACAGGATGGTTCCTTCCAGGTTGATGATGATTGTAGAGTCAAAGGAATGCTCGACCAGGGTTCTGAACATCCTCCCGCTCTCCCGCGAGGCCTCCTCCGCCTGCTTGCGGTCGGTGATGTCGCGGGCAACGGCAATCATGCTGGTGATTCTTCCTTCGTGCATCACGGGGGAGCCGCTGATATCACCGTACTTCACGGCTCCATCTTTCGAAAGAAACCGGTAAATCGCCGTTGGAATGCTCTGTCCCGCCAAGATCCGCTCGGTGTCGGAAACCGCCTTTTCGTATGATTCAGGCAGAAAGATATGCTTCAAATCAAAGACGGGCCGGCCGATCAGCTCCTCCGGTTTGTAACCCAGTATTTTCTCGACGCTTGGGGACATGTTCAGGATATTGAGATCCGTGTCGATCATGTAAATGACGTCCGTCACGTTCTCGAAGCTCAGCCGATACTTCTCCTCCAGCAGGCTCAACTGCTTGTTGGCCGTTTCCAGGTCCGATATCTTCTTCTCGAGTTTTTCGAAAAGGATTTCATTGTATTGCCGGAAAAACTCCATTTCTTCTCCGAGAGGCCTGGCGCCGGCCTGCTCCAGCGAACGTTTCCGGTCCAGGACTTCTCTGAATACCTTCATCAGGATATGCGGTTCCTGGGGCTTGATGACGAAGCGGTCCGCGCCGAGGCTCAAGGCAAACTCTTCGTCTTTGGGTTTCGTGTAGGTGGCGGTGTAGAAAATTAAGGGGATGTGCTTCAACAGATCGTCGGATTTCCACTCCCGGCACAGGGTGTAGCCGTCCATCACCGGCATCAGGATATCCGTGACAATCATGTCCGGGGGAGCCTGCCTTGCCTTCTTCAGGGCCTCCGAGCCGTCGAAGGCACTTTCCACTCCATATCCGTTTCCCTCCAGAAGGGCTCGAAGCAGGTAGATGTTCTCTTCATGGTCGTCGACGATCAAAATGCGTTCCGGCATTGCCTTTCCCTCTCCGTTTGAACCAGTGGATGCGGATTGGTTCCCATTCCCGGTCGATTGCGTTTCAGTCCTTCATCCGTTTCTTGACCGACTTGATGAAGCGTCCGAAGGCCCGGTCCTTCTTCCGTTTATCCAGATAGGACATATCGTGGTACTCCGTCTCTTTCTTCAGCTTGATATAGCTGGAATAGCGATCGCTGCTCAATTCGCCGCTTTCGACCGCCGCCCGGACGGCGCATCCGGACTCGTGTTCATGGCTGCAGTCGGCGTAGCGGCAATTCGCGGCAAGACGGACAAGATCTTCAAACCCGATGCCGACTCCCTCACCGGCCCCGAGAAGGCCAAGCTCCCGCATACCCGGCGTGTCAATCAGCATCGCACCTTCGGGAAGAACGACAAGCTGACGGCGGGAGGTCGTGTGGGTCCCTTCTCCCGTGCCGCTGACGGCTTTCGTATGCAAAGCGTCCCGGCCCAGGAGGCGATTGATCAGGGTCGTTTTCCCGACACCGGATGAGCCAAGCAGGCAATAGGTCTTTCCGGGGCGGAGTGTCTGCTGAAACTGCTCAAACCCGGCACCGCTCCTGTTGCTGAGGGCGAGCACCCTTGCCTGGGTGACGGAGCCGACGATCGCCATTTTCTGTTCCAGCTCATCCCGGGTGATCAGATCCGTCTTCGTGAGAATGACGACCGGTTCGACATGCCCGTCCGCCGCCATGACCAGGTAACGGTCCAAGCGTCGGGGATTGAAGTCGAAATGGCATGACTGAACAAGGAAAGCCGTATCGATGTTGGCCGCAATCATCTGGTAGTCGATCTTGTCACCGGCGGTTTTGCGGCGCAGGAACGTCTTTCGCGGAAACACCCTGTGGATGATTGCCGCCGTATGATCGTTGTAGTATTCCACCGTGACCCAATCTCCGACACAGGGCAGATCAGCGGAACGTTCCATTTGCCAGGAAAGCTTCCCCGCGAGCTCCGCCGGAACTTCTCCCGATTCATTTCTGATCAGATATCCACCACGGTCAACCGCCGATATGCATGCAATGCCTGTGCCTTCCTCATGGAATTCGCCCACGTATGGCTCAAACCATTCATCAAAACCCAGGTCGCTCAATTTCATGTTCATGACGTCACCCGACGATGAAAATACAGGAACTTCTTCTTTTCTGACGGGAAAAGCATGGAAGCCATCCATAATCAGTGAATGCGGGTTCCTGCCGGCAGCGATATAGCATATTCCGCCCAATCCGGATTCCCTTTTTCTCCAGTGATCCATCCGGGAACCCCGCACTCATTGCCGTTCTGATACTGACCAACCATCGGCAATTTTTCAGTTCATCCCAACCTATCGATTTCCGTGGCGATCATGTCTGGTTTCGGTAACGGACGGAGTGGCTGGGGGGGAGCCTGACGGATGGCATTACTGTTGCAATATCATCAAACCGCAATGCCCGTCATTATTGTTGGCGCAGAATACAACCACCCTATATTGCTAAAGAAATGAAGGATGTGTTTTGGCCTGCGATTGACGGGAGTCATGATTTTGACACAAATTCAGGTTCGGAAAGGAGGCGGACGAACGTATGGAAATCAAAGCCACCGGCAATGGTGTAGAGGGCATCAATGGAACCAGGACCCAAACCTCTGCCCGGAAAGCGTCAAAGACATTTTCAGCCGAATTGGAGACCGCCATGGGACAGGAGTCGGCAAAAACGGCTCCGGTCAGCAACAAGCCGGTTGAATACATTGTCAAGAAGGGGGACAATCTTTGGAATATTGGGAAATCATACAAGATTAACCCTTATCAGATAGCCAGGGATAACGGCCTGTCGAATCCAAATATGATCAGGATCGGCCAGAAATTAATCATAAATTCTTCTTCATCCCAAGCCGCCCAGACCGTACAGACCGTTCAACCCAAAGTGAGCGGGGAAGTGACTGCCAGTTGGTATGGGGCGGAGCATCACAATAAGAAAACGGCCAGTGGACAACGTTTCGATATGCATAAAAACACCTTGGCCCATAAAACATTGCCTCTGGGGACAAAAGTGCGGTTATCCAATCCTGATAACGGAAAGGTTGCCGAAGGAATTGTGAACGACCGTGGACCGTACATCAAGGGTCGGGATGTTGACGTTTCCTATGCGATGGCCAAACAACTCGGCTTCGTCCAAAAAGGAGTTACAAAGCTCACCATCGAAAAGATATGAGACAGGTTGAAGCCGGCAGGTGCTTCACGCGGTGAAGAGATCGCAGGCGTAGAAGTCAGAATGCCGGCGGTGCATCTCGGGCTCCCCGGCCTGCTACGGAAATGGGAAAGGGGGTCGGGACACCTCATGAACGCGCCAGTTCGTCCCGGATGGCCAGGCCGATCTGCTCCAGTACATAGGGCTTCCTGACGTATGCGCCCGCTCCCAGCTGCTGGGCCGCTCTGACGCGATCCGTCTCGGAAAATCCGCTGACGATGATCGCCTTCTGTTTCGGGTTGATCCTGATGATCCTCTGGTAGGTCTCCAGGCCGTCTATGCCCGGATCCATGATCATGTCCAGAACCAGGATGTCGGCCTGGTTGCCCTCGAGGTATGTCACCGCCTCTTCACCGCTGGACACCGTGTGTACCTCATACCCCAGCTTTGCAAGCAATCCGGCGGCGATATCTCTCTGTTCAGCAATATCATCGACGACCAGAACCGATTCTCCGTTCCCCATATACCGTTCCATGGGAATCGACTGCCGGGTTGAAGTCATCTCCTCCCGCGTCACCGGGAAGTAGAGTGTAAACGTGGTTCCATCTCCAATTCTGCTCTGTACATCAATATACCCATTGTGGTCTTTTACCGTTCCCCAGACGATCGCCAGTCCCAACCCGGTCCTGCTTCTGCCCATCTTCTTCCTTGTATAAAAGGGTTCGAATATTTTATCCCGATCCTCCGGAAGGATGCCCAGCCCCGTATCGGATACGGTCAGAACGACATAATCGCCCTCCCGAACCTCATCGTAGCCCTTGATTGCCTTGTCGACGTACCGGTTCTCCGTTCTGATGATGACTTCTCCTTCCCCGGAAATGGATTCCGCCGCATTGGAAACAAGGTTCATCAAAGTCTTTTCCAGATGGACGGAGGAACCTTTGATGTTGAGCAGATGATCCTGGCACTCCGTCTTGAATGTCACACGGGGATGGTAGGATTTCACATTCTCGAACACCGGGGTTTTGAGAAAATCGGAGACGATGTTGTTGAGATTGATCACATCCGATGTTGTCACCCCGCGCCTGGCTAGGGTGAGAAGATCCTGGATGATGTTGGCCCCCTTCTCCGTGGACTTTAAAATTTTCTCAGCATGTTCCCTTGCCCGCTGCCCCTCCGGAATTTCCAGCAGCAGCAATTCCGAATACCCGCTCAGTATCCCCAGAATGTTGTTCAGATCATGGGCTACTCCACCGGCCAGCTGCCCGAGTGCCTCCATCTTCTGGGCGCTGTTCAGCCGCATCTGGAGGGCTTCTCTTTCCGCCTCGGCGTTTTTCCGGTCCGTGATGTCGTATTGGGTAAAGACAATAGCCGGTTTGCCGTTGTATTCGATGGTTGCCGCTCCGACTTCCGCCCATCTGGTGCCGCCGTCTTTGGTCAGAACCTGGATTTCATAACTGGCGGGGACCGCTTTTCCCGCCAGTCGATCCTTGCCCCGATGCATGATGAGATCCCGCGACTCCGGGGTGACAAAATCCCATATGGGCCTGGAGTAGTATTCCTCTTCGCTGTATCCCGACATTCTCAGAACCTCGGGATTGCAATACAGGAACCGTTCTCCGTCGGTAATCGAAATCCCGACCGTGGATGCCTCCGTCAGATTCCGGAAGTTTCTCTCGCTTTGCCGGAGCGCTTCCTCCGCCCGCTTGCGGGCCGTAATGTCCCTTGCCGTGATCAGGACTCCCGACGGTTTTCCCTGATCGATCAACAGGGCTGATTTGATCTCCAGCGACATGGAGGTTGGGGCCTGGTCGGGTAAGGGGAGCGTCCATTCATAGGAACGGACTCCTTCATACCCCTGGCTTCGTTCCCGCAGCATTTCCATTTGCGGTGCCAGGGCATCCGGGGGGATCAGATCCGTCACCCGCATCCCGACAATGTTCCTTCCACCGGCCAGTTGAATCGTTGCCCGATTGGCATAGGTGATGATTCCGTTGAAATCGATGGTGACTATCAAATCGCTCGCCGTTTCCGCCAGGCTGCGGTACTTGTCTTCGCTATCCCGCAATGCATCTTCGGCACGATGCCGCTTCTTTTCTTCCTCGATGAAGAACCAGGCCTTCAATCCGTAATAGGAAAACAGAATACCGCCGAGCAGCAGCAGGCCGATGACCATGAAAAGCTTGTTCCGGAAATTCTCCAGGGAGGCGATGATTTCATCTTCCGATGAGGCGACGACGATGGACCAGAATGTATCCCCGAGTTTGACTGGCATGTAGACGGCATGTTTCGTTACGTTTTCCACCTGACTCCCGCGGATTTTATCAAACGTGTAGGTGGTCGACCCCTGACGTCCTTTGAGCATGTCCTCCGCCATGATCAGGATGGAGGGAAAATCCTTGCAGTTCTCAAATACGGAATGCCCCGTGTGCCCGGGGACGGGACAGTAGAGCTCCGTCCCGTCCCTGCTGATCATCCAGGCATAGCCGGAGCTCCCGATTTTTATGTCCTCCAGGTAGCGTTTTGCCAGGGTCTGGAAATTGATGGTTATGCCGATCGATCCCCTGTAGGTGTTGTTGTGCAGAATGGGCACATGGAGGGCAACGGTGTCATACCCCTGCACGGCGAAGAATACATCGCTGATAACGGGCTTGTGGGTGGTCATTACCTCGCGGAGATGTTTCTGCTGGGAAATATTTCTTCCGATAACGGCAGCATTGAATGGATAAGTATAGACAATTCTACCTTCGGCATCCACACGAGTGATCGATCTTATTTTATCTCCACTTGCCGTATATAGGAATTCAAAGTATTTCTTACCCATCTCATCGAAATTTATAATGGACCCCGCTTTTGACATGGAAACAAGGACGCGCGTCCAATTGTCGAAAAAGTCTTCGATTGCGTGTGCGGCATGCCTGGCTTGAATGAATTGTTCGTTATTGACGTTCTTGATCGCTTCCTGCTTCGCCTCATCATAAAATGAAGCGAAGAAATAGACACTCAGTCCAAGAGTGATGATAATCGCCACCAGAACAAATCTATGTTTCATTCCCGGTCTGCTCCCCGAACACGCAGATTTTTGCTGCCAGTGAAATGATATGTCTGCATCGATTTATGAAATGCAGTTTGCAGCCCTTGCTGCGCTCGCTTTTTCGACATAAAACGAAATTCCACACCTGTCCGGGAAGCGGGGTTTTTATTCATCGGCCCATGTCATTCACCACAACGGCAGGGGTAGACAGGTGTCATATCTGTAAGCATCATTCATTCGTTGTTTTTAATACATCCATTATGCTTAGATATCCATAATGAAAAACAGGTCTGAGGAGAGCGCGTGATACATTCAGGTTTTGTAGCACATAAATTGTGCGGTTGATAAGGAGCCTCCGGAAGGGGATCATTACAGGGTGTGTCCACAACAAATCATGAAAGGAGGCACGTCATGAAGCGATCATACGAATGCAAGAGATTCTGTTTCATCTTTTTAACGGGTCTGCTGATTTTCTCTTTATCAGCCTGTTCAGGAGGCATCGTTAAAAATGAAAGTCAGACCGCGGGATATCCGATTGCGTCCGACGTTCAAACGACCGCTCAAAGGACGATTGTGCCGGGGCCAAAACCTTCGATGGCGATCAATCTGTGGGAGATATCCAAATACAGCCAATACGGTTATGGGAACTGGACCTATGGCCCGGGGCTTCCCCATGACAAGCGGCTCGATCTCATGCCGACTGCCTACCGCGGTGCGGCCGTCACGAAAAAAACGAAACTTTTGAATTTCTTTACCATCTCCGATATCCATATCACCGACAAGGAATCTCCCAATCAGTTGATCTATATTCAGCGCCTGCATCCCACGCTGCCGGTGGGGGCCTCCCTGTATTCCGGGATCATGCTGTACACGACCCATGTGCTCGACGCCGCCGTCCAGACGATCAACGCCCTGCACAAACAGAATCCAATGGACTTCGGCATCTCGCTGGGCGATGCCTGCAACACGACACAGTACAACGAGACACGCTGGTATATCGATGTCCTGGACGGCAAGGTCATCCGGCCCAGTTCCGGCGCTCACCTGGGAGCAGCCACCATCGTGTATCAGAAACCTTTTCAGGCCGCAGGGCTTGACAAGTCGATCCCCTGGTATCAGACCCTCGGCAACCACGATCATTTCTGGATGGGGTCCATTCCCGTGGACTACAGCCTCCGCAAGGACCTCCGGCAGTCCTTCATCACCGATGAAGTCTTCGCCACGGGAGATGTCCTTCGCGACCCCCGGAAAATCAACAGCCGTGATTACTATGTCGGCGTGCTCGACGGCTCGATGCCTTATGGCGACATCCAATACGCGGGGCCTGTCGGCGATTTCAAGAGCCCTCCGAAAGTTGCAGCCGATCCCGACCGCCGTTCGCTTTTAAGAACCGAGTGGATTGCAGAATTTTTCAAAACATCTTCCCGTCCGGTCGGCCACGGTTTCACTTGGACCGACGCCCAAAAGGGTTTCGCCTCCTACAGCTTCGCGCCGAAGTCGAATATTCCGCTCAAAGTGATCGTCCTGGACAATACCCAGAAGGAGGACGACGGCT
The DNA here is from genome assembly GCA_002841865.1 of Deltaproteobacteria bacterium HGW-Deltaproteobacteria-19. Taxonomy (GTDB): domain Bacteria; phylum Desulfobacterota; class Syntrophia; order Syntrophales; family PHBD01; genus PHBD01. The sequence continues at coordinate 67,497 of PHBD01000001.1, forward strand.
CTGCCGACATCCATGGGCACGGCTTTCTGGAGCAGGTGCGCTGGGCTTGGCTGAAAAAAGAACTGGCCGAGGGGACGGCGGCAGGACAGCTCATGATCATCGCCGCGCACGTTCCGATCGGCGTCGAAGTGACGGCGCCTGATTCCGAAATGGGCTGGTGGACGGATCCGCAAAATGCCGTCACCCTGCCGGATCTGATTGCCGAGCTGCAAAGCCATCCGAATCTGCTGATGTGGATGGCCGGACATCGTCATTTAAGTACCGTCAAAGCCTTTATCTCGCCTGATCCGGTCAATGCGCCCGAAAAAGGCTTCTGGCATGTGGAAACGCCATCGCTGCGGGATTTTCCTCAGCAGTTCCGGACTTTCGAGATTTATCTCAACAGCGACGAGTCCATTTCCATCGTGACGACCAACGTGGATCCGGCTGTCAAAGAGGGAACGCCTGCAGCGACGTCGCGCACATATGCCGTCGCGGCAACGCAGATCGTTCAGACCTGGGATGCTACGACGAAGTGGAATCCAACGAATGATCCAACCGTAAAGCCGATGCCTGCCGGATCTTACAATGCGGAACTGGTCAAACCATTGAGCCCGGCCATGAAGGCGAAGCTGCGGACGCTGTACCCGACACCGTAACCGGATAACTATTTAAATTTCCGGAAGCCTCTCAAGGTTTCTGTTAGAAGTGAGGGGACAACCGTAATAATCTACATGAATTCCAAGCCGGTCCTCAAGTTTCCGGTCCGGTAACAAGTAACCTTGATGAAAGAGGAATTGTTGATTAGAAGATAGCGTAAGATCAGATTATCATTAAAATAATTGAAAACCCTTCCTCACAGGCTCCACCCGGAGATGCGCTGTGGATCGAGCGCCCAGCAACCTGCCAAAGGAGGCGGCTATGTCGGGAGCAATGATTGCGGGCTGCCGTGTTCGCAGAAATAACAGGTGCCGCGGACAACGCCGGCGCTTCCCCGAAGACTGCTTGCCTTACTGCCCAACCTCTGTCTCTCGACACAACCAATCAAACAAATCAGGGCCTTCGAATCATTCGTTCCCATCCATGATCACACCCAACAGGAGGCCGGGATGACGCACTCATTTCATCGCGCAACGGTCATCGTCCTGCTGTTCGCCCTTCTCTTTTCCGCCGTGCTGACTTGGCTGCTTCTTCGGGACCATTCCCTGTCCCGCATCCGGGATGCTGGGGTCATCCGGATCGGGTATTCCATTGAAGCCCCGTATGCCTTCCTGAAACCCAATGGGGAGGTGACCGGCGAATCTCCGGAAGTGGCCCGGCGCATCGTGGAGCGCCTGGGCATCCCCCGCATCGAGTGGCGATACGTCAAATTCTCATCCCTGATAGATGATCTGGAGGCAGGGCGCATCGACGTCATCGCCGCCGGCATGTTCATCACCCCGGAACGGGCCAGGCGGATCCGCTTTTCCGAGCCGACGTTTCATGTCCGGCAGGCTCTGCTCGTCCGAAAGGGCAATCCCCTCGCGCTTCATTCCTACGAACAGGCACGACGGCGACCGGGAACCAGGATCGCCGTGATTTCAGGTTCGGTGGAGGAACAGTTGCTTCGGCAGATGGACTATCCTAAGGAACGGCTGGTCGCCATGCCGGACGCCCAGTCCGGTCACGTCGTTGTCGAAGTGGGGAGCGCGGACGGACTCGCACTGTCCTCACCAAGCCTCCACTGGATGATGATGCAGAAGCGGGAGCATCGAGCCGAGATCGCCGTTCCCTTCGATCAGCCGTCGTCGGTGCTGACAGGGCGGCTGGGTTACGGTGCCTTCGTTTTTCGCAAGAAAGATAATACACTCCAGTCCGCCTGGAACGATGTGCAGAAAGGTTTCATCGGGAGTTCCGAGCACCTTCGACTTTTAAGGAGCTTCGGCTTCACCGAGGGGGAACTTCCGGGTTCAATCACCACCGCGGAGGTCCTCTCGCCATGAATGCGACCAAGCTTTCATTCGGAGTGGCAGGTGCCCGGCCGGACGCATCGCCCCATTTGATCCGCTGGATCCTGATTGTCGTTGTTTTCGCCGCTCTGGTCTACGCCGGCATGGCCTGGTTATACATCCAGCACCGGCAGGCCGTCCAGCAAGCCACGGCGATATCCGACAGCATAAGCCAGGCGCGGATCGAGCTGGGTAAGGGGTTTCTCCACCTGAGTCAGTCGGGAGATCCGGGTTCGCCGTTCAACCGCGAAAAGGGGTTGGCACTGCTCCGCCAATCGATGGGCTCCCTCGATGCGGCCTTTGCCGATCTCGGACTTTTTGGTGAGGACACATGGCAGGATTTCCGCAGAAGCCTGCATTCGTCAGGGACCCGCCTGGCGGAGCTGTCCGAAGCGGGCATGGACGAACAAACCAGACAGACAAACTTACGGATCACATTCAATGAGCTGGAAGAACAGGCCCACCTTCTCGGCAACCTGGCGAGAACACGCCTCCAGGATGTATCAAACCACCTTTTCCAGGAATTCTTGACAGCCCTGTCCACAGCGGTGTTGCTTCTGACCGTTCTGTCCTTTGTCCTGGTCCGCACCGGCCGGGTTACAAACGAGTATGAAGCCGCCCTTGCGGATAGCGAACACTTTGCCAGCGACGTCATCAATTCCCTTACCGCGAACATGGCCGTCATCGATCGGCAGGGAATCATCATTGCTGTGAACGAGGCATGGAAGGTATTTGCCCGGGAAAACGACGCCCCGGACCAGAACGCTTATGTCGGCGCGAGTTACCTGAACGTTTGCGAGGAAGCCTGGCGCCGTGACGGCGACGAACTCGCCGCCCGGGCTATGCGGGGCATCCGGAGGGTCCTGGAGGGGACAGAGGCCACGTTCACCCTGGAATATCCCTGCCACTCCCCCGCTGTCGAGCGCTGGTTCATCATGCACATGGCTCGGCTGCTGGAGGAAGATCAGGGGGCTATCATTACGCATACAGACATCACCGCCCGCCGGATGGCTGAGGACAGCGTCACGCGCTCCATCCAGCAACGACAACTGGCCCTGGACGCGGCTCGCCTGGGGTGGTGGAGCTATGACCCGGCGACGCGGATGGCGACCTACGACCAGCGTTATCGAGAAATCTTCGACGTAACGGGGACTCAGAGTCCCAATGATGAGCTTCTCGCCCGGATTCATCCGGAGGACCTGCCCCGGGTGTGGGCGGCGGTCGAGGCGGCCCTGGATCCGGACAACCCGGTACCGTACTCGACGGCGTATCGCGTGAACATCCCCGACGGCACCATCCGCTGGGTAAATGCCCACGGATTGGCCGTGTTCGAGGGGGATGGTGCGGCGAGGCGAGCGATCGACTTCGTCGGGACCGTGGAGGACATCACGGCGCACAAGGCGGAAGAGGCGAGGCATGATGCCCAGTATAGCCTTACGAAGATCCTGGCGGAAGCTCTCGACCTCGGAACGGCGGCACCCATCATCGTGGAGATGCTGACCGAATCCCTCGGCTGGGATCATGGCGAATTGTGGCTCCACGACGCCCGTGAAGACAGAATCCGCCGCGATACGTCCTGGCACCGGGAGGCGGAGGAGATCGCCGTGTTTGACGACGCCAGTCGAGAGTGGACGTTTTCCGGGATGGAAGGCCTCCCCGGCAAGGCGTTCCACAAGGGCCGTATCATCTGGTCGGAGGACCTGCTCGGAGACCCGGATTTCCTGCGGGTCGACCAGGCTGCCCGGGCGGGCCTGCAATCGGCCGTCGCCGTTCCCATCCGGGATGAGAAACAGACCAACGGCGTTCTCCTCTTCTTCTCCCGCATTCGGCGCTCGGAGGATAAATCCATCCTGCAGTTCCTGGAAGAAGTGGGCAACCGAGTAGGAAACTTCGTCGCCCGGAAAAGGGCGGAGACGGCGCTTCTGGAGAGCGAGCGAAAGTACCGGCTCATCATGGACAACACAGCGGATACCATCACCCTGCTGGATATGAATCTCCAGATCACCTATGTCAGCCCCTCGATTCAGCGGCTTCGCGGATTCACCGCCGAAGAAGCGGCTGGGCAGACACTAGATCAGATCATGCTGCCGGAATCTCTGGAGAAAGCCTTGCAGATCGCGGCAGAGGAACAGGCCCTGGAAATGGCAGGGAACGCGGGACCGCATCGAAGCAGAACCACCGTACTGGAGCACTACTGCAAGGACGGAAGGACCATCTGGGTCGATACGACCATGTCTTTCGTACGGGACGAGAATGGAAAGCCCATCTCCATTCTCATCGCCTCCCGCGACATCACCGACCGAAAGCGCGTCGAGGATGACCTGCGGGCAAGCGAGGCCCGATACCGGCAGATCATCAGTACCGCCAAAGAGGGCATCGCGATGACGGACGCGGACGACCGCATCGTCTACGTCAATGCCAGCATGCAGGAAATAACGGGATATCGGGAGGACGAACTCGTCGGACGGCACGTCCTGTCGATGGTGTTCCCAGAGGAAGTCCCGCAGCACCGGGAGAAGATGAAGCAACGGCATGAAGGCGGCTCTGAAGTGTACGAGCGCAGGTTCCGGAGAAAGGACGGAGGGGAACTCTGGACCATCGTATCGGCGGCACCCGTCATGGACGAGCAGAACCGCTTTCGGGGCTCCTTCGCCATGTTTACGGACATCACAAAGCGCAAGGAGACGGAACGGGAACTCGAAAGAGAGCGCCGCTCACTCGAACGCCGGGTCGCAGAGAGGACAGCAGAACTGGCTCAGGCCAACCGGGAGCTGGAGGATCTTTACAACGGCGCCCCCTGCGGTTACCACTCCCTGGATGCCGACGGGGTCATCATCCGCATCAACGACACGGAACTCGAATGGCTCGGCTACAGCCGGGAGGAAGTGGTCGGGAAAAGGAAATTCACGGACTGGCTCACGGCAGCCAGCGTGGAAACGTTCGGGAAAAATTTCTCCTTGTTCATGGAACGGGGCTACATCGGCGACCTCGAATTCGATCTGGTCCGAAAAAACGGGACGATCCTCCCAGTGCTGGTCAGCGCAACGGCCCTGAAGGATGAGTCCGGACACTACATCATGAGCCGGTCGACGGTCATCGATTATTCGGTACAAAAGAAAGCAGCCTCGGCATTGCGGGAGGCGAAAGAGCTCGCAGAGCAGGCTACCCAGGTGAAGGCAGAGTTCCTGGCGAACATGAGCCACGAGATCCGGACGCCGATGAACGCGGTGATAGGGTTTTCCGGGCTGGCCCTGAAGACGGACCTGGACCCGAAGCAGCGGGACTACCTGGAGAAGATCCAGGACTCGGGGAGGCATCTCCTGGGCATCATCAACGACATCCTGGACTTCTCCAAAATCGAGGCCGGCAAGCTCCCGGTGGAGCGTACGGAGTTCGAGTTGCAGAAGGTCCTGGAGAGTGTTTCCACCCTGATTTTGGAGAAGACGTCGGAGAAAAGGCTGGAACTGATGATCTTTATAGAAAAAGGGACACCCAACAGCCTCATCGGCGACCCCTTACGGGTAGGTCAGATTCTGGTGAACTACGCCAACAACGCCGTCAAGTTCACCGAAGAGGGTGAGATCGTCATCTCCGTGCATACGGAGGAGGAAACGGAAGGCGAGGTGGTACTGCGCTTCTCCGTCCGGGACACGGGGATCGGGCTGACAGAGGAGCAGAAGGGGAAGCTGTTCCAGTCCTTCCATCAGGCGGACACGTCCGTCTCGCGGCAGTACGGCGGCACGGGTCTGGGGCTGGCTATTTCCAAGGAGCTGGCCCGCTTGATGGGTGGCGAGGTGGGGGTGGAGAGCGAGTACGGAAAGGGGAGTACGTTCTGGTTTACAGTGCGGCTGGGCAAGGGGAGGGCCGAATCACCGATACTCCTACCCGAACCGGACCTCCGGGGCAAGAGGGTTCTGGTGGTGGACGACAACGAGATGAGCCGGATCATCCTGGAGGACCTGCTGAAGGGGATGACCTTCGTGACCAAAAGCGTTGCTTCAGGACGTGAAGCACTGGCAGAGATCCGCTCGTCTGACGAGGCAGGCCGACCTTTCGACGTTGTCCTGCTGGACTGGAGAATGAAGGAGATGGACGGGATCCAGACAGCCCGGGCCATCCGGCAGATGCCCATGAAGACCTTCCCGCACCTGATCATGGTCACGGCGTATGGACGGGAGGAGATCCTCAGCGCAGCGTCCCGGGACGGATTCGAGCATGTCCTCATCAAACCGGTTACCCCCTCGACGCTGTTCAATACGCTGATCCAGGCGATGGGGGGGAAACAGGTCCTGAAAATGGACAAAGATAGGCGGAGAGAGGCGCCGGAGGTCGACCTCGAATCCATCCGGGGTGCCTCGGTTCTCGTGGTGGAGGACAACGCGGTGAACCGCCAGCTGGTCCTGGAGCTTCTCACCCAGGCGGGGCTTCGGATCGACCTGGCTGAAGATGGCCGGGAGTCGATCGCCATGCTCAACCGGGGAACCTACGACTTGGTGCTCATGGACATGCAGATGCCGGTCATGGACGGGGTGACGGCAACCCGGGAGATCCGGAGGGACAATCGTTTTAAGGACCTGCCGATCGTCGCCATGACGGCGAACGTGATGCAGGCTGACATCGATCGTTGCCTGGAAGCGGGGATGAACGACCACATCGGGAAGCCCATCGACCCGGATGACCTGTTCGGGAAGCTGCTGAAATGGGTCAAGCCGCGTGAGGACAGGCCGGGTGTAGGAGACGTCAGGAAGCCTGTGACGGCAATCATGGGAGAAACAGGCCCCGCACCGTCCGGAGAAAAGGCCCTTCCAGAGATCTCCGGTCTGGACGCCACAAGGGGACTTCAGCGGATCATGGGAAACCACTCCGCCTATCGGAATCTGCTGAGGATGTATCTGGAGAATCAGGCGCATGTTCCCCGGCAGATACGCCTGAGCCTGGATGAGGGGGACCGTAAAACGGCATTGCGCCTGGCCCACTCGGCAAAAGGGGTGAGCGCGAACATCGGGGCCACCCATGTCCAGGAGCTTGCGGCCGCCTTGGAAAAATCGATCGGAGAGGCTCAGCCTCGCGAGGAGATCGATAATGCCTTGGATGCCTTTTCGGTGGCGCAGGTCGATTTTATCTCCAAGCTGAAGGGGTATTTTCCAAATACGTTTATGCCGGAGTTGGGCGGAGAGGCGGATGAATCAAGGATGGCCGGGGTTGTGGAAAAGATGCGGGAGTTGCTTGCCAACGGGGACAGCGAGATACCGGAGTACTTCGAGGGTGAATACGGCACGTTGAGGGCCATCCTGGGGGAGGATACTTTTAGCCCGTTTGAAACCGCCATCCGGCAGTACGATTTCGAGAAGGCGCTGGAATACTTGGAATCCCGAGTTGGCAAAGGCAGGAAGTGAAGGAGAGGAGATGATCATGTCTGCAAACAACATGATGGAAAAACAGACCGTTCTGATTGTGGACGATGCGCCGGAGAATCTGGCTCTAATGAGCAGTGTACTTAAGGATCGGTACAAGATCAAGATGGCCGACAACGGCCAGCGGGCGCTGAAATTGGCCCTTACCGGAACGTCTCCCGACATCATCCTCCTGGACATCATGATGCCCGTCATGGACGGCTACGAGGCCTGTACGCTACTGAAAGCCAACCCCGCGACCCGGGACATTCCCGTCATCTTCCTGACCGCCAAGACGGAGATGGAAGACGAGATGCACGGCTTCGAACTCGGGGCGGTCGACTACATCACCAAGCCGATCAGCCCGCCCGTGGTGATGGCACGCGTGCAGACCCACCTGCAATTGAAGCGGGTTCGAGACTTTCTTAAGAACCAGAATGAATTTCTGGAAGCGGAGGTGGCACGGCGTACGAAAGAAGTTGTGGCAGTCCAGGATGTCACCATTCTGGCCATGGCCTCCCTGGCGGAGACACGGGACAACGAGACGGGAAACCATATTCGCCGCACCCAGCACTACGTCAAGACACTTGCGGAAAAACTGCGAAATCTCCCCCGGTTCAGCCACTACCTGGACGACGACAAGACCATCGACCTGCTGTTCAAGTCGGCCCCGCTGCACGACATCGGCAAGGTGGGGATCCCCGACCACATCCTGCTCAAACCCGGGCGTCTCAACGAAGAAGAGTTCGAAATCATGAAAACTCACACCACCCTGGGACGGGATGCCATCCATGAGGCGGAGCAGCGTCTTGGGTTCGATCTGCCGTTCCTTACCATTGCCAAAGAAGTCGCCTACTCGCACCATGAGAAGTGGAACGGGACCGGGTATCCCGAGGGCCTGTCGGGGGATGACATACCGGTCTCGGGGCGTCTGATGGCCATCGCGGATGTTTACGATGCACTCATCTCTAAACGTGTCTATAAGGAAGGCATGCAGCACGAAAAGGCCGTGCGGATCATCGTGGAAGGCAAAGAATCCCATTTCGATCCCGACATGGTGGATGCCTTCGTCGAGATCGCCGACGAGTTCCGGGCCATCGCTGAGCAGTATGCCGACACCCAGCACAATGAGGCCGCGTGAGGATAAGCAGGTGAAGTCAGCGGTCGGGACTCATTTTAACATTGTCTGCAAAGTCATATGTAGCCCGGGACAATGAAACGCAGCACGACTATTTCTGATTGCCCGGAGGCGAGGATTGCAAGTCGATCAAGGGATGTGGCATTGCTGATGCCATGTCTATGATTTCTTGTTATGCTGTATTTCACTTCGCGGCCCGTTATGTTGCAATCCCTGTCTGATCAGCAGGTGTAACCGATTGAATAATTTGACATTCATTGAAAAGGAGGAGCAGCTATGGACGTTCGAGACATGAAAGGCAATCCTGGGATCTGGGAAAAATTGTCATGGGCAGATCTGAGCACCAAAGAAAAAGAGCTCTGGACTCTCCTCGGCTGGGAAGCGGACAAATGGGACAGAAATGAAGCGCCTCCAAGCACGGATAAATTCTGGGATGACTTGAATTTCCAGGAACGGAAGGCAGCAGAGGGCCTTGGATTCACGGAGAAGATCTGGAATAATTTTGAAGATGAATAGCTGGAGAAAGGAAGCTGACTCCCTCTCCCCATCCACTCACAGGCCCATGAGGCGGCCGATGATGTCCTTCATGATCTCCGTTGTTCCCCCGGCAATGCTGACCGGCCGTAGATCCGTGTACAGGCGCGCCACTTCGTATTCGGCCATGAAACCGTATCCGCCGTACAGCTGCGTGGCATCGTAGGCGATGCGGTTGACCATTTCCCCCGCGGAGGCCTTCAGCATGGAGATCTCTTTCGTGACGTCAGACCCCTTTGAATACTGAAGGGCGCACTGGTACGCCAGGGCGCGGTTCAGCTCGATCGCCGTCGCCATGTCCGCCAGTTTGTGCCGGACCACCTGAAATTTCGAGATGGGCTTCCCGAACGCCACCCTCTGGCGAGCGTGCTCCAGGACCTTCTCCAGGATGTGTTGGGCCGTCGCCACGCACAGCACCCCGATAGCCAGCCGCTCCATCTGGAAATTCGCCATGATCGCGTAGAATCCCTGTCCCTCGGAGCCGAGGAGATTTTCCGCGGGAACTTCCACCTGGTCGAAGAAGATCTCCGCCGTGTCGGAGGCGTGCGCCCCGATCTTTTCGAGCTTGCGTGAAGAGACTCCGGGCGTTCCCTTCTCAACGACGAACAGCGAAATCCCCTTGTGGGGCGGGATTGCCTTCATGTCCGTTTTGACCGCCGTGACGAGAACGTCTCCGTAATGCCCGTTGGTGATGAACGTCTTCTGGCCGTTGATGACGTAGCGGTCGCCGACGCGCTCCGCCCTTGTCGTCAGCCCTGCCACGTCGGAGCCGGCACCGGGCTCGGTGACGGCGATGGCGCAGACCTTTTCCCCGGCGATGCAGGGGGCCAGCCACTTCATCTTCTGCTCGTGGTTGCCCAGGAGATTGATGTACGTCGTGGACATGTCGTTGTGGCCGGTCACGGCGAGACAGAAGCCCCCGGCGCCGCTGCGGGCCATCTCCTCGTTCAGCACGACGCGGTACAGCTCATCCGCTCCGGATCCACCGTATGCCGGGTCGTAGCAGAACCCAAGGAAACCCAGGCGGCCCATTTCCTGCCAGACCTCCCTCGGGATCCGGCGCTCCCTCGCCCAATCGTCCGCATGCGGCGTCACCCGGTCCGCCAGAAAACGACGGACCTGCTCCCTGAATTGCTGATGCTCCGGATGAAACACGTTGTAATCCATGAAACAGCTCCTTTTTCAGATGTGGGGCGTTTCCCCGATAAAGATGCAAGCAATGAATCTGCCAGATTCCCTGTCCGGGCGGTTCATGTTTACCGTTATCATGATCCTTTTAATAATGGTGGCTTAGGGCGAATTCCCTGGTTTTGTTCCATGAGGCGGCGCAGAGCTATATCTTGAAATACCCGCTGATGCCCATCAGGATGGTCTGGACGGCCAGGGCGGCCAAGATCACCCCCATGACGCGCGTCACGACATCAATCCCCGTTTTCCCCAGCCATTTCTGAAAGAACGAGGCGCAGAGCAGCGTCAGCCAGGTAAGGGCAAGGGCCGCCAGCAGGACGCACGCAATCACGGCCTGCTCCAGCGGCGCATACAGATCGTTGTCGGTCTGCAGGACGACGGCCATGATCGTTCCCGGCCCGGCGATATAGGGCATGGCGATGGGAAAGACAGCGGGATCGCCCGCCGGTGGCCTGCTTCTGTCTTTTTCGTCCAGGTGAATACCTTCCACCTCCGCCGCCAGAATCATCCTCAGCGAGACCAGGAGAAGCACGAGGCCGCCGGCAACGCGGAATGCATGAAGCCCGATGCCCAGATAATCGAAGAGGATCTGTCCCAGAGCAATGAAGAAGATGAGGATGACGGCCGAGACAACAATGGCCCTGGTGGCAATGCGTCGCTGTTCGCCGGTGGTTCTCCCCTGGGTGGCGGTCAGAAAAAGAGGAACGGTGCCGATCGGGTCGATGACGACAATGAAGATGACAGCAGCCTCGATAATATGCTTTAACAATTCAACACTCCGGTGACAGGGTCTGCAAATACGGCCACAATCTAGATCATTTCAGCAGAGCAGGCCAGAACAAAAGCATGGGCAGGCGACGGGTCCGGACGGGATTTCGCTGTCTGCACAAGATCACTCAAACAGGAGGATGAAATGAAAAGATTTTATCTTATTGCGGCCCTGCTGGCCCTGGCTCTGCTCACTGCCTGTGCGGGTCCCCAGGTCAAGCTTTTCCCGGACGCGAAGGATCCCCTGAAAGAGTTTACCATCGAGGGCACCGGTGCCGACAAGATCCTGCTGATCCCCGTCAGGGGGGTGATTTCCGACAGTCCCCGGGAGGGGCTGATCACCACCAATCCGAGCCTGGTCCAGGAGGTGGTCTCCCAGTTGAGGAAGGCCGAGAAGGACAAACGCATCAAGGCGGTCCTGTTCAAGGTCAACACGCCGGGCGGCACCATCACGGCCAGCGACATCCTGTATCACGAGATTTCAGGGTACAGGCAGAGGACGTCGGCGAAGGTCGTCTCCGCCATGATGGATATCGCAACCTCCGGCGGGTATTATCTGTCTCTGCCGGCCGACTTGATCATGGCGCATCCGACAACCCTGACGGGCTCGGTGGGCGTCATATTCGTGCAGCCCAAGGCCATGGGCCTGATGGGAAAGATCGGCCTGGGCGTGGATGTGCAGAAGTTTGGGAAGAACAAGGACATGGGCTCGCCGTTCCGGGAAAGTACGGCGGAAGAGCAGAAGCTCCTTCAGGCAACCGTCGATCGCCTCGGCGATCGTTTTGTGAGCCTGGTAAAGAAGCACCGCAAACTGGATGCGCAGGCACTGGCGGAGATGTCCACAGCCCGGATCTTCCTGGCCGAGGAGGCGCTGAAGCTGGGCATGATCGACCGGATCGGCTATCTGACCGACGCCGTCAAGGAGACGAAAAAGTTGGCCGGCCTGCCGGATGACGCCCGGGTCGTGGTGTATCGCCGGGATGAGTATCCCGACGACAATCTGTACAACGTCGCAGCGGCCGCATCGGGGAACACAAAGCTGTCGTTGATCAACATCGAGCTGCCGGAGATCCTGAACCTGACGACCGGGTTCTATTACCTCTGGCCGGGAGCAATCGGGGGGGAGCGGTAACGGTGAACAGGAAGCAGCGAACGCGGCGAATGCCCATGAACAATTTGCGATTCTGCTCGTTGAGAGAAGGACAAGTCAGGTAAAGATATGGGAAGAAGAACCCGAGGTCCGGGGGCTCAGGAACTGAAGAAGCGGATTCAGGAACTGATCGATCTTCAAGGTGGCGGATACAACTCGGACCTGGTGGCCGATATCGTCGAAAGTGCCCTGAAGCTCCTCACGGACGTGGAGCACCGTGGCGATGTTCGCGTCGTTCAAACGGCAATCCGGGAACTGCGCTACGCCTTCAAGCTGTTTGCCCCCTATGCCGATACGCGCAAGGTGACTCTGTTCGGGTCCGCTCGAACCCAACAGAGCAAACCGGAGTATCAGCAGGCGGTTGAATTTGCGAGACGCATCGCCGAGGAGGGCTGGATGGTCATCACCGGCGCCGGCCCCGGCATCATGCAGGCCGGACACGAGGGCGCCGGCAGTGAAAGAAGCTTCGGCGCCAATATCCGTCTCCCCTGGGAACAGAATGCCAATCCCGTTATCGAAAAAGACAACAAGCTCATCACCTTCAAATACTTCTTCACTCGAAAACTGACGTTTATGCGCCATTCCGACGCCATCGTCCTTTTCCCCGGCGGCTTCGGCACACTGGACGAATGCTATGAAGCCATCACCTTGATGCAGACGGGGAAGAGCCGCCTCATGCCGCTGGTTCTGATCGATCGGCCGGGAGGGACCTACTGGAAAACCTGGGACAAACATATCCGCGAACATCTGTTGAGAAACCAGTTCATTTCCCGGGATGATTTCGAGCTCTATGAGATGGTGGACGACGTGGACGCCGCGGTTAGAACCATCACCCGCTTCTACCGCAATTTCCACTCCATGCGGTTCGTGAAAGACCTCCTTGTCATCCGGATGGAATTCGCTCCTACCGACCATGCGATCGACGGGCTCAACATAGATTTTCAGGACATCATCAGCCGGGGAAGGGTGCAGCGGATCGAGCCGACACCCGAAGAGCGGGAGGATGGATCGGACCTGGAGTACCCGCGCATCGCCTTCGAATTCAACAGACATGATTACGGCCGGCTTCGGCAGATGATCCAGGTCATCAACAGTTTCTAAATGAAAAAGCGGCAGGGATCGCCACGCTCTCCAATGGCGATCCCCGGGCTTCAACAACCGTGTCATGTCGGGCAAAAATGGAGTATCCGGCAGCACCGAAGGAGGGAATGCACATGGATCGAAACGTGGGTACCATCGACAGGATCGCCCGGCTCGTGATCGCGATATTTTTTATCGTTGCCAATGTCGCGGGCTGGGCAACGGGAATTGCCGGTCTCGTCCTTGCCGTCCTCGCCGGCATGCTTCTCTCGAGCGTCGCCTCGGGACACTGCCCGCTCTATAAAATGCTGGGAATCAAGAAAACAGTCTAACCGGAATGGATCATCCGTAGGATGGAAGAGAAGTCTTCCTGCCGTGGGCAAAGCGATTCGCGCGGTTCTGTTCGATCTGGACAACACCCTCCTGGAAACCAATTGCGAGGGGGCCCCTGGCTGAGTTCGCGGAGTGGTTTCTCGGACCGGGCAGAGAACAGGCATTCCGTTATGATCCGGACAAGGGAGGTGCCACAGTGGAATTATCAGATGTTATCGCTTCTCGGAGGAGCATACGCAAATTCAGGGACGAGGATATTTCGGCTGATACCGTCCGCCTGCTCCTGGACGCTGCCAGGCTTGCCCCTTCGGGGTCAAACGTCCAGCCGGCGCGCTTCGTCGTCGCTCAATCGCCTGCTGCGAAGGAGGCCCTCGGCCGGTGTACGCCCTACAAGTTCATCGTCAAGGCAGCGGTTGTCTTCGTGTGCTGCGCCGACTTGACGGCCATGACGGCAAGGGAGGGACGTATCGGAGAACTCCTGAAGGAGGGTGTCTTCGAGGGGGTGGATATCGACATGAACGACCCGGCCGCCGTCAGCCCCGTCATGGACGAGGAAGCGGTCAAGGCCTACCTTTCCATGAATGTGGCAATCGCCGTGGAGCACATTGTTCTGAAGGCCGTCGATCTGGGACTGGGCAGCTGCTGGCTTGGAAGGTTCGATCGCAGAAAGGTAAAGATGGAGCTGGCTCTGGATGAGAACGTCCACCCGGTGGTGCTTTTGCCGGTGGGGTATCCCGATCAGTCGCCCAAGGCAAGGCCGCGCGTTGCCCTGGACAAATTGGTGCTGAAGACAATCTGAGCAACCCCCAAATTTCAAGACCTGAGGAGGTATCGGGATGAGCAATGATTCTTTGGTCGTTCTCTGGACAAGCGGGGACAGGGAAGTCGCGACGAAAATGGTGTTTATGTATACCTTGAATGCAAAGAAGAAAAAGTGGTGGGGTGCCGTAACATTAATCGTCTGGGGCCCTTCGTCGAAATTACTGAGTGAGGATGCCGAGCTGCAACAGAAGATCGCTGAAATGAAGGCGGAAGGGATTAAATTGGAGGCCTGTAAAGCGTGTTCAGATCAATATGGCGTTTCAAGTTCTCTTGAGAATCTTGGGATCGAAGTAAAATTTATGGGAGTGCCTTTGACGGATTATATCAAGAAAGGCGAACACATACTGACATTCTAGTGACAACGGGTGTCTGTTACCTCTGTCTTTTCTCTTCGAAAATATTCGTCAATATCTTGATATTGACAGTCATTTCGTTGACGTCACGGTCAATCAATTTCGTGCGATTACGCAGATAATCTGTGAGTGTCATTATCCCGGCTGAGTCGTCCAGAGTTCCGTCCTTTCATCATGTTGCATGTGATAATGAGATGCTGGAGCTGATTCAGCTCCAGTCTCCATTTGTTGTCCTGTCGCTCGCATATTCCAGTGATCCGATCACAAATGGCTGATCGGATCACTGGCCGTCTTGGCATTGATTGTGCGTAAGGCTTCCTTTGATTGAAGGCTATGGCTTATGCACTGTCTTTCATGTGAATATTGTGAATTATGTCGATAGGGTCTTCGAATGAACCGATTCAGATTTACACTGGCGATTCTTTTAACCGCCTGTATTTTAAGCGGCTGTGCGCTGGTAAAGGTGAGGGAGGACGTTCAGTTTTCGAAAGACTCTTCCCTCCTTTTCGGAGAAATCGTCAGTAGATCCCCCCTCAAAAAACCCATCTTTGTGATCGCTTACAGCATGGACGACGGCCGCCTTTCCGTCGGCGATTATGCCGTGCTGTCGGAACCCGGGCCTTACGAACTCCTCGTTCGGCAGGGACGCTACCGGATCTTTGCATTCGAGGATGCCAACGGCAATGGTGCCTATGATCCCGGGGAATGGGTGGGCCATTATGAAAAGGGCGCTTCCCTCATGCCCCAGCCGGGAGGGGTCGCGTGGGGACTCGACTTCGAGATCTCAACGGTCGGTAAGAATCAAGCTCCTCCCCTGTCTGCACCCATGACGCTTTATTCCGGCGGGAAGAAAAAGCATTCGACATCGGCGGGTGCAATCGCCGATCTGAACGATCCCTCCTTCTCCGCGGAACAGGGGGAAAAGGGGTTCTGGGAGCCCCTGGATTCTTTTCAATACACCGGTTGCAGCATTTATTTTCTCGAACCGTACAATCCAGAGAAAATGCCAGTGCTTTTTGTACACGGAGCGGCGGGTTCTCCGCAGGACTGGAAGTATTTCCTCAAGACCCTGGACCGTTCACGCTATCAGCCATGGATATTTTACTATCCATCCGGGGCCAGGCTCGAAACAACGTCGTTTTTCCTGAGAAAGAAGCTGTACGATCTCTACGGGAAATACCATTTCGACCAGTTGTTTGTCGTAGCGCACAGCATGGGCGGCCTGGTGTCGCGGTCGGCCCTGATCGAGGACGACCTGCACAACCGGAGCGTGAGGCTATTTCTCTCGATCTCGACTCCCTGGAACGGGGAAAAACGGGCAAAAACGGGAGTCGAGCACTCTCCCGCCGTCATTCCCAGCTGGAAAGACATGGAACCGGACAGCGGTTTCATCCGCCATGCCTTCTCCAGGAAAATCCCCGACAACATCCGATATTACCTTTTCTTCGGCCACAGGGGTGGGGGGAGCCTCTTTCGTGAGAACAACGACAACACCGTGACACTGGAGAGCATGCTTGACCCGCGGGCCCAGGCCGATGCCCTGAAAGTTGTGGGCTTCAACGAAGATCATGTCAGCATTCTCAGCAGCCCGGATGTCTTTCAGCATTACATGGCCATTGCGGAGACGACGGAAGCCAACCTCAAGAAAACCATGGCCTCTTCCCGCGGATATGCCGATGTCCGGCACAGTTTCCGTCCGCCCGACACGAAGCCCCCCCTGCAGATGTCGCTGGTGCTCGTACCCGCGAAAGGAAATGCCGGGGAAACGCAGTTCAAGCTCAATCCCTCGACACCCAGGCAGGAAACAGGGGCAATCCCGCCGGGTGACTACGAGGCGACCCTCTGTGCCCTCGGTTTCAAATCCGAGCCGGCCAATCACACCGTTTCCATAGCTGCCGGAAAGATCAGCGATCTGCGATATACCCTGGTCCCCCAGGGCATGGCCGCCGGTATCATCACGGCCGCTGCCGGGGCCGCCGACAGCTATTGGGGATACTTTCTGGAGCTGTCCGGGAAACACAAAGTCCGCTCCGTCACACTGGAGGGCGCGGGGATCCGACGCTCCCTTGCCCCCTCGGACAAAATGAGTGAAAAGCAAGTGCTGAAGACATTTCTCTCGTCGAAAGATTTTCTGTGCAGGAACAGCTTTGCTTTCTTTGATCTTCCTGCCGGGGATTACACCCTGGCCATCGAAGCGGATGGCTGCGAGCCCTACAAGACAAAGATCACCGTCAAGCCGGGCGAGTTCACCCCGCCGCCGCCTTTCCGGCTCGTCACGAAATAGGAGCAAAAGGGAAGAGTGTCTTCGATGAACAAGGGAAGGTACATGGCAATTCCTCCGGGTGCGATCATCCCGGGAACGTTGCCGGATTTCAGCATTTACGTCCTCACGGCGCAGGGGAAATATGTCCTCTGGGCACTGCAGGGCAATAACGTCAGTTCGGAACAGCTCGACAGGCTTTCCGAGAACGAGACCAAGGA
Organism: Deltaproteobacteria bacterium HGW-Deltaproteobacteria-19; assembly: GCA_002841865.1. GTDB lineage: Bacteria > Desulfobacterota > Syntrophia > Syntrophales > PHBD01 > PHBD01. Next base: position 84,704 of record PHBD01000001.1, read on the forward strand.
AGTGTTCGTCAACCTCGATGAAAATTTCAAATATGAACAATATCTTGAAACGAATCTGGGTAATATTCTTGAGAATCAATCGACGCCGGATGAACAGAAAGCGGAGATATTCACCAGGGTCTCCACCAATGTCGTCAAGGGCGCCTTTGAAACGTCCTATGGGTTGGGTACAATGGGCGCCGCCGACCTCCGGCGGACGCGACAATTGATTGAAAACTCCCTGCAATTCATAAAAGAAGCAAGATCCATCAACGCCTTGGCGAAAATGATCGGCCATGACTACCAGACATATGAACACGCCACCAAAGTCTTCTGGTTTACCGTGGCGTTCCTGCAACATAACCCGGGTATTCTCGATTCGGTCGTTCCAGGGTATCAGGCGTTGGATGAGACCCAGAGAACGGATATACTGAGACAATGCGGTGTCGGCGCCCTGCTGCACGATATCGGAAAAGCCTTTGTGTCGCTGCAGATACTGACAAAAAGTGGGCCCCTCGACGAAGTGGAGTGGGAAATCATGAAACGCCACCCCCTCAACGGGCTGGCCATGCTGATCGATACGGACCTCCCCATGTTCGTCAAAAAGGCGGTGCTGCATCACCATGAGGATTTCCAGGGTGGCGGGTATCCCATGAACCTGGAGGGGACGAACATAAACACCCTGGCCCGTGTGCTGAGGATTATCGACGTGTTCGACGCCATGACATCACGAAGGCCTTACAAAGAGCCCACCCCTCCCATGAAAGCCGTGAGGATCATGATCGGAGCGCCGGAGGATGAGGAAAAGAGGGAAGATCAGGAGCAGGATGATCGTGATCTGGGCATGAGGCGATGCTTCGACAGGGACCTGCTCCAGAGATTTATTGTCTTTCTTGGCAATGTACGGCTGGAGGGATGACATCCGGTCAAGTCCGCTTTATTGCTTTACGGGAAACACCTTCTTAACGTAAGAAGTACCGCGGTGGCTGAACCGGTCGCTGCAGTCTTCTGTCCTTGCGAACAACTTCCAGAAGCAAATGATCGTATGCTTCACAAAATCATGTCCGAAGAAAAGGGTCTACTCCATGCTGAATTTTCTGCCGTCCAATCTCGTGGGAGTCATTGCGGTGCTTCTTTTGTCTGTCAACGTGCTGGTATGGGTATCCATCCTGTTTGTTTTCAGCCTTCCGAAATTTCTTTTGCCCATCCCGTCTTTGCGACGGGTGCTGAACAGGATTCTTCATTGGATCGGGGAAAACTGGATTGCCGGCAACAGCGGATGGATGCGCCTCACACAGAAGACAGAGTGGGATGTCCAGGGAGTCGAAGGGCTGAATTATGACGGATGGTACCTGGTTGTCAGCAATCATCAGTCCTGGGTTGACATCCTCGTCATGCAGCACCTTTTGAATCGCCGCATTCCCCTGCTGAAATTCTTCATCAAGAGAGAGCTGATCAGGGTTCCCTTGATGGGGTTCGCCTGGTGGGCGCTGGATTATCCGTTCCTGTACCGCCACAGCTCCGAATACCTGGAAAAGCATCCGGAGCAGAAAGGCAAGGATTTTGAGGCAACGCGCCGGGCCTGCGAGAAATTTGCCGAGATTCCCACCAGCGTGATGAATTTTCTGGAAGGAACGCGCTTCACGAAAGAAAAGCATGCCCGCCAGAAGAGTGAATACAATTCCCTTCTTCGTCCCAAAGCCGGTGGCCTCGCGCTTGCCATGAACGTGCTGGGAGAGAAGTTCAACTCGCTGCTGGATATCACCATTTTTTATCCAGACGGAGTTCCGACCTTCTGGGAGTTTCTCTGCGGGAAAGTCAAGCGGATCACGGTCCGCATGAAGACAATCGAAATTCCACAACATCTGATGCACGGCGATTACGAGGAAGATCCGGCTTTTCGCGATGTGATGCACAAATGGGTGCAGCAGTTGTGGAAGGATAAAGACATGGAGATCCAGACGCTCAGGGAAAAGGCCTGATCGAGGCAGACACCGCTCCTGACCGGCCGCGTCCGTTCCCCGGGGCAATACTGCATCGGGAAAACAAACGGTTCGCATGGTACATAAACCGGGACAGGCCCGGAGGAAAATGCAACGGCGGCAAGGCAGCATGGGGGCATGATGAAAAAGATGAATTCATTTGCAGTATCGATGATCATCGCAGCCTTTGCAGCAGCATACTGCCTTCCCGGCTGTGCCTGTGCAGAAGATGTGGTCTTTTTGGGGAAATCTTCCGGAGGCGATTTTTACTATGCCCGGGACTCCATTCACCGGCTGAAGGACGGAAAGGTCCAGGTGTGGGTGAACCTGGTGTTTTCGAAAGAGGCGATTGAGTCCATGGGCGGGACCTTCCCCGAGATCAAAGGACAGATGTATCGCGATGTAATCCTCTATGAAATCGACTGCTGGAAAAGAAGTTATAAGATCATACAGTATGCGATTTACGACAAATCAGGGAACGTCATAAAGAGGGCGACGTCTGACAATCCGACAGTATATGATTGTGCGCCGTCAACGGTGTATGACTCGTTGGGACAGGCGGTCTGCCGGTAAAGGAGGAGAGCCATGAAGGCGCCAGGGAGAAATGCCCGCAGTCTGCAATTCATCGTCTTGCTGCTTCTGTTCTGTACGGGGATTGCCCACGGTGAATCAGCTCCGCAGGACCTCCGGGCGCAGGCCTGCCAGGCGGTCTTTCAAATCGTCGCTCAATGCCAGGCATCGGCGGAGACCACGACCAGAAGCTGTGCCGAAATCTCCGGCATCCTGACGTCTCCCGAGACGAAAGGGTCTCTACAGCAGCAAAAGCCGGGCGATGCAACGAACGCTCTGGTCGAAAAGACGATGGCACAGGTGGCCGGCATGTGCAGCGACGCCTGTCAGAGGGCGAGGGCAGGGAAGTCGTACAAAACCGCGCAGGAGTGGATGGACGGCGGCGGGTGCACCATCCAGGTTACACCCTGAACGGATGCAGCCGTCAGCGAAGGATATGGTGACAGAATCCGAAGGCAGAGCCATCGCCATCGGTTCAGGCACCTGTTCCGTTACCGTACCATTTCAGAGTATGAGCGGCTGACCGGCCAAACTTGCCACAGGCTTTCAGATTCCACTCGCCTGCATGTCAGGCTCTTGCTGGAGAAGTCCCTCCCAGGTATGTAAATGTAGGGTTGCTTATGTGCGGAATGACGGCGGATGCGCTTCGTGTTCCCGCGTTGCACCTGGCGTGAGGAGAAAGAATGAGGAAGTATGAGACACTCCTTTTTGAGGAGATCGAGCCTGGGGTGGGGCTTGTCACGCTGAACCGGCCGAAGCAGCTCAATGCAATCAGCGGGGAGATGCTCGATGAATTCAACGAGCTGTTTGCGATCCTGTCGAAGGACGACGCCATCCGGGTCCTGATCATCACCGGGGCCGGCCGGGGATTCTGCTCCGGGGCGAACCTGGACGACGCGATGATCCGCGCGGAGACGAAGGCTTTTTCCGATCCGGAGCAGTTCCTGAAACAGGTCCAGGAACGCTTCGCCGGCCTGACCCTGGGGCTCCGGCGCATCCCCCAGCCCGTCATCGCCGCCATCAACGGAGTGGCAGCGGGCGGCGGCTTTTCCATGGCGATGGCCGGCGACATCCGGGTGGCCACGCCGCAGGCCTCATTCATCGCTTCGTTTGCGAACCTCGGCCTGACCGGCGGCGAATTGGGCTCGTCCTATTTCCTGCCTCGGCTGATCGGCGTCGCCCGCTCTTCAGAGATCCTCCTGACGGGCAGGAAGGTGGAGGCCGACGAGGCCGAGCGGATCGGCCTGGTCAACCGGGTGGTCCCCCGAGAGCAACTCATCGAGACGGCCCTCTCCTATGCCCGGCCGATGCTTGCCAAGGGCGTCGGGGCCCTGAAGCTGACGAAACGGGTTCTCGACCAGAACATTGATGCGCCGTCGCTTGCGGCGGCAGTGGAACTGGAGAACCGCAACCAGACAATCATGGTCTTTTCCGGCGAATTCTTCAAACTGATCCAGCGTTTCTTCAAAGGCAGCGGCAAGGGCTGAGATTCGTTTCAGCGAGTCATGGACTGGGCCGTGGCAATCCGCACATCTTGATCACATGGGAGCGACAGCAGGAATTCCGCGGAGGTGAAATGTGACTGCGAAAGATGTGGTTGTAATCGGAAGCGGGGTAGGGGGGAGCGCCGTCGGTGCACTGCTCGCGAACACGGGCAAATACAACGTGACCCTGATCGAGAAATCAAATCTGATCGGGGGCAGGTTTGCCTCTTACAATAAAGAAGGCTTCAGGCTGGACGTCGGCTGCCACATGCTTGCGAACTGCGACAAGGGGCACTTCGGCAAGGCGCTCGATGTCTGCGGCTGTTCTGATTATGTGAAATGGCGCTATGCGGTCAAGCCCTCACCGTCCGTCAATTTTAAAGGGGAAAGGGTGAAATTCCCGTATGACGCCCCCAAAATGGGCTTCACAAAAGAGGAATCCGATCTGTTTTTTAAATTCTTTTTTGATATCTCCCAACTGTCCGATGAGGACTGCGACCGCTTGAACAATACAAGTATCTCGGATTACGTAAGTTTGTATGTGGATTCGGATCTGGCGAGGGGGTTGATCGGCTTTTTTACATCGATATACTTTGTGACAAGTGACGATGAAACGCCCATCGGTGAGTATGCAAGGTGCCAGAATGAGATATGGAGAAACAAGGCGGTCGGTTATCCCATCGGCGGCACGGGAGCCGTTCCCGAGGCGTATTGCAGGATCATCCGGGAACGCGGCGGCAGGGTCCTGACGGGAACGGGCGTTCGGAAGATCGTCGTGGAGGACCACCAGGCGGTCGGTGTCGTTCTTGAAAACGGCGAAAAATTAAAGGCGGATATCGTGATCAGCAACGCGGCCGTGAAGGACACGGTCCATCATCTCATCGGGAAAGATCAATACCCGAAGGAATTCACGGACAAGGTGAACAGTTACAAATATGCCTACAGCACTTCCGTCATTCAAATCGCGCTTGATGAAAAAATATCGAATGATTCCATGATATTTTATATCGGACGGAGCGATCTCAGCGAGTTTGAAAAGCAGATCAAGACCACGGGAAATTTGCCTGATGCGGCGCCCTGCCTGATGATTCCGATTGTGTCGAATATGGACCCCGAAGCCGCCCCGGAAGGGAAGCAGTTGATGATTGTCGGAAGCTCTTCGAAACTGCCGTACAACGCCGGTGCAGACAAGTGGAAGAAATGGGAACAAGCGATCATGAAATCGCTGGAGGTTGTATTCCCGGACATCCGGCGGCACATCCTGTGGACAGTCTCAACAACTCCCGAAGACATCAATCGTTTTGGCAGTGAAGACGGCTCCGTGATTGGAATTGGACAGATCATCGGCCAGGTCGGCGAGGATCGCCCGAAGATCGTCGATGAACATGTCCGGAACCTGTACCATTGCAGCGCCGATACGGGCCTGCACGGCATCGGCGGGGAACTGGCGAGGGATGCGGCGTTCAGGCTCTATGAGCGCCTGCGTTGAGATCAAATGCCGTTGTATGATTCCAGGAAGTGAATTACCACCGAGCCTGCTCGGTGGTAATTCATGAATAATGCAGACAGCCGGATCATGAAAAACATGCTTTTCCGGCAAACCCGAGAATAAGTCATGCATCATCAGAGCACCATGAAACTGCATCTGCTGACACTGAAATTCTCCGGCGACTCGTCGAACATCGAAACATCGTTTCAACGCGAATACTTCCGGTCCTCACTCTCCCACAACCGTGCAGCGATGCTTGTGGGAGCATTCTTCTACTCTGCTTTCGGCATACTCGATATGCTGCTCATGCCGGAAAACAAATCCACAATGTGGATGATACGCTATGCGATTGTCGACCCCCTGATTATCGCGTTGTTCCTGTTATCGTTTTCCAAGATATTCGAACGGTATGCAAATCCTCTGATGACTCTTGTCTGCATCCTGGCCGGCGGCGGGATTATCTGGATGATCGTCATTGCCCCCCCACCTGTCGGATATTCTTATTATGCGGGGCTGCTGCTTGTTTTCATTTGGAGCTATACTTTTGTCCGCATCCCGTTCCTCTGGGCTGCACTCGCCGGTTGGGTAATGGTGGTCCTGTACGAAATTGCGGCCATCTGGATCAGTCCGACGCCCTTTACCATTCTGCTCAGCAATAACTTCTTTTTTGTCAGCGCGAATATAATGGGAATGATTGCCTGTTACTTCCTGGAATACTATGCAAGGCGTAATTTCTTCCTGACGCGACAGATAGATGTGGAGCGGGAAAAGATCGACAGGGTCAACCGGGAACTGGAAAGCCGGACGCTGGAGTATCAAAACGTAAATCGAACACTCGAACAGGAGATTGCCGAGCGCCGGAAGGTAGAGGAGGCGCTGCGAAAGAGTGAAGAATTGTTCATGAAGCTTGTCGATGCCATTCCTGATGCCATTGTCCACACCGACCTCAATGGAAAGATTCTCTACATCAACGAATATCCCCTTGAGGTAAGCGGTTATAGCTGGGCTGAGATAGAAGGCCAGAACGTGTTCTCTTTCGTATCTCCCGAAGACCGGGACAGACTGATAAATAATGCATTCCTCATGATGGAGAGCAGGCAGGGTCCACAAGAATATCAACTGCTTGTCAAAGACGGAGGCAAAATCCCTTTCGAAATTAATGGAGTTGTTTTACGGGATAAAGACGGCACACCTTTCGGCTTCGTTTTTGTGTGTCGCGACATTACGGACCGTAAGCGGGCAGAGGGGGAACAGTATCACCGTGAAAAGCTTCAGGGCATCCTGGAAATGGCGGGCACTGTGTGCCATGAAATGAATCAGCCCATGCAGGTCATTTACGGACTTTCCGAGCTTCTCCTGATGAAGACTTCGGAAAATGAACCGAGTTATGGAAAACTGAGCAGGATTATCGAGCAAATCCAGAGAATGCATGAGATAACAGGAAAGCTGATGGCGATTCGGCACTATAAAACAGAGGATTACGCCGGATTTGCCAGAATTATCGATATTCATGAGTCCCATGACAATAAAAATACATAGACCTGAAGAGAGAGAATGAAAACATGAAACAGAAAAAGATCTTGATCGTAGACGATGAAGTGGAAATTCTGATTCTGTTAAAAGAGGCATTTGAATCGGCGGGCTATGTTGTCTGGACGGCGGAGAATGCGGAAGATGCGCTGAACATCCTTCAGACACAAAGCATCATGGTTATGTTTCTGGATCTGAAACTGCCGGGCATGAGCGGGATGGAACTCTGTAAAATGATTCGTATAAATAATCAGATCGGGATCGTTAATGCACTGACTGGATACAGCAACTTCTTCGGCCTTCTGGAGTGCCGGGCTGCGGGCTTTGACGATTTTTTTACGAAACCGGTTTCCCTCAAGGTGGTTCTTAAAGCAGCGGAAGAGGCCTTTGAGAGACTGGAACGATGGAATTTCGAGCAGTATGATCTGTAGATCGGAAGACACGCATTTGATGGAAACGTTTCGTGATAAATCGGAAACAGGAGGGAAATAATGAAAAATATCTGGGTCAGCGTGTTGATGTGCCTGTTTATGGCAGGATCGGCTTATGCCGGGGAGGCTACGAAGATGAAAGACACATTCTCTGTCATTCATTCAAGGAAGAGCGTCAGGACTTTTACAGGGGCGGAGGTAACCAGGGGCAATCTCGAACAGATCCTCAAGGCGGGCATGGCTGCACCCACGGCAGTCAATATGCAGCCGTGGTCTTTTGTGGTGATAACCGACAGGAAAATTCTGAATGATCTGGCGGCGGGACTCCCCTATGCAAAGATGCTGACCAAGGCGGGGGCAGCGATCATCGTCTGTACCGAAACCGATAAGGCATATGAGAAGGTTAAGGAATTTGCGATCATCGATGCATCGCTGGCCGGCGAAAACATCCTGCTGGCCATTGAGGCCCTCGGGCTTGGCGGCGTATGGACCGCGGCCTATCCATATGAGGACAGGATGAAGCATGTGAGGACGACGCTCGGTATACCCCGGGAAGTCATCCCTTTGAACGTCATCGCCATTGGGGTTCCTGCGGCCGGAGGGGAGAAGCCGAAGGACAAATTCAAGAAGGACAAAATTCACTGGGAAAAGTGGTGAAGCCGTCCGACCCCCGGCGGGTATTGCGACCGGTGCGGATCTCATCTCATCGGATCACTGGGTGTCCAGTCATGATAAATGGGCCGCAATCGTCCTTGGGGTCGCTGTAAGCGGATAGAAACCATGGAGGGAAAGCAATACCCGCAATCGGGAACGTTGCTGAGGCATAAGCTGCCATGACGTGCCGGTCCGCTGCGATACCCGGTGCTGATGGCAATGGAGGATCTCACCGAGCTCTTGTCGAATAGAGCCAATACTGGAATGGATGGACAATATGCCTGTTGAATTTGAGAATCCCACCCGTTACCAGGAACTCCTGGAGATGCTGGCAGGGCAGGTCCATCGGGACCTGGTGCGAAAGTATCCGGACGAACTTTGGAAGGCTCGTTATGAAGAACAACCTTATGTCTCGCTCAACGAGGAGCAGAAGCTACTGGTTCGTGTCGCGGCCAAGGAAAACCTGGACGAGCTTCTCAAGGCCGGAGTTCGGATTGAGGCTCCTCATACACCGGAATCGGACCTTCAGGAGGAACGTTTCCAGGTGGAGGCTCTCCTGAAACAGGGCGAGCCGATTCTTGCCTATGACTTTGTCCGCCGCGCCCTGAAGGATTATCCGGACGATGTGCACCTTCGCCAACTCCAGGCCCTGGCCCTGATTCGAACCGGCGGTCCTGCGGAAGCCCTGGGCATCCTTCGGCAGTTGCTGAAGGAAGGGCATCGGGACCAGGGGACCCTGGCGCCGCTGGCCCGGGCCTTGCGCGATCTCGCTGAACGCACAAAGGAACCGGAATCACGCCGGCGATGCCTCCAGCGCTCCTTTGAACTGTACGAGGAGGCCTACCGGTCCAATCGGGGCATGTGGAGCGGCATCCATGCCGCCTGGCTGGCCCTGGAACTTGGCCGTGAGGACAAAGCCTCCGAACTGGCAGCCTTGATCGAGGCAGGCGTCCGGGAGACTCTGAAGAAAGCCGAGGCTGAAGGAACGGACACGATGTGGCATCGGGTCATCGCCGGCATCGCTGCGATCCTCCAGAGGCATTTCAGGCAGGGCTTCGAATCCTTCCAGGAACTGGCTGAGATCAGCCAGGGCCGAAGCGGCGATATGGCTGAAGTGAGGCATATTGCCCGAAGCGTCCTGGAGCTCCTCGGCGAAGATCCGGCTCCCCTGGAGCGGGTCATGCCTTCGCCAAAGGTGGTTGTCTTCGCGGGTCACATGATCGACTTTGCGGATCGGAAGGAGCCGCGCTTCCCTCCGTCTCTCGTCGACACCGTGGCGAGTGAGATTCAAAGGTACATTTCCAGCGTTCATGTGGCCGCCGGCTTTGCCTCCGCCGCCTGTGGCGCGCCGATCCTGTTTCACGAGGCGCTGCTGGCGATGGGTGGCGAAACCCATGTGGTGCTGCCGTATGGTCGGGAAGAATTTTTCTCGGACAGCGTGGCGATCCGGGAGGATATGGACTGGAAGGACCGATATGACCTGGTCCTGGAGAAGGCCAAGCGCGTGATCGTCACCAGTCCTCAAAGGCTGGATGAAGGAAGTGTCGTCTTCCGGTACGCGAACCGCCTGCTCCTCGGCCTGGCAATGATTCGCGCAAAGCAGCTCCGCTGCGAACTTGTGCCGCTCGCAGTCTGGGACGGCCGGTCCAGCTCAGCGGCGGGTAGCGTTGCCCAGACGCTGAACGAGTGGAAGAGGCTGGGACATTCCGCGGAAATCATCGATCTGCGGAAGCTTAGGAAGGGCGGCATCGAGATCCGCAGGCAACCTCGCCGCGCCCGGGTCGCAACAAAGCTTCCGGCAGGACTGACCACGCAGACCATGATCATGCTGTTCGCGGATGTGGTTCACTTCAGCAAGATGCAGGAGCGGCAGATGCCGAATTTTGTCGCCCACTTCATGGACGCCGTCGGAAGAATCGAAAAGGATCTTGATATCAGACCCACTGCGAAAAACACGTGGGGCGACGGGCTGTTTCTCGTGTTCCGGAAGGCCGAGGACGCAATCCGGTACGGCCGTTCCCTGCTTGATTGCGTGAACAGGACGGATTGGGCCGCTCTGGGCCTGCCTGCCGATGTAAACCTGCGCGTGGCCATGCACGCCGGTCCCGTCTACGTCGGGCGGGATCCCGTGACAGGGCGCCGTACCTGCTATGGCACGCACGTCAACAGTGCCGCACGCATCGAGCCGATCACTCCGCCGGGAAAAATCTACGTCAGCCAGGCCGTTGCTGCCCTGGTCACAGCCTTGCACCTGGAAGACTGCGCCTGCGAGTACGTGGGTCAGATGCCACTGGCGAAGAATTTCGGTGTATTTCCGATGTATGTGCTCCAGACGGAAGCGGCCGGCGAGGAAGACACGGAATTTTCCTGCTCCGGGGTGGAATAGGCCAGCTCATGATAAAAAAGAAGGAAGATCCTGTCAAAATATCATGTTAAGCCACCAACTGCAGTCGGAAACGGATATCAACGCCTCGCCGGAACGGGTCTGGGAGATCCTCATGGATTTTGCCGCATATCCGGAATGGAACCCGTTTATTCGGTCCATTCGCGGCGTCCCCCGGAAAGGCGAAAGGCTTGAGGTGCTCATTCAGACCGGCAATGCCGGGGGCATGACCTTCCATCCGCGGGTCCGGGCGGTGAAGGTCGGGCGCGAATTACGATGGCGGGGCCGCCTTCTGCTGCCCGGCCTGTTCGATGGCACACACGGCTTCGAGATCCGGCCGGTCGCGGATGGGCAGGTCGTTTTCCGGCAGAGTGAATCTTTCAGCGGACTCCTGGTGCCGTTCTTCCGGGACCGACTTGACCGGGACACGCGAAAAGGCTTTGAAGAGATGAACCAGGCCCTGAAGGCCCGCGCCGAGGGTGTGGATGCGCCGGACGAAGGCTCCGGAGAGGCACATGGTATTGACCTTCTTCCGAAAGTTTGAAATAACGGTGCGGCTTTGGAAGGTAATGGGGTCATCGTGAGCGCATGAAGGACTCGACGATCGGCGGCGGCGATGCGGGGAAAGGTCGGGGAAAGCGGTTTCTCTCCAGCCTGCTGGCCTTCTTTCTGTCGCTGGCCATACTGGAATTCGGGGGGTTCCTGATCTGGCGGATCTCGGTATCGCCCGTAACCAAAGCGAACGTGCAGGCCCTGTGCCGCTCGGGGGTCGATCAGATCCAGATGCTTCCGAACACCTTCTGGCATCATGAATTCAATCCCCGCCATCCGGCCTACGCGGGACAGGTCAATTCGATGGGTGCCAAGGGCGGGGAATTCCAGCTCCCCAAGCCCCCGGGCGAACTCCGGATCGTCTGCCTGGGGGACAGCACCGTGGAAGGGACCGGCGTCAAGCCGGACGAGACCTTTCCTCGCTACCTGGAGACAATCCTTCAAAAATGGATGAATCCCGGCACCGGCTACCGGAGCGTCAAGGTCATCAACGCCGGAATCGGCTCGCACAATTCGGCGTTCAACCTTTCCTACCTGGCGTTTCGCCTGATCCACTACAATCCTGATATCGTAGTCATCAAGAGCGCTTACAACGACTACCTGCCCTACAGCGTCCCCGGCATGGGGTACGATTACACGCACGTCTTTCCCAATCCCTACCATCGTGTGCGGCCCTCCGCGTTCTGGACCGCGGCCCGATACAGCCATTTCCTGAAGGTGGTGGGGACGGTCGCCTTCCGCGAGGAAGTCGCCGTCCCGTTTCGTGACTTCTCGGGACACATCACCATCGAGCAGTTCCGGAACATGGATTTCTCCGCCAACGAGGACCGGTTCTTCGTTTACGGGGAGAATATCCGGTCCATGATCCTGCTCTGCAGGGGACGCGGCATCGGCGTCATGCTGGTTGATCTGCCCACCTCGCCCGATCCGGCTCATTTCGGGAAGGACAGGACGTTCGGTCCGCGTTTCAAGAATCTCGTCGCCCGACTGGAGACGGAATTGAGGCGGGTCGCCGGGGAGGAGCGGATCACGGTCGTCGGCACGGGACCTTTCCAGGGGGAGGATTTCTGGGATCACTGCCATTGCACGGCCGGCGGGAACCGGAAGGTGGCGGAAGCCGTGGCCGAAGCGGTCGCAGCCTCGCTGCCGGGGGGACGGGCCGGGACATCCGGAAAGACCATTCCAGTGGAAGCTGGAAAAAAATAAGAATCGGGAGGGATTGCGATGAAGAGAATCAGACTGTCATGCGCGGCGTTTTTCAGTGTGCTTCTTGTCATGGCCCTTTGCCAGGGGGCGTTTGCGGCGGGTGAAGGGACGAGGCTCGCGGATTTCTTCCTGAAGAAGGTCCCCGCGCCGGCGCTCGATCCGTCTCCGACGCTGGACCAGGCCATGAGAATCCAGGCGGAATACAACGGAGCACTCGCGCCGGCTTTCGGAAAGACTGTCGGATACAAGGCCGGGCTCACGAACCCGAGCGTCCAGAAGGTTTTCGGGGTCAATGCCCCCCTGCGCGGCACCCTGATGGAGAAGATGATCCTGAAGTCCGGCGCGACGGTTGATGCCGCCTTCGGGGCGCGGCCCCTTTACGAGGGGGACCTGATCCTGCGCGTGGGGAGCGAATTCATCAATACGGCCGCCACTCCCATGGAGGCCCTGAAGGCGATCGACGCGGCCATTCCCTTCATCGAGCTTCCCGATCTCGTCTATGCGAAGAACGTCAAGATCAACGGCCCCCTGCTTGCCGCCGTCAACGTGGCCGCCCGGTACGGAGTTGTCGGCGAGCCGATTCCCGTCCGGCCGACCGCCGAGTGGATGGAGCGGCTGAAAACCTTCAAGTGCCAGATTTACGACCAGAGCGGGAAGATGCTGGTGGAGGCCCCCGGAAGCAGCCTCCTGGATCACCCGATCAATGTGGTTCTCTGGATCCGGGATTCCCTCAAGAAGGACGGCATCGCGCTGAAGAAGGGCGACCTCCTGTCGCTGGGTACGATTACGAAGCTGACGCCGACGGCATCCGGCACGACCGTCCGGGCTCGCTACGTCGGCCTGGATCCGAAGGGACCGGCCGAGATCACCGTAAATTTCAGATAAGAGAGGAAATCGGAACATGAAAGCAAGATGGATCACCCTTCAGCTGACGGCCCTGTTGTTCATGGTCTCTTCCGCCGTTGCGGTCGAGACGGTCAAGGGCATTTCCTCCGCCGATTTTTACTTCTCGCCCCGGGGCGGCCTGGTCGAGGCGGTCATCAAGGAGATCGACAGCGCCGGATCCCGGATCGTAGTCCATGCGCATTCCTTCCCGTCGTACGAAATTGCGAAGGCCCTTGCAGATGCCAAGAAACGGGGCGTCAAGGTCATCGTACTCGTGGACAGGAGCCAGAAAAAAGAGAAGGATACGACGGCATTCGTGCTGGGAAAAGCGGAAATCCTGATTTATATCGACAGTGACCATGTTGTGGCCAACAATAATGTGATGATCATCGACGGGGACGTGGTGATCACCGGATCGTTCAATTTTACGAAAGAAGCGGAGGAGAAGAACGCCGAGAACATGCTGATCATCCGGTCTTCGAAGGTGGCGGCCCTTTACCTGAAGAACTTCGATCGGCATATGGCACACTCGATGATTTTCAGGCACTAACGGAACATGCAACCCTGTTGCCCATTGAATCGGCCGGACCGGTGAATCGTTCCGCTGCGAACGGGTGGAATGCTCATCGGTCACGGCTGCAGTTTCCGGAGGCCGGACCATAGAAATCAACAGGACGTCGAACGTCGCACATCTTAAGGGAGTTGACCGGCACAAGAGCGCACTCCCCGACTGGCAGCGAGAGCGGGAAATCAGCAGCCGACTGCCGACGGTGGAGTCGGTTTCGGATAACGATCGCCGAAATCTCCCGGTTCTTCGAAGCGCCGTTCAGCAGAACATAGCCCGGAATGCAGGCAACCTCCGGGAAACACCATTGATCGACCTCCGCGATGATTACGAGGGAAACTGGTTCTCCAGGGCACAGGATGTACGGAACGGTTATGTCAAGGTCTTGGAAAACCATCCGCAAAAGGGCCTCTACATAGACGTTCGGGCATAGCAAAGAGAAAGCCCGCATTCTTTCCCCTTCCGTCGAGGAGTCGAGGCGCTTTATGCTGAAATTCAAATTCCCCACCGGCATCCTGCCGCCGACCCTGCGGGGAAGACTGTTCCTCGTTCTGGCGATTGCCATCAGCATCCCCATCATTTCGACCGGTTACGTTCTGGAGCGGAAAGGCCGCCAGGCTCTGCTCGACGAAAAGACGGCGAAGCTCTTCGGCCTCACGAAAATCCTCGACAGCTACCTGGGAGAGGGGTTCGACGCAATCCTGAAGGGATACCGCGGCGACCCGGGGGACCGGATGGCGCAGATCCGCTACCTGAACGAACGGCTGCGGGATTTTACCGATCTCATCGCCGAGGCCAATCCGGGTGTCGGCGTCGGCTACTATGGCAAGGATCTGAACGCCGCCATCACCTACGGTCCCAGCAGGGAGTACGGCATCAAGGTTGGCGAGATTCTGCCGGCGGACCATCCGGGGTGGCAGGTCATGGCAAAGGGACTGCCGTCCGTAGAAACCGGGCCGATGGCGCGCGGGCACATCATGAATGCCATGTGGCCCATCATCCGGGACGGGCGGGTGATCGGCTACATCTGGGCCAACGAGTTCACGGCAGCGGTCGAGGAACAGGCCCTGGCCATGGACCGGGCCTTGATCGTGGTCGTCTCCTTCGGGCTGGTCTTGAGCCTGGTCCTGAGTTTCCTCATGGCGAAGCGTCTGACCAGGGACGTTGGCATCATCAAATTCGGCCTGAATCGAATGAAGCTCGACCTGAGGAAACCGGTCCGATCGCTGAAAGGTGAAATGGGCGAGATCAGCGATGCCGTGAACGAGATGGCAAGGGCGCTCATCGACGCCCGATCGCTGAACGAAAACATCCTCTGGAGCATTGCCGACGGGGTCATCACCGTGGACGTCAGCGGCAATGTCACATCCATCAATCCCGCCGGACTGGAAATCATGGGCCTCGTCCATGAAGAGGTGATCGGCCGCCCCTACGAATCGCTGATGGATCGGGAGGTCAATTTCACGAGTTACCTCCTCAATACACTGAAGAACGGGAACGAATACGTCAGCTTGAACATCGACGTTCCCCTCCAGGACCGGACTGTGTATGTGAGTACCAGCACCAGCCTCCTCAGGGACGGAAGCGGCAAGGTCATCGGCGCCGTGGCAGTCTTCAAGGACATCAGCGAGACCAGGCAGCTGCAGAAGCAGGTCATGCGGGCCGACCGTCTGGCCGCCCTGGGTGAACTGGTCGCGGGGATCGCCCACGACATCAGGAACCCCCTGACATCCATCCGCGGATTCGTCCAGTACCTGCAGAAAAACCGGGATCCGGAGGAACTCAAGGAGTACGCTCCCCTCATCATCCGCCAGGTGGACGGCCTGAACCGGACCATCAGCGAACTCCTGAGGTTCACCAAGCCGACTCCCCCCCATTTCGGGCCCGTGCAGCTGAACGACCTGATCGGAGGGGAAATCATGCGGCTGGTCCGGAACCGGGCCGCGAAACAGAACGTCGAGATCGATCTCCGGCTGGATCAGGATCTTCCCATGATCCGGGCCGACGGGGAGCAGCTCAAACAGGTCATGCTGAACCTCCTGATCAACTCCGGCCAGGCCATGGCGTCGGGAGGAAGGATCGTCATCCGGACTTCGGTGGAGACGCCCGGGAAAGTGACCGTTTCCGTCGCCGATGACGGATGCGGGATTCCACCGGAGCATCTCGAGAAGATCTTCGATCCGTTTTTTTCGACCAAGGCGACGGGGACCGGCCTGGGTCTTGCAGTGGTGAATCGCATCATCAGCGGGCACAATGGCACGATCAGGATCGAGAGCGAGCCGGGAAAAGGGACGACCGTGACGATCCATTTGCCCGAAATGCCTGCCGAGTTGGAGGAAATGCGGGAAGCATGAGACGGATCCTGGTTGTCGATGACGATGAGAGCGTGCGGAAACTCCTGACCGTGGTCCTGGGAAAGGAGGGGTTCGACGTCACGTGCGCGGATAACGGCCTGACGGGCCTCGAAGCGTTCCGGAGCACCTCCGCTGACATCGTCATCATGGACATCCGCATGCCTGAGATGGACGGCCTGCAGGCGCTGGAAGAGATCACAAAAATGCGCCGGGGCGCCGCGGTGATCCTGATGACGGCTTACGCCGCCGTGGAGACGGCGGTGCAGGCAATGAAGCTGGGAGCCTTCGATTACGTCATCAAGCCATTCGACATCGACGAGATCCTGCTCCTCGTGGAGCGCGCTCTTCAGCTGCAGCAGATGCGCAGTGATATCAACCTGCTGCATCGCGAACTCCTGCAGAGCTACCGTCTGGACCGAATCCTGACGGACAACCCGCAGATGAAGGACCTCTGCCTGACGGTACCCCGCATCGCCGGGAGCAATGCCAGCGTGCTGATCACGGGAGAAAGCGGATCGGGCAAGGAGTTATTTGCCTCGGCCATTCACTACAACAGCAAACGGTGCAACGGGCCGTTCGTCAAGATCAACTGCGGGGCCATCCCGGAAGGGCTCCTGGAGAGCGAGTTTTTCGGCCATGAAAAGGGAGCCTTCACCGGCGCCATCGCCCGCCGTCGGGGACGGTTCGAGCAGGCCAACGGCGGTACGATCTTCCTGGATGAAATCGCCGACATCACCCCGAATCTGCAGGTGAAACTGCTTCGTGTCCTGCAGGAGCGCGAATTCGAGCGGATCGGCTCCAACGAGACCATCAAGACAGACGTACGTGTCATTGTCGCCACCAATCGGGACCTGGAGAGCATGGTGCGGGCCGATACGTTCCGGCAGGATCTTTATTACCGCATCAATGTGGTGAGCCTGCACGTGCCGCCCCTCCGGGAGCGCCCAGAGGACATCCGTCTGCTGGCGGACCACTTCCTGCAGCGGTTCGCAACGGAAAACAACCGGGAAATCGTCACATTCGACGACGACGCCTATCAGGCTCTCATGGGCTACGGCTGGCCCGGCAACGTGCGGGAGCTGGCCAACGCCGTGGAGAGCGCAGTGATCATGAGCACCGGCAGCATGATTTTCTCCGAAGACCTGCCGAAACAGATCCTGGGCGGTGAACGCCGGATGGCGGAAGCGGACGCGCCGGATATCCAGGAGAACCAACGGCCACTGAAGGAAATGGTCAAGGAATTCGAGCGGCTGGCAATTCTCCAGGCCCTTGAGAGGAATCAGGAAAACCGGGTCCGGACAGCACGCGAGCTGGGCATCAGTCGGCGTTCACTTCTCTACAAGCTTCAGGAATACGATATTTCGTAGCGCAAATTTTTGCGCAGGTGCGCAAGAATTAGCGTATCCTCCTCATATGCATCCTCTATAAAACCCTCCGTACCGTAATCATCCAGACCCAGGCATTTCCAGTATAAACGGCAACATGCATTGATTGCTCCATTCCTCTTCGGATGGCATGTCCATTGCTGTTCTTGTGGCGTCGGAATGGTACGTCCATATTCTACGAAAGGAGAAAGAACGCATGAGTAAAAAAACCAACAACAACAACGAAGAAACATTTCTTTCCCGCTTCACCGAAGGCTTTGCACAGTGGGCCTTCCGGTGGGTGCCGGACGCCCTGGTCTTCGCCCTGATCCTGACGGTGATCGTTTTCTTCGCCGGCTGGGGGCTCACGGCCCATGGCCCCGGGCAGCTCGTCGGCGACTGGATGAAGGGGTTCTGGATCCTTCTCACCTTCGCCATGCAGATGTGCCTCCTGATGATCACCGGCTTCATCGTCGGCGATTCCAAGTACATCAAGGCCGGCCTCCTGAAATTGGTCGACATCCCCAAGACCAAGACCCAGACAATCCTGTTCTACTCCATCTTTATGTGCGTGGTCATGTGGTTCCATTGGGGAATCGGCCTGATGGTCGCCATCATCATGGGGCGGGCCATTGCGGTCAAGAAGAGGGGCTTGGGGATCCATTATCCCTTCATCGCCGCCATCTCCTACGTCACGGCGCTGATGTCGAACGGACCCTCCCAGGCGGCCCAGCTGCTCATGGCCACGCCGGGCAACTTCATGGAGAAGGCCGCCGGTGTCATTCCGCTCAGCCAGTCGGTGTTCGACATCAAACTGCTCGTAACGAACCTGGTGCTCCTCATCACCATTCCGATCATCCTGATGGCCATCGCTCCGAAAAAAGAGCACGCCGTGGAAGTCGACGACGCCACGGCCGCGATCTTCGTACCGCCTCCCGATCCCCCGGTGGACAAGAAAAGCCTCCCGCCGGCGGAACGCCTGGATCGCTCCTTCGTTCTTCCCATACTGATCGGCGCCGCCGGTGTGTTCGGTTGCGCAAAGCTGTTCGGGATGAAGGGAATCGCCGCCCTGGACCTCAACACGCTGAACTTTCTGCTGCTGATGGTCGGCCTCATCCTCCACGGCAACTCCAAGAGCTTCATCGAGTCCGTTCAGCGCGGTACCTCCACGGTTTACGGTGTCATCATCCAGTTTCCCCTCTATGCGGGCATCTTCGGCATGATCAGCTTCTCGGGCCTGGCCGAGATCATCACGAGGTTCTTCATCGAAATCTCGACGCCCACGACCTTCACCTGGATCGTATTCATTTACACGGGCATCGTCGACTTCTTCGTTCCCTCGGCGGGATCCAAGTTCGTTATCGAGGCCCCCTACATCCTGCCCGCTGCCAAGAATCTCGGTGTCGCTTACGGCGATGTGCTGAACGCCTACACCGCCGGCAGCCTCTGGGTGAACATGATCCAGCCGTTCTGGGCGCTGCCCATCCTGGGCGCCTTCCGGCTCAAGTTCAAGGACATCCTCCCCTATACCTTCATCGGCTGGCTCTGGATGTTCATCGTCATGTCCCTGTCGTTCTTCATCCTGCCGCAGATTTTCTAAACGGCTGAAACACACAGGTTCGAACCCGAAAAAAGAGGCCGCCTCTCCTGACCGAGAGGCGGCCTCTTGCATCTGGTTGACGGTTGACTTAATGCCGATCAAACGTCCCGGTTCATCAGGGCACCTTGAAGTCGAACTTGTGGCACTGGTTGCAGTAATTCTCGTTCTTGGCGTGCTGTTTGTGGCAGAGGGTGCAGTCCAGCTCCGTCCCGTAATGGGGCGAGGTGTGGGGGTTCTCCGGTTTCACCTTGGCCGTCTTTTCCGCCAGTTTGGCCGTGGGGCCGTGACAGGAGACGCACTTGTCCATGGCCAGGGGCTCCGGCTGCCCCTTTCCGTGGCATGCTGCGCAGTCTACACCGGAGAATTGATGGCGATGGCTGCCGGGCATTTTCCCCACCAGAGACATCTTGCCCTCCGTGTGACAGGCTTGGCAGTCCTTCCACTTCATGTCCTTGACGCCGGGGTGGCTGTCCGGCAGGACCTTGTCCGCCCCGTGGCAGGCCGCGCAGTCCGCGGCCTTCGCCCCGAGCACCTGCCTGGGCGCCGCCGAGACGGCCCCGACGGCCGCGATCAGAAGGAGCAGGCAGCAGCCGGCGAGAACGGCCCACAACATTTTCTTCCGCGTTTCTATTGAAGACATTTCATACCTCCAGCAATTCAATGAATAAGTTTATCCGGTCCGAGGTCGCCTGACCAAGGCCTTTTCTTTTGCCGTATTATGGACGGCGATGCGCCCGAAAATGTATTGGGGAGTTCTATAACGTTTCGGGAATCGTGAAGTCAAACAGGTATTTCGGTCATTGCCACCCGCTCATGCCATCCGCTCGAACTCACGGAATTTCTCATCCAGGCGTTTGGGGGAAACCGGGTAGGGGGTCTTGAGCTCCTGGGCGAAGAGGGACACCTTGTATTCCTCGATCATCCAGTACAGGTCGTCCAGGGCATCCTTCTTTTCCGGAGAGGCGTCGACGGACAGGGTGTTCCGGAGATCCTTGAAGCGGGCCAGGATCGCTTCGATCTCCCGGGAGCGGGCCAGGGCCTTCTCCAGGTGCTGGAGCCCCCGCTCCGCCCGGACGGCCAGCGCCTTCAGGTACCGAAGAATATGCCGTATGCGTTCATTGTCATAGCGGATCAGGAAGTCCGGAGGCAGCAGGCGATGGAATTCCTCTTCCATGGACTGGAGATAACTCTTTGCGGGCGAATTGCTGCGGTGGGCCTGCTCCAGCGTCCGCAGGGCCTTCCGGGTCTCATGGGCTGCCAGGAAGATCGGCCCGGCCGCCTCCCGAACCTCCTGTCCCCGTGGCAGAATCCGGGACCGGACCGTGTTGCCATGATGCAGGAAATCCTCCTGCGAGCGGACGGGAACGGCAAACAGGTCATGCCGGACCTTATCCATGAGCAGCTTTTCCACTTCCCGGAAGCCCCCCAGGGCCTCTGCCCGGGTCTTCATGTCTCCGGCCAGAACCAGGGCTTTTTTCAGGTGCCGCAACTCCTCGGCGAAGTGCAGCGCGTACAGGGCCTCCACTCCCTGGAGATGCAGTTCGCGGGCCTCCGCACGGTTCTGCAGCAGCCGGAGGGAGATGCCTTCATTCTCCGGAACGAGCGCGGGGAAGAGGAGGCCGACGTTTTCCACCGCCAGCTCCTCCGGGAGTGTCCCGACCTCCCAGGTCGTCAGGCCCGTGCGCTCCCATTCCCGCCGCATCCGGTCGAACGCGGTCGACTCGGCGTCAGCCGCCGCATGGGCCTGGAGCGCCCGGATGTCCCGCGTCTCCGCCAGGGTCTTTCCCTTCTCGTCCACCACGAGGTAGCGGAGCTTCAGGTGGTCGCTCACGGCGTCGGCGGACCAGGCGGACACGGGAACGTGCACGCCGAAGCGCTCGTGGATGATCCGGCTCAGGGCCGTCAGGAGGGGCGTGTCGGACTCCTCGATGTTTTCCATGATGATCAAAACAGCCTGCGGAACGGGCTGGAGGCGTCGCCTGTACTCCTTTGGCAGCCCCTTCAGGAGGGCCGAGATCCTCTCCCGGAGCAGCCCCGGGACCGCCCATTCCATGCGACCCGGCGATAGGGCCGGCAGGGCCTGGACGGGGATCTTCAGGGTCACGCCGTCATCACGGCCGGCGGGATCGAACCGGTAGTCCAGGGGAAAGCGGAGGCGGCCGATGCGGGCATGATCCGGGAAGGCGACCAGCTCGTCCAGATCGGGCCGGCGGAGGAAGACATCCGCCTCGGACATGCGCAGGAAGGCATCGCCGCCCCGTTCCCGGATCTTCTTCTTCAAGAGCGGCCAGCTGTATACGCCCGACAGCCGCTCTTCGTAGAACTGTGCCAGGTCGTTTTCGTCAGCCAGGTACTCCCGACGGCGGAGCTTCTGCTCCACCGCGGAAGCCTCCTCCACAAGTTCCCGGTTATGGGTCAGGAAGGGCAGGGGATGCCGGACGTTGCCTTCCACCAGGGCCTCCCGGATGAAAATGCGCGTCGCCTCATCCGGATCGACGGGGCCGTAGGAGACTGTCCGGGCGGGGACGATCACGAGCCCGAAGAGCTGGACCTGCTGTGTCGCCACGACCTCGCCCCGGTCCTTCACCCAGCGGGGGTCGGCGTAGGAGGAACGGCAGAGGTCGCCTCCCAGTTCTTCCAGCCAGGCGTTCTCGATGGAGGCAACCGTCCGGGCAAAGAGGCGGGAGGTCTCCACCATTTCCGCCGCCACGATCCAGGCGCCTCCGCGTCCGAAGAGGCCCGAGCCGGGGAAGAGCATCACCTCCCGGCCTCGGGTGGCCGTGTAGAGGTTCTTTTCTTTCTTGACGGCGATGTTCGAGAGGTAACCGCTCAGGATCGACTTGTGAATGGCGGCGAAGCGCTCCTCCGGGGAAGGGGAAGGGAACTGGGAGGGAGACGGTTTCCCGGTCCCGATGCGCCTCTTCCATGATCCGTCTCCGGAAAGGATGCCCCGGATCTGGTCGTATACGTCCCTCCACTCCCGCATCCTCCGGTACGACAAGAAGTGGAGCTTGCAGAACTTCCGCATCCGGTTCTGCGTCTTGAGGCTCTCCAACTGGCGGTGAAAGGTGTTCCAGATGTTCCAGAGCGTGAGGAAGTCCGAGGAGGGATCCCGGAACGGCGTGTGCATACGGTCCGCCTCGTCTTCCTTTTCGAGCGGCCGCTCCCGGGGGTCCGGGATGGACAGGGCGGAGGCGATGACGGCGACCTCCTCGACGCAGTCCAGGCTCGCCGCCTCAAGGATCATCCGGGAGATCCGCGGATCCATGGGCAGGCGGGCCATCCGGCGGCCCAGGTCGGTCAGCGCATACGGCCGGTCGTCCCCCTCCCGCTCGTCTTTCTTCTTGGCCGCGATGGCGCCGAGCTCCTGGAGCACGTCGATGCCGTCCTTGATGCTCCGGGGCTGGGGAGGATCTACGAAGGGGAAGGAGTGGATCTTCCCCAGGTTGAGGGAGAGCATCCGCAGGATGACCTCCGCCAGATTGGCCCGGGAGATCTCCGGAGGGGTGAAGAGCGGCCGCTCCTCGTACGATCCCTCGTCGTACAGCCGTATGCAGACGCCGCCCTCGACGCGGCCGCAGCGCCCCTTCCGCTGGTCGGCGCTGCTCCGGGAGACCTTCTTGACCGGCAGGCTGGTGGTCCGCGTCCGCGGATTGTACTGGAGAAGCCGGGCCAGCCCCGTGTCCACGACGTAGCGGATCCCGGGGATCGTGATGGAGGTCTCGGCGATGTTTGTGGCGACGACGATCTTCCGTTGGGACGTGGACTGGAAGATCCTTTTCTGCTCCCCCCAGGAGAGGCGGGCGAAGAGCGGGAGTACGAGGACGTCCCCGCCGGCCCTGGATTCCAGGAGATCGCAGGCCTCGCGGATATCCTGCTCCCGGGGCATGAAGACGAGAATGTCTCCCTGGGGATCCTCAAACAGGAGTTCCTCGACGTTCCGGACGGCGGCGTCGATGTAGGTCAGGTCGCCTTCCTCCTCGAGGGCCTTGTCGACGGGACGCCAGCGGACCTCCACCGGGAAGAGGCGGCCGGAGACCTCGATGATCGGTGCACCGCCGTAGAAACGCGAGAATTTCTCCGCGTCGATCGTGGCGGAGGTGATGATGACCCGCAGATCCCGGCGGCGGAGCAGGAGATTCTTCAGGATCCCCAGGACAAAATCGATGTTCAGGCTCCGCTCGTGGGCCTCGTCCACGATGATCGTGTCGTAGCGGGAGAGGCGCGGGTCCGCCTGGGCCTCCATGAGGAGGATTCCGTCGGTCATCATCTTGATCCGGGTGGCGGGACCGGAGCGCTCCTCGAACCGGATCTTGTAGGCCACGGTTCCGCCGGGCTCTTCCCCCAGTTCCTCGGCGATCCGCTGAGCCACCGTCACCGCGGCCACACGCCGGGGCTGGGTACAGCCGACGAGCCCGCGGCGTCCCCTTCCGGCCTCGAGGCACATCTTCGGGATCTGGGTACTCTTCCCCGATCCTGTCTCTCCGGTGATGATCACCACAGGGTTCTCCCGGATGGCCGTTACGATGTCCCGTCGGCGCTGGACGATGGGCAGGACACGGGGATAGTGAAGATCCACGTGGGAAGGGAGGACCGCGCCGGGCGGGGCTTTCGGACGGGCGATGGTTTTTTTGGGGGCCTGCGAATCCATCCGCACGCTTCCTTCCGTTCGGTCCGATCCCTTCAAAGGGCGGATGTCTTTGGAAAACGGGTTCCTGTGTGGTATAAGGCAGCTATCAGAATCGACCCCGCCTGACAAGGGGATTCGGGCATTGCACGGGGGACGGACATGCCGCTTGCTGTTTTCTACTTCCAGCTTCACCAGCCGCTCAGGCTCCACCCGGAGCGGGACAAGTTCCTCTGGGACGAGCAGAACCAGGCGATTTTCGAGAAGGTGGCGGAGAAGTGCTATCTTCCCGCAGTGGAGATGTTCACGGACCTGATCGCACACTATCCCCGCTTCAAGATCGCCCTCGGCATGTCCGGCACGTTTATGGAGCAGGCACAGGAGTACCGACCCGAGGTGATCCAGGCCCTCCAGGCTCTTCGTGACGCCGGGCAGGAGGGGGAGCGGGTGGAGTTTCTCAGCGAGACGTACTACCACTCCCTGACCAGCCTCTTCGACGATCCGCGGAAACAGGAATTCCGGGACCAGGTCTCCCTGCACCGGGACATGATCCGGAAGCTCTTCGGCGTGTTTCCCACGTCCTTCCGGAACACGGAGCTGATGTATAACAACCGCATCGCCGAGGTCGTGGCGGACATGGGATACGCCTCCATTCTCTGTGAGAAGCGGGATGACATGTTCTCCGGGAGCGAGGTCCCGATCTCCCCCAACGCCGTCTTCCGGGCTGCCGGCTCGCCCCTCATCGTTCTTCCCCGCAACCGGGAGCTGAGCGATGACGTTGCCTTCCGCTTTCCCCACCAGCCCATCCTGCCGGAGGTCTACGCGTCCTATATCGCGAAGATCGACGGGGAGGCGGTCCTCCTGGGATACGATTTCGAGCACATCGGGGAGCACATCTGGGCCGACAAGGGGATCTTCGATTTCTGGCGCGGACTTCCGGAGGCCCTGGAGGCTTACGATAACATCATTCCATCCACCCCGACGGAAGTCGCCTCCCTCTTCCGTGAGGCCGACTGCCCCACCGTCGACATTCACGACCTCTCCACATCCTCCTGGGCCGATGCGGGCAGGGACACCTTCGGATGGCTCGGCAACCCGACCCAGTACGACCTGTTCCAGGACATCCAGATGATGGAGCATCGGGCCCGGCGGGCCGGGGGGGAGCTGCTCACGAAATGGCGTCAGCTCACCACGTCGGACCACGTCTACTTCATCCACGAGCGGATCGGGGAGGACCATGCCGTTCACGCCTACTTCAACCCCTACGGGGGCTCCATCGCCCGGCCCACACAGATCCTGACCCGGAAAATCGACGATCTCCAGGTTGCCATGGTGCGCTTCGAGGTTCTCAGGAAGCGGGAAACCACGGCCATTCTGATGATCACGCCGGAAACTGGGCGGCTGCCCGAGGAAATGGGGGCGCTGGCAAAGTACGTCTCAGGGAAAAGCGGTGGTCTCGGGGAGGTAGTGTCCGCACTGTGCGAAGGGTTGACGGAGCGCGGAATCGACGTGCACCTGGCCACCCTGAATCTGAAGAAGCGTTTCCAGCGGGAATCACGACTGGACGATCGGGAGTGGCGGGAAATCCGGTACAAGATCGATGCCGGTCGGATTCACCTGATCAGTTCCTCCATCTTCGAGAACAATGCCGGCGCCTATGCCGGAGACATCCTGCGCACGGCTGCGGAGTTCCAGCGGGAGATCGTCAACAGCCTCATCAAGGAAATCCGTGCCAGGCACAAGGGAAGGCTGATCATCCACAGCCACGACTGGATGGCCGGGGGAGCGATCACGGCTTACGCAGCGGCCACGGGCCTCCCGATCCTTCACACGGTCCACAACATTTTTACCGCCGATCTTCCCCTTGAATACCTGAGTGGAGTGAACCTGTCGAATCTGGAGCCCCTGCTCTACATCAGCGAGGCCTTCGGTCGTCGCTGCATCGACTGCCAGGCCACGGCGATAAAGAATGCAACAATCGTCAATTTCGTCGGGGAGAGGTTTCTTCGGGAGGTCGTGGGGGACTATTTCCTGGACCGGCCCATCGTTCCCCCGAGCGTCCGCCGGGAAGTGAAGGAAAAATATTACTTCGATGCCACACGGGCGATCATCAACGCCCCGGCCTCGAACATGTATCCGGAAAACTGTGATCTCCTCCCCCGGAAATACGGTCCCGAGGACGATATCCTGGAAGCGAAGCGGGCCAACCGGGTGGAGTTCCAGCGCCGGACGGGCCTGAACGTAGACCCCGACGCCATCCTGTTCTACTGGCCGTCGCGGCTGGACACCGTTCAGAAGGGGGTGGAACTCCTGGAGGCCGTGGCCGGGCATTTCACGGGGGTCCACAAGGATGCCCAGATCGCCGTCGTCGCCGATCCCGTGGGCACCGACCGTACCCATGCGGACATCCTGGGGCGGATCGCCTGGAGCTCGGGAGGGCGCATCACCTTCCAGCCCTTCAGCGAGGAACTGTCCATGCTCGGATTCGCCGCCGCCTGCGATGTCTTCGGCGCTTCCCTCTACGAGCCCTGCGGCCAGATCGACCAGGTGGGCAACCTCTTCGGCTGCACCGCCACGAATCGGGATACGGGAGGATACCACGACAAGATCCGGGAGCTGAGGCTCAAGGTCGACGGCTCACCCCTTGACGTGGGCAACGGATTTCTCTTCCGGGACTACGACGCAGGAGGGCTCTGGTATGCCCTGGAAAAGAGCCTGGCCTTTCACCGGAAGCCCCCGGAAGTCCGGGAGGCGCAACTCCGGCGGATCATGCGGGAAGCCCGGGAGCGATACGACCTGGGCGGCATGATCGCCGAATACATGCGGATATACGAACGGCTGAACGGAGGCCGGCCCATCTATTAAGGAAAGGCACATGCGCATTTACATCGGATTTGACGATACGGACAATCTGGAGGCGGATTTCGGAACGGGAAAGGTGGCCCGCCGATTCGCATCACGCGTACCGGCGGAGGCCGGGATCTGGGGCGTCGTCCGCCAGCAGCTTCTGGTGGACCCCCGCATTCCCTATACGTCGCACAACAGCTCCGCCTGCATGGTCCTGGATCTCCCCGACCCGTCCGCGCTGGATGATCTGGTGCGGCAGGCGGCGGAGCACATCGAAGCGGTTTCCTCGCCGGGAAGCGACCCGGGGCTCTGCATCGTCCGGGAAGGGGATCCGGTCCTGGCGGCGCTGATGGAACTCGGCCGTAGCTGCACCATGCGGCTGGTGAAACAGGGCGAGGCCGTCGAAGCCGCAGGAAAGGCCCATCTATCCGGGCACGGCGGGACAAACGATGGAATTATCGGCGCCGCGGCCGCCGTCGGCCTCACCGCCTCAGGCTGGAGCGGCCGCTTCATCGAATATGCATTGCTGCGATCCATGCCGGACCCGGTCACTGTTTCGGCGTTGGAAGGGAAGGGAATGCGAGTGGTTTCGCTCGATCGGGACGCCCTGTTTCCCCGTCCCGAAGATGTCGTGCACACGAAGGGCTGGCTCAGGCCAAGGCTGTGGGGATCCGTCGCCGTCCTGCCGGTCTTGCCGGCGGGGCCCGGCGAGTGGGTGACGATGGGAGAGAAGAGAAACAAATCGTAAGAAAGAGGAGGTGCAACCATGGCAGGGAAGATTTTTTACCGGGAGCGGAGGAAGGTCGGCGAAAAGGAGAAGAAGCCCCGTTTCAAGCTCGTCGCCATCGCCGGCGTTGACATGCGGTTTTACAGCGAGCATCTCCGGAAGAAGGAACTGGAGGACATCGCGAAAGCCGTGGGGGCGGAGCTTGTCCTCCTGGAGTCGGGCAAGGACAAGGACGACGAGATCGAGCTGAAGGACTGAAGGAGAGACGAAATCCATGGCCCTTTTCAGAGAACGGGACGGACGACGTCTCCATGTGAAGAGTCGATTGATGGGGGAGAGCCTCGTGGGGAAGGCCTTTCTGGAAGGCCTGAAGGTCGCACCGCAGCAGAGGCTCTTCCCCGACGTGAATGTGATCAAGATCGGCGGGCAGTCCATCTGCGACCGCGGGATCAAAGCCCTGCCGGAACTGATCCGGGAGATTGTCGCCTGCAAGAAGAAGCACAAGATGCTCGTCACCACCGGCGGCGGCACCCGAAGCCGGCATATCTATTCCATTGGCCTGGAGCTGGGCATGCCCACGGGGATCATCGCGAAGTTCGGAAGCTCCATCTCCGAGCAGAACGCGCTTCTGGTCTCCACCCTCCTTTCTTCCTGGGGCGGCATCAAAATCGGCCATGACGAGGTCATCAAGCTGTCGACCTACTTTGCCCAGGATTGCATCCCCGTCATGCACGGGATGCCGCCCTACGACTATTTCGCCCTGCCGTCATCGAAGAGCAGGATCCCCATCCACCGGACGGATGTGGGCACACTGATCCTGGCGGACCTGATCGGCGCCCGGAGCTGCATCTTCGTCAAGGACGAACGGGGGCTCTACACGGACGACCCGAAGAAGAACGACAAGGCCGAGTTCATCCCCAAAATCAGCGTCGGGGAACTCTTGGAGCGAAACCTGGAGGACCTGATCATCGAGCGGCCCTGCCTCGAGATCCTCCGGAACAGTGAGGTTTTGGAAAAAATCCAGGTGATCAACGGCCTGGAGAAGGGGACCCTCACGAAGGCCCTTGCCGGAAAACCGGTCGGTACGGTGATTTCCAAGACATGAAGAAGCAGGCTCTTGAACAGAACACCGGTGACGCCGCAAAGACCGGTCGGCCGCTGATGGAGGAGATCCGCCGACTCAAGCGGAAGGTTGCCCGCCTGGAAAAAGCGGAAATGGAGCGCGGCAGGGCGGAGGCGGCACGGCGGGAGAGTGAGGAAAAATACCGGACCCTCATCGAGTCGACAGGGGACCTGATTTTCATCGTCAACGAAAAAGGGATCTACACCTACGTCAACCCGCAGTTCGAGCGTGCAACGGGCTATTCCGTCCGGGATCTCATCGGCCAGCCGTTCACGTTTCTCGTTGCTCCGGAGCACATCGAAAGTACGATCCGCCGCTTCAGGAAAGGCATCCGGGGAGAATATACGCTCCCCTACGATGCGCACCTCGTCCACCGGAACGGGGAGAAGATCCCCGTCGAATTCCTGGTCACGACCCAGTATGACGCGACGGGCCGGGCCGTGGGGCGATTCGGCATCGGGCGCGACATCACCGAGCGAAAGCGAGCCGAGGAGATCCTGCGGCAGCAGAGCCGGCAGCTCCGGATTCTCTCCGCGAGGCTCACGGAGGCGGAGGAGTCGGAGCGGAAGCGGATCGCCCGGGAGCTGCACGACCAGGTGGGGCAGAACCTGACGGTGGTGGGAATCAACCTGAGCATTGTGAGATCGAAGCTTCCGGCGGAAGAGATGAAAATGCTCCGCGCCCGGCTGGAAGACTCGATGGTCCTGGTCGAGGAGATCACCGAATTCACCCGAGGTCTGATGAGCGATCTCCGGCCGCCGGACATGGACATCCTGGGACTGGTCGCATCCATCGGCTGGTTTGCGGAGCGTTTCTCGATGCGGACCGGTGTGGACGTCGTTGTGGAGGGAGAGGAAATCCAGCCCCGGCCCAACCCGGACGTGGAGAACAACGTGTTCCGGATCGCCCAGGAAGTCCTGAACAACGTTGCCAAACACGCCCGGGCGAGACGTGTCGGGATCCGGATCGAGGCCTGCGACGCCATTCTCCGGGTCGTCATCACCGACGACGGCATCGGGTTCGATCCGTCCCGGGTGCGAAGAATGGAAGAGCAGGGCGGCTGGGGAATCATGACCATGACCGAGCGCGCCGAGTCGATCGGCGGACGTTTCGTCCTCGAATCGGAGCCCGGCAAGGGAACGTGCGTGACCTTGGAGGTTCCGCTGTGACGATTACGGTTTTGCTGGCCGACGATCACACGATCGTCCGCGACGGTCTCAAGTACCTTCTGGAAGCCGACGGCGACATCAAGGTCATCGGCGAGGCCGCCAACGGCCGGGATGCGGTCCGGGCCGTCCGCAAACTGCAGCCCGATGTCGTGATCATGGACATTCTCATGGCGGACCTGAACGGCATCGAGGCGACGGAGGAGATCTGCCGGGAATCGCCGCAGACGCGGGTCGTGATCCTCTCGATGCAGTCCTCGTCGGAGTCCATCCTGCGGGCCCTCCGGGCAGGAGCCAGGGGATACCTCTTCAAGGAGTCCGCCGGCCGGGAACTGATCCAGGCCATCCATGCCGTCTGCGCCGGGCATCGCTACCTGAGCGCCAAGGTCTCCGATCAGGTCGTAGGCGCGTACCTGAAGGAGGAAGGGTTCAAAGATCCCCTGGCCGTGCTCAGCAATCGGGAGCGGGAGGTCCTGCAACTGGTGGTGGAGGGCAGGACCAGCGCCCAGATCGCCGGAACCCTCTTTCTCTCGGTGAAAACCATCGAGACCTATCGAAGCCGCCTGATGCAGAAGCTGGGCATCCGCGACATCCCCGGCCTCATCAAGTTTGCCATCCAGCAGGGAGTCACCTCCCTGGAATAACCCCTCCAGCGTTTTTCCTGTTTCCCCCTCACGGATTGTCAAGGTTACCCGACAGACAGGGTGACGATTCCGGAGTATCTGGTCATGGATTCCAATCCTGCGCTTTGCAGCCATGCGGAAGCCGTGCCGGCACGGCAGGCGCGGGAGCAACCAGCCACAGGAGGAAAGCCATGTCGAAAGAATACGAGTACCTGGACGACTATGTCCTGGGCGAGAAGATGGTCTCGCCCGCCAGGACCGTGACGGAGGCGGACATCATCACCTTTGCCGGCCTCACCGGAGACTGGCACCCGCTGCACACGGATGTGGAATACGCCGCCGGAACGCCCTTCAAGGGCCGGATCGCCCACGGCATGCTGACGCTCTCGATCGGGATGGCCCTGCCGTTCCGCCTGGGACCCTACTCGAGCTACCTGCCGAAGTCGTTCATTGCTTTTTACGGGATGGAAGAGGTGCGATTCACGGCGCCCACGCGGATCGGCGACACCATCCACTGCGAGGTGGAGGTCGTCGGGATCACGCACAAGGGAAACGAAAAGGGAATCCTCACCATCCAGAACCGGATCAAGAACCAACATGGGGAAACGGTGGTTTCGTTCGTGATGAAACTCTTCTGCGGGAAGAGACCGCACTGACCGTTACGGATGGAATGGAAAGAGCCGGCCGCCGTTGTGCGGCCAATGACGGAAAGGAGAGCGAAGATGGCTGAGCAACCGGACAAGAAACTGTCCAGGGCGCAGAAGAAGGAGGCGGAGCACGAGGAGAACCGGCTGTACTGGATGGAAGAGGAGAAGAAGATACACGCCCTCTGGGAGAAGGCCTACAACCCCGGCGGCGACGTCCAGAACCAGCGCCTGGCCAAGCAGGGGAAAAAGCCCCCGCGCCAGCTCATCCGCCAACTCATCGACCCGGGAACCGAGTTCTTCGAGCTCTCCCGGGGCGCCGGATTCGGGATCGGCTACGAGGGCGTCGAGGACGTCCCATCCGCCGGCCTCGTGACGGGGATCGGCAAGATCCACGGCAACTGGGTCATGATCCTTGCCAACGACAGCCGGGTCACCGCCGGGGCCTACTATCCCATCAGCTGCAAGAAACACCTCCGAGCCCAGGAGATCGCCGAGCGGTGCGGGCTCAACTTCGTCTACATCGCCGACTCGGCGGGTGCCTACCTGCCCCTGCAGGACCGCATCTTCCCCGGCCGGAACCAGTTCGGCCACTTCTTCTACAATATGTGCCGCATGTCGGCGAAGGGACTCAAACAGTATACGCTCAGCACCGGCGGGAACACCGCCGGCGGTGCCTATATCGTCTACCTCGCCTGCGAATCCATCATGATCGACGGCATGTCCTACTCCTTCCTTGGCGGCCCGCCCATGGTGAAGTCGGCCATCGGCGAGACCGTCTCCATGGAGGACCTGGGGGGCGCCAAGGTCCACACACACATCTCCGGAGGGGCGGACCACTTCGTGAAGTCCCAGGACGAGGGCATCGAAAAGCTCCGGGAACTTTTGGCATTCGACCCGCAGCAGACCCTGTACGCCGACCGGCGCAGGCCCGCCGACCCGAAGGTTCCCGCCGACCACCTCTACAGGGTCCTGCCGAAGGAGACAAATAAAGGAATCAACGTGCGGGAGGTCATCGCCGCCATCGCCGACGACAGCTGGTTCAGCGAGTACAAGCGGCAATACAACATCGGACGCGGGGACAACATCGTCTGCGGAAAGATCTTCCTGAAGGGCCTGCCCGTGGGTGTCATCGCCAGCAACAACAACGGCGTCATCTTCGTGGACTCCGCCCGCAAGGCCATCGAGTGGGTGATCCGGTGCTGCACCATGAAGATCCCCCTCCTCTACATCCAGAATTCCCCCGGCTACATGGTGGGCACGGCGGAGGAGTACGCCGGCATCGGGAAGTACGGTTCCGGCATGGTCCGGGCCTGCGCCTGTGCGGAAGTGCCCCGGATCCAGTGGATCATCGGGCCGGACCACGGGGCCGCGAACTTCGGCATGTCCGGACGCACCTTCGATCCGCTCTTCATCTTCGCTACCATGCGGTCGCGGACCTCGGTCATGTCGGGAGACACGGCAGGCTTCATCCTCACCAGCCTGGAACGCGTCAACCGGAAGAAGCGGGGCGAGGAGATGGATGAAGACGCGGCGGCGAAGTTCCGGCAGATGATGATCGACAAGTACAATCGGGAGGCGCACCCCTTCTACATGGAATCGCGGCTTTTCAACGACGGAACGCTGCCCCTCGGCCAGTGCCGGGACGCCCTGGCGCTGGGGTTCGAGGTGGCGCTCTTGCAGCCGATTCGGGAGTCGAATTTTGGCAACTTCAAATTCTGAGGAGGCAACCTCGGAAAAAACCCGGATGCTTCTTTGCGCTTCGTCCTTCGTCGTTGCGACGTATTGAGAGGCCGCGCCCGGCTAATGTCCGTTCGCCTGGGGCGCGGGGGCTGTCACGGGGGCTTCCGCCGTCGCGGCCTTTTTTTCCGCGATCCCTCGTCGACGGTCAGGAAGGCTGGAGGAATGGAAAAAAAGTCCCAATTGCTCCTCTGGAAACCCCCGGCCGCGCCCCCGCGAATGTCGGGGAGAGGCTTCCCGGGCGCAATCCGGAATGGATTCAAGTCTTTCCTTTTCCAGGTAACAGAGAGGAGATGACCCATGACTGAATATGACTACTGGAAGATATTTCCCCGCATGCCCCGGAAGGTCATGATTGGTGACATCACGATCCGCGACGGCTTTCAGCACGAGGAAAAGTTTCTCTCCACGGCCGCCAAGATCTTCTACGGTGAAGAGATCATCCTGGCGGGCTGCCGGGAGCTGGAGGTCACCAACCTTGGAAATCCCGCAGCCATTCCCCAGTTCCGGGACGCCGAGGAGGTCCTGGCCCACTTCCGGAGCGATCGCTTCCGGAAGCGCTGCACCCGGCAGAGCATCCCTTACGAAGAGCTGGTCTTCAGCGCCGTAACGATCCGCGAGAACGCGGTGGACCGGGCCATCGAGCTGAAGAAGCGGGGCATCGGCCCGGACCGTGTCCTGATGATGGTCTCTACGGATCCCGAGCACCACTTCGCGAACTCCGGCACAACCCTGTCCCAGTACTGGCGGGAGGCGGAGCGGTGCATCCGGAAGTGCCGCGACGTGGGCATCAAGATGTGCGGCGTCGTGAGCACCATCTGGGGAAGCCCCATCAGCGGCGCCACGAGGCTGGAAGACGCTGTGGAATTCACGAAGCGCTGGTTCTCCATCGGCGCCAACGACATCGAGCACGCGGACCACGACGGCTCCGCCTCGGCGGCGGAGGTCTACCGGTACTTTTCCATGGTCATGGACGCCATGCCGGACCCGGAAGCCCACCTCTGCCATCTCCACGAGACGAAGCGGGTCGCTTCCTCCTCCATCCTCGCGGCACTCCATGCCGGGATCGCCCGGTTCGAAGGGACGCTGGGAGGCCTGGGAGGGCAGCCGGCCAACTTCCTCGACGACTGCCCCGTCCGGGGTACCGGGGAATACTACTACAAGGACCACCGTTACGTGGGCCTCATCACGATGGAGGACCTGCTCGTCCAGATCGACGAACTGGGAATCGAGCACGGCTACGACGTGGACCGTGTTCTGTGGCTGGGCAACAAGATGGAGAAAACCATCGGCCGCCGCCTCCGATCGGAGGCCATCTACAACGGGAGGACGGAGAAGGGAGGGAATCCCCAGTTCCGCCGGCTCGGCCTTGGGAAGCTGATCGAGAAAGCAGGGGAGAAGCCGGGGCAGTTGGTCCCGTCCGAGTGGCCGCCACAGGCCGTCCTGCCGGAGAAATGGGGACCCGGGGCATGGGAGGTCCCGCCTATTTCCGGATGAGATGGACCGCCGTGGCTTTGAAAGAGGAGCAGACCGCACTTCCTTCCGCGAGCGTGAGGTTCTCCACGGAAGATGCCGTCACGTAGGCCGTAAGCGGAAAGCCGCAGTCGATGTTTACCTTGTAAAAAAGTCCCATGGGGATCACCTTCACGATCCGGCCGGGAAGGACGTTCCGGGCGCTGGCCGACTCCGTCGGACTTCCCGTTGAAAGCGTGACCAGTTCGGGCCGGATGCAGCAAAGCACCGGATCTCCGACCTGGCCGACTCCGACCGATTCGATTTTCCCACCCGGAACCTGAACGGTCACCGTACCCGCGCCCGACCCGACGATCTTCCCGCTCAGAACCGTTTCCACTCCGACGAACGAAGCCACGAATTCATCCTGCGGCCGGTTCATGACGTCCCCGGGATCGCCGATCTGAACGATCCGGCCGTCCTTCATAATCGCCATCCGGCTGGATAGTCGAAGCGCTTCGACACGGTCGTGGGTGGCCATCACGGCTGTGGTTTTCGTCTCCCGGAGGATTCTCTGAAGATCTTCCATCAGGCCTTCCCGGGTGGGCGGATCGAGGGAGGAGAAAGGCTCGTCCAGAAAAATGACTTCCGGCCCCACGGCGAAGGCGCGGGCCAGGCTCGTCCTCTGGGCCTCACCGCCGGAGAGCTTCCGGGCATGGCGCCCCTTCAGGTTCCCGATGCCGAAGCGCTCCATGCATTCGCCGACGATCCGGCCGATGTTGCTGCGGTTTACGCCGTGAAGTCTCAGTCCGGAAGCCACGTTGGACTCCACCGTTCCGTCGAATAGAAGCGGTTCCTGAAATACCATGGAGATCTTGCGCCGGTACCCCATCAGGCCGTTTCCCTCCATGACGGATGCTCCCCTGAACGACAGGGAGCCCCGATATCTGGGAAGCAGGCAGGCCAGCACCAGAAGGAGGGTCGATTTCCCGGCCCCGTTGGGACCGATGAGAGAGAGAAACTCTCCGTCCAGGACTTCGAAGCCGGGGATGTCCAGAACCCGGACCCCTCCCCGCCGGACTTCGAGATCGCGAATCTCCAGAATGGAAACGGCGTTTATCATCGCGGCCTCTGCTGCTGCTGGATTGCTGTGAGCAGGGAGTTGATGGCGAAGGCCAGGAGAAGGAGAATGATCCCCAGCGCAATTGCGATGTCGAAGTTCCCCTTGCCCGTTTCCATGACCGTCGCCGTCGTCAGGACGCGCGTGTATCCTTTGATGTTGCCACCGACCATGATGGAGGCGCCGACCTCGGAGATGACACCGCCGAACCCCGCCATCACCGCCGCGAGCAGGGGGAGCTTTGCCTCCTTCATGAGCATCCAGACCATCTGGAGCCGGGTGGCGCCCAAGGCAAGGATCTGGAGGCGCAGGTTTCTCGGGAGGTGCTGAATGGCTGCCAGCGTAATGCCCATGACGATCGGTGTGGCGATGATCGCCTGGGCGAGAACAATGGCCGTTGGCGTGTAGAGGATCTCCATGAACCCCAAGGGGCCGTTCCGCCAGAGGAAGATGGAGACGAAGAGGCCCACGACGACGGGGGGGAGTCCCATGCCTGTATTGATGAGACTGATGACGAACCGCTTACCCGGGAACTCCGTCAGGGCAACGGTGGTGCCCACGGACATGCCGAAAATCAGGCTGATCCCCGTGGCCGCTCCGGATACCGCCAGGGAAAGCCAAGTGATGCCGAGAACTTCCGGATCGAGTGTGAAGAGCAGAGAGATTGCCTGTTTGATGCCCTCAAGAATCAGGTCCAAAATGTACCTTCCATCATTGACGGTTCACAGAAAAACCCGCCGCGACGAGATGTCGTGCATCGCCGCGACGGGCACGGCCTCAGTCCTGCCCTGATCGGGTTAAAAACAGGCCGGGGGATGGGCCGCCGAAGTCGAAACCGCTACTTGCCCAGGGACTCCTCCTTTTTTCCGGCGTCCGGGAAGAACAGGGGCGATCCGAATTTCTCCACACCGAACTTGCCGATGATCTTCTGGGTATCTTTGGAAAGAATAAAATCGGCGAAGGCCTTGGCGCCGTCTGCGTTGATCTTCTTGAACTTGGTCGGATTCACCGGGATTACCGAGTAGACGTTCAGCAGGATCGCGTCTCCCTGGTTGAGGATATCCATCCCCAGATTCTTCTTCAGGGCCAGGTACGTCCCACGGTCCGCCAGGGTGTAGGCCTTTTTCTCGGCGGCAACGTTCAGGGTCTGTCCCATGCCGAGGCCCGTCTGCTGGTACCACTTTTCCTTCTCGGGATTGATGCCGGCGGCTTTCCAGATACCCTTCTCCTTTGCGTGGGTCCCCGAGTTGTCACCCCTCGACATGAAAAGGGATTTCGAGAGGGCGATATTCTTGAAGGCGGCCGTTGCGCCCTTGGTCATTTTGATTGTTGCCGGATCCGCCGGGGGGCCGACGACGATGAAGTCGTTGTGCATGACCAGGGTCCGGGCGGTACCGTTCCCCTGGGCCATGAACGCCTTCTCCGCCGCAGGAGAGTGGACCAGGAGCACATCCGCTTCGCCCTTTGCGCCCATGGCCATGGCCTGGCCGGAGCCGACGGCGATGGTTTTCACGAAGTAGCCCGTCTTCTTCTCGAAGATGGGAATCAGGACGTCCAGAAGGCCCGAGTCCTGGGTACTGGTCGTGGTGGCCAGGATCAGGTTCTTCATTTTTCCCGGTGCCGCGGAGGCGTTTGCTGCCATTCCAACGGCCAGGACCAGCGTGAGGAACACGGCCAGCACGGCCGTCCGGACATAGGATCGTTTCATCATTGTTTTGACCTCCTTGATGGGTTATCGCTTCGATTTCCACTCGTCGGAATTGGGGAAGAACAGCGGACTGCCATACTTGTCCTTGCCGAAGTCCCGAACAATGAGCTGCCCTTTCCCCGGTGAGGTCAGCCAGGCGATGAAGGTCGCCGCATCTTTCGCGTTGACCTGCGGGAACTTCTGCGGGTTGACCGGAATCAGCGAGATGAAGTTGAGAAGCGCTTCGTCGCCCTCGACCAGCACAGCCAGTTTGATGTCCTTCTGCAGGGACAGGTAAGTCGCCCGGTCGATGAAGGTGTAGGCCTTCTGCTGATCGGCATAACGCAGCGTGGCGACGTTCCCCTCGGAGCCCTTCTCGTAGATTTTATACCAGGCGCCGGCAGGTTTGATGCCGGCCTTCTCCCAGATGACCATCTCCGCCACGTGGGTTCCCGATTTGTCGCCGCGACTGATGAAGAGAACATTCTTCGAGGAGAGTGCCTTCAGGGCTTCTGCGGCCTTTTTCATTCCCCTGATCCCCGCCGGGTCCGCAGCCGGGCCGACAATGATGAAATCGTTGTACATGAAGGGAATGCGTTTCGTGCCGTACCCGTCTTTGATGAATTTCTCCTCGAGGGACTTGGCATGGACCATGACGAGATCCACGTTTCCCTTCGTGGCGATTTTCAGGGCCGCACCCGTCCCGGCCCCTACATGACGGACCCGGATGCCCGTATCCTGCTCGAAGCGGTCTTCCAGGAGAGACACGATCCCGGAATCGATCGGACCGATCGTGCTGGAAAGGAGAAGGAAACCCTCACCCGCCAGGCACGGCCCGGTAAAGAGAAACAGAAGGAAGAGGACGGATGTGAAAACGGCTTTTTTCATGATTCAGCTCCTTTCGGGATCGATGGTGTGCAGAACCAGGCCTGCACGCTGGAAATCGTACCCTCCCAGCTTTTCCACGTTTTGCTGGAAGGACCGGCTCTGCAGGCCCTCGAGAAAGGCCTGAACGCCCCTGCTGAAAAAGGTGGCCTTCCTGAGGACCATGTCGAAGCTCTCAGTGGCCAGGGTTGCCATATGCAGACCCAGAAGCCGTGCCACGGCGGTGGAGGCGATTCCTGTGTCCGCCTCCCCCGTCAGTACGGCCAGGCCGACGTCCATGTGGGTGAATACCTCCCGGTCATAGCCGGGGAGAGAGTCCGGAGACAGATTAGCCTTCTTGATCTGATAATCCAGCAGGATGCGTGTTCCGGCGCCGGGCTGGCGATTCACGATCCGCGGCCGGATCCGGAGAAGGTCATCGAATCCCCGGATTTCGAGGGGATTTCCTTTCGCTGCTACCAGGCCGATCTCCCGGTTGAAGAGGTGGACCACGACCCAGCCGGCGCCCTGCAGGTGGGGAGCAAGGGCCGCAGGCGTGTTGTATTCCCCGCTTTCCGGATCGATGAGATGTGTCCAGGCGAGATCGGTATAACCGTTACCCAGCGCCCTCAAGCCATCGGCACTCCCGGTGCTGGCCGTGAAGACGTAAAAATCGGGATGAGCGGCCTTCAGACTTGCCAGGAGCATGTCGAGAACGGGATCGTTGCTTCCCGCTGCGAGCAAGGCGCCCTCGATCCGGGTACTCTTCCGGCGTGCCTCCTGGAGAGCTTCGCCGGCCTGGCTCCGGATCCACTCGTCGATCAGCGCCTTGGGGAAGAGCCATTTGCCCGTCACCCGGGTCGCCGGGATACGGCGCGCTTTGATGAGGGCGTAGACCTGCTTTTCGTTGATATCCAGATAGCCGGCCACTTCCTTCGTATTCAGAAGCTCGTTCGGCATGGCATCTCCCCGCGTGAGGTTTGCCCCGTCTATAACGAAAAAGAGAACGGGAATCAAGACAAAGACCGACTTATTATTACAAGATATCTTAAATCACGACAGATTGTTCCATAAATGGGATGGCCTGTTTCTGTCGTGACCCCGGGATGGATCCTTTATTTCAGTGAAACGGCTCGGATCAGGAACGACTGTCCCTTGCACAGGCCGCGATTCCCGGCAGATCGCGATCAACCATCCGGCGGGAAAGGGTGGTTGGCAGGCTAAACTTCTTGACATATTGGACATTTTGCCCGATAGTTCCCGAGTCCTTGAACCGGTGCAGCATTTCAGGCCGGCACTTCGGAGGTTTTTCGTGGAGAGAATCGGCTGGATCGGAACCGGCGTCATGGGCCGTTCCATGGTCCTGCACGTCCTGCAGGGCGGCCATCCCGTTTCCGTTTTCAACCGAAGTCGCGACAAGGCCGACGATCCGTGTCGGCAAGGCGCAGCCTGGTGCGAGACCCCGGGAGAGGTAGCGGCCCGGAGCGACATCGTTTTCACCATGGTCGGGGAACCCTCGGACGTCGAAGAGGTCATCCTGGGGGGAGATGGCGTGCTTGCCCGGATCCGGAAGGGATCCGTCATCGTCGACATGACCACCTCCGAGCCGTCCCTGGCCGTTCGGATATACGGGGAGGCAAAGGCGAAATCCGTCTTTTCCCTGGACGCTCCGGTTTCAGGGGGCGATATCGGGGCGAAGGAAGGAACCCTGGCGATCATGGCCGGTGGTGACGAGGAGGCATTCAGGCGTGTCCTTCCGGTATTCGAGCGGATGGGCGGAAACATTGCGATCATGGGCGGACCCGGCATGGGCCAGCACACGAAGATGAGCAATCAGATCCTGGTCGCCTCGACAATGATCGGCGTCGTGGAAGCCCTTCTTTACGCCAGGCGTGCCGGCCTCGATCTGAACAGGGTCATCGAGGTCGTGGGGAAGGGAGCTGCAGCCTCCTGGGCCTTCAACAAGTTGGGGCCGAGAATCGTGAAGGGCGACACAGCCCCGGGTTTTGCGATCCGCCATTTCGTGAAGGACATGGGAATCGCCCTGACCGAGGCGAAAAGAATGAAACTGGCCCTCCCGGGTCTCGCCCTGGTGAACCAGTTTTACCTGGCCGCCGTGGCGGAGGGACTGGAAAATGAAGGGACGCACGCCCTCTTTCGTGTTCTCGACAGGATGAACAGTCCCTGAAGGCCGAGAAAAAGAGGGGGCGTAAAAAGCCGGGAACCCGGCTTTCGGCATAGGCTTCGCTGGCAGCGAAGATGGAAAGAAACAAACAAACCGAGGAGAAAAGAAAACATGCAGGAAGAAGGAAAAGAGAACGATTCAACGGCCGGCGTCCCGGAAGTTCCGGGCGTGGAAGACCGCGGAATAAACATGAATGAGGATGAGCGGATTATCGAGCCGGCGAACTCCCTGCCGGAAGTGAAGCTGGAGGACCTCCCGGAGCAGCTGCAGACAGCCTGCGCCCGGGCGGGATGGGCGCGACTCCTGCCGGTTCAGTCCCGGGCGATCCCGTATGTGCTGGCGAAGCGGAACCTGATGGTTCAGTCGCAGACCGGAAGCGGCAAGACCGCGGCTTTCGTCCTGCCGATCCTCGCGCGGATCGATCCCGGAAAGCGCGCCTGCCAGGCCCTGGTTCTGGTTCCCACCCGGGAACTGGCCGGCCAGGTATCCCGGGAAGCGGAAACGCTCGGGGCCGAGATGGCGATCCGCACTGCCGTCGTATACGGCGGGGTCTCCTACGGACCCCAGCTTGAGGCCTTCAAGGCAGGCGCCCAGTTTGTCATCGGCACGCCGGGCCGCATCCTGGATCATCTCATCCAGGGAACCCTTTCCCTCCGGGAGTTGCAGATCCTCGTATTCGACGAGGCCGACCGCATGCTCTCCATGGGCTTTTACCCCGACATGAAGCGGATCCAGCAGTTCATGCCCAAAAAGCCGATCAGCGGTTACATGTTTTCGGCCACGTTTTCCCCCGATGTGCTGCGCCTCGCCAGCCAGTTCCTCCAGGATCCGGAGTTCCTGAGCCTCAGCCAGGACCGGGTCCATGTCACCGGGACGGACCACGTGTACTACCTTGTCCCGGGAATGCAGCGGGAGCGGTCCCTGGTCAGGATCATCGAAA
The DNA here is from genome assembly GCA_002841865.1 of Deltaproteobacteria bacterium HGW-Deltaproteobacteria-19. GTDB lineage: Bacteria > Desulfobacterota > Syntrophia > Syntrophales > PHBD01 > PHBD01. The sequence continues at coordinate 125,477 of PHBD01000001.1, forward strand.
TGGAAAACCCCACCTCGGCAATCATTTTCTGCAATACCAAGGCAACGGTGCATTTCGTGACGATCGTCCTGCAGCGGTTCGGGTATGACGCCGACGAGCTCAGCTCCGACCTCTCCCAGGCCGCGCGCGAAAAGGTGATGGGCCGGGTCAAGAAGCGGATCCTCCGGTTCCTGGTAGCGACCGACGTCGCTGCCCGGGGAATCGACATCCAGGACCTTTCGCACGTAATCCAGTACGAGCCGCCGGAGGATACGGAGCTTTACATCCACCGCGCGGGACGGACGGGACGGGTCGGGGCGACCGGCACGGCCATCTCGATTGTCGCCGGCATGGAGCAGTTCAAGCTCAAATCCATCGCCAAGACCTACCAGATCAATATGGAAGAGCGGATATTGCCTTCTGAGGAGGACGTCGAGGCGGTCGTGTCGCAGCGGATCACCGCGGCGCTGGAAGCGGATCTCCGGGGACGGGACCGGGTGCAGGTAGAGCGGATGCAGCGGTTTGTCGCCCTGGGCAGGAGCCTGGCCGAGGCGGAGGGGGAAATCCCCGTGATCGCCATGCTGCTGGACGACTATTATCAGCGGACGCTGCAGACGCCGATCCCGTCGCCGTCGGACGAAGAGACTGTCGAGCCGGTTCCGGCGGCGAAAAGGGAGACATCCCCGCGCCGTGATAGCGATCGGCCGAAACGCCGGGGGCCGTCAAGAGACCGGGACAAGGATCGTCCGCGAAGGCGCCGCTCAGGACCTGGGGGTGGAGGCGAATCGGCCTGATCCTGACGGAAAAGTCTCGGGTGAATCCGGGAGGGTTTCCCCGCATGGAAAAGCCTGGTGAATCAGGCTCAATCGTCGGTGCAGCAGGAACAGGAGAGGCCTTTGGCTTCGGCAAAGGCCTCCCGTCCCTCCCGTAATGAAAACCAGGCGATTCCCAGGGCGCCCAGGGCGTCCAGACCACCGATGCCCGTCAGTTCGTAGCCGGCGCTGGCCGCCAGGAGAACCGCCGACAGGATCATGCAGGCTCGGGAGCATTCGGCATCCGCCAGGATAGCCGGCGAGCCGAGTTCCCGCCCTACCCGCTGTTTCGCACGAATCAACCACCACATGAAGGATAGGGAAACCAGGGAGATCACGACGCCCCAGAAGGTCGTCTCCGGGCGGTGCTGTGCATAGAGATTCCAGACAGCCGTGACGGCCAACCCTGCGGCAAGGAGGCAGAAGGCCGTACCCGTCACCCGGAGGGCCGTTCGTTCGAAGCGGTCCGAGTCCTCTTCGGAAACGCCCTGCTGTCGGCGGATCATGTGCCAGATGCCGACGCCGGAGACAACCTCCACGAAGGAATCGAGCCCGAACCCGAACAGCGAAAGGGTGTCGTCCTCAAGTCCGAACCAGACCGATACCACTCCTTCGACAATGTTGTAGAAGATCGTGATCAGGGCGAGGTTGAGGGCGCGGCGGTACAGGAGATGATGATTTCCTCCGGAATGCGGGTTCAAACTCATCCGACGTCTCGACCCATCGAGAAGGCCCTGCCCAGTTTTTCCCCCAGACCGAAGTAATATCCGTCATCCGGAGCATAGAGAATGGGCCTGACTTTCTCAATGTCCAGGGAGCCGTCTTCGGAAAGAACGGATTCCTCCGCCTTGAGATCCATGATCTCCCCGATGAACTGGGTGTGTATGCCCAGTTCCAGGACGTGGACGAGCCGGCATTCCAGGACGAAGGGAAACTCCCGGATGTAAGGGGCGTCGACGACGGCGCTCTTCTCCGGGCTGAGGCCCGTGGCGGCGAACTTGTCGACTTTCCTGCCGGTCGCCATTCCGAAATAGTCCACTTCCCGGACATATTTATCCGAGGGGACATTCACCGTAAAGGCCCGGAGTTCGCTGATGCTGCCGTGGGTGTACGTCGCTTTCCTGAGCGATACGGCGATGCAGGGCGGCGAGGAGCAGCAAATGCCCGCCCAGGCGGCAGTCATGGCGTTCGGTTTTCCGCTTTTGTCATATGTGCATATCACCAGCGCCGGGGTGGGGTAGATGATCGTTCTTGGTCCCAGAGATTTTTTCATGGCGGATTCCCTCCTTTGCGGTTGCCTATTTCATTCCACAGGCGACGAATATGCTGATCCGGGCTGAGGAGGAGCCGCAGGCGGATCGGGCACGGCAGTCTTCCCCTGTGCAGTCTATGGAGACATCATTCAGCCCGGCCTCCGTAAGCCACCGGTGAACATTCAGCCGTTCAAAACCCGGCCATCGGTCATGGTGCTCCTCCTTCAAAAAGGCGAAGTCATGGGTGTCGAGATCCGTGATCACGAGTTTCCCCCCCGGTTTGAGAATCCGTGCCATCTCCCGGATGGCCTCCGGAGGCGTATCCACATGGTGGAGATACATGTTGGCGAAGACATAATCTACGGCGGCATCATCGATAGGGAGGGACTCCGCGGTTCCCAGACGGTACTCGATATCGGGGTGACAGACATATTTCCGTTTCATGACTTCCAGCATGGCCTCGGACTGATCGACCGCAATCACTCGAACTCCTTTTCCGATAAGACCCTCTGTGAGAAATCCGCTGCCGGCGCCGATATCGGCGGCCAGTTCGCCCGCGTGGACGCCTGCCAAGGAAAAGGCCTTTTCCCGAACCGTTTCAGAAAAGAACGCCTTTCGCATTTCATCCCACCGGGGGGCGACGTTGTCGAAATAGCTTTTGTTGTCCTGAGTCATCTCTTGCTCGCCCTTTCCAGATCGACTTTGTCGCAAGGATACAGAAACATCACTCCGACGCCAATGCTTACATTTCACTGCACGAATGAATCTTCGTTTCTCGGTGCAATCCCGTCACACCAGCCGTCCTTCTCCGGAATATACAAAACCGGAGTTCTTGCGGACATATCCCAGGAGCGTCACGTTGTACTTCCTGGCGAGATGGACGGCAGCGGCGGTCGGCGTCGAACGAGAGACGATCACGGGCACACCGATGCGGATGACCTTGGTGATGATCTCCGAGGACACCCGTCCGCTCACGAAAATTATGCCGCTTCCGGCGAGTTCCATTTTCCCGGCTTTCAGGAGAACACCAGCGGTCTTGTCGAAGCAGTTGTGGCGGCCGATGTCCTCGTTGAAAAAGGAAAACGCCTCGTGGTGGAAGAGAACGCTGTGGACGCCGCCGACGTCCCGATAGAGTTCCGATGAACGCTCGAAGCGCTTCATCAGGTCCAGGATGTCTCGCAGAGAGAAACGCGCATTTCCTCCGGCCTCCCGGTATTGATCGCTTTTCAGCGGGTTGATGTAGGTGAAGCATTTGCCGCAGCCGGAGGTGACGCTCCGCAGGCTTTCACTTTTCGCCACGACCCGGCCCGGCGCCAGGTTGATCATCGCGGCGAAAAGGCGTTCATTGTACGCCAGGGACGCAACATCCCCGATCGTCTCGATCACCCCCTCGCTATGGAGAAAGCCCAGGGCCAGCTCCTCGGCGTACTGGTTGAGGCACAGGAGGGATGCGTATTCCGTCCCGTTGATGAAGATCTTGAGGGAGATCTCGCCGATCACCCACTTTTCCGCTTCCTGCATGCGTACGGCATCATCTTCCACGACGATCCGGCGAATGCGGAAGGATTCGCACAGTCTTTCATCCATAAGGTCAGACTCCCGATGATCCATTCTTCCCGTCTTCCAATCGGTGCCGGTTCGATCCCGTAAAGGATCGCTCCCGCCAGATGCTATAGATGATGGGATACAGAACAAGTTCAAGTACGGCCGAGGTGACGACGCCCCCTACCATCGGGGCGGCGATGCGCTTCATGATGTCTGCGCCCGTACCGTGAGAGAACAGGATGGGCACCAGGCCGGCCAGGATGACGCAGACCGTCATGATCTTGGGACGGATCCGCTGGACGGCCCCGTGGAGGACGGCTTCCCGCAAGTCCGCCACATTCCTCATCCGCCCCTCGCCCCGCCACTTCTCGTAGGCCATGTCGAGGTACAGGAGCATCACAACCCCCGTTTCGGCGTCCAACCCCGCGAGGGCGATGATCCCCACCCAGACGGCGATGCTCAGGTTGTAGTTCAGCAGGTACAGGAGCCAGAAGGAACCGACCAGCGAAAACGGAACGGCCAGGATGACGATGAACGTCTTCACGACCGACTGGGTGTTCATGTAGAGGAGGACCAGGATGATGAGCAGGGTCAGGGGGATGACCATCCTGAGCCGCTCCTCGGTCTTCACCATGTATTCGTATTCGCCGCTCCAGACGAGGCGGTAGCCTTCGGGGATCTTGAGCGACGAGATGGCCTTTTTCGCTTCCCCGACGTAGCCGCCGATGTCGCGCCCGGAAAAATCGATGTAGACGTAGGCAGCCAGGAGTCCCTCTTCGCTCTTGATCGCCGTGGGGCCCCGCACGATCCGGATATCCGCCAGTTCCCCCAGGGGAATCCAGGCCGTGGACGTCAGGGGGGCCGTTGCGGCGGAACCTGAAAGCGACATGGCCCGTACCTCGACGGGCGCGGGCGGGGCCATGGGCAGGGGAACCTGGATCCGCTTCAGCTTGGAGATGTCGTTGCGAAGCTCCCGCGCATACCGGACGTTCACCGGGTAGCGCTCCCGGCCCTCCACGGTCATTGTCAGGGTCATGCCCCCGATGGCCGTCTGGACGACTTCCTGTACATCCTGAACGCTCAGGCCATAACGGGCCGTCGCCTCCCGGAGTACCTGGATGTCGAGGAAATACCCCGTCATGACGCGTTCCGCGTAGACACTCCGTGTTCCCGGAAGAGGACGGAGCTTCTCCTCCAGGGCCAGACCGATTTTTTCCAGTTCCTCCAGGCGGGGACCGAGAATCTTGATGCCCACGGGTGTACGGATGCCTGTGGCCAGCATGTCGATCCGGGCCTTGATGGGCATGGTGAACGAGTTGGCCACCCCGGGGATGGTCAGCGCGTCGTTCAACTCGTCCTTGAGGGATTCCACGGTGACGCCGGGCCGCCACTCCGACTCCGGCTTCAAGTTGATCACCGTCTCGAACATCTCCAGGGGGGCCGGATCGGTTGCGGTCTCGGCGCGCCCCGCTTTCCCGAAGACCTGGGAGACCTCGGGGATCCCGCGTATGAGGCCGTCCTGAAGTTTCAGCAGTTTCGAGACCTCCGAGATAGAGGCCGCGGGGACCGTCACCGGCATGTAAAACAGGGTCCCCTCGTAGAGAGGCGGCATGAACTCGTTGCCCAGCTTCAGGAAGGGGTAGACGGTTACGGCCATGATGATGAGAGCGCCGATCAGGAAGGACTTCCGGAAGCGGAGTGCCCAGTGAACGACCGGCTCATAGATCCGGTGCAGGAAGAGGCTGATCGGATTCCGCTCTTCCGGCCGGATCTTGCCGCGAATGAAGAGGGTCATCAGGACCGGCGTCAGGGTGACGGCCAGGAACGAGGCGAAGAGCATCGCGAAGGTCTTCGTATAGGCCAGGGGCTTGAACATGCGCCCCGCCTGCGCCTGGAGCGTGAAAACGGGCAGGAACCCCACCGTGATGACCAGGAGCGAGAAAAACAGCGATGGCCCGACGTCCCGGGCCGCCTCGATGATGACGTCGCTCCGCGGACGCAGCCGCCCTCCGGCTTCCCATTCCTCCAGCTTCTTATGGGCATGCTCGACCATGATGATCGAAGCGTCCACCATGGCGCCGATGGCGATGGCGATGCCGCTCAAGCTCATGATGTTGGAGGAGACCTTCAGGTAGAACATGAGAATGAAGGACATCAGGATGGCAAGCGGCAGGGTCAGGATAACCACCAGGGCACTGGGGAGGTGGAACAGAAAGACGACGCAGACGACGCTCACCGCTATGGACAGCTTGACAATCTCGTCCTTGAGGGTGTCGATGCTCCGCAGGATCAAGTCCGACCGGTCGTAGGTCGGGACGATCCGGACGCCCTGGGGCAGGGAAGGGGCCACGTCCCGCCGGATCTTCTCCTTCACCCGCTCGATGACGTTGAGGACGTTCTCGCCGAACCGGACAACGACGATTCCCGCCGCCACTTCGCCCTTTCCGTCCAGGTCGGCCAGGCCGCGCCGGATCTCCGGCCCGAGTTGGACCCGCGCCACCTGTTTGAGCAGAATGGGCGTTCCGTTCCGGTCCGCCCCAAGCGAGACGTTGTCAAGGTCCGTCTTGCTCTTGATATACCCCCGGCCGCGAACCATGTATTCGACGCCGGAGAATTCCAGAACGCGGCCTTCCACGTCCTGGTTACTCCTGCGGACGGATTCCAGGACGCGTGTCAGGGGGATGTTGAAGGCCGCCAGCCGGGTGGGATCGATGTTGACCTGGTACTGGCGGACGAACCCGCCCAGGCTCGCCACCTGGGCGACACCGGGGACACTCTCGATGGCCAACTTGACCTGGAAGTCCTGGAGCGAGCGAAGCTGGGCCAGGTTGTGCCGGCCCGTGTCATCCACCAGGGCATAGGAAAATCCCCATCCCAGGCTGGTCGCATCGGGACCGAGGACCGGGTTGACATCCGCCGGGATCTTGTTCCGCACGGCCTGCAGGTATTCCAGGACCCGGCTGCGGGCCCAGTAGATGTCCGTCCCTTCTTCGAAGATGATGTAGATAAAGGAGCTGCCCAGGAAGGAGAAGCCACGAACCGCCTGTACGCCCGGTGCGGCCAGCAGGGTCGAGGTGATGGGATAGGTGATCTGGTCTTCTACCAGATCGGGGCTTCTCCCGGGCCATTCGGTATAGAGGATGACCTGGGTATCGCTCAGGTCCGGTATCGCATCCAGGGGGATGTTATTCAGCGCCCACCATCCCCAGATAAAGAGGAAGAAGACCAGGAGGAGCACCAGGAAACGGTTCCGGGCGCTGATATTGATAATCTTGGCGATCATTCGAGGTTATGGGTTTTGTGACCGCCGCTGAGCGGACGGACGCCCTTGAGTTGCGCCTCCGAGTCGATGAGGAACGTGGCCGACGCAGCGACCTTGTCTCCGGACCGGAGGCCTTCGAGAATCTCCACAAAGCCATCTGCCTGAACGCCGGTGCGGACCTCCCTCGGCTCGAATTCCCCTTCCGAGCGGACCACGTAGACGATCCGCCGCTCCCCCGTGTCCAGAACGGCATCCTCAGGAACCGAGAGCAGGCGGCCCAGGTTGATGATCAGTTCCATGGACGTGAACATCTGGGGTCGAAGGTTCATGCCGGCATTGCCGATGCGGAACCGGAGCTTTGCCGTCCGGGTTTCCCCGGCCAGGGTCGGATAGATGTATTCCACCGGGGCGGTGAATGTTTTGCCCGGCATGGCGCTGATGGTGAATCGGGCCGGAAGCCCGACACGCACCAGGTCGAGGTCCTGTTCGTACACGTCGGCGATGATCCAGAGCGTAGACAGGTCGGCGACGTCGAAGAGCTTGTCACCGGGCATGACGCGCATGCCCAGGACGGCGTTTTTCTGGACAATGGTGCCGTTGACCGGACTGTACAGGGTCATGGTCCGCATCGACTTTCCCGTCTCTTCCAGGCGCCGGATCTGCTCGTCGGAAATGTCCCAGAGCTGCAGCCTTCGGCGGGCGGCGGCCAGGATGTTGTCTGCATCGCGTGCCACCAGCGGATTGATTTCCCGGCCGTCAGAGCCCTTCTTCCATTGCAGCAGGTTGAGGTATTCCTGCTGGGTTGCCGTCAGGTCGGGACTGTAGAAATCGGCGAGGGGATCGCCGCGGCGAATCGTTTTTCCTGTGGTGTCTGCGTAGAGCCTCTCGATCCAGCCCTCAAATTTGGCATTGATCGTGGCGATCTTCTGCTCGTCTGCCTCGATGCGCCCGGTTGTGCGCAGGATCTTCCGCAGGGGGCGGATCGAGACATCGGCCGTCTGTGTCCCGATCATCTGCTGCTTTTCCGATGCGATCTCCAGTGTCGGGGCCTGTCTTTCCGTTGCCTGTACCTGGTCGTCCTTTGCCGTCTGCGACTCTCCCGCCGTTCCATGGTTTTGATGTCCGGCTGCGGGCTGTGTCGCTGCAGTCTGGGGCCGTGACCACGAAAGGATACGATCTTTCAAGGAATATGCCGTTATTGCAAGCGCCGTAATGACGACCAGGCCGACGACGCCGAGAAGAAGTTTCCGGTTCATTTTCCAGTGTCCCCCTGTGTGCCGTTTCCTGTTCCCGTGACGGCATCGATCCGGGCAATGGCTTTCTCCCGCTCCGTGAACTGCGTCCAGTACGCGAATTCATAGTCGTAGAGCGCCTTGAGCCTCGTCAGGAGAGGGGCGACATCCCCTTTCCCTCCGAGGTAGCCGGCCAGAGTGAAATCGAGGTCCTGTCGGGTCTTTGGGATCAGGCCTTCGCGATAGAGGGCCATGAGACGCTCGGCGGAGCGAACGGCGGCCAGGTTTTCCCTGACAGAGCTGAGAAGCATGGTCCTGGCGCCTTCCAATTCGAAGCGGGAAGCGGATACGCCGGCGGATGCCTCGGCGATACCCGGTTTCTGTTTGTACCCGAAGTAAATGGGCAGGGGGATGCCCATGCTGAGGCTCCACATGTCGCGAAATCCGCCGGCCCGGTTTGCGTAACCGGCGGTAAACGTGACATCGGGAAGGGCTTCCCGTTTCGCCAGTGTTTCCCTGGCCCGGGCTGCATCCAACATCCGTCCTCTCGAGGCCAGTTCCGGGGAATGTGTCTCGGTCTTCCGGACAAGTTCTTCCAGGTCAGCCGGAAAGGGTGTCGGAGCAGGGAGGACGGGTCTGCCGAGGGGTGCGTTCACGGGCCGGCCTGTCACCTGGTTCAACCCGGACTCAATCGCCTCGATCCGCCGGCGCTCCGTTTCCTCTCGTTCCAGGAGCAGGTATTTTTCCGCCTGGCCGGTCATGACCTCCTCCCGCCCTGCCGATCCTGTGGCATAGCGGGCCAGGGCCGCCTCCTCGATCCGGACCGCCAGTGCCGTCCGCTCCCGGATGAGGTCGAGATTTCGGTAGCCAAGGAGGAGGTCGTAATAAAGCTCCTTGACCCGGAGGACAATCTTCAGTCGGACGGATTCGTGGGTGGCGCCAAGGCTCTCCGACTCCTTCCGCGATGCTTCGGCACGGAGGGAGCGCTTGCCGGGGAAGGGGAAGGTCTGGGAGGCCTCGAACATCCACTGGGAGAACTCGTATTCGCCATAGGAATAACGCTCGAATCCCATGTTCTGATACCCGGCCGACAGCATCGGATCGGGGAGGCTTTCCGCCTGGGGCACCCGCTGACGGGCCCCCTCAAGCCTTGCCTGGGAAGCCAGGATCTCGGGATTCTTTTCGAGTGCTTCGCGAATCAGAACGGCCAGGTCCGCCGGCGCATCCGCAGCACGGACGCCAACAGCACACAACATCAGCGCCATGACGAACATCCCGCAGCGGATGACGAAGGCATGCCTTCGCATGTTCACGCTCCGCTCATCTTACGTCCACGGTAAAACGGACCGTCTCCGTCTTGCCGCCCCGGTTGATCTTCACAGTGATGTTCCACGAACCGCCCATGGAGAAGTTCATGGTCGCCGTAAAGCGATCGCCCTTGAGTGTCGTCCCTGTCTTGTAGGACATCGCCGGCATCCCCGGCATCGCCGGCATTCCATAGTCCACGTCCACCTTGGCGTCCATGACGGCCTTTCCCGCTGCGTCCCGGAGGGCGATCGTCAACTGGTTCTTTCCCGTGATCGGCGGGTTCCGGTCGATAGCCGCGACCACCTGATAGGGTCCCGCCTTTTTCGTGATCTCGTAGTCCTTTGCGTAAACGGTGCCTGCCACAACCAGGATAGCCAGGAAGATCCACAGCATTCTTTTCATTTCCGCGTCTCCTTCGTTGATTTGTGTTGATGACGGTTGGAAGAAAGGCTCTTACGATATCACCGAATGTGCTGGACGATGCCAGCATGGCTGTCAGCGGAAGAGGTCTGGACGTCTCTGTTATGCGTTGGTAAGGGGGTGAACGATGAATGTCCCGAGTATGTTTATATATATTTTACGGGTGTTTCACAAATCAAGGGGAAAATTCGCTTTTCACGGCATCGATTCGATCCCGTCTCCAACGGCGGCAAATCCGCCTGAGACAACCCTCGCGAAAACCCCCTCGCGCGGCATGACGCAATCGCCGATGGTGAAGAAGATGTGGCAGCGGTCGTGGCAGACCTTGCCGATCTGAGTGATTTCAAGCATGACATCCACGCCGACCCTCAGGCGGGTTCCGACGGGCAGCGAGACCAGATCGATCCCTTCCGTGGTGAAATTCTCGGCGAAATCTCCGGGAGCCACCTCAAGGCCTTTTCCCTTCATCTTTTCAATGCTTTCCATCGCAAGAAGACTGACCTGCCGGCCCGTCCCGGCGTGGGCGTCCCCCTCCAGGCCCGCGTCCGCCAATACCTTGCAGCGGCCGACGGGCGTTTTTTTGTCCCCTACGGCGGGTCCCACATTCACCGATACGATTTTCCCCATGGATTCATCCTCTCTCATTAACATTTAGATTTTGTCCCATATGAGTCAAGGCCCTTTTCCTTCGTCCTCCCGGACCGGTTCCAGTCCTTCTGTTGATGGAAATGATGCGCATGTTCAGGCAGGATGCACAGGCCCCGGCGGTTTCATGGATGCAGGCTTTACCCGGGTAGATTTCGTATAGGACGCGATATTCCGGAGGTGTCAGGTTGGGCATGACGACATTCGCTCCTCTCTGGAGCCCCAATTCCCTTCCTTCCTGGCGATTCACCGTCGCCAGGGCCGTCGTGGAGGGAATGTTGGCCTCCGGACAGGCCAGCCGGCTCAGCGCGATGACCTTGTAGGTCATGAGTTCGGTGTTTGGAACCTGCTCCACCCCCGCGGCGGGAAAATCCCCGTCATTTTTTCCAAGCGGCGTTTCCGGATGGGGCAGGTAAGGTCCGACGCCGATCATGTCGAGATCGAGTTCCCGGAAAAGGATAATGTCCCGGGCAAGATCCTCATAGGTCTGACCGGGAATGCCGATCATGACGCCGCTGCCGGTTTCATAGCCCATCGTCCTCAGGTTCTCCAGAATGGCCAGGCGGTCGGAGGGGCGCGCTCCCTTTCGATGGTGAATCAGTTCGTAGAGCTTCCGATTGCTCGTTTCGAAGCGGATCAGGTAACGGTCGGCACCCGCCTTCCGCCATGCGAGCAGCTCCTCGCCGGCGCGTTCGCCAAGGCTCAGCGTGACCGCCAGGCCCGTTTCAGCCTTGATCCGCCGGATCAGCTCCGACATCCAGCTCCCGGTGATGCCTTCGTCCTCACCGGATTGCAGGACCACCGTTCCGTACCCATAATCGACGGCGTCATGCACACATAGCATGATCTCTTCCGTCGTCATTCGATAGCGCCCGATTGAGCGGTTGTCCGCCCGGAGGCCGCAGTAGGCGCACCGGCGGTTACAGACGTTGGAGATCTCGATCAGGCCGCGTAGGTGGACCGCGTCACCGACATGCGCAGCCCGCACATTGTCTGCCTCCCGCCAGAGGGTTTCCAGTTTTTCTACATTCTCCTCGCGAAGCCGGGAGAGAATACCTTCCTTGTTCATTTTACGGATCTCGCTTTTCAACCCAGGCGGCATTGCTCCCATGTCTCCCGGGGGCGTTTCGACACTGTGAAGCCTGCCGTCTGACGGCCCCGGTCATCCACTTTCCGGATGGCATATTCGCTGCACTCGTCCTGGCAGTGGGCGGCGATGAGTTCACCGATGGCCCGTTCCGTGGCATCATCGAGGACACCGACAGCCAGAGCGGTCGGCCCGCGGAAATCCTGCGGCTGGAAAAGGACCTGTCCGGCTTTCACCAGATTCCGCAGCTGCTCGTTCTCCTTTTGCAGCCGGCCCAGGACGACCTTCAAATCCGGGCGGAGACGATAATGACGCCCGATTGTGAGAAGCAGGAGGTCCGTCTGCGTGTAATCCCGACCGTGGGCGAACAGGTCCCTGAGCCGGGCGGCGATGACCTTGTCCGTCAGGAGGCAGCCGCCGGCAGGGCACGGGTAGTCACGGATGCCCAGTTGCTCCGCCAGTTCGAACTGCGGCTTCCGGGAACGCCCAGAGAAGGCCAGAAGCCTCTCTCGGTCGATGATTCCCTCGCGCTCCGGCATCGTCGGTTCGAAATGCTGTGCCGAAAGCGGTCTCAGGATCAGGTCCTGAAGGCCGCTCTCCTTTTCGATCAGCTTGAGCGTATGCCGGTGCTGTGACATGGGGCGCTGCCCCAGGACTTCGCCGGTGATGATGAAGGAAGCCTCCCAGCGGGGCATCATTTCCCGGACCTTACGCAGCATGTAGATCCGGCAGTCGACGCAGGGATTCATGGCGCTTCCGTATCCATGGGGCGGATGTTCGACCATCCGGATGTAGTCCATCCCCTTGTGGATGACATGGATGGGGACGTCCAGTTCCTCGGCGACTTTCCTGGCCTGCATCTTACAGCCCGCCTTTTTCGGCGTACAGTTGCAGAAGACGCTTGTGAAGTGGACGGCAAGCATCTCGACCCCCTGATCGAGCATCATCTTGACCGCCAGGGTGCTGTCCAGGCCCCCGGACAGAAGGGCGATTGCTTTTCTGTTCATATCGGCTCCAGCAGGATGACCCGGCCCCCGATTTCAAAGCCGGCCATCAGTTTCTTCATCTGTTCCTTTTCCCTGTCCGTGAGGGATCCGCCGCCAAGCCGGTTGCCCCAGTAGCCGTTGGCGATAACGGTTCCGAACCGGTGCAGGAACGAGATCAGGTCCTCGGCGTTTCCCGACTGCAGATAAAGGCTGACGTCATTGATGAAAAGAATGTCCCGAGAAGTCTCGGATACGCGCGGGAAGAGCGCATCGATGGCCAGGCGGTTCCGATGGGCCTTTTCCAGGGCCTCCGCTTCCGTCCGGGAGCTGAGACGGGGCGGCACGGGCGACGCCTCGAAAACCGGGACATCCCGGCCCGGGGGAGGGGACAGCCTGCCGCCGGCGCCCCGCAGGCCTTTCTCCGCGGCCAGTTTCTCCGGGATCTCCGGCGCCAGATCCAGGATAACGATGCGCCCGCCGAGGCCGGCCCCGCAAAATGCCGCCAGGATCTCTCCGGTCCGGAACGTCTTACCGGCGTTGATGTCGCCGACGATCAGCGTCCTTCTGCCCAGGAAGTCTTTTAGTTCGATATCGCTCACGTTTCCATCTCATGTCCGGGACGGAGTGTTTCGGGGAGGAACATGAGCAGCACCGCGCCGAGGATGTAAACGACGCACGTGATAGCCAGCCCTGTCTGCAGCCCGTAGTTTTTCCCGATGGCGCCGATGGTGAAGGGAGCCAGAACGGCACCGATGCGCCCCATGTTCCAGCAGAAGCCGCCGGCATAAGCGCGGATCCGCTCCGGGAAAAGCTCCGCAAAATACGCCCCCAGAACCCCTCCAACTCCGCAGAGGCCGAAGCCCACAACGATTCCCCACCAGAAGAGGAACACGGGATTGCGGACAATGATGTAAAGGGCAACGGCAAAAGCAACCGTCAGGAACGCGGCGATCATGGCCTTCCGCCGCCCGATCCGGTCGGACAGCGCCCCGAAAAACTGGAATCCGAGAAACATCCCCAGGTACATGACGAAGGAAAACCACGCCATGGTCGTGAGGCTGAGCCCTCGCTCCTTTGTCAGAAAGGTCGGGATCCAGTACGCCGCCCCCCAGTATCCGGCCAGGTTGACCACGCTGATCAATGTTGCCAGGAAGGTGGTCCGGGCCATTCCGTCCCGGAAAATGGCGCCGACGCCCACACCTGTCCTCCCTTCGCCGTCCGCCGTCACCGGCTGAGCCGGGTCGGCCGGGACGAGCCGGTAAACCAGCAGCGCGATGGGGATGGACACCGTTCCCATGAGGAACAGGACGTGCCAGTCCGTATGCAGGACCATCCGCCCGACCAGGGAGGCCAGGACGGCGCCGATGGCGAAGCTGCTGTAGACGAACGAGGCGGCGCGGCCCCGGTATTCCGGCGACCAGTGCGCAGCAATGAGAGCGGCGCAGGGTCCCCAGATCCCGCCGATGGCGATCCCGGTGACGAGGCGGAGGACCATCCACTGCTCCCAGGTGGAAACGATGTAGACGGCCCCCATCCCGAGGCCCAGCCAGAGGAGGGCCAGGATGAGGGCGAAGCGCCGGCCGCGGTTCTCGGCGATCAGGCCGAAGAGGACGCCGCCGGCCATGGCCCCCAGCATGGTGGCCGAGCCCAGGAGCCCGCCCTCGGGGAGCGACATGTCCAGAACCTTGAGCAGGACGGGCATGGCGATCGCCAGGACGATCAGGTCGTAGCTGTCCAGGAGATAGGTGATGAAGGCGGCCCACAGGACCCGCCAGCGATGGGGCGTGCCGCTCATTTCCCGGCCCCTCGGACCGCGGCGGCCAGGCGGATCGCCGCCTCCCTGACGTCGGGCATGGCGAGGATCGACGAGACGACGGCCACCCCGTCCACCCCCATTTTCATGACCGCTCCCGCATTTTCCGCTTTGATGCCGCCGATGGCGACGACAGGGATGTTCACGGCCCGCTTGATGCTCCGGAGATCGTCGAAGCTCACCGATTCATTGCCCAGCTTCGTGGCCGTCTCGAACACGGCGCCCACCCCGAGGTAGTCGGCCCCTTCCTTCTCGAAGCGCTGTGCCTCTTCGACCGTGGCCGCGGAGGCCCCGACGATCTTCCCCGGCCCCAGGATCTTTCTGACCGTTGCTACCGGAAGATCGTCCAGGCCGAGATGGACGCCGGCGGCGCCCACCGCCAGGGCGATGTCGAGGCGGTCGTTGACGATCAGGGGGATTCCGTAACGGTCGGTAAGTGCTTTCATCCGGCCGGCCAGCAGAAAGAAGGAACGGGAGTCCACGTCCTTCTCACGAAGCTGGACAACCGTTACGCCGCCCAGGATGGCCTCCTCAATACAGGCCACCAGGTCCCGGCCCATCAGCCAGCGCCGGTCCGTCACCAGATAAAGTCCGTAGTCGATCATGATCCGTCTCCTCTCAAATTCCCGCCCCGGCACTGAATTCCTCGTGGATCGGGGAGAAGAGACGCTGGATCTCGCGTCTCTTCTCTTCGAAGGCCCCGTTCAGCTCCACGGCGATTCCCTGCTGCTTTTCCAGTTCCGACAGCCGCCCCTCCAGGGTTTCGACCTGGCGGCCCAGGAAGCGGAACGCCTCGGCGATGGGATCGGGAAGCTTATTGTCGGCCAGTTCCTGGAGGTCCTTACCGGAGAAACCGAGACCGATCCGGGCCGGGACCCCCACGGCCACTGCCCGGGGTGGAACGTCGCCCAGCACGAGGGATGACGCCCCGATGCGGGCGCCCTCGCCGAGCGTGATCGGGCCGAGGACGATGGTCCCCGCCCCGACCAGGACGCCATTGCCGAGGGTCGGGTGGCGCTTCTTCTTCTGTAGCGTAACGCCCCCCAAAACGACACCCTGGTACAGGTGGACGTCATCCCCGATCTCGGCGGTCTCCCCGATTACCACCCCGGCGCCGTGGTCGATGAAAAACCTCCGACCGATCCTGGCTCCCGGATGGATTTCGATCCCCGTCAGAAAACGGCTGACATGGGAGACGAGCCGGCCGATGAGGAAAAACCGCACCTTCCAGAGAGCATGGGCCAGGCGGTGCATCCAGATGGCGTGAAGCCCCGGATAGCACATCAGTACCTCCAGCGTGCTCCTGGCTGCCGGGTCCTTGCGGAACACCGTCCGAACATCTTCGCGCATTGCGTGGATCCAATTCATGGCATCCTCCCCGGGCTCTGCCCGCAAGGAAACGGCTTTCAGCCGATCCCTTCGAAAAGAACCGTGGAAAGATAACGCTCCCCGGCATCGGGCAGGATCGCCACGATCGTCTTCCCGGAAAACTCCTTCAGGCCGGCCAGGCGGACTGCCGCGGCCACGGCCGCACCGCTGGAGATGCCGGAGAGGATCCCTTCCTCCCGGGCCAGTCTCCTGGCATATTCCACCGCCTCCATGCTCTCCACCTGCTCGACCCGGTCCACCAGGGAGAGATCGAGGATCTCCGGGATAAACCCGGCGCCGATGCCCTGGATCTTGTGCGGGCCCGGCTTCAGCTCCCCTCCGGCAAGGTGCTGGCTGATGACGGGGCTCTCCTTCGGCTCCACCGCCACGGAGAGGATCCGCTTTCCCTTGGTGTTCTTGATATACCGCGATATCCCGGTAATCGTCCCCCCGGTTCCGACACCGGAGACCAGGACATCGATTTCTCCGCCCGTGTCCTGCCAGATTTCGGGACCCGTCGTCTGTTCGTGAATGGCCGGATTGGCGGGGTTCTTGAACTGCTGGGGCAGGAACCAGCGCCCGGGATCAGCGGCGGCCGCAGCCTCCGCCCGGTTCACGGCGCCCTTCATCCCTTCCGCCCCGGGTGTAAGAACCAGCCTGGCGCCGAAAGCTGCCAGGACCTTCCTCCGTTCGATGCTCATCGTGTCGGGCATCGTCAGGGTGAGGCCGTACCCCTTCGCGGCGGCCACAAAGGCCAGGGCGATGCCGGTATTGCCGCTCGTCGGCTCGATGATTTCCATCCCCGGCTTCAGAACCCCCCGCCCTTCGGCATCCCGGATCATCGCCGCGCCGATCCGGCACTTTACCGAATAAGCGGGGTTTCGACCCTCAATCTTGGCCAGGACACGGGCACCGAGCCCCTTCGTGACATGATTCAGCTGAACCAGCGGCGTGTTGCCGATGGACTGGGAATTGTCTTCATAAATGCGTTTCATGGCTCATCTCCTGATCGCCTTGCAGGCAAGTTAAATGGGTTCAGAAGGTCGATGTCGGACTCCGTCACTTGGACACGGCGAAGACGGCATCCCGGGCGAACAGGTTGGGACAACAGGTCAGGGTCCCGTCGGCCCCAAGATAGACGGCCTTCAGGACCCTGAGATCCTTGCTCCCGCAGAAATCCTCGAAATCCCGAATGGAGAGGAAGCGAACATTCGGCGTTTCGTACCAGTGATGGGGAAGCGATCGGGTGACCGGCGTCCTTCCCCGGAAAAAGATCGTCCAGCGGGAGGGAAGGTGGGCAAAGTTCGGGAAGCCCACGATGACACGACGGCCGACCCGCAGGGACTCCCCGATCACGAGGTCCACTTTGCGGACCTCCTGCATGCTCTGGTTCAGGATGACGTCGTCGAAGGCGCCGTCGGGATAATCCGCCAGCCCGCTCTCGATGTCTCCCTGGAAGACCGTCAGGCCTTTCTCGACGCAGCGGTGCACGGCCTCGCCGTCGAGTTCGATTCCCTGAACAGAGGCGCGCCTCTCCCGGACAAGGAGGGACATCAGGGAGCCATCCCCGCATCCGAGATCCAGTACCCTCGCACCATCCTGCACCATGTCGCAGATGATCCGGTGATCCAGCCTTTCTCTCATTGTTTCACATGCCGGCCGCAGCCGGTCCTCATACATTCCACAGTCCCGATTCCACCCGCCCGCCGTTGCAAACGAGGGAGTGGGACAGGTTGTTTGAACTCGCCAGGTTCCCCAGGAAATTGCGGATGAGCCTCGTTTCTTCCTCCACCTCCACCAGGAAGGCATCGTGGCCCCAGGTGGACTTCAGTTCGCAGTAGGTGGCGGCGATCTGCCGCTTCTTCAGCGCCTTCACGATCTCCAGGGACTGGTGTGACGGGTAGAGCCAGTCGGACTGGAAGGAGATGACCAGGAAGCGCGTGTCGATTCCCGTTCTGTCCGCCAGGAAGCGGTCACCCGAGAGGTCGAAATAATCCATCGCCTTGGTGATGTAGAGGTACGAATTGGCGTCGAAGCGCTTCACGAAACTGTCGCCCCGATAGCGAAGGTATCCCTCCACTTCGAAGTCGTCGGCGAGGGTGTAGCTGTAGATCCCGTTCTTCAGCCTCCGGGAGAACTTGTCTTCCATGGACTGGTCGCTCATGAAGGTGATGTGGCCGACCATGCGAGCCACCGCCAGGCCCTTCTTCGGCTGTCCGTGGCCGTAGTAGTTTCCCTTTCTCCAGGCCGGATCGGCCATGATGGACTGGCGGACCACCTCGTCAAAGGCGATCTGCTGGGGCGAGTGTTTCAAGGCCGTGGCAATGGGGATGGCCGACCTCAAGCGCTCCGGATAGGCGGACGCCCACTGGAGGGCCTGCATCCCGCCCATGGATCCGCCGACGACGGACAGGAGCCGGTCGATTCCCAGGTGATCGATCAGGAAACGCTGGGCGTTTACCATGTCGCCGATCGTGATGACCGGGAAATCGAGAGCGTAGGGCTTTCCCGTCGCCGGGTTCAACGATGACGGTCCCGTGCTGCCCTTGCAGCCGCCGATGACGTTCGAGCAGATGATGAAATACTCGTCCGTGTCGAAGGCCTTTCCCGGACCGATCATGGCGTCCCACCATCCCGGATCCTTGTCGCCCTCGTGGAAGCCCGCCGCATGGGCGTCCCCCGAGAGGGCATGGCACAGAAGGACCGCGTTCGAGCGATCCCGGTTCAACTCCCCGTACGTTTCGTAGGCCAGCGTCACCGGTCCCAGGGTACGTCCCGATCTCAGGACGAGCTCCCCGGGTGATTCCGCGAAGGTGACGGAGCGCGTTTCCACGATGCCGATGCCGTTCTCGCTCATGGCTGTGCTCCCTCCAGGGCTTGGTCGATGTCCCACAGGATGTCGCCGACGTGCTCCAGGCCGACGGACAGGCGGATGAAGTCCGGGGAGACTCCCGTGGCCGCCTGCTCTTCCGGCGACAGCTGCTGGTGCGTCGTTGTGGCCGGCTGGATGGCCAGGGTTTTGGCGTCTCCCACGTTGGCCAGGTGTGAAACCAGCTTCAGGGACTCGATGAATCTTCTCCCTGCTTCTTTCCCGCCCTTGACCCCGAAGCCGAGGATGGCGCCGGCCCCCTGGGGCAGGTATTTTACCGCCCGCCCGTATTCGGGACTCGAGGGGAGGCCGGGATAGTTCACCCAGGCCACCCGGGGATGGGACTCCAGGTGCCGGGCCACGGCCAGGGCGTTTTCCACGTGGCGCGGCATACGTAAGTGCAGCGTTTCCAGACCCTGGAGGAACAGAAAGGCGTTGAAGGGAGACAGGGCCGGTCCCAGGTCCCGGAGCAGGGTGACCCGGGCCTTGATAATGTAAGCGATGTTCCCCATGGGCTTCAGGGCCTCCACGAAATTCAGCCCGTGGTAGCTGGGTTCGGGATCAGCGATGAGGGGGAACTTTCCGCTTGTCCAGTCGAAGCGGCCCGAGTCGACGATCACCCCGCCGAGGGACGTTCCGTGACCACCGATGAACTTCGTGGCCGAGTAGACAATGATATCCACCCCGTGCTCGAAGGGCCGGAGGAGATAGGGAGACACGGTATTGTCGAGGACAAAGGGGATACCATGCCGATGGGTGACGGCGGAGACGGCCTCCAGGTCGGCCACATCCAGCTTCGGATTCCCGATGGACTCCATGTAGACTGCTTTGGTTTTCCCGGTGATCGCCCGCTCCAGGGCTTCCAGGTCGTTGGATTTGATGAAACGGACCTTGATCCCCAGGCGGGGAAAGGTGTGGTGAAAGAGGTTGTAGGTCCCGCCATACAGGTTGTCCGCCGAGACGATCTCGTCGCCCGCCTGCGCGATGTTGAGGAGCGCCAGGGTGATGGCGGACTGGCCGCTGGCGACCGCCAGAGCTCCGACGCCGCCCTCCAGGAGGGCCAGGCGCTTCTCCAGGACGTCCGTCGTGGGGTTCATCAGGCGGGTATAGATATTGCCGAATTCTTTCAGGGCAAAGAGGCTCGCCGCGTGCTCGGTATCCTTGAACTGATAGGATGTGGTCTGGTAGATCGGGACGGCCCGGGCCCCCGTCGCGGGATCCGCTTCCTGGCCGCCGTGCAGGGCCAATGTGTCGATATGCAGTGCTCGGTCGATGTTCGACATGTTTGTTGCTCCTTGTTCAGAATGAGAGGTGGATGGATCGGATGAAGTGCTGGCGAAGGGTTAACAGATCCTCTCCTCGCCTCCGTATTTGCTCATCCGGCTTCCCGGTGCGCCTGCCGCAGCGATCATGGGCATCCGACATCGGAGATCCCGGGTCGGGGTCTCCGATGAAAGTCTCCCGTTCGTCAGCGGCAAACGGTCGAAAAAGCCGAATTGCCGATACAGGGCCTCGCCGATGACCTTGTCGGTGGTATTGTGCCTGCCGATGTCATGGCGAAAGATGAGGATCTCCTCGGGGGACACCGGGGCGACGTTATGGACGTCCCGGGTGAGGGAATGCTCCTGTGATTGTGTCTGAAACGTCTTCATAAGTTTGAATCTCGCGACGTCACACCTGCGAAACCGGTACTCCTTCACTGGGGCCTACGCAGCCAGCATGCGTTCGATGCACCGCCTGGCCCGGTCTGCAATATCCTCCGGCACGACGATCTCGTGGACCATGTCCTCCAGGGACCACAAGACTTTTTCCAGGGTCGTATACTTCATGTTCGGGCAGATGGCGAACTTCGAGGCCGCATGGAACTTCTTGCCCGGATTTTCCTTTTCCATCCGGTGCAGGATGCCCCGCTCCGTCGCCACGATGAACTCCATGTTTTTCGACTCTCCGGCATACCGGCACATTCCTTCCGTGGAGGCCACTTTATCGGCCAGGCGGATCAGTTCGGGCGTACACTCCGGATGAACCATGACCTCCGCTCCCGGGTGCCGTTCCTTCGCCTCGGCGATGTTTTCCGGCAGGATCCGGGCGTGGGTGGGGCAGAATCCATTCCAGAGGATCAGGTTCCTCCCGGTCTGCGAGGCCACGTATGATGCAAGGTACCGGTCGGGGACGAAAATGATCTCCTGTTCGTCCTTCAGGACATCTTGCACCATCCGGACCGCGTTCGCCGAGGTGCAGCAGAGGTCGCACTCCGCCTTTACTGCCGCGGAGGTGTTGACGTAGCAGAGGACCGCCGCGCCGGGGTGCTGCGCCTTGAGAGTCTTCAGTTCCTCTGCCGTGATCATGTCCGCCATGGGGCAGCCGGCCTTCTCTTCCGGAAGGAGGACTGTCTTCGCGGGCGAGAGGATCTTGGCCGTCTCTGCCATGAAATGGACGCCGCAGAAGACGATCACATCGGCCGGGGTTGCGGCCGCCTGGATGCTCAACCCAAGGGAGTCGCCCACATAGTCAGCGATGTCCTGGACCTCGGGAAGCTGGTAGTTATGCGCCAGGATGACGGCGTTCCGTTTTCTTTTCAATTCCTGTATTTTCTCAACGAGATTCATGGATCACCTGCTCGATCACCCCGCCACCGAGGACTTCCTCCCCCCGATAGAGAACCACCGCCTGTCCGGGTGTAATGGACTCCTGAGGCTCTTCAAAATCGATCCGGAGTCCGCCTTCTTCCGGAATGATGCGGCAGGTCGAGGCCTTCTTGCGATAGCGGATCTTCGCCTCCGCCTTGTCCGGCCAGGAATCGGCCAGGAGGTTGAGATCCGCTGCCCGGAGGCCCGAGGCCAGCAAATCCTTCTTTTCTCCCACGACGACCCGGTTATCCTCCGCATCCACGGACACCACATAGAGTGGCGCCGGGGCGCTGATCCCGAGGCCGCTTCGCTGGCCGACCGTGAAGGAGACGATGCCGTCGTGCCGTCCCCGCTCCCGGCCCTCCGTGTCCACGATTCGGCCCGGCTGCAGCGGTCCCGCCAGGTCCCGGATGAACTGCCGATACCCCTTGCGGGGAACGAAGCAGATGTCCTGGCTTTCGGTCTTGTGCGCCACGGGAACCCCCGCCTCAATGGCCAGGGCCCGGACTTCCCCCTTGGTCCGGTCCGACAGGGGGAAAAGAACCGCCGGCAGGTCCCCCCTCAGGATCGGGTAAAGGAAGTAGGTCTGGTCCTTCGCCCTGTCCTTCGATTTCAAAAGCCGATACGTATCCCCCGCCTTTTCGATCTTTGCGTAATGTCCGGTGGCCAGGAATTCGAAGCCCATCGAACGGGCCAGCCCCAGCAGGCGTCCGAACTTCAGGTAACGGTTGCAGTCGATGCAGGGATTCGGGGTTCTTCCGCGGCGGTATTCCTGCACGAACCGGTCGATGACCTCCTCTTTCATGTCCCGGGCAAAGTCAATGACATGGTGCGAAATGCGCAAGTGCTCACAGACGCGGCGCGCATCGTCTACGGCATCGCGGCCGCAGCATCGGGATCGGTCGCCGTCGTCCACGATGCCCAGGCACATGGTGACGCCGGTGACGCTGTACCCGGCATCCCGAAGGATGAGGGCGGCGACGGACGAATCGACACCACCGCTCATGGCGACGAGGACTTTCCGTTTCATGCGGCGATCTTCTTCCTGCTCCTGTAATCGTCGATGGCCCTGCTCAGGGCCTCCTCCGCCAGGACGGAGCAGTGCATCTTGATTGGAGGGAGTCCGCCCAGGGCCTCGGCCACGGCCCTGTTCGAGATCTTCGAGGCCTCCTCGATCGTCTTGTTCCGTATCAGCTCCGTGACCATGGAACTGGTGGCGATGGCGGCGCCGCAGCCGAACGTCTTGAACCGGGCGTCGACGATGACGTCGTTCTCGACCTTGAGATACAGTTCCATGATGTCACCGCAGACGGGGTTCCCGACTTTGCCAACGCCGTCGGGATTCTCGATGTCCCCCACGTTCCGCGGATTCCTGAAGTGCTCCATTACCTTATCGCTGTAACCTGTCATGATCGTTACACTCCTTGTCGATCCTTCTTGTCCGATCGCAAAAATATCAGTGTTTCTTTCCGTAAAGCGGCGACATGGCCCTCAGCCTGTCGACGATGCGTGGCAGAACCGTCAGGACCGTGTCGACGTCATCGTCGCTTGTGACTCTGCCCATGCTGAACCGAAGGGAGCCGTGAGCGATCTCGTGGGGCAGGCCGATCGCCCTGAGTACATGGGAAGGTTCCAGGCTCTGGGAGGAACAGGCCGATCCCGTGGAGCAGGCGATGCCTTCCATGTCCAGGCTCAGAAGCATGGATTCCCCTTCGACGTATTCAAGGGAAACATTGACGTTGTTCGGCAGCCTGAGGACGGGGTGGCCGTTCAGACGACTGTGGTCGATCCCGTCGAGGATGCCCCGGATCATCCGGTCCCGCAGAGACGTCAGACGCGCCGCCTCCCGTTCCATGTGCTCGCCGGCCAGTTCGGCGGCCTTGCCCATGCCCACGATTCCGGGGACATTGTAGGTGGAGGCCCGCCGGTTCTTCTCCTGCTCGCCCCCGTGCATGAAGGGGACGATCCGCGTTCCCTTGCGGATATACAGGATCCCCACGCCCTTGGGGCCGTAGAGCTTGTGGCCCGAGGCGCTCAGGAGATCCACGTTCAGGTCGGCCACATTCACGGGAATGCGGCCGAAGGTCTGGACGGCATCGGTGTGGAAGGCGATGCCGCACTCACGGGCGATGGCGCCGATCTCCCGGACCGGCTCGATCGTCCCGATCTCGTTATTGGCATGCATGATCGAAATCAGGGTGGTCTTGTCCGTGATCGCCTTTTTCACGTCGACCGGATCCACCAGGCCGGTTTCGTCGACGGGCAAAACCGTTACCTGGAAGCCGTTTTTCTCCAGGAAGTGACAGGGCTCCAGGACCGCATGGTGCTCGACGGCGGACGTGATGATATGGTTGCCCTTGTCTTTCCGTGCGTAGGCAATGCCTTTGACGGCGAAATTGTCGCTCTCGGTGCCGCCGCTGGTGAAGATGATCTCATCCGGCTTGGCGCCGATCAGGAGCGCGATGCTCTCCCTTGCCTGCTCGATGGCTTGCCGGGCCTCCTGTCCGAAGGCGTGCATACTCGAGGCGTTTCCGTAATTTTCCGTAAAGAAGGGAAGCATCGCGGCGACGACTTCCGGATCGACGGGTGTCGTGGCCGCATGATCCATGTAGATTCTTTTCATGTTCGTTCCCGCCTTTCCGGGAATCCTTTTCTTTTTTTCGGTTCGGAGGCCTCAGAGGAGGCCGGCTTCCGGCTGTTATATGTCGTTCATCGTGACCAGGTTGTTTTCCTTTTCCCGGCTCATCCGGACCAGTTGCTCCAGCGTGATTCCGCTCAGGGTCTCCGAGATCCTGTCCACGATGACGGTCCATACGTCCCTTGTGGGGCAGACGGACACTCGCGGGCATGTGGAGGCGTCCTTTATGCATTGGACGAGGCAGGTTTCTCCTTCCAGGACGTCTACGATGTCCTTGAGCGTGATCTGTGCCGGTTCGCGGGACAGGACATATCCGCCGTGGGCGCCTCGGGTCGAGGTGATCAGTCCCGCCGCCCGCAGGGGAATGACGATCAGGCTCAGGTACTTCTCCGAAATTCCCTGCTCCCGGGCGATCTCCTTCAGGTAGATTGGCCCCTGGCCGTATTTTTCCGACAGGGACTGCATCATCCGGACTCCGTAGCGGGTTTTCGTGGACAGTCTCATCGACGCTCCAACGTTCGATTGTTTACACTACCAGTCTGGTAGTAATTAAGGAAGCCTTTAATATTTGTCAAGTAATATTTTCTACTTTTTGAATAGGGATTCGAGGGTGTCTTTCGGAGAAGGTTTTGGGGAGGTAGGGGAGTCAGGCCGGGAAGGATCCCGGAAGGCGAAGAAGTCGCAGAAGTTGCTGCGGTCCTTGATGACGACCCGCTCGGCCTGGGGCTCCCGGCAGTCGTTGTACGCTCCGGGCGCATAGAAACGGCAGCAGAGGCAGACATGGAGGTCCCGGCTGCAACGGGGGCAGGTCTCCCGCCGGCCGATCCGGTCGCCGAGTTCAATGTCGTTCCGGCAGAAAGGGCAGGGCGCATTCATTTCCGCTCCTCCTTTGCCGGTGCCGTTGTGGACGCATCTTTTTCGGGGAATCCGGAAGGGGCAGGGGAGGGTGGCAGGGTCAAGGCCGCGCCCGACGGGATCGATACGACGTCTGTGGACGGCCGGCCGTCTTTCCAGTGGAGACGGATCGGCCCCGGACGGCCGTTCACCACCTCGGATCGGGCGCTTCCGCTTTTCACACGCAGGCTGACCCGCGGGTCTGCACCCAAGGGAAGGGAGTTGACCGTCTCGGCGGAAAAGCGCCCCCGACCCGTGACGGAGCCGTCAATGAAAAACATGGCCGGCCCTTCAGGCATTCCGGCTGTCCAGGAATGCCGGCCGTTCGATTGCAGGACCGGTTTTTCCGCTCCGGGTTCCAGGAGATAGAGAAACGATGCGTCACCGGTTTCCCGGACGACGTTTCTTCTCACGGTCGCACCCGCCGGAACATCGATTTTCCCCAGGCTCCAGGGACCGTAAGCGACGGCCGCGATTGGAGCGATCGCCGGCGCGGAAGGCATTTCATTCTCGGGGGGCGGTGTGGCGGTCTTATTCAGTGCCGATGCCTTGCGTGTCTTTTTCCCCTTTTTCGCCGGTGGAGCGGCAGGCGTATCCGGTGAAGGGGCGGAACCGGCGGATGCTGTCGCCCGTTCCCGCGGCGGCCCCGGGGAGGCCAGCACGACCTGGACGTCTTTCCAGTCCTGGCCTGAGGACTGCCTGATCTCTGCATCGAAGGTCAACAGGATCTTCCCCTCGCCGGGTCTCGCCTCGACCCGGTAGGCGGGGCTCCAGCCGCATCCGCTCATCCGGTATGTGAAGCCCAGTGTCTGTTCACGGGCCGCAGTCCCGGAGAGGGATACCGTGATCTGCCATGTAGATTTGCGGCGGTCCGGCAGGGCGGCCCTTTCCGCCTCGACTTCGCGGAGGCGCTGCCCGGTCCTGCCAAGGCTTTCCTGGAGGGCGATTTTCTCCTGTCCGGCCTTGCGGATGTTCCGGCCGATGGCAGCGGCCATGTTCTGGGCGTCGGCAAGGGTCTTTGTTTTGGCCTTGGTCTGGAGCTGCCAGAACTGGATTTGGGACTCTGTCGCGAGAATCGCAGCCCGGATCCGGGCGTCCTCATCTCGCAGTTTTGCCGCCTTTTTCTCGATTTCCGCTTCTTTCGGTCCCAGCGGTGTCTCGATCCGCTTCACCTGGTAGTCCTCGACCCGGCAGGACCCCGCCGGCAGGCAGCCGATGGTCAGCGTGGCAGGGTCCGCCGATCCGGGAAGGGTAAAATTCGCCGACGCCAGGCTGCCGGCCGAGGATGGAAGTTTAGCATGGACCATCTCGGTAATCCGCGCGGAGTCCGGATAGAGGGTCACCTCGACGGGGACGGCGAGCAGCGGGGACGGTCCGATGAGAACAAGCAGGCCCAGGAAAAAGGGGAATCCACGCCTGGCGGCTCGGTACAGCTTTTTTTCTCCCGCTTTCCCGATCATGGTTTCACCGTGCGGTCTGTCTGGATTGTCCGGCCGATCCGGCGCACCTCTTCCATGACGGCGGGCAGGTCGATCGTCAGGAGGCGCCTGTCTTTCATGACGACTTTCCCTCCGACAATGGCTGTCGTAACATCGGAGCCTTGGGCGGCATACACCAGGTGAGAGTACAAGTTGTACAGCGGCGTGAAATGAGGCTTCTCCATGTCGATGAGGATCAGGTCGGCCCATTTCCCGGGTTCGACGGACCCGATCTCCCGCTCCAGGCCGAGGACCTTCGCCCCTTCGATGGTGGCCATGCGGAGGACCGTGGCGGCGTCCATGGCCGTTGGATCCATTTCGGTCAGCTTGTGGATTTTTGCCGCCGTTCCGATCTCCCCGAACAGGTCCAGGTCGTTGTTGCTGGCGCAGCCGTCGGTCCCCAGGCCGACGGCGATCCCACGCCGGAGCATTTTCGGGACGGGAGCCATCCCGGAGGCGAGCTTCAGGTTGCTCTCCGGGTTGTGGGACACCTTCACACCCCGCGTCGCCATCAGGTCCAGCTCGTCCTCTTCAATCCAGTTGCAGTGGACGGCGATTGTTTTCTCGTCCAGAACACCGATGGAATCCAGGTACTGGACGGGAGACTTCCCGAAGCGCTCCCGGATGATGTGCACTTCCTCACGGGTCTCCGACAGGTGCGTCTGGAAGGGCACGCCGATTCGGCGGGCCGTTTCCTTGATGGTCGTCAGTGTCCCCGTCGAACAGGTGTAAGGCGTATGACAGAAGAGGGAAGGGGTGACCAGGGGCGAGCGGTCCCGCCAGGTTCCGACGAACTTCTCGGCAATCTCGATCTGCCGGGAGGGGTCCGGGCTGTCGGGGGTGGGAAAATCGATGAAGCCCTGGGCGATGACGCCTCGCATGCCCGCGTCCACGGCGGCCCGGGCAGCGGAGCCGCTGTAGAAGTAGCTGTCGCAGAAGGTTGTCGTGCCGGAGAGGATCATCTCCGCGATGGCCAGCGAGGTCCCGGCATAGACCATTTCCCGGTTCACGTATTTCGCCTCGGCGGGCCAGATGTGCCGTTCCAGCCACTCCATCAGGGGCAGGTCGTCGGCGAGCCCGCGGAAACAGACCATCGCCGCGTGAGTATGGGTGTTCACGAGTCCGGGCAGGATGGTGCAGCCCTTGGCGTCCAACCGTTCCCGAGCTTCCGGCATTTCGGCCGTTCCGGATTTGACGAAGACGATCCGCCCCTCCCGGATTCCGATCACGGGATTCTCCAGGAGATCCATCGTCCCGTTCATCGTCAGGAGGGTCCCACCGGTGACGAGCAGGTCCAATGGTTCGCAGTTCATCATTTCGCCATGCTCCGCTTCACCCGCTCGGCGATCCGCAGGACCCGCTCCATTGCCTCGTTCACGTCGATCGTGAGGAGCTTTCGGTTTTCCATGACCAATCTCCCGTTGATGAGGACCGTGTCAACGTCGGAGCCGTTCACGGCGTAGACCAGATGGGAGTATTCGCTGTACATGGGGGTCAGGTGCGGCTTGTCGAGCTTCACCAGGGCGAGATCGGCCTTCATGCCCGGACGGATGGACCCGACCAGATGATCCAGGCCAAGGACCTTCGCTCCGTTGCAGGTGGCCATCCGGAGGACCGTCCGGGCCGACATGACCGTTGGGTCCAGGCGGGCTGACTTCTCCAACTTGGCCGCCGTGTCCATCTCCTGGAACATGTCGAGATTGTTGTTGCTGGCGCAGCCGTCCGTTCCCAGTCCGACCTTGATGCCCGCTTCCAGCATGCGGGAGACCGGTGCCACGCCGGAAGCCAGCTTCATGTTGCTCTCCGGGTTGTGCACGACCTTGCAGCCGTGGTCCGCGAAGAGGCGGATGTCCTCGTCGTCCATGTAGACACCATGGAAGACGAAGAAGCGCTCGTCGAGATAGCCAATCTCCTGCAGAAAAGCGGAGGCCCGCCGGCCCAGCTTCTCCTGGACGATTCCGGGTTCCGTCATGTTTTCGAGATAGTGGGTCGCCACGGGAACGCCGTAAGCGTCGGCCAGAGCCTTGGCGTCCTTGAGAAGGGTCGGGGAACAGGTATAGAGGGCATGGGGTTCGACGACGACATTCACGAGGGGATCGTCGGCCCACTTTTGGATCAGCATCTCCGTGTAGCGCAGGCCCTCGCCGGGGGTCTTGACGTTGGGGGAGGGGAAGTCGAAGAGGACTTCGCCCAGGAGGCAGCGCATGCCCGCCTCATGGGCCGCTCGGGCCGTCTCGTTCTCGAAGATATACATGTCGCAGAAGGTGGTTGTCCCCGAGAGGATCATCTCCGCACAGGCCAGGAGGCTCCCCCAGTAGGCCAGTTCCGGATCCACATTTCTGGCCTCGGCGGGGAAGATGTAGTTGCTCAGCCAGTCCATCAGGTCCAGGTCGTCGGCGATCCCCCGGAAACAGGTCATGGCCGCGTGGGTATGGGAATTCACGAGACCCGGGAGGAGGAGGCAGTTGACACCGTCGATGCGTTTCCGCGCAGTGTACTCCCGGTCGATCTCCTCCGGTGTTCCCACGGCGGCGATGGAATCGCCGACGACGGCAACGGCACCCCGCTCCAGGATGGTATCCTTATCGTCAAGGAGCAGGACATGCGCTCCCGAGAGGACAACGTCGGCATCTTTCATGGAGTTCCTCCGGAAATGGAATGTGAGGCGCACTGCTTGTAGCACATCATCCGGAATCCCTTCAAGAATGAAAACGCTGGAATTCCCGGTTTGTCCGTGTGTCGCGGCAAGACGGCCGCAACAGGTTCAAGCGGAAGGAATCGGATCCCGGTTGACAGGTATTCACGGATGACATACTTGCCAGAACATGAAACTCGACCAGCAAAATACCCGTGAATCGGCATGAAGGCCCTTTTCTTTGACGGTACGCTCCGGTTTTGTACAGACGTCCCCGAGCCACTGCGGCCGGAAGGATGGGCGCGGATTCGCGTTCTGAAGGCGGGCATCTGCGGGACGGACCTGCAGATTCTTGCCGGTTATCACGGCTATCGGGGAATCCTGGGGCACGAATTCGTCGGGGTTGTAGAGGAA
Source organism: Deltaproteobacteria bacterium HGW-Deltaproteobacteria-19 (assembly GCA_002841865.1). Lineage (GTDB taxonomy): Bacteria > Desulfobacterota > Syntrophia > Syntrophales > PHBD01 > PHBD01. The sequence goes on from PHBD01000001.1 coordinate 154,745, forward strand.
AGCGACGATTCATCCATGGCCGGCCGGCGTGTCGTCGGAGAGATCAACATCGGATGTGGTCGTTGCAACTTCTGCCGCTCCGGGATGGCGCGGCACTGCCTTGAGCGTCGTGTTCCGGGCATCGCCGGCCATCCTGGCTGCATGGCGGAATTCTGCACCCTTCCTTCCTCCAATCTCCATCCCGTGCCCGACGCGATTGGCGACGAACGGGCCGTATTCATCGAGCCGCTCGCTGCGGCCTGCGAGATCCTGGAGCAGGTGCCGCTCACGGGAAGCGAACGGACGGTGGTTCTGGGGGACGGCCGGCTCGGCATACTCTGCGCCTGGGTCCTGTCAACGGTACTGGAGGAGGTGACCCTTGTTGGACACCATCCGGCAAAGTTGGAGGCGGCCCACTGGCGTAGCGTAAAGACCTGCGATGCGCTTGGCGATGTGGATCGGAATGTGGATCTCGTCGTCGAGGCCACCGGGACTGGACGCGGCCTTGAAGAGGCGATCACTCTATGCAGGCCCCGGGGAATAATCATCCTGAAAACCACCATTGCCCAGCCGTTCAAGATCGATCTGGCGCCAGTTGTCGTCAGGGAGATCACTGTCGTCGGATCCCGCTGTGGCCGCTTCAGTGACGGACTGCAGATCCTCCTTGCCCACCCGGATCTGCCGCTTGAACGACTGATCACAGGGCGGTATCCGCTGGAGAAGGGAATCGAGGCCTTCGTGCAGGCAAGGCGGCGAGAAAATCTGAAGGTGCTCCTGGAAGTCCTTTAGAACCGAGTGTTTTCAAGACATTCGCCTTGACACCCTCGGGGAAAACCGTTAAGAACCGCACCATGCCCGGGTGGCGGAACTGGTAGACGCAAGGGACTTAAAATCCCTCGGTCCTTGAGGCTGTGCGGGTTCGATTCCCGCCCCGGGCACCAAATGAAAACGGGGGCTTACACGGCATGATGGGATCTGACCCATTGGCATAGTTCCAAATAACCGTCTATCCGCTGAAGGTTTTCAATCTCTGAAACCCTCGATCCCCGCTTCAAGTCTCCCATCAATGTATGTCCGTATGGGAGGTGTTGTGATTTCAGGAACGCGCATCTCTTCAAATGCGGTTTTCAGGTGCGTGACGCTACGTTCCGCCCGGACCTCGGTCTTTGTGAACTCCCGATAGGGTTTTCCGTTCCGGTAATACTTGATCCACCAGACCTCGCCGCGCTTGTAAAGGCTTCCCGTCGCGCTTGACCTCCTTTCCCGTCTTCTGTTTCGTTTCCTCCTTGCCGCTCCCTATGTGAAAGTCGCAAAGAACCAGCAGCCTTATGTCAAGTTCGTGTTGGCCATCGAGCAGAAGATCAGCAATCCCGTCCGCGCAATTCTTCCCATAAGAATGGGAGGCCGTGACATGACGGGCAGGATCATTCTCGTCGGCACGCTGCGTTTCTGGCCATTGATATCGTTGATTCGACGGGAATGAAAGTGGACGAGGAGAAGGCCGTCGTTCAGCACGACTTCATTCAGTACCGGAATTTTGTCAGCCAGATCCTGACCGATCACAAGTGCCTGAAGTCGACCTGGACGCCTGACGGTGTCATGACCTGCTTTCCCACCGTTGATGGTGCCGCCCTTGCCGCCACCGACGTAATCAGCGGCCTGGAGGCATACAACCGGGACGTCAAACAGATGCGGCGGGACTTCTCGGTCCGGTGCGGCGTAAACTCAGGTTTCGTCATCTTTGATGAATCCATGCCATTGGAGATGATCAGCGATCGCGCCATCGACATCGCGGGCCATATGCAGATGTATGCTGAGCCCAATACGGTTAATATCGCAAAGCCGGCCATTGAGCCTCTCCTTGAGCGAACAGGTTTCTCCCCGTCAGGGAAGGTAGTCGACGGACACGAAGTCTACGCTTGGAAAAAAGCATAAACTGACCAGAACCGACCAGGAATACAATTCATGTCATTGGCTGAGATGCAGAGGCGTTCCGCTATCTACTCGCATGAGTGTAGAAATGCATAGTGGATCGGAACCATGAAGAGGGGGCTGGCCGGAAGGTTAAGCCCCCTCTTTTACAGTTCGGCTTTATTCCAGGTCCCCCAGAGACTCGAAAGCCCCGCCGGGCTGGGACCCGGGGGGCTGCTCGAGGAACACAGATCAGAAGTAGATCCGGTTGTTATGTCCTGTGCCCTTTGCGGGGCGCGTTTTGAATCAGACGTCCTTTTTCTTGGACCAAGCCTCCTGGTAGAGCCGGCCGATGGTCGTCACCAGGGCCAGGAAGAACAGCCCCAGCATGAAGTTCGGGGCCGTCCCGAGGAGGTTGTCCAGGAGGTGCCCCACGTACAGGAAGAGGAAAGAGGCGATGCCGATCACGAACCCCCAGGCGCTCAACATGAACACGTGCCGGAGCTGGTTGTACTGTTCCACTTGCTGTTTCCTGAGCGTTGTCATGATCCCTGCCTCCTTTCCCTTTCGTTCGTCCTTGAAGTCTGCCGTGTCTTTCGTTTGCCGAATGGGACGGACGGGGGAAGTTCCTCCCGTTTCATCCCTTCTGTTCGTTCAGCCGACGAGCCCCTTGATGGCGTCGATGACGGGGTTCGTGAAGAGGGCCACCAGGACCGTGTAGAGGGCGAAGGCGCCCACGGCCTCGTTGGTATACATCTTCTCAAACTTGTGTTTCAGCGATACGATCGTCAGACCGCCCACGATCAGGCATCCCAGCTGGAAGAAGGGGAAGTTTCCCACACCTGCCGCCGTGTATTCCGCGAAGCTGAAAGTTGCCGTCAGAAGAACCACAATCCCTGCCACCATCATCGTTCCCAGTGTCTTTTTCATGATCTGTCTCCTCTCTGAGGGTTTTTGTTCTGTTTGACTTTTAGTATTGCGAAAGCTGTGCCAGGAGAGGGGACAATCCGCCGATGAAGTACAACCATATGATATGCAATAGAATAATGCGAAGGTGGGAAACTGTCGGAAAGATGAATAAGGCGTTCCGGTAGGGCTTCGGAGGATGTTTCGTTCAACCGACTTGAACGAAACAATCAGTGATCCCCCCTCCCGGACGGAAAGCCCGTCGGATGAGCATATGATCCGCTCTTCGATACTCCAAACTGGACTATTGTTTTCTTGTGGAGTAAAAAATGATGTACGATCAATCATAGAAATCCCGACTCTCAAGGGGTGCAAGTGCCTGTGAAGGCCCCGTGGAAAGGGATGTCCGGCGATGGTTCCAAGTGTCCTTCGGGTGCAGGCTGAAACCGGTGCCAGAGGGCATGACACCATGCACAATGGCGAAATCATTGTCATCCGTTTGGATTCCCTTTTCTACAGTTCCTTGGATCAAAGACTCCGACAGTGGAAAGATGGAAAGAGGATCTCAATATGGGAAGAGCGATGGGGGATAAAACCAAAAGCTCGAAACGAGCGTTCCGGCTGACAGGCTTTCTGGCATGCCTGTTTCTTATTTCTGTGTCACATTTGCCGGTTTCCGCTGCGGAGCCGCCGGGAATCGTGGTCGGCCGCATCTACCATGCTGAGGGAAGCCTGCTTCGCTTCGTTCCGGAGGAGAATGACTGGGTGGCCGCCGTGAAGGATGCGCCCTTCGGTGTGGAGGATGTGCTCTTCACCGGAAGCCGTGGAATGGCCGAACTGATCGTTCCCAACGGGGCTCGGATCCGAATCGGGAATGCCACGCAGATCCAGTTCATTTCCCTTACCCCGGACGTGTCTGAAATCGAAGTCGCCTCGGGCGTTGCCCGGTTCTACAATAAAGGAACCGGAACGATCATCAAGGCCGTTACTCCCTTCGGTTATGCCCTGGCCGATCCCGATACCGTCTTCGACCTGTATGCAGGCGAGGCTTCTGTCGAAGTTGTTGCACTCAAAGGGCATGTACGTTTTGTCCACGCGGCGACCAATTCGAGATACGACGTGGAGGCTGGTTTTCCATCCATCCTGGCTGATCAGAGCAAGGTTTCTTACGGAGATGGGAAAATCGACCCGGATTGGGGTCGCTGGAACGCCACCCGGGAAGACTTCTGGCGTGCAAAGGCCGGAATGGGCGGGCAAGCGGCGGAATATCTGCCACCCGGCCTCCGGTATGACAACAATATTTTCGAAGAATATGGCAACTGGGAGAGGGTTTCTTACGAAGGTGCGGATCGCTGGTTCTGGCGACCCACGGTCGTGGCTGGGGGTTGGTCGCCCTTCACGGTGGGGCGATGGACCTACTGGTACGGTGATCAGACCTGGATCCCGGTTGAGCCTTTCGGCTACATCACCCACCATTACGGGAATTGGGTCTATATAAGAAACCGGTGGTACTGGGCGCCTCCGATCGTCAGCGGCCGCATGGGATCTTCGCTTCTCGATGTGGGCTTCTTCTGGTTTCCGGGAAGGGTATCCTGGATTCATCGCGGAACCCACGTCGGATGGGTACCGCTGGCACCCCGTGAAAATTACTACTGCCATCGCGATTGGGGTGGTCCCCGCACGGTGGTGATCGGCACGGCGAATGTCTCCCGTTTCCGAAGCAGCACCCGGGATTATGCGTACATAGGCCAGGCCGTTGTGGTGGATCGAAAGCACTACTATGCCGGCAGCAATTACAGCCGCGTCCGCGTAACCGGCCTCAAGCCATCCAGGCTCCTCAACGACTATCGGACGGCGGCGGCCATTGACATCAAGGTAATCGGCAGCATCGCGCAGAACAGACAGCGCTATAATTTCGCAAACATCAAGGTGAACGAGAAGCCTCATGCCACCGCGATCGACAGGATTCGGCGGAATCGTCCGGCCGCAAACGAGAGCGGGAGAGGGGATGCAGCCCTGCTCCAGAAGCAAGTGATGCAGCTTCCGGAGGGAAGAGTCGATGATGGGGATCGTGTCGAACAGCCGCGGGGCATGAACTACGTCGTTCCGGCCGGCGAAGTGAATCGTCCGAGGTCCGATTTAAGGCTTCAACAGAGGACTATCAAAGGGAGAAAAGAAGGTGTATCGCAAGTTCCGCCCGATCAGGGCAACGGAAGGGAAGTGCTCAGCCCGGCAAGATCCGTTCCGACAAAACAAACCAGGGCGGTTAGAAAGCCTTTTCTTCAGCCGGAGAAAGCCGAACCGGAGCGTCCTCTTTCTGTAACGCCGGCCAAGCCGGTACTTCAGCAAAAGCCAGGCCGGAAGGCGCCGGCCCGCGCGGTCCCCGCCCCCGTACGCCCGTCTCAAACCATACAGACGATAACGCCCAAGACCTCGACTTCCGTGCAGCCGCGTCAACCCGACAGGACAAGAAGTGAGCGGGCGCTACCGGTTAAGAAACGAGAGCAGCAGGAGAAACTCGTTCTCCCCTCCGGATCAAAGCCGGCAACCCCTACACGGCCCGCTCAGACGGAGCGGACAAGGCAGGATCGCCTGACACCGGCCGTTTCCGATCGCCAGAAGCAACCCGGCTCGGTCAAAAAACCCGAGGTGAAGGAAACAACACCCGTAAAACCGCTTCCCCAGCGTTTGGCACCTTCCAAGCCCGCAAAACCGGAGAAGAAGAAGACGGATGATCCGACTCCAGCGAGACAAGACCAGCCGGACAAACCCGATCAACAGCATGAGCGTGATCGGACGAAGACCCAACCATATAGCCGTTGATGGCCCAGGGGTTATGTTCCTCTCCTTTTCAGCGGGATGGGCACTTGTGTTTTTGTCATTTTTTTTAATCGGCGGTGGCGTTGTTTTTCAATGCGGAACGAGGGACTGCAATCGAGGCCGGAAAGTTATTCCCAGGGTGGTGGGCGCAGGCCTTACCACATTTCTGTGCAGCTATGAGGAGGAAAAATGGAGACGGCGGCTTTAGTTATAAGCCTTCTTTTCATGGTTCTTGCCATTGCCATTATCGTGGGCATTTCAAGGTGGGTATTCAGGATCAACGATATCATCGGCCGGATGGATAAAGTAATCGAATTGCTCGAAAGACAAATCCGCCTGCGGGAATAGGCCGAACAGACAAAGAAAGCGGGTCTGTTACTCACACTCGATGATATCAAATCCGTCGCAGCCCCGAATGCCGCAGGTCTTGTCGTCACCGATCACATACGTGGGAGTCATGTATCCGATGTCATAGGCGATTTTCCATGTCCTGGCCTGCCTGAAGCCGTTGATCTGGCAGAAGCGGTCTGCGGCAGGTTTCTGGCAGGACTGGCTCCAGTGCAGGCAAATGTCAACGCGATGCCCGCGATACATCGGTTTATTGAAGATCCTGGACGCCGCCGGCTGCCTGACCGCCTCTTTCGTGATCGGGGGCGTCGAGACGCCGAGCTTCAGCAGGTCGGCAATGGTTGCCGTCTTGGCAATGTCGCCGCGTGCCGATCCAACCACTTTTGCTGTTCTCGTGTCGATCGCTTTGCACGAAACGCGGATGCTGTCTCCGAAAGGAGTAATGGTCCCCGCAATGATGACGTCGGCGCCGGCCAGTTTGCCGATTTTCTTGATTGCACTGGGATCCATCAGACCCGACATCGAAAGCTTCTGCTCTTCAAGGAGCCGTTTGATGTGATTGCGGTCGAGAACGTCGAAGGTGGAGGACTGGGAAGTCATGTTGCCCGACATTTCTTCGGCAATGAATCTCCCGAGTTCGTTTACCTGACCCTGAAGGTCCGTAAAATCGACCACAGCGATCGATTTTTTCCCCGACTTGCTGATACTGGAAGCGAGAATGGAAGACAGATTGGCTATCTCCCGTTCATAGGAGGATGCGGAAGATGGAAGCAAAAGCATGAGCGATGCGATCAGGGAAAAAAGGATGCCAATCAAGCCGTATTTTCGGATGATCATTGTTTTTTCTCCTGTCAGCAATGTTACAGCATCATAAGAAAGACTTCTCAATTTGTCAAAAGTAATCATGGTGTTCGGTCAACAGGAAAAGTGGTTCACCATGAGCATCGACAGGGGGGACGCTATCTTCATGATAGCTTTCTCTGTTATATCCAATTATAAATGTATTGACATTTATGCAAAGTTTGACATAAGCACCTCTTACATCCGTTCTGGAAGGTCTTCCTTTTCCATTTATGTGTTCATAACCTCTGGAACGTGATTCAGAAAGCCCGGCCATGAAGGGAACATGGTCCGGGCTTTCGCTTTTTCATGCGATCCTAATCTTTTAAAATACATGGAACGACGAAGTATTGTACTAACATCGCAAGAAACAATTATTGAACTGCATTTTCCGCGGCGGCAGGCATGACACGATCACAAAAACACCCTCCGGCTTCAATCATCCGCAAGGCAGTGAATATGCACGCGACTGCCGGAACAGGCAGCGCAATCGTCCCCGCTTCCTGACAGCCCGCTCCTGCTGGCTTCGTCTCTCACCATAGAATGCCTCGACCCCGGAAACACCGCACTGCATCGGATTTCCTTATTTGAAGATACAAATTCCGGTGAAGAATCTGAAATTGTCCGAATGCCTTTCGGGAAGAATTGCCGAAAGATTTTTCAGACTGCATCGTATGGCTTCAATCCTTTTCTCCTGCCATCAATAATCCGGAGCATCAAGAGCATGAAGAAAACGGATGCCCGGAAAGAAGGTTGAAACGTGGAGATCAGGTTTAAAATCTGGGTGGAAAATGACGGCGTCACCCTGTTTGGCCATGGAGTGGAAGAACTGCTGAAAGGCATCGATGAATGTAGAAGCCTCTTTGCCGCCGCCAAGAAGCTGAAAATGTCCTATCGGGCGGCCTGGGGAAAAATCAAAGACGCCGAAAAACGCACGGGGATGCAACTTGTCGTCACCAACGGCCGCAAGGGAATGCACCTGACAGAGAATGCGCAAAGAATCATTATGGAATTCGCAAAATTGGAAAACAACGTAAATGAATTACTTCATAATTGCAGCAATTCATTGCCGATTCAGGATCGTGAGAGCCTGCAGAACACATCCGCGACTCGTCCCGCCCCCCAAACACTGGAGCATTCCCGCCTTCATATGCCTCACAGGGCATATGCATAAAATTGCATAACCTACTGATATTATTATTTATTTCTGCTTGACAATTTCTCCGTGAAGGCATACGCAACAGTCGTCCGGTTCACAGGAACTGAAACCGGATCTCAGGTGTCGCCCTCGCCGGGCGGCAGAAAGATTGGGCATCGACTTTATTGCGGAGCGGCCGGAGAGCAGCGGATCCGTCCCTATCCCCGGAACGCAAGATTGCAGAGGAGGTTACAGCATGAAAGACAAGTTTGAGATGCCAAGACGAAGATTTTTACAGATGACCGGTGCAATCGGGATCGCCACCGCGATGACGGCTTTTCCCTTCCGAAACCTGCAATCGGCATGGGCGTTCGGAGATCATCCGCAGGAACAGCTTCCCTACCGGATCACGAAGAAGGTCCCACAGGTCTGTGCAAGGGCCTGTGAAGCCGACTGCGCCTACTATGTCGTCATGGGCGTGGACCCGGCTACGGGCCTGGAGAGGGCCATCACACTGGAAGGACGGCCGGAGGATCCCGTTTCAAACGGGAAATTCTGCATCAAGGGCATGGGGTTCGTCGATTCGCTGTACGATCCGGACCGCCTGATGGTCTCGCTGAAGCGGACCAATCCCGTCAAGGGAACGGACGTGGATCCGGGCTGGATCACCATGAAGACGGCAGACGCGGTGAACGAAGTCATCGCCGGCCTCAAGAAGCTGAAGCCAGAGGAGATTCTCTTCGCATCCCCCGGTGACCCCTATACGAACAGGCTCTGCCAGTCCATCGGGGCCACCCGGAGCGACCAGCGGACGGAATGCTTCGGTACCCATTACTACATCAACTGCCTGACGCTGACCAATCCGCCCAACAAGTTCTATTCCAGCTGCTATACCCCCAGCCATCACGTTTGCGGGTATGACTTCGACAAGTCAAAGTACCAGGTATGGTTCGGATTCGACTCTTTCTCCAAGTGCGGCAAGGCGGGTATGCTCAACCACTGGGCCGCTGGAAAGAGGAACGGCTGCAAGATCGTCATGTTCAACCCTGTCCGGACGCCTATGGCGGACGGTTATGCCAGCGAGACCTATGGCATCAAGCCGGGGACCGACCTTGCCGTGGCATTGGCCATGATCCGCACGATCCTGGCGGGCAAGAAGTACAATGCCTCTTTCGTAAAGAAGTACTCGGACGCAACCGCCCTGGTCGATGTGAATGGGCGCGTCGCCCTGAAAACGGATGACGGGCAGTTTCTTGCCTGGTGCAGCAGGCACAGGAAGGCCGAGCCGATCGACGACTGCGATGCCCCGGTCCTTACAAGCGGTCCCTTCAAGGTGTCCATCGGTGGCAAAACGATTGTCGCCAAACCGGTCCTGCAGATCCTGACGGAGACGACCAGCACCTACACGTCCGAATGGGCCGCCAGGATCAGCGGGGTGCCAGCCAAGGCGATCAGCAGGATTGCCCTGGAATTTGCAGCAGCCGCGCCCTACTCCATGGTCCCGACCTACAAGCGCGACGCCGCAGGACCCAACTATGCCAATAGCTGGCGTCTCCGCCACGCTATCAATATTCTCAACACCCTGTCCGGCTCGATCGACCACGAAGGCGGTATTCTGCTCCTCCACGGCGTGAAGATCCCCTGGATCGACGAACTGGCTCCACCGGTGGTTCCCTATCCGGAGCAACCAGCCAAGTCCGTCGATTTTCGTGATGAATTCCCGGTAACAAATGACATTTACCGGAAAAAGGATTTCTCCGCGCCGGGCCATTACGGAATGGTCGGCTGGGGTCTCTACAAGACGAACCGGGCCAAGGCGGTCTTCTTCCGGAATCCCCACCGGGGGCTCTTCGCCATGATTCAGCCGCAGATGCTGGAAAAGGCTGCGGACAAGATGCAGATGGTCGTCGACTGGAACCTCTACCTGGATGATCTTGGATACTTCTGCGACTACGTCATTCCGGCCCCGCACCAGTTCGAGGAGGGCAAGCTCGACCTGCGCCTCTACTACCCGAAGTATCCCTGCCTCGCCGGCGGCGTCCCGGTCCAGAAATCGCCCGGCGATCAGATCGGCTGGGGCGGATTCGCCGCCAAGATAGGCCTGGCCATGGCGCCAAAATATTGGACCACCGACGGGAGCAGCGATCCCAAAAAGCTGATCCCCACGAACATGGGCGATGTGGCTGTCAAAAATATGGGGGCTGCGGAGAATGCAGCCGATTTCAACAAGAAGGGGGCGTTCTGGATCGACAGGAAACCCTACGAAAACTACAAGCAGATCGAAGAGATCGGTTACGGACGGCCCAAGGGGAGGGTACGGATGTACATCGACGAATTCTCCCAGGTAGGTCATGAACCGCTGCCGGTCTGGGCAAAGCGATGGCATGATTCTACGGGGGATTACAAGTTTTCTCTCCTGATCACACGCGCCCCCTGGCACATGCACGCCGACCCGAACTTCATCAACAATCCCGTCATGAAGGAGATTACGGTCAGGAATCACATGGAATGCATCTGGATGAACCCGGAGGCAGGCAGGAAACTGGGCCTGAAGGAAGGGGACATGGTGATCCTGGAAAACGATCCCAATTACATGAAGGATCTTCCCAGGCCGCAGAAGGCAAAGCTGCATCTGACAAATCGCGTTGTCCGGCAGGATTGCATCCTGACCTTCCACGGAATCGGCCACCGGGCAAAAAATCTTCGGCATGCCAAGGATTTCGGTTACCGGGATGGAGATCTGATTCCGCAGAAAGATCCCAACATCGTCAAGAAACACGATCCTACCGGGATGGGTTGGGTGGAAGACGTCTATGTCAGCGTCAGAAAAGCATAAGCGAGGTGAATGACGATGAAAGAATATGCGATCCTGCTCGACAATACGTTCTGCACCGGCTGCAACAGTTGCGCATACCGGTGTATCCAGGAGTTCCGATATCACGACCAGGCGTCGAAGGGTCTTTTCAGGACCTTCGTTTCGATCAACGACGGCGGTCTCTACCAGAAACGGTGCATGCACTGTATCGACCCGCAGTGCGTCAAGAACTGTCCGGTCAAGGCCCTGACCAAGTCGGATTATGGACCGGTTCTCTACGATGCGAAGGTCTGCATCGGCTGCCAGACCTGCGTCCGGGTCTGCCCGTTCCATGTCCCGCTGTTCGATGAAATGACGAAGAAAATCGTCAAGTGCAGTCTCTGCGCCCAGCGGCTGGGCAGCGGGAAGCAGCCGGCCTGTGTTGAAGTCTGTCCGACCGGGGCGTTGCAGTTCGGCGAATACGGGGCGATGAAGACCCTGGCTTTGAAACGGGCCAAAGAAAAGAAACTCAAACTGTACGGCTACGACGAGAGCGGCGGGACTCATGTATTCGTCCTCGCCAAGGAAGATCCCGTGGCGGCCGGCTATCCGAAAGTACAGAAGAAGGCGCTGAAAGGCGGGAGGGCTTCCCTGGACGGAGGCCTCGGCGTGCCCGCCGTGGCGGTGCTGGCCGTGACCGGCATGAAAAAGTTCAGCGAGCGGCGCGCCCGCATCGAGGCGGAAACGAGAAAAGAAAAATCCTGATGTTGAACGGAAGGCGTTCCCCGGGCCGAGTGAAAGAAGCCGGCCCGGGGAATCCGAATATCCCTCCGGTGCCGCGCATGGACATCGATGCCGGAAGGTACGTTTTCACTGGGAACAATTCTTCGGAAAGGACACCATCATGACCGCAGACAATAAAATAATTCTGGATCTGGAAGCCAGGGCAACCGTTTTCTCCCTTCTGGCCCAGGCCTTCAACTATCCCGACCGCGAACTGATCGCAAGCCTCCGCAAGGGGGAGTTTCCCGCCGCCCTTCGTTCCGCCGTCGGCTGTTTTCAGAATGCCGCATCCGTGTCCAAGGAAGTTGCAGCCATCGAAAAAGAATACGTCGCTTCCGCCCGGACGGATGACGCAGTGCTTCTGGATCTGGAAAAAGACTACACCAACATGTTCTTTTCCTCCAAACCGCGGCTGGTCTATCTATTTGAATCCGTATACAACGAGGGCAAGCTTCTCCAGGATTCGACCTTCCAGATCGCAAGGCTGTACTATGATGCCGGCCTCAGGCCTGCCGAGCATTTTAAATTGCCGCCGGACCACATCGCGGTGGAATTCGAGTTCATGTCCTATTTATATTTCAACGAGATCAAAGCAATCGAAACGAACAACCTGAAGAATGCGGACTTCGCCCGAAAGCTGCAGGACGATGTCATGAACAACCACCTGGCATCCTTCGGACGTACGCTCGCAGAAAAGGTGGCGTTGCACGGGAAGACGGTATTTTACAAAGAGATTGGCAAAATAACCGCTTTTGTTCTTGCAAAGGCCCAATCCCGATGATTTCGTAAAAACGCTACACCTGCATTCATTACCGTTCCATCCTTAAACGGATCTGACAGGCCATCACGTCCCGCCTCCGGACGATCAGCGAAAAATCCGGGATCTTTCGTCCGTATTCTATATCTGTGTCCAACCTGCCCATCAGACTTTTTTATCTCTCCCATCATCCTGAAGAAAGAATTTAATGAAACAAAAGCTACTCCATCATATAATGGCGGAAATGCAGCTATTAGCATTTTAACAAGCGATTGGTGATGAACCGAGATACAGGATGACCTTTCTGACAGTGAGGGAGGGACTGACCAATGGCGCGGATTCTGATCGTCGACGACGCCCCGGAAAACATCTACATGCTGGATATCATTCTGAGAGAGGAGGGTTTCGAGACCCTCAGCGCCGCCAACGGGAAAGAAGCGCTGGAGCAGGCAAGGACCTCATTGCCGGATCTCATCGTTTCGGACATCTTCATGCCCGTCATGGACGGATTCACCTTGTTGAGAGAATGCAAACGCGACGAAATCCTAAAGGATATTCCTTTCGTCTTTTACACGGCAACCTACACCGACACGAAAGACCAGCGGTTCGCCATGGATCAGGGGGCAGACCTGATCGTTATCAAACCCGTCGATCCGTTCGAACTCGTGAAATCGATCCGCGGGCTCCTCGAAAAGCGGGGCAGGGGAGTCCTGCCGTCGAGAAGGGTGGAGCCGCCCCCTGATGAAGAATTCCTGAAGGGATACAGCGAAACCGTCGTCCGAAAGCTGGAAGAGAAGGTGCATGAACTGGACGATGCGAATCAGGCACTTTCGGAGAGCGAGCGCAAGTATCATCACCTTTTTGAAGATGCCGTTCTCGGGATTTTCCAGTCCACACCGGAGGGACGCTATACACTGGTCAATCCCGCTCTTGCGCGTATGTTTGGTTACGACTCGTCGCAGGAGATGATCGATTCGATAGAGAATATCGGCCAGCAGCTTTACGCTGATCCCCGGGACAGGGAGAGGGCCAGAAAAGTGCTGTCGGAGACGGGAGAACTCCGGGGATTTATCGCTCCGTTCCGGCACCGCAGCGGAAAGACGATCTGGATATCCGTGAACAGTCACGCTGTTCGCGGGAAGGATGGAGGCATCGAATACTACGAAGGAACGGCGGAAAACGTCACGGAAAAGGTCGAGTTGGAAGGTCTTTACAAGAGCCTGACGGATCGGTCGTTTACCGGGATCTACCTGGTCCAGGACGGCACCTTCCGTTTCCTCAATCAAAGCGCAGCCGCTTTTGCGGGATACACGCCCGATGAACTCGTTGGGAAAGATTCCCTGTACTGCATTTATCCCGATGATTGGGGAACGGCCCGAATCCTGTCCCAACGCATGATCCGGGAAGGGTTGACCATGCCCTTTGAAGTCCGCATCCTTCACAAGAACGGGACCATCCGTTGGATCATGTTGACACTCACCCCCACGGATTACAAGGGCCGGCCGGCAATCCTGGGCAACTCGATCGACATCACGGAACTGAAGGATGCCCGGGAGAAGCTTGACGATTCGAGGGCCATGGAATCCTCCATTCTCGATTCGATTCCCCTGGCGGTCATCGGGATGGAGAATCGGCGGATCATGTTTGCCAATTCCGATACGACGACCATTTTCGGCTGGCAGCCCGATGAACTCATCGGCCGGTCCGCCCGCATCCTGTACCGCAGCGAAGAGGATTATGAGCAGGTGGGAGACCGGCTTTATCAAGCCCTGAGCGGGGCGAGAACGTTCACAGCTGAAATCGAGCATCTATACCGACACAGGGACGGGCGCGACATTCTGTGCAGGATGAAGGCCGCCCGGATCGGGGAATCTCTTCAGGGACGCCGGATTGTCACCACCTACGAAGACGTTACGGAGCTGATTCAAACCAAGGAAAAACTGGGGCAGACCAACGAACAGCTGCAGCGTACGCTGTCGGGTACGATCAAGACCATCTCCTCATTGCTGGAGGCAAAGGATCCCTATACTGCGGGACACCAGGAAAGAGTGTACCACCTGGTCATGGCCATTGCCGGGGAGATGAATCTTCCTGAGGACCTTGCCCAGGCCCTCGGGACGGCGGCGCTGCTCCATGATGTGGGGAAAATTCAAATCCCCTCGGACATTCTTTCCAAACCGGGGAAATTGAGCAACGTCGAATACGATCTGATCAAAATCCATCCGGAAGAAGGTCATGATATCATTCGGAACATCGATTTCGTTTTCCCGATCGCGGAGATGATCCTCCAGCACCATGAACGCCTCGACGGATCCGGATATCCACGGGGGTTGACGGGCGGGCAGATTCTCTTGGAAGCCCGCATCATTGCCGTGGCCGATGTGGTGGAGGCCATGGCTTCCCATCGGCCATACCGGCCGGCGCTGGGTATCGATGCGGCCATGGAAGAAATCCGGAAGTACAGGGGAATCCGATATGACGCCGACGTTGTCGATGCATGCCGGCGGCTCTTTCATGACCGGGGATTCCAGTTCGCACAGAAGCCGTCACGCTGAAAGACTTGCGGATTGTTCTGCGTCACAGAACAAGACCGCGGGTTTCCTGCCTGCAACATGTCAACGGAGGATGAGGAAGGCACCATGAAACGATGTTTGATCGTGGATGATCAGGAGGAGAATCTCTATCTCCTGGAAACAATCCTCAAAGGAAACGGATATGAGGTCGACCGCGCCGGAAACGGTGCGGAGGCCCTGGAAAAGGCAAGGCGCCAACCGCCGGACATGGTCATCTCGGACATCCTGATGCCGGTCATGGACGGTTACACCTTGTGCCGGGAGTGGAAAGCGGACAATGCGCTGAAACACATCCCCTTCGTTTTTTACACGGCTACATACACGGAAACGAAAGACGAGGAGTTTGCCCTGAGCCTAGGGGCGGACCGGTTCCTCATCAAGCCCCAGGAGCCGGACGTCCTGATCCGCATGATCAGGGAAGTGATGGATGAATCCTACTCGGCAAGGCAGGTGGCGGCAAGGCCCCTCGGCGAGGAGATGGAGATTTTCCGGCAGCACAACGAGATCCTGTTCCGGAAACTGGAAAAGAAGATGTCGGACCTGGAGGCGGCCAACCGTCAATTACAGAGCCTGGAAGAGAAGTACCGCCTGAGCTTCGCGCATGCGACGGACGTGATCTTCATGATCGATGCCGACCTCGTCATTTCCGGGGTCTCGCCCTGTGTTGAGAGGATCCTGGGTTACAGACCGGAAGAGTTTGTCGGACAGCCGGTTTCCGGCCTCGAAGCAATCATGCCGCCGGAATCTTTCGAGCGAGCCGTGTCCGACGTAGACCTAATCCTGCGCGGCGACACCATCGAGGGGGTGATATACCGGTTTATCGCCAAGGACGGCTGCATCAAGCATGGTGAGGTCAGCGGATCCCCCATCCGGAGCGACGGGAAAATCATCGGGATCGTCTCCATTGCCCGGGACATCACCGAGCGCCGGAGGATGGAGGAGAAACTGCAGGCGGCTTATGCGAAGAGGCAGGAACTGGAATTCATCATCGACCGCAGCCCGGCGGTTGTGTGGCTGTGGAAGGCCGAACCGGGATGGCCGGTGGAATATGTATCCGGCAACATCACCTCCTACGGCTATGTCCCCAGCGACTTCACGGGCGGCCGGATCGCCTTTGCCTCCATCGTTCATCCCGAAGACCTTCAGAGGGTGGGCACGGAAGTGGAGCAGTATACCCGGGAAGGCCGGTCCGAGTTCACCCAGGAATACCGCATCTACATGAAATCCGGTGAGATGCGTTGGATCGACGACAGGACGTGGGTGCGACGTGGACCCGACGGCTCGATCACCCATTTCCAGGGAATCGCCATCGACATCACCGACCGCAAGCGGGCTGAAGAGACCATGCTGAAGAGTGAGAACCGTTTCCGCAAGCTCTTCGAACAGATGTGCAGTTGCGCGGTCATTTACGAAGCCGTGGACGATGGGGAAGACTTCGTGATCCGGGACTTCAACCGGGCGGCGGAACGGCTGGAGAAGATCGGAAGAGAGGAGGTGTTGGGCCGGAGGGTGACGGAGGTCTTCCCGGGGGTACGGGATTTCGGTCTTTTCGCGGTATTCCAGCGGGTCTGGAATACCGGCAATCCAGAGGATCACAAGATTTCCTTATACAAGGACCACCGCATCGCGGGATGGCGGGAGAATCACGTTTTCAGGCTGCCTTCCGGGGAGATGGTCGCGCTCTATGAGGACGTGACGGCCAGGAAACAGGCGGACGAGGCGCTGACGGTCAGCGAAAAGAAGTACCGCAACATCCTCGAAGACATGGACGATGCTTATTTCGAACTTGACCTGAAAGGAAACCTTGTCTTCTTCAACGAAGCCCTGGTCAGAAAGACCGGGTATACTCGTGAAGAGCTCACGGGCATGAACTATCGAAACTTTATAAGTCCCGAGACAAGCAGGCTGGTGTTAACGGTATTTTCGGAAATCTACAAGACAGGCCAGGCGGTTCGGCTTTTTGACTATGAAGTGGTCATGAAGGACGGGCAGGTGAGAAATTATGAATCCTGGGCGAATCTTCTGTTCGACGAACAGGACCGTCCCGTCGGTTTTCGCGGGATGGCCCGGGACATCACCAGTCGCAAACAGGCGGAAATGAGCCTGCAGAAGTCCCTGGAGAATCTCCGGAAGGCACTGCAAACGACCATCCAGGTTCTGGTTGTGGCTGTGGAAACCCGGGATCCCTATACGGCGGGCCACCAGGTCCGGGTTGCCGACCTTGCCCGCAATATCGCCCTGGAAATGGGATTGCCTCCGGACCGGATCGAGGGCATCCGCCTGGCGGCCGTCATTCACGATATCGGGAAACTGTACGTGCCCGCCGAGATACTGACCAAACCGACCAGGTTGAGGGACATCGAGTTTGCCCTGATCCAGGAACACGCCCAAAAAGGGTATGAAATCCTGAAGGATGTCGAATCTGCGTGGCCGCTTGCCCAGATTGTCTACCAGCACCATGAGCGGATGGACGGATCGGGGTACCCGAGAAATCTGAAAGGGGACGAGATTATCCTGGAAGCCCGGATTCTGGCCGTTTCCGATGTCGTGGAATCCATGGCCTCCCATCGCCCCTACCGGCCGACTCTGGGCATTGAGGCAGCCCTCGAGGAGATTGAGAGGAATCGGGGAACCCATTACGACAAAGTCGTGGTCGACGCCTGCCTGAAACTGTTCCGCGAAAAAGGCTATCACGTGGTGTATTGATCCGGAAGATCATTCGGGACCTTGCAAAGTTCCGCATCTCCTCCGCAGGCCTCCGGGGCAAAGACCGTCAGAAGACAGAACAGGGCCGGGCATCAAAGACGGGAAACACCGGACATGGATGCTCCATGTTTCGGGAAAACCACCCGCGGACTAATCGATGCCCTCGCACGGTCCGTCGTTGAGAAAGTCGGAGACGGTCTTGAGGTACTCTGCGAGGAGCTGTTTGCTCACGACGAAGATGTGGCCGATGTTCTTTTCGAAGGTCCGGTTCAGCCCGCCGCGGGTCATCTGGATGTTCCCCTCGGCCCGCATCCCCCATAACTGGCTGGCTACGCAGGAACCGGGAGGGGCGATGGGATCCCTCGAACCCCGGTAATCGAAGATCCGCACCTCGCCCCTGCGAAGGGCATCCATATCGACGGGCCGTCCGTCGAGGTCCGGATTCGTGGAAGGCATGCAGTAGGTTCCCTTAACCAGCTCGTTGCCCATGAAAAACTGTTCGATCCACTGCCGGTGGGCCTTCGCGGGAAACTTCGTTCCGTGGGTGAGCCAGTATAGGAAAGGCGCCGAATCTTCGATGGCGCGGGAATAGATTGCGCGGCCGTAGAAACCGGAGAGAACGGTGTAATGAACGCCCGGCTGAATCTCGTTCA
Source organism: Deltaproteobacteria bacterium HGW-Deltaproteobacteria-19 (assembly GCA_002841865.1). Lineage (GTDB taxonomy): Bacteria > Desulfobacterota > Syntrophia > Syntrophales > PHBD01 > PHBD01. Next base: position 172,953 of record PHBD01000001.1, read on the forward strand.
TCCCGAAATCGATGATCTGGGGCGGGATGTTGACGCTCCCGAACAGCTCATTCATCAGGTTGGGATCGTAGTTCTGACGGATAAAGGACCGCATCAACTCATGCCCGCTCTCTTCGTCGTCGAACTGGACCGGCGACGCCATGAGGGCGATTTTGCAGATGTCCATTTTCTCGCCCCTTGCCATTCGCTCTTCCGCACGCCGGGCTAGATAAGGCAGCATCAGTGTACCGCCCATGCAGTATCCCATCACGTCGATCCGGCACTTCGGGTGTCGCTTGCCGATGATCTCCAGGTACCGGTCGTGGATGGTTTTGTTGAAAAAGGCCAGTTCAAGATGCGTGTCATCGGGACCGCATTCCCCGTGATCGACCAGATAGACCGCATAGCCTTCCCGAAGCATGCCCTGTACGACCGACTTGCCTTCGGCCAGATCGAACAGCTCCGGCTTGTTGATCAGCGGGGTCGAGATGTAGAGAACCCTGCCGTTGGGCTTGATCCCCTTCGGCAGGAAATAGCGGCGGAGTCTCACGCTGTGAAGCCTGGATCCCTTGACGATTTCATAGTCGGAGCAGCCGATCCGGCCCTGCGTGGCCCGCTCCGAATATTCCTTCGGGTCGAAGGCGTTGGCCCCGTACAGGCATTCCAGGCGAAACCGGTTTTCCGCCAGGTATTCCTCGAAGGTCATGCCGTCCGTGCCGTCCGGCTTCTTTCTCATGTAGGGAAGGGCTTCTCCGTCCAGCGGCATCTCCGTGATGACGACCAGAAGGCACTTGAGCATTTCCTTCATGGCATGAAGCCGCGTCATGCCCATAGAATTATAGGAATTCTCCATCTGGCCGAATTCCTGGACATATTCCTTCAGCATGCGGTGACCTTCCGGGGTCGTGGCGACGGATCGGGCTTTGGACCGGTCGAACTTTCCATCCTTCATGAAATACCCGCAGAGGTCGTAGAGGGACCGGGCGTAGTTCTTGTAAATCCAGCCGTTCAGGTCCCGATAGATGTCCGGTTCCTTCCCGGAACGTGCGGTGATGCGGGCGTGGACCCTGACCGGATCCGTGAAGAAGGGCTTGAAAAGGGTGTTCTGAAAACTGGCGGCAATGGCGAGGGGACCGAACAAATGATAATTTTGACTGATCGTGTCGAGAAGCTGCTGGTACTGGAAAAGCATCCGGGTCTGCATTCCTCCTCCCATGCTTTTCCAGGGGATGGCCGTTTTCAGCCCCTCCCTGTTGTCTGCCGGCGTGATTCCCATCCGGATCAAGAGACTGGAGGGACTGATTCTGGTTTCGTCCTTCATGGTTGTCTTCTCCTTTTGGGATTATTCTGCTGGATGAACGTTGATTGAATTTGTCAGATTGATCCACAGGATGCAAGAAGGGAAAATCACATTCGGGCCATAAATTGCATCTCCGTCAAAATGGCAGAACTCACACCCTTCATATGATATAATCCGCCAACGTTTGTTGAACCTTTCCGTTCATGATCAAATGTGGCAGCCCCATCCGGCAGGGCTCCTTCGTCTCGGAACGGCCATGATTCAGATTACAAGCTACCTGCAACGCGACATTCTTGATGATATCATCCGGCGCTGGATGTATGGAGACCCTCGTCCCGACGACAGTGAGACCATCGTGCGGCTGATCCATTTCAACAACCTGTTTTTATGCCGTTGCCTCAGGATTCTCGCGGAGAGCATTTTCGGGAAGTCCCAGAATGACAAGATGACGTTCCGTCGCATCTCCTGCAAGGGGGGGCTGAAGGATCTGCTCATTGAAAATCCTCCCTACAGGAACGACAGAATCGATTCCCTCATTCATGAGTATCTGCGTCGGCCGGGCCATTACTACCGGGAGACGCCCTTTCACGGTGTCCTTGTTTCCCGAATGGATGGGGAAGGACGCCATTACGCCGGGTCCTACCGGATCAAGCGGGCCAGGCGCATCGCCGAAAAGGCGGCCCGACGCATTGCGGACCATGTTTTTGCGACGATCCGGAGAAACGCCGATACGCTGGCGGAAGGGCGTGCGAGGCGTTTCGGCATTTCCAGGCACGAGCTTATCACGTCACAGGAGGAGATGAACGAGGAATTCCTGCACGCCGAAGAGGCGTTTCTCGACGACCTCAGAAATCATCGCCCGTTGGAAGGGCAGGGGGCAATCGTCATCAATGATGTTGGAGGATTGAAGATTGTCTGGGAAGATCCCTCCCTGGACCCCCTGTACGAGACACTTTCACGGGGAGGTTGCACCATCGTGGAGCGGGAGGAACATCGGGGGCGCTATAATGCGGTGAACCTGACGGTTCGTTACCGTCCTCCCCGCGAAGCGATTATTTCACCTCCCGTAGGCGGTCACGTCCTTTCCCATTTCCAGGAAAGAGGCTGGGATGCCGAATCGATCAACCATGCATTCGCCGGGTTCGTGGATTCAGGAGAAGAAAGCGTTCTTCTGGAGATCATCGTCTCGACGTTCCAGGAATTGCTGGAAAGTGAGATCGGTCGCTGCATGCATGAGGACCGGATCATGGAGCAGCGGGCGGCGCGTCCCTACCGGGGCCATCTGGCTCGAAACATCGGATATCTTCTCGAATACCTGTTTACACTGCCGGAAGCGCCGCTGCCCATCACACGGGAATTGCCGATCCGGTTATGGGACCGCTACCTTCCCGACACGTTTTTCGAGATCATGAAGGATCTCTTCAGGATTCCTTCGATCGGTCCCCTTGAATAAAAGTCGGAGATCCCTTCACGACAGATTACAATCCAAGGATAAGGAGGCATACATGTCACAGGTAAAGAAAGGCAGTCGGGTGAAAATCTTCTACACGGGCAGGCTCAAGGACGGAAAGATTTTCGAGACCAACGTGGGTGGTGCACCACTGGAATTCTCCGTTGGAAAGGGCAAGGTTATCAAGGGTTTCGAAAACGGCGTCATCGGCATGAAGATGGGTGAAATGAAGACCGTCACCATTAAACCTGCGGACGGCTATGGCCCGAAGGATCCCTCCCTGGTCTGGACAGTGGCGAGTGCGGAACTGCCCTCCGGAACCGTCCCGGAGCCCGGCAGGGAGGTCGTTTTCACCCGATCCGACGGTGTCGAGGTGGAAGGACGCATCGTAAAAATGGAGGACGATCAGGTGACCGTCGACGGCAACCATCCACTCGCCGGCCGCAACCTCACCTTCGAGATCAAGGTCGTGGGCGTCGGATAGGATTCCCGTCATGGAGGGGTTACGGGCCGGCCACCGTTAAGCGGATGGTCGAAGAAAGGCCGGCCGCTGTTTTCAGGGTTGCCGTTCTTCCGGGAGTTCCTTTTCATCCATTTTTTTGACGATCAGGTCCACATACTGCCGCCAGCCGTCGCCAAGCCTGCTCAAGGGGTCCGGCCTCCAGCGGTTTTTGGGTCGGGCGATAATGGAGGCGAGAAATGCGCATTCCTCGTCCGTCAGTTCGGAAGGATGCTTCTGGAAATAATACCTTGCCGCAGGACCGAGGCCATAGATCCCATCGCCCCATTCGATGATGTTCAGGTAGATTTCCAGGATGCGACGCTTGGACAGCTCCTGTTCGAGAGCAATCGTGATGAACAATTCCTCGAACTTTCTGCTCAGCGTCCTCTCCCTGGGAAGGTACAGATTTTTTGCCAGTTGCATGGTGATCGTGCTGGCGCCGCGGACAACCCGGCCGGCCCGGATGTTGTCCGCCGAGGCCTCGATGAACTGCTGGATGCTGAATCCCCTATGACGGAAGAAGCCACCGTCTTCCGCCGACATGACGGCTTTGATCATCGCCGGCGGGATCTCCTCATACGGAACAAAATCGGGGTTGTCCGGACCGACCCATATGGTGACGGTTTTCCCCTGTTCCGTCCGGAAACTGTGCCGGAAGGGGCCTTTCACCATGGAGATCCGGATACCCGGCCCCAGCGCGAGTACCCGGAGCCGGTCCGATTCACCCGAAAACCGGTAGGCCGTCCGGTACGGCGGGGCGGTGGCGATGGAAGCCGAAAAATTCCCTCTGAGATATCCCGTGACCTTCAGATCGGACAGATTCGGACGAAACGACACGGGAACGGCCAAAACGGCGCGTTCGAAGGAAAAATCCGGAAACGTAGCATCCACTAGGATTACAGGCCGGCTTCCTTTCGCTGTGGCCACGGAAAATTCCATGGTTTCTCCATCCAGGGCCATCTTTCCGCGAACTTCCTCCAATCCGGCAGGGTTTCCAAGTCCTTCCATATCCAAATGGACCTTCAGGTTCCCATCCAGCCCCCTGCCGAAGAGGAGTCCCGAAGCGGTAAAGGCGAATCGACCGGGAGAGATTTCCCGGATGGCGGCTTTCCCGCCCAAGAAGAGACGATCGAAAGGCAGGACCGGTGAAGTGAACAGCAGCAAGGGCTCAAGGGAAACGGCATCCGCCTCGACCTCAGCCTGTCGCCCCTGATCCATACGGAAGGCGATCTTCAGTTTCTCAGCTCCTCCTTGAAGGTTCAGGTTGGCGGTCCTGCTCACGGGATCATAACGGGCTTCGAGACGTTCGTAATTCCTCTTTATTGCCCCTCTGGGCGTCGAGATGTCGACGCCCAGCCCCCTGACGGAGCAAAGGATCGAGGAGGACGAAGAGAAGGTCTTTGCCCCGGCTTCTTCGTCCTTCCGGGAAGGGGAGAGCGGCAGGGGAAGGATCCATTCACCCGCAGCGGACCTCTCCAGATGGACATTCACACCGGCGGCTTCGAAGGATTTCAGGATCCGGGAACTCAGGGATCGGTTCTTCAGATAATCCGTCAAGCGAATGCGGAAGGTCATCTGCGTTGCGTCCAGGAACGGCTTCTCCCGAAAGGAGATCCTGATCCCGGTCGCCCGGACGCCGTCCGGGAAAGCATAATCAAGATCGTCCACTTCACAGTTCAGACCGTAGTGCAAGCGCGCATGTTCCGAAAGACGAGGTTTCCAGAGCTTGACCTTATGCTGGATGATCCCGTATGCCGCAACCACGGTGAGCAGGCATAGAGAGAGGCCAATGACCGCGATGATCCTACTTCGGGTTGATTTCATGATGGCGTTTCCACGATCTGTTCATGTCTCTTCGATCTCCAGGTAACAGATGTAATAAGGAACAGGAATTGGTATATGCCATAAGTTCGATGTGATTTCCATGAGGCTCTGAAACGGGGGGACGATGGTCATCAAGCTCTTGTTGTTTATGCTGTCTTTTATGCTTACGGAGGAGTTTCCTGCAGGCATGTACCTGGGATCTGACACAACCTTGATCTTTGACAGTTATTAACATTATTTCGAGAATTCCGTGTTTTGTTTTTCAACGACTTCGGCTATATAACTGGAGATCCTTTGAAAAATACCGGCGCATTCCGAGCTATGTGAAAAGGAGGAGGCAGATGTTCCAGATCGCCACTTACGAAAATCATCCGGACGGGACGATGATTTTCTCCGAGGGATCCCATGGAGACTGGATCTATGTTGTCGATGAGGGTTGCGTTGAAATCTTCCGGACCGTGAACGGCAAGGAAATCATTGTCGCCCGGATGAAGGAAGGCGAGATCTTCGGTGAAGTGGCATATATCACCAAAGGGGAACGCACAGCGTCCGCCCGGACGGTCGGTGACACCGTCGTGGGGATTATCGACCGGAACTTTTTCGATCAGGAATACAATAAGCTATCCGACAATTTCCGGATGGTGCTCAAAACCATGGCGAGCCGTCTTCGGGCTGCCACAGACAGCCTGGTGAAATATCAGTCCGAAAACGGTGCGTGAACCGGGAAATATCAGACGGGATCATGCGGGCCTCCGCATCATCGCATCAACTGGGCAAAGGTTCTCGATCGTAAATTGTGCGAGAGAACGGCCTTTTTTTGCAGTCTTTCCTCAGGCCTGGCTGTCTACGACGGTTGACAGGTCTTCGGTCATCTCGGCAATCTGCACTTCCAATTCCGGACTTGGTTCACCTGACGCTTCTGCAGGATTCAATGCCTCGGTTTCAGACACCCCATTTTCAGCGGGGTCTGTTGCTGTCAGCGATTCATCTGCCGTGACGGGTGACTCGACCAGGGATTCATCGGCGCCGACGGGCAATGCAGGCTCAAGATATCCACGTCGTTCCAGATTTTCCCGAATATGCTGAACAGCGTTCTGCAATCCCCTGACTTCCGGCCTCAGAGCGCTGCGTGAGGAAAGTTTTTCCAGGACGGCCAGGAGGCCCGTTCCCTCGCCTTTTATCCCGGTGGATGGAAGATCGGATCCTGACTGATCGGGTACAGTTGTCTCTTCCGCATTTGCCGATGCTCCATTCTCAAGACTGAGGATGTCGGCAAAATCTTCCGCTGTTGCCACCTGAGCCGTCGCGCCTGAATTGTAAATTCGTTCGGCGCGGCAAGTGTGACTTTTTCTGCCCGATGCATAAAGGATCGGATCTGTTGAAGGTGCAATGCAATTGACTGACTTCATGGTTGCCTCCCGATGGAATAATCTCGTAGGAAGAAAAGCAAACTTTGTGCCCCGTTTGCCGCAGCCAACAACAATTCCTAATTACGTAATTATTTCAGCATACTGAAACCCGTTTTTCTTCTATTCTTGAGAATCAATGACGAATCGACCGATGCCGGAAGCGGCAGTTTATTCTTCGCCAGACTTAGGAGCATACTGCCCAGGAGCATCGCAAATCCTTCGACTCCTCCATCACAATATTTAAAGAACGCATATGTCTCAGCATCGAAAAGGATCTGCCTTGACTACGGAACGTTGTTCATTTATAAATCTTGAAATTTGCAGGGGAAGTGCCAACAGAAGCGGTCCGTCGGCCCTATTGTCTGCAAGCTGTTGAATCCAACAGGGTTTGTATTGCAGCGAGGAAGAAAAACGGAATTCCATGAAAACACCACTTGAGAAAGACAGGAGGTCGGTCATGAAAAAAGCCGGTTCGAAGAAGTCGGCCAAGGGTACCGAAAGTCTGGTTTCCATCAAGACGGTTGACGGATCCTTGCTGCGGGGAAAGATCAACCTGGGTGATGAAAAGAGGGTATCCGACATTTTTGCCAAGTCGAAGAATCCGTTTATCGTCCTGTACGATGTCACGACCCAGAGTGCAGAGAGCAAGGTCATGATCATCAATAAGGAACACATCGTCTGGGCCGAACCGGAAGAGGATGCCGCCGGCTGAGTATGATACCCGAAAGGCGACCTGTAAAATGGCTGCCAATGATTCCAAGGGAAGCACCGACAAACAAGCAGGGAAGGGGAGAAGGGATGCCTGACCAGGATGTCTACATGGAACTGTCGAAGAAGGTCGGAGCGGAACACTCCAGTATTGTTCCCCGGATCTGGGAAGCTGTCTGCTCGCAGGATGAGGCCCGACTGATCAATTCCTTGCCGGCAACGGCGGAGGAACTGGCGCGACAGTTTGATAAATCCCGGAATGAAATGGAAAACATCCTCCAGTTTCTCTTCCGGAAGGGACTTGTTTTTGAAGCGATCAAAGATGGGCGGGCGATCTATCGAATGCCGCGACACATCATCCAGTTCCACGATGCCTCGACCCTCTGGCCGGACGCGTCGATCGAACTTCTCGATCTCTGGCGTCGCTATACGGAGGAAGAATATCCGCAGGTGCCGGTCCTTCTGAAGGCAATTCAGGCGCCTCCATTCTTCAGGGTGATTCCCATCAATGAGAAAATCGAACCGGAGAGCCAGGTCCTCGCCTATGAGGATGCCAGCCGGATCGTCGAAAACGCCGCCGTCCTCGCCGTTACAAAATGTCCCTGCCGGATGATCATGCGCAAATGTGATAAACCGCTGGAGGTTTGCCTCCAGATGAACCGGGGAGCTGAATATGCCATCAAGCGGGGAACGGGTCGACAAGTCGACGTCGAGGAGGCAAAAGCCATTCTCCGCAGTGCAGAAGAGGCCGGGCTGGTTCACCTGACCGAAAACAAGGCCGGCATTGGAACGGTGATCTGCAACTGCTGCCAGTGCTGCTGCGTAGGTCTTCCCTATGCCCGCAAGGCGGAGACGAACGGCCTGCTGGTTCCCAGCAGGTATCGGGCCGTTGTCGAGGCGTCATCCTGCACAGGATGCGGGATCTGTGTGGATGACTGTCCCATGGGGGCCATATCACTGGATGCAGGAGACGTGGCAAGCGTGAACGCCGACACCTGCATCGGATGCGGCGTCTGCAGCCATTCCTGTCCGCCCGGGGCGATCCACTTGACGGTTGCGCGAGGCCGGGACTTCATCCCGGCGTAGCCTCCGGATGAAAAAAATCCTCGTCCAGATCTACGAAATTCAGGAACCCCAGGAAGCAGCACCACTTATTGAACTGGGTGTTGATCACATCGGCGGAGTGATCCTGTTTCGCGATCAGTGGCGAATGCCACTTCTCCGGGAGTCCATCGAACTGATCAACCAGTCTTCATCGGCGAGCACACTGATTCCGCTGCTCATGGAAACCGATGGAATTCTCCAGGCTATCGCATATTACAATCCCAGACTGGTCCATTTCTGCGACGATATTCCCCTTCAGGATGGGAACCACACAGAGAAAGCATGCGAAAGGATCATCCGGCTTCACGAGCGTGTCCACCGTGAATTCCCCGCCATCAGGGTCATTCGATCCATACCTGTTCCGGAGGCCCATCTGCCGGGTGTCGATGAGGCCGGACGCGCAGTCCTTCGGATTGCCTCCCTGCTTGAGGATTCGTGTGATTTCTTCATGACCGACACACTTATGGGCTGGACAACCGGTGAATCCTCAAGCCCACAGCCCGTGGAAGGATTCGTCGGAATCACGGGGAGGTGCTGCCACTGGGGAATCGCCTCCGCTCTTTGCCGGCAGGCTCGAATCCCGGTGATCCTTGCCGGAGGCATTTCGCCGGACAATGTCCGGGAGGCTCTTCTGGCCGTCCGTCCGGCAGGAGTGGACAGTTGTACGCTGACCAACATCACGGACCACAAGGGCTTGCCTGTTCGCTTCCGGAAGGATCCCGCCAGGGTCCGCCGGCTCCTCGATGAGGTTCGGCTCATAGAGGCCGACTCCGATTCCTGATGCGTCAACTGGAAAATCCTTGTACTTTGCTCTCTCTTCAGTCCCTGATCCGCATTCAAGTCCATTGAGTCATACATCTTTGCTCTTTCCTGTCCTGCATGCCATGCATCAGCAGGCCTAATCCCCTTGCAAACCAGCGTCACGTCGGATATCTTACGGGGCCTTCGATGAGACGGCCGATTCTTATAGCCCGGGTCGTCGCATGGAAGATGCATCCTCAGGGAGGTCGTTCGATGCAGGAGAGGGAAGGGGTCAGACAGCTTCCGAAAATGGAAAACCACTTGTGTTTCGGCTGTGGACCAGCCAATGAACACGGGTTGAATATGCAGTTTTATGGCAATGGTGCGTCCATCATGTCCTGGGTCACAGTGCCCGGGCATCTGTGCGGATGGAACAATCTGGTTCACGGTGGAATCATCTCCACACTCCTCGATGAGATCATGAGCAGTTCTGTGGTTTACGTTCTCCAGGCCATGGGGATGACCCGTTCGATGTCCCTCGATTTTATCCAGCCCGTTTACGCAGGCCGGGAGATAAAAGTTCAAAGCAGGATCCTGGAAGTTAAAAACGGGCGCGAGGCTACCGTTGAAGGAATTCTGAGTAATGAAAACGGCGAGATATGCGCAAAATCCACGGGAACGTACATCCTGTTTTCCCCGGAAAAGATCCGTAAGATGGGAATCATCACGGATGATGTGGTGGGATGGTTCGAACACTTCATTCAGGGGAGGGAAGTCTCCGGACAAGGGGCAGCTTGAGCGGAGATCCCATTTGAATCCGTATGAAATCAAATCTCGATCATATACCAGAAGGAAGCGGACGACCCGTGAATACGAAGACTGTAACCATCGCCGTTCTTCTGCTTTCGATTGCAACCATTCTTCTCTGCGTGTTTTTCCTGCATCAAGGCTCCGGTCGTCTCGAAGCGGCTCCGTCAGGCAAGGTGTTCTGCGACCGGATGGTGTGGCAGGAGTTTGGGAAGAGGGGCTCCCAGATAACAATCTGGAAGCAGCGCGGGTATGATGTCTTCTTTTTCGAAACCGGCATGACTATTGACGCGGACGGATCTCCGCACGCATACCATCCGTCAAACATAGGAATCGATGATAATGAAAACGGCAAGGACGAGCAGGGCAACTGGGTTGGGATCGTTCTGGCAAACAAGAAACCTTACATCCAGAATTCAACGGATCCGGCCCCTGGGTACTACGTTTCCGCCACCAGCCTTTACGACATGACAAAGAGACGCACCGACCCGAGAAGATATGTTGATTCTGAGAAAATACCCTATATCGCGTTGCCTCGCCAGGTTATGCATCCGGACGGTCGCTGCCAGCGAGACGCCAAGGCCTGCCTGGGCGACATTACGATTGTCCGCAATATCGAGAACGGCCGGTATGCCTTCGCCATCCTTGCGGATCAGGCGCCATCCTCCGGTATCGGAGAAGGATCGATCGCCCTCGCCACGGCGCTCGGCATAGACCCCGATGCACGCATCGGCGGAGCCAAAGAGGGAATCCAATACCTGATCTTTCCCGGAACAGGTGATGAAAAGCCCAAGTCAATCGAGCAGATCAACGACATGGGAAAGAAAATTCTGGAGCGATGGGGCGGCATGGGAAAACTGGATGCCTGTTTTGCCGATCAATCCTGACGATCTCTCATCCCCCCAGAAAGATCCCGCATAATCCCCATCCATTCCGTTACTTTATGCCCGTCAACACCTGCCGGAAGCTCTTTTTCAGGGCATCATACGCCGGCTTCATGTAGGGCCTCACCTGCATCTCATTCCAGTCCGTCCACGTGAACGCAGGCAATGTGGAGTCGATCCTGTTATTTCCGGAACGCGGAAGGCTTTCCTGGAAACGAAGCCCCGTCCCGGCAACGGACAGGTGCAGGGCAGCGATCCCGATACCGCCTCCCCGGGTGAAGACGGGTTCCGACTGACCGTCCGTCCCCCCATAGAAGAGGTGCGTGGAGGGGTCAGCCACGTAGAGCATTCCCCAGGGAATCCGGACCTCGATCATTGTGCCCGTTGAGTCCACATGCCAGGCGGCCAGGGTCGAAGAGCCCGGTGCCGCGGGATCCGCCGTCCCTGCTGGCAATTCGCTCCGGTTGACGAAGACGGGTGGGAAGATACTTCCGTCTCTCCCCCAGCGCGGCGGGTTCGCCTGCGTCATCATCGATTCAAATGAGGATCTATCCCGGACTCTCAGTTTGATGTCCTTCTTGCGTACAATGAGACGCCCCCCCGGCACGGAATCCTTTATCCAATGGTTGGGATTGAAGCCCTCAGCAATGAGCAGGGTGGCACGATCCGGGTGATCGAACTTCAGGAGAAATGTGGCCCCGTCCGCGATGCGGGGTGCCGGCTTCGGCAGTTCCCGGCTTCCCGCCCGGCCCGGCAGAGTGCTCAAGACCACCCAGAAGGCGTCCTTCTTCCAGTCGATCGCCGGGCTGTTTCTGTCCAGATCGATGCGGAGATAAAAATAGGCGTAGTCCGACATGGCGCGGACTCCCCGAATCCGTCCCTCCCGGTTGGATGGTGCGGCCGAAATTGTGACCGCTTTTTCCCAGTCTTTTTCACTTCCCCTTAACAAAGGTACGGTATAAGCTGGACGATATCCAACAATGCCGAAGTTTTCTTCCGGATTGAGCATGTTCTGCCAGAACGTGCGCCGCTCCGGAGGCTGATCGAAAGGCCGTGTATAATTGTCGGCCACGGATTTCCACCATTCATCCAGCCAGGCAAAGACGATCCCGCCGGCACATCCCGAGTCCTTAATGTTTCGCGTCATGCGCTCCAGCAGGTCGGCCTGCGCTTTTTCGCTGAATCCGCCGTTGTGCCAGCCATCGGGATGAACATGGGCGACCCCCCAACTGCTCGGCACGCCGTACTCTGCAATCAGGAGAGGCATGCCGCGATGGTGCTTTTTGAGGTCGAGGAGATATCCGTAATACCGGTTCGAACCGAGATCATCGCTGACTTTCGGATATTCCTTGTCGTACATGAGGAAGTCAGGCCAGTATGTGTAAACATGGAAGGCGGCGAATAGACCGGCGGGATAGGCCGACGTGGTGGTCAACTTCATCACGTCCAGCGACACGGCATCGCTGTCATTCATTTCCTTGGTCGCCTTCTCTGTATGCATTCCGCGCATCGTCATTTCCTCGGCGTAGTTTGCCTCGGTGACATGGCTCATGGGATCCAGGGGGGGCCAGTTCACGATGGTCATCGGCCTCTGTGCATTGTACCGATCCATTTCGTAAGACGCGACATAATCGATCGTGTTGGCAAACCATACCTCGCTCGGATTTCCGTTTTTCACTTCGACATAGCGGCCTTTGTATGAGGTTTTGTCCGGATGAAGACGATTGGTCGTCAGGACGATGGAGGTTTCCACTTCGCGTCCCGGACCGATGGCGAAGACATACGGGGAGACGTCTGCGGTGTAGACGCCAGCGGCATGGCCCGGGCGGTAAGGGATTACCGCATTTCCGTGAAGCAGGTCGACGATGCGACGGGCCTCCTCAAGAAATTCTTCCCGCCATTGGCTGTTGTAAAGATCCAGCATATCTTCCTTTTCACTCAGCCAGACCTCCTGGAAGAGCCACAGTGGACGGGAAGCCTTTTCGTTGTAGATTTTCAGGGCCGTGTAAAAGGCCGGCGGCAGGATCGTGTAGGCCCGGATCATGTTCGATTCCATCGCCGCTATCTGGTCAAACCAGGTTAAGTACGCGGCGACATCCCTGGGGGCCGTCGAGGGGTATTCACCGGGAGCGGCCGGACCGATGTTTACGCCCACCAGGTAGGCGCGCTGCCAGCCCTTCCCGTTGAAATACTCGAAGTAATCTCCTTTTGTGCGATAGAGAAACTGCATATTGGCGGGCCTTGCCCTTGTGAGTGGCGACGGTTTCTGCCACCACTGGACCTCGTCCGGCCGGACGCCATAGATTCTCGATAGTTGCAGCTTGGCCATATCGGCGCCGATCCCTCTTTCAATCATCAGGCGATATACATCCGAGGCACCCGTTAGATTCCCAAGCCGGTAATGGCAATCTGCAAGGGATGACAGAACCGTCTCGTTCATCTTACCGTCGAAAACGATCTTCTTGAGCAACGTCCGAGCCGCATCCCACTCCCCTTTCCGGTATGTGTCGATAGCGATTCGAATCGGATCTTCAGGCGGCCGTTCTTCGGTCAGTTCCAGGCGTCGCATGACGGCGAGGGCCAATTCATTGGCCTTATCCTTCTTCAAAACGGTTTCAGCCGCCTGTTTCGCCCCCGTTCTGTCACCGGTCTGCTCCAATGCCATGGCGAGGCCGGCGAAGCAGTCAAGATTCGTCCTGCCGTATTCCAGCCCGGTCCTGAAAGATTTTATCGCGTCTGCGGGAGTTCCGCGGCGGAGCTGCACATATCCGAGGCCGCAGTTTGCATCTGCCTGTTTCGCCTTGAGGCCAATGCTGCGCCGAAACGCCGTCTCCGCTGCATCCGGTTCGTTCAAGCGCATGTAGGCCCATCCCTGGATTGCCGAAAGCCCGGCATCTTTCATGGCTTTGGGGGTCGACAGAAGAGTCACCGCCTGCTGGGGCTGTCCCTTCCTCATCAGGAGTAATGCTCGATCAGAAAGGCTTTCCGCAGAATACACGGAGGGTGTGAACACAAGGATCATGAGGACTGAAATCACGACTAACGAGGCCAGACGCGGCAGTCTGTTCATTATTATCTCCAATATCTTTGATTTCATTATATTTACTTGCGGGTGGGATAGTGGTTGATGACGGCATTCCCGGCCGGAGCAGATCCAGCCATCGGGGACACGTCCGTAAGATTTCTCGTGAGAAGCTGTCCGAACTGCTCTACGGAGAACTGTCCATAAACCGGGTACCTGCGGATTTTCATGGGACTCATGCCGGGCATGTTCAGTCCCTGATCCGTGGTCACCGTCGTAATGTATCCAGAATCTCTGGCGATGGCCAGTAATTCGTCATTATACCAGCCGCTTGGCCAGGAATAATGAACAACCGGGCGTTGGAGTTTTTCTTCCATTACCTTTTTCGCCCCTGCAATTTCGGCCACGACATCCTTCCGTGAGCGATTCGGAGTCTTCCCCGCGAGCCACGAAATGAGATGATTCCCCGGAATCCATGGGTGTGTGCTTGAATGGCATCCGAAATCAAAGTCCTGGTGGGATGCAATCTCTGCCAGCTCGGGCCAGGTCAGGAAAGCCGGATAGGAACCGTCGATGTACTCCAGCACGATGAAGAAGGTCGCTTTAAACTTGTATTTTTTCAGAATCGGTACAGCGTTCTGAACGCTCTTCCATCCGTCATCAAATGTGAGAACGACCGATTTTTCGGGTAGCGATATTCTTCTTTCCATATATGCTTTAAGATCGTACAGGTCGACGGTCGTATAACCGTTATCCTTTAAGTATTTCATCTGCTCTTCAAAACGGGCGAGATGAGTCAGCGTATGGTCCGGTGTTTCCGTCGGGTTGTTGGAAATCTTGTGATACATGAGGACAGAGACATTGGCGGGCGTTATGGTCTGGCCGGCTGGAAGATCCTTATCTGCGCACCACCCTTGAGATATGAAAAGAAAAAGGAAGGCTACAGAATAAATGAAACCACCCCTCTTTTTCCAGTTGCAATCTTTCAAATTTTTGTTCATATTTAGGCCCCATTCTATTATGTTTTTTATCTGCGAACAGAAAACACTTCATTAGGATGTGTTTACCATCCGGGGGTCGTTTTGTCGAGATGAATTGTTTGCAGTGGCCGCAAGGGTAAATCAAACACATCCGAAATTGACTAGATGTCGTCTCAGCCGACAGGTTGAGTTTTGTTCGCCTGGATCGACAGGAACGGATCGAAATTCTCTTACCAACGGCAAGATTCGAAAGAGATCGGATCGATATTTTTTTGCCGGGCATTCCAGCCTGGGCTTCAGAAGCGTGTTCAAGCCCGACGATGTTCTTTCAGGAATGAAATACCGGATCGTGCAACACTTGGCTTGTAAGAACTGCGAAATTTTTCTGTAAGCTCTTGCGGTGGCGTAACGATTAGATCCTACAACGTTATTTCTTTATGCGGTGTGCTGGTTTAGAGGGCAAATATGCGGCGGATTGTTTCTGGAGGACACCAACGAATTATTTAAAAATAGTTAGACAAAAGAATCAAAGAGTTGTATAGAACGCAGTCAAAATCGAAGAGAGGCGGAAGATGATATGAGTGATTTGCGGTTGATCCTGATCGTCTCTATTTTGTTAGTGTTTTCTTTCGTTCTTGGCTTTATTCTTGCTTCAGTTTTCCGAAGATACAGGAACGAACGACGTTATTCTCAAATCGACCAACTCAGGGATCGGTTTCGTTCCAAATTGGCGCAAATCGACTCAATCACGGCGATAGACCGATTCTCCGTGAGTCAGTGGCAGTCAGCAGTTCGCAAAGGTTCTGTTGAATGGGTCGCTCTTGAAGATGTCATCTTCGAATTCGCCGAGCGAAAGGGTCAAAAGGCCTTTGCTAGACGTCTTTTTGCCGCGCTCGGTTATACAAAGCATTATCAGGGTCAGTTGTCTCTCCGTTCCGCCATTGATTTATCGGTAGCGGCCGATAAACTGGGACGGATAGGAGATCCCTCCTCCATGGAAGCCCTGAGCAAACTTCTGGATCATCCCAAATCTGAAGTATCCACGGTTGCCTTCCGGGCTCTCTGTCGCATCGGGAAAAGAGATTCCCTCCACCGATTGCTGAATGCGCTCCCAAGATTGATGAAAAATGAGAACATATCATCAAAAACGATCCAGACATCCCTTCTCCTCTTTGAACCTTGGGCCAGTGCAACCATCATAGAGTATGCGGGCAAAACAGCGGACCCTAAGATTCTCGCCCTGCTTGTCGAGACGCTGATCGGTTTTCCTGCACACAAAGAAATGTTCGATCTGGCTATCACCTTGGTTTCTCACTCGGATCCTGAAGTTCGGGGGAAAGCCCTCCGTCTCCTGGCCCGCGAAGATAATGTATCTTTTTCCTGCGACCCGGCCATCCTTCAGCCCCTTCTCTCGGATCCGGTGTGGTTTGTCCGTCTTCAGGCTGCAAAGACAATCGGCAGGATAAAGTGTGATAATTTCATGGCAATGCTGAAAAAATTCGCACTTGACGAGAAATGGCAGGTGCGTGATTCCGCAGCCTTCGCCCTCTCCGAACTTGGCGAGTCTTCCATTGATACCTTCCTCGAACTCATGGAGACACCGGACAAATATGCAAAGGAAAGCATCTGCGAAGAAATTCAGCGAAGCGGGTATGTGCTTGGACTCATCGATTATCTTGGAGATCGTGAAAGCGATAGAAAAACAAAGGCTAAACGGATTCTCCAATTGATGCATCAACTTGGTTTTTCGGCGCCGCTTCGCGATGCCGTGGAAGCCAATACCAGTTCTCCCCAAGTTCGCTCTGAAATCCAAAGTATCCTGAATGCTGGCGGTGCCCAATGAAAGCGATCCTTTATTCCATCGTTATCGGCTTCAACTACTTCGTCGGTTTCTACTTCGGGTTGGTCAACGCAGTTTATTCCATCCTCCTGGCCATAGCCCTGGTTGTTATCCTCCGGCATGTCCGCCGAATCCGTTATGCTCCCTTCCGGGATCTCGAAAATCGCTCGGAGATGCCTCCTGTCGCGATTCTGATCCCTGCCAGAAACGAGCGCAACGTGATTATCCGCACAGTCGAGTCCGTTCGGGCACTCATTTATCCCTGGACGGAAATAGTCGTTATCAACGACGGGTCCACGGATGATATGCTGCAAACTCTGATCTCTCACTATAATCTGCGCAGGATTGACCCTCTATACAGGGACATCATCAAGACCAGACCGGTCAAAGGGTTTTATTATACCAGCCAGATTCCGAACCTGATCGTCATCGACAAGGAGAATGGAGGCAAGTCGGATGCCCTCAATTGCGGAATCAACGTCTGCAAGAGTCCGTACATCTGTACTCTTGATGCAGACTCCGTTTTTGAGCCGGAATCGCTGATTCGACTGGTTACACCGCTTATTCAGAGTACGGTTCCTGTCATCGCCTCCGGCGGCGTTGTCCGCGTGCTCAACGGTGTAAAGCGTGAAAAAGGGGTTGTAAAATCGATTGAACTTCCTCGATCAAGCTCCCTCGCAATTTTTCAGATTGTCGAATATTTGCGAAGTTTCCTCTTCGGCCGGGTCGGCCTGGATGCTTTGAACTGCAATCTGATCCTGTCGGGTGCTTTTTCGCTGTTTCAAAAGGCTGCGGTCATCACGGTCGGCGGTTTTCGACTGGGAAACGTGACAGAGGATATGGAATTGGTCATCCGCCTCCACAAGCATTACAGTCTCAAAGGAGATCCCTACGTTATCCGCTTCGTTTCCGATCCAATCTGCTGGACGGAGGTTCCCGAAACCCTGAAAATGCTTGGCCGTCAGCGACGTAGATGGCATCTGGGAATGATTCAGAGCATCTGGGAACACAAGACGACGATTTTCAACCCAAGATACGGCAGGCTTGGAATGTTCGCGATGCCCTACAATGTTTTTATTGAAATGGTCAGTCCCATCATCGAGTTCCTGGGATACATCATTGTCATCATGTCATATATCCTTGGCATGATCGATTATGATTTCTTTATGCTGTTCCTGTTTCTGGCTATCGGTTACGGGATTTTTCTGTCCACGACCGGCATTTTTCTCGAAGAGCTGACATACCGCCGCTATCCTAAATGGAGTGACCTCTTTGTCATGCTTGCCTACGGGGCATTGGAGAATTTCGGTTATCGACAGATCAATTCATTCTGGCGATTCTCAGCCTTCTTCCAATTTATCTTTGGCCGGGGTAAATGGGAAACTGTGCGGCATAAAGGAGAAAAGAAACCTGCCTCAGCGGCGGCTTGATTGCTGAACTGCACAATGGGACAGATCTGTATTTATCATTATTTTAAATAATTTTTTTAAGGAGAAGCGAATGAAGAAAGTTTCTTTGTTTCTGCTTGTGAGTTTTCTCTGTTGTGTAACAATTGCCTTTGCGGCCGATGCAATCGATGATTTCAATAAACGCCTTGCCGCCGCGAAAGACAATGTGGAAAAGGCAACTGTACTAAAAGAGATGGGAGATTATTACACAGCAGAGGGGCAACACGAAAAGGCCGCGGACACTTATCTCAAGGCGTTGCCTGAACTTCGGGACAGGCTGCCGGAAGATCAGTTGACGGATGTGGCAATCGGTCTTTCCTGGGGGGGGAAACTGGAGGCATCTTCCACGGAATTGCGATCCATCCTGAAGCGAAATCCAAAAAACACAAAAGCGAGAGCACACCTCGCGAAAGTCCTCCTCTGGTCTGAAAAACCGGATGAAGCTCTGGCAGAAGCCAATGCCGCGCTTGCCATACAAGCCAATGATCGGGATGCTATTCTGGTAAAGGCAGAAGTCCTTCGGATCAAGGACGAGTTGGACGCCGCAATCTCTATTTATAACGAGCTTCTGAAAGGTGGTGAAGATTTCGACACAAGTCTTGGGCTGGCTTGGGCTTACTTTCAGAAGGGTGATGTTTCCGCATCGCAAAAAACGATTCCGACTGCAAAGCCTGTCTATCCCTACCAGGAACAGGAACTCAAGAATCTGAACGGTGAAATTCAAAAAGTTCTCGATTCCAGACAGGCGGCCGTCGCTGCCGTTGGTCCCGAGGCTGATAAGTTGAAGACGGAAGGGGATGTGCTCTCAGAAGCCGAGAAGTACCCGGCCGCCGCGGAGAAATACGTTAAGGCGCTGGATCTCTCCCGTGGTTTCCCGGTTGCATCCCGCGTGGAGATGGCGACAGTCATGGCCTGGGCTGGAATGCACAAGAGATCCGCCAAGGAATTGGAAGACGTCATCGCCAAAGATCCATCAAATATGGAAGCGCGTGTCCAATTAACCCAGGTGCTTCTCTGGCAGGGCGAGTTTGATGCGTCCATTCGGCAGGCCGACATCGTTCTGGCCAAAGATCCAAACAACCGTGAAGCCAACCTTTCGAAGGCGAACGCTCTCCGTTCAAAGGGTTTTTTCCGCAAGGCAGACCAGTATTACAAAGCCCTTCTTGCAAAATCGGACGACTTTGATGTTCGCACCGGCCAGACATACGGCTTCCTGGCAAGTGGAAACAAGACCGCTACCGATGATAGCCTGGCACGCATAAAACCACGAAACAGTGCAGAGGAAAAAGAGCTTTCCGATCTCCGTGCCGAGCGCTTCTGGGAGATGCGTCCCAGGCTCTATGCGGGCACCAACTTCTATTATGACAACGACGACAACCGAGTAACGACCCTTTACGGTGGAACCCAGTTCTGGCTCGGCAATTTCAAGACAAACATCGATTACTCCCGACTGAGACTGCAAGGGGAAGGTACGGGATTCGACGATAATGGCAATGCAATTGCTCTCGCTACCGGCAAAGAGACCGATTTTGTCCAGCTCTCGACCTATTCCAGGATGCCTTGGTATGGCGGACTCGGTGGTGGAGTAGGGCTTTCGGACGGCAAGTTCTTCACCTGGCACGGGAAAGCCGATGTGGAAGTGCTTTGGGGATCCGCCGGCGTCTATGTTGCAAATGAAACCTTCAACTACCTTACAGACCTCGTCGACAACAACATCAGGGCCATGACCTATCAGGCATGGCTCAACCAGCGCCCCACAGACCGCATCACCATACTGGGCAGTTTCACTCATCGCGAATATTCGGACAGCAATGGTCAGAATGACACACAGGCGAGCATTGCCTACCTGCTTTTGAGAAGGCCGTCCGTTTCCGTTGGTTACCAATTCCGCCACATGGATTTCCGCCGTCAGAGCGGAGGCGGCTACTTTGATCCTGATGATTACCAGGCACATTCCATCTTTGTGGGTTTCGGCTATTACGAACTGCCGTTTTACATGAACGTCACACCATATGCCGGTTACCAGGATTTCAGTCGCAATGATGAGCACTTCAGCGGCATTTTCGGAGGTGTTACCGGCCTTGTTGGATATCGATTCGGTAACCGGGTGGCTGTTGAAGCGACCGGTGAGTGGGGCAATTCGCCCGCCGGTGGCGGGTCGTCGGCCGGAGCCGGAACCGGGTGGTATTACTGGGTCGGAGGCTTGAGGGTCATCTTTGTTCTCTAGAGAGAATGACAGATTGGTCTTCCGTATTCTGCCTTCCGTACGATCACAGTTCCTATCGATATGACTGGAACTCAGGAACACAGATCAAAGGTCGAAATCTGGAGCCCTGCTCTGCATGATGTTCTGGAGCTTCTAAAAAACCCCTTTCATCCCGGTGACCGCATCGGCGTCAAGCTTCACTGGGGTGAAAGGGGTAACCGCAGTTTCCTCCCCCCCGATTATGCGAAAGCCATCATCGACTGGATCCTGAAAAAAGGCGGACATCCCTTTGTTTTTGATACAACAGTTCTTTATTCTGGAAGCCGCCGAAATGGAAAGGATTCGCTAACAACGGCCTCCCGTCACGGCTATTCTGAAGAATTCCTGGGCTGCCCCGTCCTGATCGCGGACGGTCTCGACGGCCGGGACACCGTTTCCATCCCTTCCAATTACCGTCACTTCGAAACGGTTCAGGTGGCGAATGTCTTCACACGAGCCGATGGTTTCGTAATTTTTTCCCATTTCAAGGGTCATCTGGCGTCCGGATTCGGAGGCGCTATCAAGAACCTCTCCATGGGCTTCGCCTCTCGAGCCCAGAAGCAGCGGATGCATGCCGACGTGTCCCCCACATTGGAGGAGTCGCGCTGCACCAAATGCGGTGTTTGCACTGCAATATGCCCTGTCGGCGCCGCCTGCATGGAAGAAGGGGAGTTTCCAACCTACGATCTCGAAACCTGCATCGGCTGCGCACAATGCATCGGCGCCTGCCCTGAAGTGGCCCTCCGGATCCTCTGGGATACGGATGAAACGGTCTTTCAGGAAAAACTCGTGGAAACTGCGGCGGCCGTCTGGCGGATGATTGAAGGCCGGACAATCCTGATCAATGCGCTTCTCAATATTACTGTGGACTGCGACTGCCTTCCCGGAAAGAACCCCTCGATCGCATCAGACGCAGGATTCATCACTGGAATCCATCCAGTCGCAATCGACGAGGAGTCGCTCCGGATCATCGGGCCGGAACCTTTCGACAGGGCACATCCCGGAACCCCCTGGCGGCGTCAGTTTTCCTATGCCCGGGAAATCGGATTTGCCCAATGAAGGAGACTTTAACCCATTCATGAAGCAGAAGGAACGGATCCATTCGAGAAATATCGCCATCGACTGTTACGAGACGCCGGACGGTAAGCTTTTTGTGGAGGCATCCCTCGCGGACGAGAGGTATGTCCCTTTTTTTCTCTACACCGCCAACCGGGTTCACGATCCCGGGATCATTCACGGCATGACGGCACGGATGACCTTGAGTGTTCCGGATTTGACGATCCTCGATGCCGAGGCGGATATGCCAACCGTTCCCATCGAAGAATGTACCGAGGCCCGGGATTCTATCCGTCGGCTCGTAGGAATGCGGATACGGGCCGGTTTCACCAATGAAGTGAAACAAATGCTGGGCAAGAGAGCAGGCTGTCAACACCTGACAAACCTGATCATGACAATGAGCTCTGGTGCCGTACAGGGGCTTTGGACCATCATGAGCCGTCTGCGCGATGAAGGATCCGGTCTGAAACAGCATCTGGATCCCGAGCTTCTTCTTGATAGTTGCTGGTTGTGGAGGAGCGATGGCCCTCTCGCAGAGCGGCTCCGTCAGGCAAGGGAACAGTCAGAGGGAAGGGCGGAAGCGACTTCCCAAAAACCTCTATGAGCCAGGCGACAGTCCAAAATCGAAATATCCGTTATCGCTTCCCTGTTCTTTTCTACATGTTCCTTCTTTTCTGTCTCTCATCCATGCCTGGTCCGCCCCCCGATGCTTCGGCCATCCCGAATTTCGACAAGATTCTTCACTTTTTGGCCTATACAGGTCTCGGCGTGGTTCTGATGCACCTCTTCCATACCTCTCCGACGCAGCGAATCGCCCGCCAGGCAATTTTTCTGACCATCCTCACGGGTACGATGTATGGCATGAGCGACGAGTGGCATCAATCCTTCATTCCCGGTCGAGATGCCTCTCTCCTTGATGCCGCTTTCGACAGCCTCGGCTGTATGGCGGCGGCATTGCTGTACCGACCGCTCGGT
Organism: Deltaproteobacteria bacterium HGW-Deltaproteobacteria-19; assembly: GCA_002841865.1. Taxonomy (GTDB): domain Bacteria; phylum Desulfobacterota; class Syntrophia; order Syntrophales; family PHBD01; genus PHBD01. The sequence continues at coordinate 195,227 of PHBD01000001.1, forward strand.
CGCCGATTTATATTCCCCAGCATGAATGTCGCACAGGGGAATGAAAGGGACCTCACATGCCCCCCCCCTTCCTGATTGCGATCGATGGTCCCGCCGGAGCCGGCAAGAGCACGGTAGCCAAGGCACTGGCTCGTTGCCTGTCCTTTCTATATTTGGATACCGGTGCCCTTTATCGGGCTCTGGCGCTCAAGGCACAGAGGGAAGGGATCCCATCGGCCGATGCGGCTGCACTCGACAGTTTGTGCGAAAGGACGAAAATCGATCTTCTCCAGGGCGATGCTGGCATGCGGGTATTGCTGGATGGGGAGGATGTGACGTCAAAAATCCGGGGTGAACCGATCAGCATTCTGGCATCCGCCATTTCGGCGCATGGACCAGTTCGAAAAGCGCTTCTTTCCGTCCAGAGACGGGTCGCCGAACAGGGATCGCTTGTTGCGGAGGGACGCGACATGGGAACGGTGGTCTTCCCTGAGGCAGACGTCAAATTTTATCTGGATGCCGCACCGGAAGAAAGGGCGCTCCGGAGATACAGGGAACTGGAACATTCCCATGAAAACGTGAATCTTGACTCGGTACATCAGGACCTTCAGAAAAGGGACCGGCAGGACCGTCTGCGATCCGTGGCTCCTTTGAGGATTGCCGAGGGATCTCACGTGATCGACTGCTCGCTCCTGACAGCCGAGGAAGTCGTGGAGGAAATGCTTTGCGAGGTCGGAAGGAGGCAGAGGAATCGCCGGAAATGCAGGGAGGATTGAGTCCAACCTGTTTCAGATAAGGACAAAACGGATTGATTCGCAGGCCCAAAAGGGAAAGTCCGCTTTTTTCGATACGTTCCCTGATTGAAATTACTTGATCTTTAATGATGCCTATGTTAGGCGGCTTAGTTCATACGGGTTGAAAAATTTCAGGGGGTATTCAGGTCTATGGCCAACGGCAACGACATGACGGTTAATCAGGAAACAGACAAGGAAAACCAGAGTCAATCCAGCGAAATCCAGACTGACAAATCAGATGAGGGGTTCGGTTTCAAGGAACTGTATGAGCAGAGCCTTCAGAACCTCCAGATGGGTGAAATCGTCCGGGGTAAGGTCGTGCAGATCGGCCTGGACGTGATCATGGTGGATGTGGGCTGGAAGACGGAAGGTTACATCCTGGCACGGGAACTAAAGGACGCCGACGGAAACATCACCGTCGCTGTCGGAGATGAAATCGAGATTCTAGTAGACAAGAGGGATTCGGATGGCAATCTGGTTCTCTCAAGGGAAAAGGCGGCGAAAATCAAAGTATGGGAAAATGTCCGCTCCGCCTATGAACAAAACAGAGCTATCCGCGGGACCATTGTCGAACGTCTCAAGGGGGGACTATCCGTAGATATAGGGATTCCGGCATTTCTACCCGGATCGCAGGTGGATATCAGGCCGGTTCGGGATCTGGAGCGATATATCGGCCAGACCTATCTTTTTGAAATCCTCAAGTACGACCGAAAACGAAACAATGTGGTTCTTTCCCGGAGAACCATTCTTGAGCGGGAACGGGAAGAGCTGAAGAAAGAGACCCTCGGCAAGATCGAAGAAGGAATCATCGTCGAAGGGATCATCAAGAACATCACAGACTACGGAATATTCGTAGATCTGGGCGGAATCGACGGCCTTCTTCATGTGACGGACATCTCCTGGGGCAGGATCTCCAGACCTTCGGATGGTTTCTCGCGAGGTGACAAGATCACGGTCAAAGTTCTTTCCTTCGACCGTGAAAAGGAGAGGGTATCCCTCGGCCTCAAGCAGCTTGCCGATAACCCATGGCATACAATTCTGGAGAAGTATCCCGTCGGATCCGTCATTGACGGCCGCGTCGTGAACGTCACCGATTACGGTGCATTCATCGAGTTGGAACCAGGCGTAGAAGGCCTTATCCACATTTCGGAGATGTTCTGGACCCGGGAGATTCGCCATCCATCGAAGGTGCTTCAGGTAGGACAGAAGGTTCAGGTCATGATTCTGGACATCAACCAGGAATCGAAGCGCATTTCTCTCGGACTCAAACAGACCACGCAAAATCCCTGGGAGAACCTCCGCCAGAAGTATCCCGAAGGGACAGTCATTCGCGGGACGATCCGGAACATCACCAATTTCGGAATCTTCGTGGGCGTTGAGGACGGCATTGACGGCCTGGTTCATGTATCGGACATCTCCTGGAAACAGCGTGTGAAACACCCCTCGGAGTTCTACAAGAAGGGACAGGAAATCGAGGCCGTGGTTCTCCATGTGGACGTGGAAAACGAAAAGTTCTCCCTGGGCATCAAACAGATCGAGAGAAACCCCTGGGAAGAGCTGGCCCAGCGCTTTGCCACAGGCACCATCGTTTCAGGAAAGGTGACCAACCTGACGGACTTCGGAATCTTTGTCGAGATCGAGGAGGGCATCGAAGGTCTCGTCCACATCTCCGAACTGAGCCAGCGGCGCGTCAAATCTCCCTCGGAGTTGTTTGCCGTGGGAGATGTGATCTCCGCCGTTGTCAAGAGTGTGGATTCGAAGAACCGTAAGATCCGCCTTAGCGTCAAGGATTACGAGGCTTCCGTGGACGGCAGCCATTCCACCACGCAATACCTCAACAACCGGGAGAACATCGGATCCAATCTGGGGAAAGCGCTGGCAAACGCTAAACTTCAAGATCCGGAGCGGTGAAGTCCCGGAAAGCGCTCCCAGAGTCATGATCCGAAGACATCCTATCCTTTTCGGCCTGTTGATGCTCCTTGTCGCGGGAACGGCATTTTTCGCAGCCGTTTATACCCTCGGCAACCTTTCCGGTGGGAAGCGATCCCTCACCCTGGCGGACAAGGTCGGGGTCGTAACGGTCGACGGCGTGATCACGGGCTCCAAAGACACCGTGGAGCAGCTTGAAGCGTTTGGGAAAGATCCTTCCATCAAAGCCGTGGTTCTTAGGATCGATTCTCCCGGTGGAGGCGTTGCACCGTCACAGGAGATCTTCGGAGCCATCCTGGAGTTGAGGAAAAAGAAAAAAGTCGTTGCCTCCCTCGGCTCAATCGCCGCTTCAGGAGGGTATCTGATCGCCTGCGCATCCGATCGTATCATCTCAAATCCAGGGACCATCACGGGAAGCATCTCCGCAATCATGCACTTCGCCAATGCCGAAGAGCTGATGAAGAAGATCGGCGTCCGGGCAACTGTCATCAAGAGTGGAAAATTCAAGGATATCGGAACACCCGCCCGGGGCATGACGGATGAGGAGCGGGAACTCCTCCAGGACCTCGTCGACGACATTTACGATCAGTTTCTCGATTCGGTCGCAGTCAACCGGAAGCTTTCAAAGGATGCTCTTCGCACCTTTGCGGACGGACGTGTTTTTTCCGGTCGCAGGGCCATGAAGCTCGGTCTTGTGGATGAGTTGGGAGACATGACAACGGCCGTTCGCGTAGCCGGTGCTCTTTCCGGAATCAAGGGAGATCCCGAGGTTATCTGGCCGCCCAAAAAACGTTCCTCCCTGTTTGAATTCCTGCTTCAGGATGCACGATCTTATGTAGTCAAGGCCCTGCGGGAGCAACCTGCTGGTCCGGTTGGCGCACATTACCTGTATCTGAACGGATCCACTCTGTGAGATTGAATCCGTTCAACAAAGGATTTCCGGCATGAACCAGACAACGGAAGATGCAACGATACTCCTAGAGAAACGGAACAGCATCGCTATCCTGACGCTGAACCGCCCCCACGAGATGAATGCATTGTCTTCCGATATGCGCCGGGAGCTGATGGAGGCACTGCTTCTCCTGGAGGATGATTGCGATGTTCGTGCGATTGTGCTGACCGGCGGCGAGTATGTTTTCTCCGCCGGCATGGACATCAAGGAAATGTCAGAGATTCTCGACGAACAGATCGACGATTATTTTCGCTCCATGGTCCGCTACCTTTCCAAGATCTACACATTCCGCAAGCCCGTGGTCGCCGCAGTCGGAGGAATCGCCCTCGGCGGAGGCTTCAACCTGGCCGTTGTCTGCGACATCATCATCGCCTCCGAAAGCGCTATTTTCGGCCATCCCGAATTGAAATTCGGACTGAATCCACTTTTCGGACCACTCATGCAACTGGTCGGCATGGCCAAAGCTAAGGAAATCACAATGCTGGGAGAGCCGATCGGCGCCCGGGAGGCCCTTCGCATCGGCCTGATCAACAAGGTGGCGCCCCCGGACAACTTCATGAAAGAGGCAGTGGCCATGGCGGAAGAACTGGCGAAACGGTCCCCCAAAGCCTTGGAAGCGGTAAAAAAACTGTCTGATGTCGTGCCACGCCTCGACAAGGCGTCTGCCTTGGATCTAGAATTCGTCTCCAGCGCTTTCCTTTTCTCCACTCCCGAACGCAAGGTTCTGATGAATGAATTCATCATGAATCAGTTCCTGCACAAGATGCACAAGCCCTCCTGACCTGTTCGGCCCGCCAATGCCCGAATCTCCTCGATTCCCGCACAACAATTGCTTTGACAATCCCAAATTCCTGATATAGAAACAGCGGGTTCGCAAAGCCCCATCCATGTAGTAACCAGCGTGTATTTCACGGATTTCCGGGAAAGGGATCGACCTATGAAAACCATATCGCTCGGACTGATCGGTTTTGGCACCGTTGGTACCGGAGTGGTCCGGATCCTCCAGGAAAGCGCCGACATGCTCTCCCGTAGACTGGGAGCGAAGATCGTCCTGAAACGGATTGCTGATCTGGACATCGAGAGCCCGCGCGCCGCCTCCGTGGACAGAAACCTGCTGACAACTGATGCGGGGATTATCCTGTCCGATCCGGAGATCGACATCGTTATTGAACTTGTCGGGGGATATGAGCCGGCCCGGACATTCATTCTCCAGGCCGTGAAGAATAACAAACACGTCGTTACCGCCAACAAGGCCCTTCTGGCCACACACGGCGATGAGATATTCCGCGCCGCCGAATCTGCAAAGGTGGACATCGGCTTCGAGGCCAGCGTCGGGGGGACCATTCCCATCATCAAGACGCTCAAGGAATCCCTTGTGGCCAACCGCATCCTGTCGATCCTGGGGATCATGAACGGCACCTCCAACTTCATACTCACCAAGATGACCGACGAGGGAAAAGCCTTCGACGTCGTCCTCCGGGAGGCCCAAGCCCTTGGTTTTGCCGAGGCAGACCCGACCTTTGATATCGAAGGAACCGATACGGCTCATAAACTGGCGATTACCCTTTCTCTCGCGTACGGCAAGCGAGTCAATCTCAGCGACCTTTACAGGGAGGGAATCACCCGAATCAGCGAACAGGACATCGAATTCGCCCGCGAACTCGGCTACCGGATCAAGCTTCTTGCAATCGCCATTCAGCGGGGACAGGCCGTGGAGGCGCGGATCCATCCCACGATGATTCCATCGAATCACCTGCTGGCCAATGTGAACGGAAATTTCAATGCCTTCCATATCGTGGGAGATGCGGCGGACTCTGTTTTTCTCTATGGGCAGGGCGCGGGCATGATGCCGACGGCCAGTGCCGTCATCGGAGATGTGGTGGACATCTCACGCCAGATACTCAAAGGTATCTCCTGCAGGGTTCCTCACCGGACCCTCGGGGAAGATTTCCTCGAAGACATTCGCCTTGTCCCTTTTGACGAGATGACGACAAACTACTACTTCCGCTTCACCGCCGCTGACCGGGCCGGGGTTCTGTCGAAGATCTCTGGTATTCTGGGCGAAAAGAACATCAGCATCGCCTCCGTCATTCAGAAAGGAAAAAAGCAGGGCGGGGCCGTACCGGTCGTGATGACCACCTACAAGGCCAGGGAAAAGGATGTTCGGGAAGCCCTCGAGCATATCGACCGGCTTGACGTGGTCCACGGAGAAACGATCGTGATCCGGATCGAGGACGAAAATCTGTAATGAAATATGCAATCCTTCTGGGAGACGGAATGGCGGACCGGCCTCTGGCCGAACTGGGTGGAAAAACGCCCCTGGAGGCCGCCCGGACACCCAATATGGACCGTATTGCCGGAACAGGCCTGATCGGGCTCGTGGATACCATCCCGGAAGGACTCAAGCCGGGCAGTGACGTGGCAAACCTGTCCGTGCTCGGCTACGACCCGCGTCGCGTCTACAGCGGCCGGGGACCTCTTGAAGCGGCCAACATGGGTGTCCGTCTTGAATCCGGCGACGTGGCGTTCCGCTGCAACCTGGTGACCCTCGGGGGGGATCGCCTGGACGTGATGGACAGCTACAGTGCCGGCCACATCGGAACGGACGAGGCCGCGCAGATCATAGCCGACCTGCAGCGCTCCCTGGGAAGCAGGGAATTCCAGTTCCACCCAGGCATCAGCTACCGGCACCTCCTGGTCTGGAAGGGGGGGAAGTCCTCTCTGGTCACCACTCCACCCCATGATATTACGGGGCAAAGTACGATGTCCTGCCTTCCAAAAGGGGAAGGGGAGCAGGCCATTTTGCACCTCATGAGGGACGCCGCTCCGATTTTGAAGGACCATCCAGTCAACCGGCAGCGGATTGCAGACGGGAAAAAACCAGCCAACGCAATCTGGCCCTGGGGCCAGGGGCTTGCCCCTCGCCTCGTTCCGCTCACGGAAACATACGGCATCCGCGGGGGAATGATCTCGGCGGTGGATCTCCTGAATGGAATGGGCGTGTATGCCGGCCTGAAAGTCATCCGGGTCGAGGGCGCCACCGGCTTCACGGATACAAACTACATCGGCAAGGCGCAAAAAGCGATCGAGTCCTTGGAAGAGATGGATTTCGTCTTCGTTCACGTGGAAGCCCCCGACGAAATGGGCCATGCAGGAGATATCAACGGAAAGATCAAGGCCATCGAAGATTTCGATGAAAAGGTAGTCGGCACAGTCCTGAAGGGACTGGAAGGGCTGAGACCTTACCGGGTCATGGTGTTGAGCGATCACCCGACACCGATCGTCCTTCGAACCCACTCGGCCGAACCGAGCCCCTTCGCGGTCCTTTCCTCTGAGAGTGGAGAGAATTCGGGCCGGGGCACCGTCTACTCGGAGGCGGAAGGGAGCAGATCGGGGCTCCTGCTCTCCCCGGGGCATCATCTGATGGAGCGGTTCATTCTGGGGCGGCTCCATGCCTAGGCATCGCGTCCAAGTCCGGGTTATCTACGCGGACACGGATGCCATGGGAATTGTCTATCATACGAATTATATCCGCTGGTTCGAAATCGGACGGACGGAATTGCTACGCGACATGGGCCTCAGCCACGCCCGGATGGAGGGAGAACCGTTCCTTCTGCCTCTGACCCGCGTCTATTGTCACTATCTTGTCCCGGCCCGGATCGACCAGCTATTGACGTTGGAAACGGAAATTGCCTATCTCAAACGCGCGAGTGTAAAGTTTCACTACGAGATCTGGGATGAACAGCGGGAGGTGAAAATGGTGGAGGGGTACTCGGTCCATGCCTGCACGGATCGGAACGGGCAAATTGTAAAGCTGCCTGAGTTCTGCGTCCGGCAGGTCCTTCATCACGAGCCTCAATTGAAAGGAGAAAAGCATGGCGGATAAGACCCAGGAACTGGACCTGAAAGGGCCGGATCGCTTCCAGACCCTGATCATGGAGATAACCCGATACCTATCGGAAAACAGGAAGCAGTTTTATATCGGCACTGCAATCGCCGTTCTGCTCGTTCTTCTGGTCGGTGGGTGGTTTGTCTATCGATGGTATGATGAAAAAAGCGCCTCCGCGCTCTACGGGCAGGCAATGAGCAAGGCCCGGGGCGAACAGGTTCAGCCGGCGGACGTCATCAAGGCCTACCAGGAGGTCGTGACCCGTCATCCTTCAAGCAATGCGGCAGCCCTGGCCTCATTCCGCCTGGGTAACATCCATTACCTCCTGAAAGACTATGACGCCTCCCTGAAAGCCTACCAGGCTTTCCTCTCCAACGCCCCTGCCCGAAGCGACCTCGTGACGCTGGCCTATACGGGGGAGGGATATTGCCACGAGGCAAAAGGGGATTTCAAGAGTGCCCTCTCCTCTTTTGAAAAAGCGGAAAAATCGAAGGGCGGGATCCATTTCGAGTCCATAACCTTACGAAACATCGCCCGGATTCACGAGTCCCTGAACGATTCGGCGAAGGCGCTGGAATACTACAAGAAGGCCCTGGGGAAGAGCAACGATCCCTTTGTGGAGAGTCTCATCAAGGTAAAAATCGCCACGCTGGGGTAGGGCGACCCCCAACCTGACCAATCATGCCGAGCCTATCCAATCTGCAGGCCGTTCCGGACTTCCTCAAACGCGAGGATGTCCGGTCTCGCCTGTTCTACGCTGTTCTTTTCGCGATCCTGGCTGTCCAGCTTTGGGCCGCCCTGGTCAATATTCACTTCGGAATCGACAGCATCCAGATGATGTCCGTTTTCGAATCCGATGAGACGGCGGCCGTAGCCCGTACCCAGAAGAACCTCGCCGAAGGCGACCTTTCGCCCGACGGCATGTTCCAGTATGGTTTTTTCTTCAACACGCTGGCCTACTGGAGCATTCGTTTTTTCCAGTTCCTGGACTACAACCGGGACACGACGGTGTCTTTCCTGGCCATAAACTACCGCCTCATCACCGTTTTTTCATTCCTCCTGCTCCTCTTTTTTTTCCAGCGCCTGTCGCTGCTCCTTGTTGAATCCCGCGAGTTGTCCTGGCTGGCCGTACTCCTTCTTGCTTCCGTCCAGCAAATCTACTACTGGTCCCAGACGATCCACCCCGACATCACGCAGACCCTGCTGATCGTGGCGGCCGCCTGGGTAGCCATGAAAACCCACACCTTCCGAAACGCCAACTGGGCAGCTTTTCTGGCCGGCATGGCCTTCGGAACAAAATACGGAGGGATCTTCATCCTGCCGTTTCTCTTCATCCCGGCCTTGCTGAACGATCGACCGGAAATCTCCCTGGCCGGAAAACTCCGCGGGAAAGCTCTGCCGTTTCTTCTCTGTTTTCTGCTGGGATGGCTTATCTTTAACCCTTACGTCATTTTCAACTTCATCCATTTCGTTCGCTGGCTGAAACTGATTGTCATGTACACGCTGACAGGATTTGTCGGATCAACCGGACAGATCACGTCGGCCAATCCATTGCTCTGGTTCCCTGTCCTCTACAGATCTTTTTTTCCATCAGGCGCCCTTGTCCTTCTGGCAGGGCTGCTTCCCGCACTGTGGTTTCTGGTCCGGGCCATGAAGCGGAAAGAAGGCCTCCGGGAACCCAATATGCTGAACCGGATTGTCATCGGAGCCTACTGCCTTTTTGCGCTTCTGTACATCCTTCTGGGCGTCAAGTCTCGCGAAGTGCGCTACGCATTTCACCTCATCCCCTTTCTCATTCTCCTGTCTTTCATCGGCTGGTCGATTCTGTCCCGTCAGATGAAGGAACAGGGAAGGGCGTTCCTTTTCTTTGCTCTGCTCATTCTTATCGTACCGGCTAACCTGAATGCTGTACACTCCATGGCTTCCTGTTCAAACAAGGAATCAGACGCCCGGCTCGCTTCAGGACGTGTCCTGGAAGAGCGGTATTCTCCAGATACAAGGATCCTGGCCGATTTTTACGCCTATGTTCCGCCCAAGTTTAAAAATACTCTGATTGAGTGGGGAATCAGAAGCGAGTCGATCAACAGGGACAATCCGCAAGTTATCATTCTCAGCCGGGCCATGACGGGTCGCTGGATCTGGAAGGCACCGGGTACGTCGTTCAGCGACGGGTCCTTTGTGACAAACCCGTCCTACCCGGAAGAGCAATTGAGATCAGGCCGGGATGTATTCTCCACTCTGTTCGGGAAATCCTCCGCTCCATATCGTCCGGTTTACGAGGATGAACATGTATTGATCCTGGAACGGCGGAATCTCCCGGAGGGAAAGGACCAACCGTGAAGAATCATTCCAACGGACTGCAGAACATCCGGGAAGAAGCACAGGACGGCCACCGGTTTTATCAGACTCGCTCCTCGCATTGGGACAGTGTTGCTCAAACTGGCAATCCTCCGGGGCATGGCTGGGGAGGCGCTTATCGCTCCCGTCTTTCCGAGGTCTATCGCTTCCTGATTCCGCCCGGTTCCAAGGTTCTGGAACTGGGATGCGGCCAGGGAGACCTGCTCGCTTCCGTCCGTCCCGCCCGGGGGGTAGGGGTTGATTTCTCCGCTGCCATGCTTGAACGGGGGAGACAGCGCCACCCGGAAATCCATTTTGTCTGCGAGGACATCCACAGTCTGAAGCTGGACGAGACTTTTGATTTCATCATTATTTCCGATCTCCTGAACGATCTCTGGGATGTCCAACAGGTATTTGAAGTCGTCCGGCCGAACTGTCACTCCCGAACGCGGGTCGTGATCAACCTGTACAGCCACCTTTGGGAGAAACCGTTGGAATTTGTCCAGAAATGGGGGTTGGCCACTCCCACTCTCCCGCAGAACTGGCTGACCGTCGAGGACGTGGCTAATCTGCTCTATCTGACTGATTTCGAGATGATCCGCTCCTGGCCTGAAATTCTCTGGCCCTTTCGCATTCCCCTGTTCTCGTCGCTTCTCAACCGCTATGCGGTGAGGTTCTGGCCTTTCCGCTGGTTCGCCCTGACAAATTTTCTCATTGCACGGCCATGCTCCAATGACGCAGCACCGGATCCTGCTCCCCTTGTGTCGGTTATCGTCCCGGCACGGAACGAGGCGGGCAATGTCCCGCGCATCTTTTCCCGTACACCGGAAATGGGCCGGGGAATCGAGTTGGTCTTCGTCGAGGGACATTCCCGGGATGGAACTTACGAGGCAATCGAGAAGGCCATTGCCGAAAACCCGCATCGTCGCTGCCAGCTCCATCGCCAGACGGGGGCCGGAAAGGGTGATGCCGTCCGTCTCGGTTTTTCCAAGGCGACGGGAGATGTCCTGATGATCCTGGATGCAGACCTCACGGTGCCCCCGGAAGACCTGCCCCGCTTTCTCGCAGCCCTCACATCGGGCAAGGCGGAATTTGTCAACGGGGTTCGTCTTGTCTATCCCATGGAAAACAGGGCGATGCGCTTTTTCAATCTCCTGGGAAACAAGTTTTTCAGCCTGACCTTTTCCTGGCTCCTTGGACAGTCGATCAAAGACACTCTCTGTGGAACCAAGGTCCTGAAAAGGGAAGAGTACGGACGAATTGAACAGAACCGATCCTATTTCGGAGACTTTGACCCCTTCGGCGATTTTGACCTGATTTTCGGTGCTGCAAAGCTGAACCTGAAGATCGTCGATCTGCCGGTGAGATACCGGGAGCGGACTTACGGCACCACCCAGATCCAGCGCTGGAGTCATGGCTGGCTTCTGCTCAAAATGGTTGCGTTCGCCGCCCGGAGAATCAAATTCATCTAATTTCGGCATGCCGGATGATCAAGAATCTCTTCCTTCATCCCCTGGCTCGAGGCCTGGATGTCGATGATCCCGCGACGACAGAGGTCAGGCGGAGAATCATCCGGAGCAAACCGTTTTTGCGGCGTCTTTATGACGAATGGTATGAGAGCATCGTGGCCGGTCTACCCGACGTGGACGGCCCGGTCGTCGAATTGGGTTCAGGAGCAGGCCACCTGGAAGAGTTTCTTCCCGGCGTTGTCAAATCGGAGATCCTGACCTGTCCTCATGTGGCTGTTGTTCTGGACGCGGGGTTTCTTCCTTTTGCCGATGCATCGCTGCGAGCGCTCACCATGACAGACGTGTTTCATCATCTTCCCAAACCGGAGGCTTTCCTCCGGGAGGCGGTTCGTTGTCTCCGGCCCGGCGGATCGGTCGTCATGATTGAACCGTGGGTCACTTCCTGGTCCCGATTTGTCTATCGCCGCCTTCATCCCGAGCCTTTCGATCCGGATGCTCAATCCTGGGAGTTCCCAAGCAGCGGACCTCTCTCGGGGGCCAACTCCGCCCTGCCCTGGATCGTCTTCAACCGTGACAGGGACCGCTTTCACACCGAGTTTCCTCTGCTCCGGATTGAAAGCGTCGATCCAATGATGCCCGTTCGATATCTCCTCTCCGGGGGCGTCTCCCTGAGAGGCCTCCAGCCCGGATGGACATTCCCGTTATGGCGTTCCCTGGAGCGAGCGCTGAAGCCGTATTGGCCGGCCATGGCCATGTTTGCCCGGATCGTCATCAGGCGGACCGACGGAGAGAATACGAGGGGAGGGAAAGGATGAAGGAGAAGACCCGTGGACCGCTCGGGCGGTTTCTGAAAAAATACGGATCCCACGCCCTTCACCTCTGGTTCGAGGAATATGGAGGCTGGATCACTCGCAACCTGCCTTCCCTTGAGGGAATGGCGATCCGCTATGCCCTGTACCGCTCGCTGTTCAAAAGACTTCCCTCCTTTCCCCTCATCTACCCAGGCGTTTATTTCACCCATACCTACGGCCTCATCGTTGGACATCGATTCTCCGTAAACACGGGGGCACTTCTGGACGGGAGGGGAGGCATCACGATCGGCGACGGAGTCATGATCGGCCCATTTGCCGTCATCGTGTCTTCGGATCATGAACTCGGCCGGCCGGGGATTCCCATAACGTCCAGGGACCATGTCCTATCGCCGGTGGCGATCGGGGACGACGTGTTGATCGGGGCCCATGCGGTAATTCTCAAGGGCGTGACGATCGGCTGCGGAGCCGTCGTGGCCGCCGGCGCCGTCGTGTCATCCGACGTTGAACCTTATGCGGTTGTGGCCGGAATTCCGGCAAAGATCATCGAGAGCAGAATGCCTTCCAGGGAGGAATCGGAATGACCGAGGAACCGAATCAGCAGGGGAAGCAAAGCGTTTCCCCGCCTTCTACCCGCAACAGGGTGCGGGTAGGGATGCTGAATGTTCTTCTTCTTGCGGCGACGCTGTTTATAGGTTTGATTTTCATCGACTGGTTCAGCACGCTCTTTATCGACAGCCGCTCCCCATTTGAGCGCATGTTCCCGGTGGAGCAGACGAGGCATCCCGAACCCTTCATCATGTTCAAGGGAAAGCCCGGAGGAGGGCACAACGATCTTGGATACAGGGGAAGATCCCCGGCCAAGGCGCAGACGGGGAGCTATCGCATATTCTTCCTCGGGGGCTCAACTGCATATGACGGAGAGCCGCCCATCGCGGAACTGATTGAAAAACGGTTCCATGAGATGGGGGCGAAAAATGTGGAGGTGTTCAACTTCGGCGTTGTCAGTTCCAATTCCGGGATGGAACTTGCCCGCGTCGCACATGAGGTCCTGGATTACAGGCCCGACTTCGTCATTTTTTACAACGGGGGCAACGATCTTATCTCTCCTCTCGGCTGGGACCCGCGTCCTGGATATCCATTCAATTTCATGGCTTATGAGAAAAATCCCCTGATTGAAACCCGCCGGCAGTATAGCCTCACGAAATCCATTGCCCTGGGAAGCAACCTGTTCCGGATCGCCGCTGCCCGCTATCCTTTCCTTAATGAATGGCTCCTGGGCCAGGAGGAACTCCGGAAGCAGGCCGGTTTCGAGACAGCCCCCTGGAAGGAACAGATCGTCGCCGCCTACCTGGGAAACGCAATGAAGGCCCAGACGGCCCTCTCCGGCGCCGACGCCCGCTTTGCCGCATTTTTCCAGCCCCTGATTTATTACAAGGACCACCTGGGAGCGAAGGAAAAACCTCTCTGCGCCGAACAGGGGCGGTCTTATTACGAAGAGATGAGGGGAATGGTGCGGTCGATGCGCCAGGAGCGCTTTCCCACCCTGAATTTCTTTGATGTCAGCGACATTTATGATACAGAGCGTGGCGACGTTTTTACAGATATTATTCACACAACCCAGGAGGGGCGGATGGCCATGGCCGGAATGATCTTTGACCGGATTGCCGCGGACGCCCTCCGGGACATAAAGAGGAAAGGCAAATGACAGCATCGAGAAAGAATGGGGCAGCGGGAAAACGGCTGATGTCGGGAAACGAAGCCATCGCCCGCGGTGCATATGAATGCGGAGTCCGCTTCGGTTCCGGTTATCCCGGAACTCCGAGTACGGAGATCATGGAAGAGTTCGCCCGGTATGAAGGCGTGTATGCCGAATGGTCCCCCAATGAAAAGGTGGCCCTGGAAGTGGGGATCGGTGCCGCCCTGGCCGGGGCGAGGGCCCTTGTGACCATGAAGCATGTCGGTGTAAATGTTGCCGCCGATCCTCTCTTCACCGTCAGTTATACCGGAACGAACGGAGCCCTGGTGATCGTCTCCGCCGACGACCCGTCGCTTCACAGTTCGCAGAACGAGCAGGACAACCGGAATTACGCGAAATTCGCCAAGATCCCGATGCTCGAGCCGGCTGACTCAGAGGAGGCGCGGCAATTCATCAAGATCGCTTTTGAAATGAGCGAACGATTCGACACGCCGGTGTTCCTGCGATCCGTGACGAGACTCTCCCATTCCAAGGCAGTCGTAACGCCCGAAGATCCAGTCCCGGTGGAAGACCGCACAGCCATTAACATCAACGCCGCCAAGTATGTCATGGTCCCCTTCAACGCCCGGGTCCGGCGCGTGGAAGTGGAAAAAAGAATGAATGCCCTCCGGGAATTCGCCGAGACGTTCCCGGAGAACCGAATGGAAATCAACGATCCAGAAGTGGGTATCATCACGGCCGGCATGTGCTACCACTATGCGAAGGCCGCCTTTCGCGATTATTCCTATCTGAAGCTGGGGATGGTATACCCGCTCCCGGTGGGCATGATCCGTGAGTTCGCCCGAAAGGTGAAAAAGATCTACGTGCTGGAGGAGATGGATCCGTTCTTCGAAGAGCAGATCAAAGCCCTCGGCATTTCCGTGATCGGAAAGGAGATTTTCCCCTATACCGGCGAGTTCGATCCGGGAATCGTACAGACGGCCATTTCCGGTACAAAACCGGAATCCATCTCTTGCCCCGTCGACATTCCTCCCCGGCCGCCCAACCTCTGTCCCGGTTGTCCCCACCGCGGACTCTTCCACGTCCTGAGCCGCCTGAAGACCTTCGTTACGGGGGACATCGGCTGTTATACACTTTCATTCATGAAACCTCTCGAGGGACTGCATTCCTGCATCTGCATGGGCGCCAGCATCGGCATGGCCCACGGAATGAGCAAGGCCCTGGGAGAGAAGGGAAGGGGAAAGATCGTCGGCGTGATCGGCGATTCCACCTTCCTTCACAGCGGCATCACGCCCCTTCTTAACCTGGCCTACAACAAAGGGGATGCGGTGATCGTCATCTGCGACAACCGGACGACCGCCATGACAGGCATGCAGGAGCATCCGGGGACCGGTTATACCCTGCAGGGGGAGAAAACAAAGCCGGTGGACCTCAAGGCACTGATCACCGCGCTGGGCATCGATTCCGTCAGGGTCGTGGATCCCTATGACCTGAAGGTGACTCGCGCGGTTCTCAAGGAAGAGCTCGACCGGCCGGGACCTTCCGTTGTCATCTCCCAGCGGGCCTGTGTTTTGTTCAAGCGGGAAGCGAAGGCCGCACGCAAGCCCCTGCGGGTGAACCCGGACAAGTGCATCGGCTGCCGGTCCTGCATCGGCCTGGGTTGTCCGCCCATCGCCTGGCGCAATTTCTCGGAGTTGCCCCCGGAGCAGGTGAAGAAAAACGCCAAGAAGCAGGACGGAATGGCTGTCATCGATGGAACCCTCTGCAACGGCTGCACGGTCTGTCAGCAGTTGTGCAAGGTCGGGGCCATTGTCGAGGAGGACTGACGGATGAAAAGCGAAGTCAAAAGCATTCTCATGGCCGGCGTGGGCGGGCAGGGCGTCCTCCGGGCGAGTGATATCCTCTGCCAGGTGATGATGGATTCGGGACTGGACGTGAAAAAGAGCGAAGTCCACGGCATGGCCCAGCGGGGTGGATGCGTTACAAGCCACGTCCGCTATGGGCAAAAGGTCCATTCCCCTCTGGCGAAAAAGGGGGATGTGGAGATCCTGCTGGCCTTCGAAAAACTGGAGACGCTGCGCTACCTGGATTACCTGAAACCGGGCGGCATCGTCATCATCAACGATGAAGAGATGAATCCGCCGTCCGTCAACCTGGGGGCGGCGGCATATCCGGAAACCGTGGTTCCCATCGTCCGGGAACGTTTTCCATCGGTTATCGTGGTCAACGCCCCGGAACTTGCCGACCGGGCCGGCAACCGCCGGGCTGTCAATACGGTTCTCCTCGGGGTCCTGTCGAAATATCTCAAAATCGAAGAGCAGCAATGGGAAAAGGGTATCCGCGATTCCTTTCCGCCAAAGACCGTAGACGCCAATATCAAGGCATTTCACCTGGGCAGGGGCATATAATCGTATTCCTATTTGCTTTGACGTAACTCTTCCCACACGTTCTTACCGGGAAAGCGAACGTTGCGACGGTAGTGTCACAACCATCGACGGTTAAAGGTCTTTCTTGACAAATTCAAGGCGATGGCTACTCTTGATCCAAAAAGAAGAAATCTTTTTCAGGTGGAAATAGAAGGCGCAGAGACTGAACATGGCGGATGACTACTACAAGACCCTAGGGGTCGAAAAATCGGCCTCGGCGGAGGAGATCAAGAAGGCTTACCGGAAGCTGGCCCTGAAGTACCATCCGGACAGGAACCCCAACAACAAGGCCTCGGAAGAGAAGTTCAAGAAGATCAGTGAGGCCTATGCCGTCCTCAGTGACACGGAGAAAAAGCAGCAATACGACCAGTTCGGCTCTGACCAGTTCCGCCAGCGCTACTCCCAGGAGGATATTTTTCGGGGCGTCGATCTGGATGAAATTCTTCGCGGTTTCGGATTCGGGGGCTTTGGCCGGGGGGGTGCCAGGACCTATCGAACCTCCACCAGGAGGGGAGGGGGATTCGGAGGCGCGGAAGCGGACCCGTTTGCCGATCTGTTTGGTGGCGGCCAAGGATACTCGAATATACCCCAGCAGGGCCAGGACCTGGAGTACAATCTGGCCATAACGTTGGAAGAATCTGTGTTCGGTGCGGAGAAGAAAGTCGCCGTGCCCCACGATGGAAAAGTTGAGGAGATCAACATCCGCATCCCTGCCGGCATCGCCGCCGGTAAGAAGCTGCGCTTGGCAGGGAAGGGCTCTCCCGGCGCCCTCGGAGGCCACCCGGGCGACCTCTATCTCCATATTTCACTCTTGCCGCACCCGATCTTCGCCCGGGACGGGAATGACATCTACCTGGAAAAAACCGTTACCTTCACACAGGCGGCACTCGGGTTCACCGTCGATGTGCCGACCCTGGACGGTACAACCAAGCGGATCAAGATTCCCCCGGGAACCCAGAACAACACGAAAATCCGTATGAAAGGGTATGGCGTGCCCCTTTTGAAAAGCGCAGGGAAGGGCGATCAGTTCGTCAAGATCAGCATCCAGGTTCCCAAAAACCTGACGGACCGGCAGCTTCAACTCCTTAAAAAGCTGGCCGAAGAAGGGATGTAGGTGAACGCGAAATGACGAGACGGCTATTGCTTTCGGGATTGATTGTTTTGACACTATATGCGGCGGGCTGTGCGGCCGTAGGGCGGACCCGCGATTTTCGTCCTATCGAGCAGTCGTCCCTTTCCCGCATTACACCGGGGGTAACGACGGGGGCAGAGGTCATCCGCCTGTTTGGGCCGCCGTCCCATCTTGTCAAGCTATCCAATGGTAATGCTTACATTTATTCAAGTAAACTGTCCAAGACAACAGGGCTTTGGCTGGCCATTGTCACATTCGTCAACATGGACACCCGCCAAGATCAAGTGGTGTTCTTCCTCAATGCCCAGGACGTGGTGACCCATCATGGCGCTTCTTTTCATGCCGCTGAGGCGTCCTATGGCCTCCCGTTTTAAATTCTCTCTGCTCTTCATACTTGCCGCCGTCCTGATGACGGGCTGCTTTTCCTTCCGGGTCATGAATGCCCGGGAAGGAAATGATGTCGCCGATCCGGGAAATCGTTTTCACCCCGGGAAAAGCAGCCTCACGGAAGTTCTCGCCGTCTATGGCGCACCTACGGAAATCCATCATCTTGGAAAGGAATTCCTTTTGATCTATGAGAGGATGCATTATCGTGGCGGACAGATAACCATGGGAATCCCGATGAGCGAAGTCATGCCCACCAGTATCAATCTCAGCGGCCATGGCGACCTGATCCGCTACGACACGGCCGCCTTCTTTTTTCGGCCTGATTCCGTTCTCATTCGGACTTCCTACGTTCAGGGAAGCTCCTATCCTTTTTGGGATACTTTCTGGAGCGACAAAACCGGCCGACCATAATTCTTCCTATTTTTTATTTGTCAGATAAATACCGGATAGAATCAAAACTCCTCCCGATATCAACTCAGTCGTCATTTCTTCCTTAAGCACAATCACGCCAAGAATCACTGCCGTCAGTGGGATAACGTTGATGTAGATGGATGCTTTCCCTGAATCGACACCGCTCAACCCCCAATTCCAGAAATAATATCCTCCTATAGAACAGACTAAGGTCAAATACAAAATGTTACCAAGTGTAGAAATTGAAATGTTTATGTATGTTGATCCCATCGACTCCAAGATCATAAGAGGAATCAAGAGAATAGTTCCATAAAAGAATGTGAAAGCGGTTATTTGGACAGGCGAGCGCGAAACCAGAAGTTTCTTCCCTATGACCGTGTATAACGAAAATGATATCATCGCAATGAAGATATAAATGTAGCCGACATTTAAACTGTCAAGTTCATATATATTGCAGTCTTTTAAAACAATTTGACATGCACCAAGCAAAGCTATTACAGCACCGAACCAATTGACCAACCTGTTTTTTTCTTTTAGGAATATTGTCGATAAGATCATAGTCGCCGCAGGAATCAAGGCAAGAATGAGGGACGCACTCGACGTAGATATATAAATCAAGGATACATTTTCAGCACAATAATAAATTGTTATTCCGAATAATCCCAACAATAGTAGTTGAAATGTATCCAAAAAAAATAAGTTTATTTTTTCTTTTTTAATGAAGATAATAAAGAATAAAAGGCAGGACGATGCCAAAAGAAATCTTATAAAAGCAATCGTTATGGGAGGAATACTGCCCAATAACAATTTCGTCGCCATGAACGATGTTCCCCAGATTACACCTGCTATTATTAATGACAAATGATGCTTTATCATCGTAGCGCTGATGTAGTTGAGGTAACTGGTCCATTGCAATACCTGATCATGTCTTAAATACAGCGGACTAATCGTTTGGTGTGGTCCCGACGGCACCCCCAACCGTCACCACATAACGTCCGATAAGATATATTATGTAAACCTGTCGACAGGATTTGTATTTGGACGATCCGAAACGATGGATTGATCTATCTCGGCAGGCAAATTTTACGGTTTGCGGGAAAAGCTGGTTCAGGAAGGAAGATCTTACCCAGGATGGATGTGGCATTTTTCAGCCCAGTTCCACCTCGCCCCAAGCACCCATTCGATCGGCAATGATGATGACGACCCCGAGGACTCCGGGAATTTGCTTCGCCCTCTCGAGGCCTTTCTTTATCGTTGCAGGATTTTGAACAAGGTTGCCGATGGATGTCGCTGCTGCATCGGCCAGGGCAGCCGACTTTGAGATAACCGTCACGGCATCCGCGCGACCTAGGCTGAGGCTCGGCCCCACGGTGCCAGATGAAGTGCAGATGCCAAGAGGAGTTCGTTCCGGACTGATTTTCAGAAATATCCTGTCGCTCAGCGGGGAAGCGCCGGCAAAAAGGCCGACCCGGACTTCCCTGTCCGTCCTGATATAGATGTCTCCGCCATTTTCAACAATGATGTTGGCGGATAATGGCAGCAGATCCTTGCCCACTCTTTCCGCCACTGCACCGGCGACAGCAGCCATTGGACCTACACCGGCCCGCTCCGCAGCCTCCAGCATATCCCGGACGATGGGCGGTGCAAGACCGTCTTTTTCCAACGGAATCAAAGATTTCAAAAAGGGTGGCCGGGTCTCGATGTATGCCTCCAGTTGCCTGCGATACCTATGGATGGCCTGAAGAGCGGGTTCCGTAAGCTCATGAGACGCACTGATCAACAGGTCCGTCTGGCCGACTTGGACGGAAAACGAAACCAGGTCTGTAGTTGAGACTCTCTGTCGATACGTTCGCTCCCGGTATTCCATTAGTGAAAACGGGTCGTTCCTTCCCCCAGGAATTGTTCCGCCTCGGTCTTTAATTCATCCGAGATGTCCATGCGGGCATCCTGGCCAAGAAAGATGACCGTTTCGCATCCATTGACGTGTAGATGAAGGAATCCTTCGTATTTTCCAGGGTATTTCAGAATCAGTGCTTTCAGGGTCGCCAGATCCTCCGGCTGGAAGCGGGATGCGTTAACCTCGAAATGAACGGACGAAAAAGGATGATCCGCAATCTCCGCAAGATTAAGTATTTCCGTTGCCTTGACCCGAACGTTCTCTTCGTCCGCATCCAGGGTTCCCGTTACAAGAAGAGGATCCGCCCCCTTCAGCAGCGCTTCGTATTGACGATAGGTTTCGCCGAACACGATCACCTCAACAGATCCTTTGAGATCTTCAAATGTTACATAAGCCATGGTGTCTTTGCGCTTCGTCTTTAGTTCCTTGATGGCGCTGACGATCCCCCCGAAAGAAACAGTTTCCTTGTCTTGCATTCCCTTCAGTGTCTCGATGTCCGCCGTTGCGACCCGCTTGAGTTTCTGTTCGACGAAGGCCAGGGGATGGCTGGTGATATAGAAACCGATCAGCTCCTTTTCATAGGAAAGCATTTCTTTATGATTCCAAGTGGTATTTCCTTCGTTGTTAAAGCTATCGTTTAGAGTATCGCCGTCATTTCCCTCCAGCGTGTCAAACAAACCGGTCTGTCCCGTTGCCCTGTGCTGTGAGTCCCTGCTCGCCAGCTCCAGGTCACGTTCATAGGATCCCATCAACAGCCGACGATTCGGATAAATGGAGTCGAAAGCGCCGCACTTGACCAGGCTTTCCACCACCCTCTTATTGATCTTCCGAAGATCCGCCCGTCGGCAGAAATCCTTGAAAGAAAGGAACTTTCCCCCTTCTCGGCGAGCCTCCAGAACGGCCTCCACTGCTCCAACCCCAACGTTTTTGACTGCCGCCAGCCCGAAGCGGATGTTTCCATCCTCGGAAACGCTGAAATCACGAAGCGACGAGTTTATGTCCGGGGGAAGGACACCAATTCCCAGGGACCGGCAGTCATGGATGTAACGGATGATCTTGTCGCGATTGTCTTTTTCCGATGTGAGCAGGGCCGCCATGAATTCAGCCGGGTAATGGGCTTTCAGGTACGCCGTCTGGTAGGTGATCACCGCATAGGCGGCACTGTGCGATTTGTTGAAGCCGTACTCGGCGAAGGTCTCCATCTGATCCCAGATCTTCTGCGCCTTCTGCTGGGGAATGGAATTCTGTTTTGCTCCGTCGAGAAACTTGGGCTTCTCCTTCTCCATCTCTTCGGGTTTCTTCTTGCTCATCATCCGGCGCAGATTGTCCGCATCGGCCATGGAGTAGCCGCCAATGGAGCCGGCGATCTGCATCACCTGTTCCTGATAGACGATAACCCCGTATGTTTCCTGAAGAATATCTTTAAGTTCCGGAACTTCGTAGGTGATTTTCGTCCGGCCCTGCTTCCGGGCGGTAAAATCAGGTATCTGGCTCATCGGCCCGGGACGGTACAGGGCGATCAGGGCGATGACATCCTCAATGCAGTCGGGCTTCAGGTTGAACAGCAGGTCCTTCATACCGGAGCTTTCGAGCTGGAAGACCCCGTCGGTGTCTCCCCTTCCCAGGAGCTCATAGGTCTTCGGATCGTCCAGCGGCAAGTCCTGCATATTCAGGTGAGTTCCCCTTCCCTCCTCGATGAACTGCAGACAGTTCTGGATAACCGTCAGCGTCTTGAGTCCCAGGAAGTCGAATTTGGTAAGCCCGATGTCCTGGAGGTCCTTCATGGCGTACTGGGTGACCACCGAATCGTCGCCTTTGGGACTCCGATAGAGGGGAACCCGTTCCACCAGCGGCACATCGGAGATGACGACACCAGCCGCGTGGGTGGAGGCATGACGGTTCAGACCTTCCAGCGAACGCGACAGCTGAAGGAGTTTCCGGACCTTTTCACTCTTCCGGGCCTCTTCCTGCAGGCGTGGCTCTTCCTGGATCGCAGTATCAAGGGTTATATTCAGGACATTGGGAATCAGTTTCGCGATGATGTCCACTTCGCCGTAGGGAATGTTGAGCGCTCGCCCCACGTCGCGAATGACCGCCTTGGCCTTCATCTGCCCGAAGGTGATGATCTGGGCCACCCGGTCGTGACCGTATTTGTCGGTCACGTAGCGGATGATCTCATCCCGCCCTTCCTGGCAGAAATCGATGTCGATATCGGGCATGCTCTTGCGGTTCGGATTCAGAAATCGCTCGAAGAACAGTCCGTAACGGATCGGATCGATTGAAGTAATACCGATGGCAAAGGCGACCAGACTTCCGGCGGCGGAGCCCCGCCCGGGACCGACAGGGATCTTTTTTTCCTTGGCGTACCGCACGAAATCCGCCACGATGAGGAAATAGCCGGAAAAACCCATGGAGCGGATCATTTCCAGTTCTTCCCGAAGCCGCTTCAGGTATACCGCCTGTAATTCCGATCCCTTGCCGCGGAGCAGTGCCGGCAGCTTCTCCGCCAGCCCCTTTTCAGCTTCCCGGACAAGCAGTTCGTCCAGGGATTCTCCGGAGTCGCTCTGGAATTGGGGTAGCAGGAACTCGCCGAAGGTGAAGGAAAGTTCGCAGCGTTCGGCAATCCGCAGTGTGTTTTCTATTGCGTCCGGGTGTTCCCTGAACAGATGGATCATCTCCTCAGGCGAGCGGAAGTAAAGCTGATCCGTTCCGAACCGCATCCGATCCGTCTGCTCGATGTTTTTCCCCGTCTGGATGCACAGCAGGACCTCGTGGGCCTCGGCGTCCGACTGCTGCAGATAATGACAGTCGTTCGTCGCCACCAGAGGAATGGACCTCTTGCGGGCGATCTCGATGAGCCCGGCATTGGCCGCTTTCTGCTCTTCCAGGCCGTTTTCCATGAGTTCGAGAAAGAAATTACCGTCCCCGAAAATATCCCTCAGCTCGTCAGCGGCCCGAATTGCGCTCTCCGGGCCT
The DNA here is from genome assembly GCA_002841865.1 of Deltaproteobacteria bacterium HGW-Deltaproteobacteria-19. GTDB lineage: Bacteria > Desulfobacterota > Syntrophia > Syntrophales > PHBD01 > PHBD01. The sequence continues at coordinate 218,313 of PHBD01000001.1, forward strand.
TCTTTCAGAAGACGGTCCACCACCTCGCCGTGCAGGCAGGCGCTCGAGGCGATGAGTCCTTCGTGGTGTTCCCGGAGCAGTTCCCTGTCTACGCGGGGCCGGTAGTAAAATCCCTCCGTCCATCCTGCCGTGACCAGCTTCATCAGGTTTCGGTACCCCGTCATGTTCTCGGCCAGAACGACGAGATGCCGGGCCGTTTCCCCGATCCCCTGGGACTGCCTGTCGAAGCGGCTCCCCGGGGCGACATAGAGTTCGCAGCCGATAATGGGCTTGATGCCCGCTTTCCGGGCTCGCTGATAAAAATCGATGGCGCCGAAGAGGTTGCCATGGTCCGTGATGGCCAGGGCCGGCATTTCATATTCCTTCGCCTTCTGGAACAGGTCCGCCAGGCGGATGGCACCGTCCAGAAGGCTATACTGCGTATGGACATGAAGATGAACGAAGTCGGAGGGCATGTATTCTCGATGTCAGGCCGTAATGCCGGACGGGCCGGGGCTTAATCCAGCCAGTAGTTGGGTGCTTCCTTGGTGATGATCACGTCGTGAACGTGGCTCTCCCGGAGCCCTGCGGACGTGATGCGGACAAACTGGGCTTTTTCGTGCATTTCACAGACGGTGTGGCAGCCCACATAACCCATTCCCGATCGGAGACCGCCGACCATCTGATAGATGCTGTCGGACAGGAATCCCCGGAAGGGAACCCGTCCTTCAATTCCCTCGGGAACGAGTTTGAGCGGACTTTCCATTTCATCCTGGAAGTAGCGGTCCCTGCTGCCTTCCTTCATGGCCTCCAGGGATCCCATCCCGCGGTAGACCTTGTAACTCCGGCCCTGGAACAGGACCGTCTCGCCGGGGCTTTCCGCCGTCCCCGCGAAGAGTCCGCCGACCATGACGGTGTGGGCTCCCGCCGCCAGGGCCTTGACGATGTCTCCCGAAAACTTGATGCCTCCGTCGGCGACCACGGGAATGCCATGCTTGGATGCCACCCGGCATGTGTCGCGGATGGCGCTCATCTGGGGAACCCCGACGCCTGCGACGATGCGCGTTGTACAGATCGACCCGGGGCCCACTCCAACCTTGACGGCGTCCACTCCCGCCCGGATGAGCGCCTCGGCGCCTTCCCCGGTGGCAATGTTACCGGCAATGAGCCTGCAGTCGGGAAAGTTAATCCTCGTATCGCGCACCGCGTCGATGACTCCCAGGGAATGCCCGTGAGAGGTGTCGATGACGATCACGTCCACCCCTGCTGCCAGAAGGGCCTCCACCCGTGCTTCCCGATCGAGTGTCCCGACGGCGGCCCCGACCCGTAGCCTGCCCAGGGAATCCTTCGAGGCATTCGGATATTTCTTTATTTTTTCAATGTCTTTGATAGTTATCAACCCTTTCAGGTTGTATTGTTCGTCCACGACCAGCAGTTTTTCGATTCGGTGCTTGTGCAGAAGCTCCTTCGAATCCTCCAGTCCGATGGATGAAGAGACCGTGACAAGATTTTCCTTGGTCATCACGTTTGCGATCGGCTGATCCAGCCTCGTTTCGAACCGCAGGTCCCGGTTCGTAAGGATTCCGACCAGTTTTCTGTTTTTCGTCACCGGAACGCCGGAGATTTTATAGCGCTGCATCAGTTCCAGCGCCTCGGAAACCTTACGCTCGGGTTCAATCGTGATGGGATCAACAATCATTCCGCTTTCCGATTTCTTCACCTTGTCCACTTCCAGGGCCTGCCTCTGGATGGACATGTTACGGTGAATGATCCCGATCCCGCCTTCCTGAGCCATGCAGATGGCTGTGGCTGACTCGGTCACCGTGTCCATCGCCGCACTCACGATGGGGATGCTGAGCGTGATCTCGCGAGTCAAAAGCGTCGTGGTGTCGACATCTTTCGGCATAACCGCCGATTCCGCCGGCACCAGAAGCAGGTCATCGAACGTCAGGGCCTCTCTTACCTGGTCACCCAACATGACTTTTCCTCCCATGATTCATTCAGGATTTTATCTCCGGGGATTTCCGCTGGAGGAGATCGTAGGTCTGCCCATTCAGGGCAAGATAGAATGCATCCCTTCGAGCATCGTATTCAATGTGTTCAGCCAGCTGGTAGTAGGCCGGCCGGGAAAAGCGGGCGGTAAAGCGGCCTCCGCGAACCGAGCAGTAGGGCACATTCTCTTCCGTCATGGAAAGGCTGGACGGATCGAGGGACTCGAACGTATCGTCGCACAGGAGCAGTTTGATCCCATCGCCGTTTCCGTCCTTTTCACCGGACCGGAAGACGGCCCGGATTACGAACGGTGTATCTTCCACTTCGACGACGCAGCAATCGTGCTCCAGGTCGATCCAGTAACGGCCTTCGTCGTCGAGCCGGAGATGCTCATAGAAATAATTGACGATTTCCTTTCGGAACATAACGGCACCACGGTAGTACCAGATGCCGTCCCGGTCGATTCGGATGTCACACAGAGGAATGTTTTCCTTTACGTTTTCCATGATGTATCAGGGTTCTTTCCTGCTATCGATCCATATTGTTACAGGACCGTCGTTGACGAGCCGAACCTTCATCATAGCCTGAAACTCGCCTTCCGCGACACGCCTGCCGAGCCGTTCCCGCAATTTCCCGACGAAATAACTGTAGAGGCTCCTGGCGCGCACCGGTTCTTCCGCATGCACAAAAGAGGGGCGCCTTCCTTTCCTGCAGTCTGCCAACAGGGTAAACTGGGAAATGACCAGCATGGAACCTCCCGTGTCTACAAGGGAAAGGTTCATTTTGCCGTCCGGGTCTTCGAAGATCCGAAGGTTGATGATCTTTTCCAGAAGGTACTCGGCATCCGCTTCCCCGTCTCCCTGCTCCACACCGAGGAAGACCAGGAGTCCGGCGCCGATTGCGGAAAGGTTTTTCTCTCCGACCGTTACTCCGGCTTCGGAGACACGCTGGATGACGGCCCGCATCTGCAACACCCCGTCTCAATCGCGGCGCATGTTAGCAGCAATCGGGGTGACCTTCAAGTGCTTTGTGGAATCGGGCCCTGCGTTTTTCGGCATCCGGATGCAGAAAAGGCCCCTCGACGGGGCCTCCTGCATTCGTAATTCTCTCCGGAATCCGGGAAACGGGTCAGAAATCCGGAGCCGGGGATACAGAAAGGATCTGTGTCACGGGAAGAGTGGCAATATCAAGGTATTTTCGATATTTGGGATCGTCCGGAGAAAGCATATCCATGACCCGCGAATACAGGTTTTCGATGATCAACTCACGTCCCTGATCAATCCTCGGGATGCCGAAGCGGATTCGCTTCCGCTCCTCTTCCGTCAGCTTGTTCATTAGGTTCTTCGTAGTCCAGATGGAGCCGCGGCGGGCGAAGTCGGAAAGCCTGGCTGCATAGTTGACCGAATCGCCCAGCGCAGTAAACTCTACAGACGGGGAGGTCGGGATCGTCCCGAAGAATTCCTGCCCCTCGTTGATCCCGATATTGAGATTCAGATCGGTGAACCAACCCTTGCGGAGCTTCCACTCGTAACTGAGGCGGGACATCTTTTCCTTCAGTTCAACCGAACAGGCGATCGCGTTCATCATGTAATTTGAGTTACGGTCTCTCAGGAAATAATAGACCATTCCATCCCCGACGTGCTTGCCGTACGTTCCGTAATAACTTCTAAAAGAGCTTTCCATCGTCTTCCAGATCTCGTTGATGAGCTCGAAGTATTCCTCCGGGGCCAATTCCGCACAGATTCTACTGGAGTCCTGTAGATCCGCGACAAGGACACAGAACGAGGTGAGGGTCGGCATGCGCTGCTTCAGGAGCTCCCGGACCACCTGATCCCGGCTGGAGAGAAGCTCAGCCACTCCTTTAAGTATCGTCTCCACCTCTCCGTATACAAAAAGTATTCCCTCACGAAATACAGCATAATAGACATGATAGGGCTGGCTTTTCCCATGCACGACAGGCGTTTGCATGAAGATGTCCTTCACCTTGTCGAGAGGCGCGGCCTCCGCTCTTTCGTAAAGAGTCTCAAGATATTCAAGCTCTTCCTCAACCATGTCGCGGTACATTTTTCGAAGAAAATCTTTGCCCTGCCTGCCCTTGACGAACGACATGTGGAGAGCGCACAAATCAAGATCCATATTGCCCAGGATTCGGCTTGACGCCCCTCCTTGCAGGAGCAGGCGAAACACATTGCGATTCTCGGCGTCGCGAATCGTGCGTACGGACCTGCGAAAGATCTTTTCCTCCGCCAAGGGGTTGATCCAGTCGATCTCGAAATTGTTGTTCACGAGATAAGCGGGGCACGGGATTTCATCGATCGTGACTTGCAGCGGCGAAGCCTTTCGGTTTTCCCCTGCCTTCGCCTGACTCGAGGATGGACCTCCTTCACGAGAGACAGGAGGTTCCTCCATGTCTCCCCCGATCCCGTCCCTGTTCGGCATACGATGGTCCTCTATCGCCTCGGGCATTGTTTCCGGAAAGGAAACCTCCTTCCGCGCGTCACTTTCCGGCTCCTGATCAACGGGAAGACGAACACCCAACTCTTCAAGAATGTTTCGCATGATTTTCTTCTCCCTTTTCAGTCTTTTTACCGCTTCGATCCGCTCAAGAGCGGTAAGCGGAAAGTATCCTACCCGCCTCGCTTTGCCCTGTCCCTCTTCCGGTTTCAGCACCCTGGGTTTCGGGATAATCCCCATCTGGATATAATTGTTCAGGGTAGCCCGGGAGATCCCGGTCTTTCGGAGAATTTCCAGGCTGCTGATCCAGGCGGTATCATCCTTCTTTTCCACGTCTGACCCTTTCAAAGCATGCAGTCTATACAGTCTAATAGATCTTCTTTCGCTCTGTTGTACAGATCAATACAAAAGCTTGGACAGACTGTCAAGAAATTATTTTGGACTGTCTATCACTATCCACGGCCGATTCCGTATAACAAATCTCTATTCAGAGGCTTATACAGTACAATTCAATACCACTCCTTCCTTTGTATGTTCAAGCTCTTTCCGCATTGTCATCCCATCTCCGGCTGTGATATGGTCCAGGCAACGAAACAGGTGCATGATTGCGCAGGCCATGATGACCTCTTTCAAAAAGAATACCATCCTCCTTGTCAATCCGTGGATCCATGACTTTGCCGCGCACGATCACTGGGCAAAGCCGATGGGACTTCTCTATATTGCATCCTATCTTCGCAGATCAGGATATGATATAGATTTATTGGACTGTTTAAGTTCTAGCTATGGTTTAAGAACTCAGTTTCAAGCCCCACCTCTCGGGCGCAAGGGTGACGGTCGAGGATCATATCCGAGAGAAGAGATCTCCAGGCCCGTCGAACTGAAGGGCATCCCCAGGAAATTCAGCCGATACGGCTTCCCTCCCGGGATCGTGGAAGACAGGCTGAAAAAATTGGAGAGGCCCGATCTTGTGCTCGTCACCTCTTTCATGACGTACTGGTACCCGGGTGTGGCTGAAACCATCGGATACATTCGGGCTAGGTGGAAAAATGTTCCCGTCGTTCTGGGAGGCATCTATGCAACCCTCTGTCCCGATCACGCGAAGCGGAATTCAGGTGCGGACGTCGTCATAGCCGGAGACGGCATTGCGGCTCTCCCTTCCATCCTGGCAGACATTTTCGGCGGAAACCCCTTGCTCCCCATCGGGGGAGATAACCTTGATGATCTCCCCTACCCTGCCTTCGATCTTGTCCCTTTTCTGGACCAGATTCCCATCCTGACGTCCCGCGGATGCCCTTTCCGCTGTACCTACTGTGCATCCTGCAGGATCGAACCGCACTTTCGCCGGCGCGATCCTCTTGCCGTTGCAGCCGAGATTGCCTATTGGCATGAACGATATGGAATCAGTGATTTTTCTTTTTACGACGATGCACTCCTGGTGAATCCGGAGGAGATGATTCTCCCGCTTATCCGGGAGATACTCCGCCGGGGGATCCGCCTGCGGTTCCATTGTCCCAATGGGCTTCATCTCCGGGAAGTGAACGATGAATTGAGCCGTCTGCTGTTTCAGGCAGGCTTCAGGACCTTGCGCTTCGGCTTCGAGACGGTAGATGCGGTCAGGCAACGGGAAACGGGCGGCAAGACCCGTTCCAGCCATCTGGCAAAGGCGATGAGATGCCTCCGCAAGGCAGGTTACCGGGATGGAGAGGTGGGGATCTACCTGCTCTGTGGCCTGCCGGGACAGGGTGTTGCGGAAATAGCTGAAGGAATTGATTTTGTCCATGCCTGCGGGGCGAGGCCCATCCTGGCGGAGTATTCGCCGATTCCGGGAACCGCCCTCTGGGAACAGGCGGTGCTCGCCTCACCCTACCCGATCGCCGAAGAGCCCCTTTTCCACAACAACACTCTGCTTCCCTGTGCGGAGAAGGAACTGACATTGTCGGTTTTCAGGGAATTGAAGCGCAGGGCGCTTACTCCCGGGGGGACACAGGGAGGGACGTTCTGAGGGGATGAAGACCGGTCTGCAGAATGTGACGGTACCGGTTTTCAGGAGTGGAAATCGGACGCTGGCTGCCTGTATCCGTTTTGTATCCTGGCGGGAACAGCCTTCCGTCGCGAGTTGAAGAGTCGAGTCAGGACCTGGCCCGGCGGAGAATCTCCGTGGCCTGGATGATCTTCATGACCTCCACCGTTCCGGATGCCGGGAAGAGCTCCAGGGCATCGTTGAGAAGCCTGGGCAGGTGAGATTGGGGATTCACGCCCTGCCCGCCCAGGATCTGCATGGCCTTCTGGGTGACCAGCAGTGCCGTCTCGGCACCGACGGCCTTGGCCCGGGCCGCCCATTTCCCGACTCGTCGCGGCGGGACTCCCCGGTCCAGTGCTGCCCCGGGATAATAAACGACCCACCGGGCCTTCTCGATCTCCGTTTCCATCTCCGCCAGCATGAACTGGATATGCTGGAGCCGGCTGATCGGTTTTCCGTACAGGACCCTCTCCCGGGCAAAGCGAAGTGCGATCTCGAAGGCGCCCTCTGCAATCCCGAGCCCGATGGCTCCGATGGTCGGACGGGAAACGATGAAACTGGACAGCGCAATGGCATGCCCGTCGCCTTCCCGGGCAATCAGGTTCGCCGCGGGAACCCGGCAGTCCTCGAAGAGCAGTTCGCTGATCGGAACGGATCGAAATCCTGTCTGGCTTTCCCTCTGCCCGATCCGGAAACCCGGCGTCTTCTTTTCCACCGCCAGCATGCTGGCGCGGTTTCCCGTCCGGACGAGAAGGAGACAGAGATCCGCGATGCCGCCGTTTGTAATGTACACCTTCCGGCCCCGAACCCTGAATGTATCGCCTTCCCGCAAGGCCTCGGTGTTGAGGTTGGCCACGTCCGATCCGCCGGTAGGCTCTGTCGCCGCCAGGCAGACGATCTGTTTGCCCCGAATGATCGGGGCCAGATAACGGTTGCGCTGGATGTCATTCCCGTAGTGCTCCAGGGCATGGACGGGAGCCTGCGTGCCTTCCAGAAAGAAGGCCAGGGAAGGATATACACGGGAGATCTCCTCGGCGGCCACCAGGCCCGCCACATAACCCATGGCCGACCCTCCGACATTCCGGTCTGCGGTGGTACCAATGATTCCAAGAGACGCGAGGGAAGGCAGCAGATCCCGGGGGAACTCTCCCCGGTTGTCCAGATCGAGGGCGCGGGGCAAAAGAACCTCTTCCGCCATCCGCCGCACGGTTTCCCGAAACTCCTGCAGTTCCTCACTCATCTCAAACATCGCTTCATTCCTCGCCCTAGGATGGTCAGCCGCCGACCGCAAAACTCTCTATCACATTACTCCACGCAATATCTCCACCTTTCTCCGATTCCGGTTGCTGATTCTCCACCTGTTCCCCGACCGATGAAACAATGCCCCGAAAGGGGTGCCAGCGACCCTCCTGTTGTTTCAGGAAGAACGGCGCTTTGCCGGTTGAAAAAAAGTCCGTCAACTGTTAGGGACAGGAGACGAAAAGGCAAACCCCAATCCGGCGCTTCATTCCTGCCGGAGCCTGCTGGACGACCACTTCCGGTCCTGAACAATCCCATCGAAGGAGGGCGATCATGGATTTCAGACTCACGGAGGAACAGGAACTCATTCGCAAGAACATGCGGGAATTCGCCGAGAAGTATGTAGACCCCATTGCCGCCGAGATCGACGAGAACAGCCGGCATCCCGCCGAACTGTTCAAGAAGCTCGCCGAGGGAGACTGGATGGGGATCCCCATACCCCAGGAATACGGCGGAGCCGGGGCGGATTACCTGACCCACACGCTGGTCGTGGAGGAACTGTCACGATCCTGTTCGTCAACGGGATTCACCGTCTCCATTCACGTCGGCATTGCCTGCATGCTGGTCAATTTGTTCGGCTCGGAGGATCAGAAAAAGAAATTCCTCGTTCCCATGGCCAAGGGCCAGCATCTGGGCGCTTTTGTCCTGACGGAGCCGGGTGCCGGAACAGACGTCATGGCGGCAACGACCACTGCCATGGCGGAGGGCGCCGATTACGTAATCAACGGGACAAAGACCTTCACGTCCAACGGCCCGACGGGCGACACCTACATGGTCTTCGCCTGGACCGACAAGGCAGCAGGACGGAAGGGCCTGAGCGCTTTCATCGTTCCCCGGGGAACCGTGGGCATGAAGGCGGGCGAACACTTCAATAAAATGGGGCTCCGTTCTTCCCAGACCTCCGAGATGGTCTTCAAGGACTGCCGGGTCCCGAAAGAAAATCTCCTGGGCAAGGAAGGCAACGGCCTCGCCATGGCCATGACGGGCTTCGATCACGGTCGCGTCGGGATCGCGGCCCAGTCCGTCGGGATCCTCCAGGCGGCTCTTGATGAGTCCATCCGCTATTCCAAGGAGAGGGTCCAGTTTGGAACTCCCATTGCACGGCACCAGGCCATCTCCTGGATGATCGCCGACATGGCCACGGATCTGTCCGCCGCGCGCTATCTCACCTATGCTGCCGCCTGCCTGAAAGACCAGAAACAACCCTTCAGCAAGGAGGCCTCCATGGCAAAGCTGTTCGCCGCCGAGGCTGCCATGAAGCACACGATCAAGGCCGTCCAGATCCACGGCGGATATGGCTACTGCAAGGGCGCCAAAGTGGAGCGCCTGATGCGGGACGCCAAGATCACCGAGATCTATGAAGGTACATCGGAGGCCCAGCGGATGGTGATCTCCGGTAACGTTCTGCGCTGACGAGACGGGTTCGGGAACGTCCGGACGGAGGGGGCAAAGAATGCCTGTCCTGGTTGCATGCTTCAAGTGGGTCGTCGACGAGGCCTATATCCGGCGGACGTCCGCCGGCGAATTGGACCTGTCTTCGGTCAGCTACAAGATCAGCGATTACGACCGCAACGCCCTGGAGGAAGCGGCCCGCATGAAGGAAGCATCCGGGGGATCCGTCCTGGCCGTTACCGTGGGCGTCCCCGAATCGACCAAGGGCGTCAAGGATGCCCTCTCTCGGGGTGCCGACCAGGCCTTTTTCATCGCCGATCCATCCTTCGGCATGCTGGGGGCATCCGAGACGGCGGCCATCCTGGCGGAGGTCATCCGGACCCGCATCGGAAACTTCGACCTCGTGCTCTGCGGGGAAGGATCGAGCGATCTCTACAATCAGCAGGTGGGAATCCGCCTGGCGGAGCGGCTGGGCATCCCGTGCCTGTCCTTTGTTCAGAAACTGGAGTTGGAAGAAGGGCGTGTGGTGGCCGAGCGGCGACTTGAGGATGGGATCGAGCGGGTTTCCGCCCCGCTGCCCGCCGTCGTGACCGTCCTTCCGGACATCAACATCCCCCGTATCCCCGGCGTGAAGGACACCCTGTCGGCCTCCCGCAAGCCGGTCGTCACGATCGGAAAAGACGATCTGGCTGTCGCGCCGGACGCACACTTCCGCACCATCTCACTCGCGGCCTCCCGACTGGACAGGCAATGTGAGCGCTTCGGGGCGGACGAGACGGATATCCGCCGCTTCATAGGAGCACTCCGGCAAAAAGGGGTTCTCCGGTAAAGGAACACATTATGGCTGGAATCTGGATTTTCGCCGAAAAAACCGAACAGGCCCTGGAGCTGCTCCAGGCCGGGCAACTTCTTCTCGCCGCCGGGATGGGTGGCGAACTCATTGCCGTCACCTGGCCGGGGGGCCCTCGTCCTGAGGATCTCGGCGCCGCCGGGGCCGCCGAAGTGCTTCTCCTGCCGCCCTTGGCAGATCATCAGCCTCTTGAGTCATACGGGCCGTCCATCCTGGAGGAAGCCCGGAAAGTGCAACCCAACCTGCTGCTGTTCTCCTCAACAGCCCGTGGCAAGGACCTGGCGTCCCGTATTGCAGAGGGCCTGAACGCGGGACTCTGCAGCGGCTGCAATGCCCTCCACTGGAACAGCGAATCCGGAACCCTGGAAATGGAACGGCTTCTGTATGGCGGGGCGGCGGTTCAAAGAATCGCCCCCTTCACCTTCCCTGTTCTGGCGACCGTCCCCCCCGGAACGTTTCGTCGGGGCACCGGAAATCCGGATCGCGAAGCCACGATCCGCCATCTGCCTGCCCCGCCCGTCTCACCGGTCTCTGTGCTGGAACACAAACCGAAGGAACGGAAGGGACAGGACGTCATGGCAGCGAAGATCGTCGTCTGCGCGGGCCGCGGGTTTGAAAAACCGGAAGACCTTGCCTTTGCCCGCAACCTGGCGGACACCCTGGGAGGCGCCCTCGCCTGTACAAGGCCGCTCTCGGAGGAAATGCACTGGCTCCCGGAAGACCTCTGCATCGGCCTGTCGGGCATCCAGGTCAAGCCGGACCTGTATATCGGAATCGGCGTTTCCGGCCAGGTCCAGCATCTGACGGGGATCCGCGGCGCCAAGATCGTCTGCGCCATCAACCGGGACGAGCAGGCTCCGATTTTTGCTGCAGCCGATCTGGGCATTGTCGGCGACCTCTACGCGGTCCTTCCCCGCCTCCTTCAGGCATTGAATGAAACGGCAGCTCCCTGAAAGGCCGGACAAGGGAAGGAGCAGAGAGGCATACTCATGGGTAGTCCCAGCTGGTGGATCAGGAACATTGTCATTGCCCTGGGATCGGCTTTTTTTCTCGCCTTCGGCATCGAATCCATGGTCGCGGCGTACGGCCTCCGAAACGCCCACGAGTTCATCGTCTATTTCTTCTCCTCCAGCTTCATCATCCTTCTCAGCCTAGTGGGGCTTCTTTACCCCATCCTGCAGGTTTACACCCTTTTCCGAGCCGGGAAAGACGAACGCCATGAAGAAAAATCCTGATTGGCACCTGCTTCCCCTTGCATTGGCGCTGCTTTTTGCCATGGAGGGCGCTGCCCATGCCCGGGACCTGGAGGAGCGCGTCCTGCGCAAGGTCCTGCCCAATGGCCTTACGGTTCTCCTCCTGGAGCGCCCCCTGAGTCCCACCGTGTCGCTCTATATACGCTACAGAGCGGGAGCGGCCGACGATCCGGACGGCCGGACCGGGACGGCCCACCTGTTGGAACACATGCTCTTCAAGGGCACCGAAACCATCGGCCCCCTGGATCCGGCCGGGGATGCAGAGCTTCTGGAGCGGATCTTCCAGGTCGGCGGAGAGCTTGACCGGGAACGCGCCCGGGGCAACCGGGCCGACGCGGAAAAAGTGAAGACCCTCGCCGCCCGGCTCGAGGACCTTCAATTCCGGCATCGGAAGACGTTCAGGTCCAACGAAATCGACCGGCTGTACACCATGAACGGCGCCGTGGGTCTCAATGCCTCCACGGGGCAGGACGTGACTACCTATCATGTCAGCCTACCCATGAACCGCATCGAGCTCTGGGCCCGGATCGAGTCGGACAGGATGATCCGTCCGGTATTTCGCGAATTCTACGCCGAGCGCGACGTGGTCCTGGAGGAGCGCCGGCAGCGCACCGAGACGGATCCGGGCGGCCTCCTCTATGAGCGTTTCATGGCCTCCGCCTTCATCTCACATCCCTATCGCAGGCCGATCCTTGGCTGGCCTTCCGACCTGGCGTTCCTCGACCCGGCGGTACTACAGTCCTTCCTGCTCCATCACCATGCCCCGAACAACACCGTCATCGCCGTCGTCGGACGGATCCGACTCGATGACGTTATCCGACTGATCGAGCAATACTTCGGAGATATTCCCCGGCAGGCCCCCCTTCCCGCTCATCTCACGGAGGAGCTTACCCAGCGGGGCGAACGGAGGATCGGGGTGGAATTCGACGCCCGTCCGCAATTGATGATCGGCTGGCACAAACCGGCGCTCCCCCATTTCGACGACTATGTATTTGACGTCATCGAGGCGCTGCTCTCCCGCGGCCGGACTTCCCGGTTCTATCAAAAACTCGTGGAGGAAACGGGCGTGGCGGAAAGCGCCGCCGCCGCAAGCAGCCTGCCCGGCTCCCGGTATCCGAACTTGTTCGTGTTCTTCGGGACGCCCCGGGACCCGCATACACCGGAAGCACTGGAGAAAGCCGTCCACGCCGAGATCGCAAGACTGCAGAAGGAGCCCGTCCCGGAAAAGGAGCTGGAAAAAGTGAAGAACCGGATGCGGGCCGATTACATCCGGGAGCTGGCTTCCAACGAGGGGCTGGCGAGCAAGCTGTCCTATTACGAAGCCATTGCGGGCGACTGGCGATACATCACCGGACACCTGAAGGTCATCGATCGGATCACCCCGGCGGACGTCCAGCGCGTGGCCCGGACCTACCTGGTTCCGGAGAACCGCACCGTCGGCGTGCTGGAGAAAAAACCATGAGACGCCTGCCGGTTGTCTTTCTCGTGATTATGCTGACTCTTATTTCCTTCCTCCCGGCATCGGCAAAAGCTGAAGATCGTTCCAAGACGGTGCCGGCGACCCGGATTTCCCCTGACCGCCTCTCCTATCCGCCCCTCGATTTCCAGGTCCCGCGGGCCGAACGCTTCCTCATGAAAAACGGCACTGTCGTCTATTTCTTTCAGGACCGCGAGGTTCCGGTCGTCAATGTTCAGGCATTTCTGAAGGCGGGCTCTCTGCAGGATCCGGACGGCAAGGAGGGGCTGGCCGAGCTCACCGCGACGGTGATGCGCACCGGCGGCATCCGCTCCCTGTCGGGACGCGGGGTGGATGAACGACTGGACTTCCTGGCCGCCGAAGCGGGACTGGCGGCGGGCCCGCAGGCCATCACGGCCACGCTTTCGGTCCTGAAAAAAGACTTGGAGGAGGGACTCGCGATCTTCTCCGGCATCCTGCGGTATCCCGTCTTCGAGGAAGAAAAGCTACATCTGGCGAAGGAACTGAAGAAGGAAGACCTGCGGAGAATCGCCGACGATCCCCAGCGACTGGCCTTTCGCGAATTCAATCGCTTTTTCTACCGGAACAGCCCCTGGGGCCGCCTCTCTTCCCTGGCGTCGATCGACGCCGTCCGCCGGCAGGACCTGGTTGGCTGGCACCAGAGCTTCTTCTCACCCCGAAATCTGTTGATCGCCATCAGCGGCGACGTAAGCCGCAAAGAGGCCGAGGCCGCCCTGGAACGCCATTTCGGAACCTGGACCGCCCAGGACTTCCCCGTGATGGTGACGTCCCCGCCCACTCCCCGGCAGCGCGGGATCCGGTTGATTCCCAAAGAGATATCGCAATCCATCGTCATCGTCGGTCACCCGGCTCCGCCGAAAAGCGCTCCGGATTACCACGCCTTCGAGGTCCTTGACTTTCTCCTGGGCAGCGGCGGCTTCTTCTCACGGATTTTCCAGGAAGTCCGCACCGACCGGGGCCTTGCCTACAGTACGGGAAGCTTTTATCGGGACCGCCGCAACCACGGACTCTTCGGCGCCTATGCGTTCACCGGAACGAAGTCCACGCTTCCCGTCCTGACACTCCTGGAACAGATCCTGGCGAAGAGCGAAAAAGGCGCCTTCACGGAGAAAGACCTTCAACTGGCCAAGGATTCCCTGCTCAACAGCTTCCTCTTTTCGTTCCAGTCGCCGGAGCAGATCGTCAAGAGCCGTCTTTCCGTCGAGTTCGACGGCCTTCCCGCCGATTTTCTCGAGACCTACCGGGAAAGAATCCGCCGCGTAACCCTGGATGATCTGCAGGTGGCGGCGGACCGCTGGCTGGACGCAGGCAGGGCGTCGATCCTCGTCCTCGGAAATCCCCGCGATTTCGGAGGCAGCCTCGAATCCTTCGGAAGCGTGACCAAAGCCCCGTAGCCCGGCGGTTCCCGTTTGGACCCGGCGGAAACCGGCCTCCGGGTCGGGGAATACAGGCCCACCTTCCTCCACAGTTTTCTTTGCCTCCGGACCCTTCCTGTGGTAGAAATCGCGCTCCGTTTATCATTCAAGGAGCAGTGATCCGACGACCATGATCCGGCAAGACATCTTCCAGCGCATATCCGCGCGCATCGATCGTTACGAAGCGGACATGATCCGCCTCCAGGCCGAGTTGACGGCCATTCCCGCCCTGGCACCGGAAAACGGCGGAGACGGCGAATACAGAAAATCGCGCCGTCTGAAAGAGCTTCTCGAAGAGTATGGCTTCCCGGAGGTCCGGGAGATCAATGCCCCCGACGAGCTAGTATCGGACGGCGTCCGCCCGAACCTGGTGACCCTGATCCCGGGGCGGACCGGCCGGAGGGTCTGGATCCTGTCGCACATGGACATCGTTCCGCCGGGAGAGCTCTCCTTCTGGGACGGAGATCCCTACACGGTCCGCGTCCGCGACGGCAAGGTCTTTGGAAGGGGGACGGAAGACAACCAGCAGGATCTGGTCGCCTCCGTCTTCGCCGCCAAGGCATTCCTCGACGAAGGAATCGTTCCGGAGGCCGCAATGGGGCTTGCTTTCGTAGCCGACGAGGAAACGGCCAGCCACAAGGGGCTGGATTATATCCTGCAGAGTCCCGATAATCCGTTCCGCCGGGACGACCTGCTGGTCGTCCCCGATTCGGGAAACGAAGACGGCTCCCTCATCGAGATCGCCGAGAAGAGCATCCTCTGGCTGCGCTTCGAGACCATCGGAAAGCAGTGTCATGCGAGCCGGCCCGATATGGGCCTCAACGCCTTCCGGGCGGCGTCCCACCTGGTGGTTCGCCTGAACGGACTTCACGACCGTTTCGCAGCCGCCGATCCCCTTTTCAACCCTCCGCGAAGCACTTTCGAACCGACCCGGAAGGACGCAAACGTCCCCAACGTCAACACGATCCCCGGCGAAGACGTCTTCTACCTGGACTGTCGCGTTCTCCCTCAATACGACCTGTCGGAGGTCGAAGCGGTCATCCGGTCCATGGCCGATGAAATCGAAAAAAGCTTCGGCGTCTCCGTCTCCGTCGCACCGGTGCAGCGGATCCAGTCCCCCCCGGCGACTCCCGCCTCGTCGCCGGTCGTTTCAGCCCTGAAGAACGCCATCCGGGATGTGTACGCTGTTTCCGCCACGCCCCAGGGGGTGGGAGCGGGAACCGTTGCCGCCTTCTTCCGGGCCGCCGGGTATCCTGTGGCCGTCTGGAGCCGCTGCCGCTACATGGCCCATCAGCCGAACGAATACTGCCTCCTGTCCAGCATGATGGGCAATGCCAAGGTCTTTGCCCATCTGGCCCTCCAGGAAGCGGGATCCTGAACGGCATCGGGTCCCTGCAAACCGAACGGAACGGTGTCCGGAATCGTCCGCCTGACCCGCCACATTTCCATTGACACGTCCTGCCGATTTCCCTATGCTCATTTGAAATTTCAAGCACTTGAATCGTATGTTGAAAGAAGCAGAGGGCCTGTCGAACACCGGGCCCTGATTCATCCAGCGGGGGCGCGTTACAGCAAAGGGGGGTTTGCTCTTTCGGGCAAGCCCCCTGCTTGTCTGTCGCAGTCCACGAACGTATCCGGGCGCCGGGCAAACGAAACACAACGAATCATCGGAAGGTTTAAGACAGGTTCCATATGATCAGCATTCACATCGACGGGAAAGACTGTCTGGTAAATGAAGGACAGACCATCATCGATGCCGCGCGGGCCCACGGCATCGATATCCCCTCACTCGGATACGATCCCCGGGTCAGCCCGCCAAGCAACGTGGAAGCGGCCTTCGTGGAACTCCATGAAGGAGGCGGAATCAGATTCATCTCGGCGACGGCCACCGAGGCATCGGAAGGCATGGTCATCCGTACGGAATCGGATGCCCTGGCAAGTTACCGGAAAATCTACCTTCAGGCCATACTCCGCCATCACTACGGCGACTGCACCGCACCGTGCGTCCGGCGCTGCCCCGCCCACATCGACATCCAGAAGTACATCTACCACGTGGATGCCGGCAATTTCCGGGAGGCCCTGGAAGTCATAAAAGACAGCAATCCGCTGCCCGCCGTCTGCGGACGCGTATGCCCCCATCCCTGCGAATCCGACTGCCGGAGAAACGCCGTCGACGGCGCCGTCAATATCAACGGCATCAAGCGATTCGTCGCCGACTGGGACCGCTGCCAACTCACCCCCTACCGGCCGGAGTGTGCGCCCGATACAGGATTTCGAGTCGCCGTCATCGGCGCCGGTCCCGCGGGTTTGACGGTGGCCTGGTTTCTCCGGAGGGCCGGACATCGGGTCGCGATCTTCGAGATGCAGGAGGCGGCGGGCGGCATGCTGCGCTGGGGAATCCCCTTCTACCGTCTTCCCGAGGAAGAACTCGACGCGGAGATCCGGTCCATTCTCGACATCGGTATCGACATTCATTACGGGAAGAAGCTGGGCCGCGATTTTACGCTGGATTCCCTGAAAAAGGACGGGTTTGACGCCATTTTCGCCGGCCTTGGCGCACAGAAGGCATCCCCGATCGGCGTGACGGGGGAAGACCTCCCCGGCGTCGTCTCCGGGCTCGATTTTCTCGCGTCACTGGCGCGGGGGGAAAAACCGGATACGGGGGAGCGGGTCATCGTTCTGGGCGGCGGAAACACCGCCATGGACGCGGCCCGCAGCGCCGTCCGGCTCGGAGTCAGGGACGTCGTCGTAGCCTACCGGAGAACCCGTCGCGAGATGCCGGCCCAGGAGGACGAGATCGAGGAGGCCCTGGAGGAAGGGGTCGAGATCCGATACCTGACGGCCCCGCTGGCCATCGAGAAGGAAGGCCCCCTGCTCCGGCTCACGTGTATAAAAATGGAACTGGGGGAACCGGACAGGAGCGGAAGAAGACGGCCCGTTCCCGTTCCGGGGTCCGAGTTCACCCTCATGGCGACGATGATCATTTCCGCCATCGGGCAGGCCGTGGACGGCCTCTGCCTCGGGCATGAAAAGCTCGTCGACCGCTGGGGAAACGTTCAGGCCGATCCCGGGACCCAACAGACGGCGATTCCCTGGGTCTTCTCGGGAGGTGACTGCGTAACGGGTCCCGATATCGCAATTGCCGCCATCGGCGCCGGCAGGAAAGCGGCCGTATCCATCGACCGTTATCTCCGCGAAGGAACGGTCCTGTCTCCCGACGAACCGTATACCTGCACGAAGGGCGACTGGCAGGACATTCCGAAGGACGCCTTCAAGGACGTCCAGCCCGCGCGGAGAAACGGACTCATCGTTCTGCCGCCCGAAGAAAGAAAAACAACCTTCGCGGAATCGACCCGGACCTGGGACGCCGATACGGCCATGGCGGAAGCCTCCCGGTGCCTCCTGTGCGGTTGCTCGGAGCGCTACGGATGCGATCTCCGAAGTTACGCAAGCCGCTACGGCGTCCAGCACGAGGAAGCCCAGCCGGGAACCTCCCTGCCGGTGGACGACAACCACCCGATCATCCGGCGTGACGCCGGCAAGTGCATCCTCTGCGGACTCTGCCTGAAGGTATGCCGCGAGATGGAGGGAGTCTCCGCGTTGAGCTTTTATGAGACGAACAACGTTCTCACCATCGGACCGAACGACCACCGCCCCCTCGATCTCACGACCTGCGTTGCCTGCGGTCACTGTACAACCATCTGCCCCACGGGAGCGCTGACCCTGAGGCCGGTTCTTCCCCACGTCTACCGGGCCCTCCACACGCCGGAATGGACGGTCGTCGCCCAGATCGCTCCGGCGGTGCGCGCCGCCTTCGGCCAGCACTACGGCATTCTGCCGGAAAACGTCATGCCCGTGCTGAGCGCGGGGCTGAAGGAACTGGGATTCGATTTTGTTTTCGACACCTGCTGGGCCGCGGACCTGACCATCATGGAGGAGGGTACCGAATTCCTGTCGCGCCTGGCGGAGGGCGGCGTGATGCCCCAGATCACGTCGTGCTGCCCGGCCTGGGTGAATTACTGCGAAAAAATGGCACCGGACATCCTGCCCAACCTTTCCTCCTGCAAATCTCCCCAGCAGATGTTCGGCGCGGTCATGAAGCGCTATTTTGCAAAGCAGCTGCGGGTAAGGCCGGAACTCCTCTGCTTCATCTCCATCATGCCCTGCAATGCCAAGAAATATGAGGCCAGCCGTCCGGAGTTCCGATCGGGAGACGTTCCCGACGTGGATATCGTCATGACGACAACCGACGTCATCGCCATGTTCGAGGAGAGGCACATCGACCCCCTGTCGATCAAGCCCCTTCCCGTGGACGCGTTCTTCGGGAAGGCCAGCGGCGCCGGCATCATTTTCGGGGCCAGCGGCGGCGTGGCGGAAGCGGCTCTTCGGCTGGCATCGGAGAAGATCAGCGGCCGGAGAATGGAGAGCTTCAATTACGAAGGCGTGCGGGGGATGCAGGGGGTCAAGGAGACCAGGGTCCGGCTGGGCGAGACCGACGTCCGGCTGGCTGTCGTCAGCGGGCTGCAGAACGCCCAGCGGTTGATCGACCGGATTCGGGCCGGCGACGCCCCCTACGACCTCATCGAGGTCATGGCCTGCCCGGGCGGATGCATCAACGGCTCGGGCAATCCGGCTCCCCAGCTGAAAAGCGACACGGAATACCGCCTGGAGGTTCTGTACCGTCTTGATCAGGAGGCGTCCATCCGGACCAGCCAGGACAATCCCTCGGTCCAGGACGTCTATCGAAGCTGGCTGGGGCGGCCGGACAGCGACGCCTCCCATCATGCCCTTCACACGACCTACCGCCGCCGCTCCATGCGCCCGCAGGAACCGGCCGCTGCCGTTCCCCGTACCGAATATCCGGTGGTTGATGTGGGGGTCTGCATCGGAACGAACTGCTACGTCAAGGGATCCTGGAAATTGCTGGAGGGCCTGTCGGCCGAGTTGAAAAGACGGGGGCTCACGGAGCGGTGCCGAGTGAAGGCCCGTTTCTGCACGGGACAGTGCCAGGACGGCCCGAACATCGCCGTCAACGGCCGGATCATCGGCATTTCGAATCCGGAGGACGCGGCGGGCATCGTCGATCGGCACCTGATTCCCGCTCTGGACGGCCCCTTCAAGGAAAAGGAAGAGGAATAACGCCCATGCTTGTGGTCACCATCTGTGTCGGCAGTTCGTGCAGCCTCCGGGGATCGGATGAACTGGCGTCCGGAATCCAGCGGCTCATCGTCAAGGAGCAACTCGAGGGACTGGTCGACATCGTCGGCGCCTTCTGCATGGATGCCTGTTCAAAAGGCGTTTCGGTGACGGTGGGAAGCCGCGAGTTCAGCGGCATTCGTCCGGAAGACGCCGACGCCTTTTTCTATCGCGAGATCTTTCCCCTGCTCAGTAACAATGAACTCGTGAGGGCTCGCTCATGAACGAACCGGTCATCATCACGAACCCCGCCCTGTGCCACGACTGCTACCGCTGCGTGCGGAACTGCGACGTCAAGGCAATCCGCGTCCGGGATGGACAGGCCCAGGTCGTTCCCGAACTCTGCATCCTCTGCGGTACCTGCATCCGCGTCTGCCCCCAGAAGGCCAAAGGCGTGCGGGCCTCCAGGCCGGACGTCTTGAAGGCGCACCGGGAAAGCCGGAAAATCATCGCCTCGGTGGCTCCTTCTATTCCCGCGTTCTTTCCGCTCCGGAGCTTCGCACAGGTTGAACATGCATTGAAAGCACTCGGGTTCTACGCCGCCGAGGAAACGGCAGTCGGCGCCCACATCGTGGCCCAGGCCCACCGGGACTACATGGAGCAATCGAGAGACCGCTGGCCCGTAATCACCTCTTCCTGCCCGGTCATCGTCAATCTTGTCGAACAGTATTATCCGGATCTCATCGGCCATCTGGCGCCCATCGTATCGCCCATGATCGCACATGGCCGGATTCTGGCCCGGAAATACGGCCCCGAGGCATACATCGTTTTCATCGGTCCCTGCATCGCCAAGAAAATGGAAATCCACGACGAGACCATAAGCGGCGCCATCCATGCGGCCATGACCTTCCAGGGCCTTCAGGATTGGATGGCCGAGGCGGATGTTGCATGGCCCGAACCGGAGAACGTGCCCGAAAAAGCCGTTGAGGAAAAAGCGAGGCTGTTCCCCATCGAGGGGGGACTGATCGGGACGGCCAGGATGAGCACGGACATCCTGGACAAGCAGCTGGTGATCGCCTCTGGGCTTCGCGCCTGCCGGGACGTTCTGAACGACATCCGGTCGAGACAGCTTCACGCCTCCATGGTGGAGCTCCTGGCCTGCAAGGGAGGATGCGTCAACGGTCCGGTTATGGCCGGTATTGAGGGCGGCATCTATGCAGCCCGGGAGAAGGTGATCCGTTTCCACGGCCGCTGCCAGCCGGAATTGCCCGTTCCCCGGGACGAATGGCCCGACCTGGGCAGGGAATACCGGGACAGGAAGGAGCACGGCCCGGAATTCAGCGAGGAAGACATCCAGAATGTCCTGCACCGCATCAACAAGTACAGCCCCGACGACGAGCTGAACTGCGGCGCCTGCGGCTATTCGTCCTGCCGGGAAAAGGCGCTGGCGACCCTGCGGGGCATGGCCGAAGTGACGATGTGCATTCCCTACATGCGGCGCCGCTCCGAATCACTGCGCCAGGTGGTCATGGACGCCACACCGAACGCAATCATCATCGTCGACAACGACCTCCTGGTCCAGGACATGTCCCCGTCGGCGGAAACGCTGTTCCGGAAAACCCTGTCCGATGTGAAGGGGAGGCACCTCTCAAACCTCATCACGGTCATGGACGATTTCATTCATGTCCGCGACACGGGGCAGCCCGTCATCGGCAGGGCGAGACGGCTGAAGGAAGACCTGGTGGGTGAACAGTCCATTGTCCGCGTCGAGGGACAGCTTCTCATGGTGGCCATTATCCGCGATGTCACGGAGCGGGAGAAGGAACGGGAGCAGTTCCGCTCCATCCGTGAGGAAACCCTGGAGCGGACCCGGGAGGTCCTGGGCAAGCAGATGCGGGTCGCCCATGAGATCGCCCACCTTCTCGGTGAAACGACGGCGGAAAGCAAGACCATCGTGACCCATCTGGCCCGGCTACTGGAAGGGGATGATCAGGAGTGAGGCAGGTCGTTGAATTTGCCTGGCGCAGTCTGAACAAGGCCGGGGAAGAGCTCTGCGGCGATTCGGTCATCATCCGGACCCGCCCCGATTCGTTCGTCGCCGTCCTGTCGGACGGCCTGGGCAGCGGCGTCAAGGCAAGCATTCTTTCCACCTTGACGGCAGAGATCGCCGCCCGCCTCTTCGAATCGGGGATCTCCGTGGAAGAGGTCATGCAGACGCTCGTGGAGACCCTTCCGGAATGCAACGTGAGAAAACTGGCCTATGCCACGTTCTCCGTACTCACCGTGATCGAGGGCCGTCGCGCCCATCTCGTGGAATTCGATTCTCCGCCCCTGATCATGATCCGGGACAACGCCCTCTTCGACCTCCAGACGGAAAAACGGGAGGTAGGCGGCCGGTTGATCCGGGAAGCCCGTTTCGATGTCCGGGAAAACGATTACCTGGTGCTGATCAGTGACGGTTATGAGCATGCAGGCCTCGGAGGCATTTATCGCCTGGGGTGGAGATGGCCGAACATCGCCCTGGCCGTGCAGCGCTTTGTCCAGACGGGCGTGGACACGCACAGGCTCATGCTCGCCCTGTCGCGGACCTGCATGAAGCTTTACGACGACAAGCCCGGTGACGATTCGACGGTCATCGCCATGAAAATCCGGCCGGCCGTGTCCATCGCCATTCTCACGGGTCCCCCCGCCGACAGGGATCTGGACGCCCACGCCGTTTCCAGGCTGATGGACGCCGAAGGCTGCAAGATCATCTGCGGAGGAAGCACAGCTCAGATGGCTGCCCGCGTCCTGGACAGGAAACTGGAGGTGGAGTGGGTTCCGCCCTGGAAACGGACGGAGGAAAAGCCCGCCCGGAAAAAAGGTTCGCCCCCTACGGCCCTTCTCCAGGGAGTCGATCTCGTGACCGAAGGGATCCTGACACTCGGCCAGGCCGTTGAAATCATGCGCAACGCCGGAACGAGCGACGATCTTCCCCGCGACGACGACGCCGCCACCCGCCTTGCCCGCCATCTTCTGGAGGCCGATGACATCCATCTGATCGTCGGCACGGCCATCAACCCCAACCAGGTTGCCGACCTGATCCGCGGCGAGCCCATGCGCATGGTTTATATCCGCGAACTTCTTCATGATCTTACTCAGAGGAACAAGCAGGTCCGGGTCGAGCGGATATGACCTGCACCGAATCAGTCATGATCCAGAATGATCGAACGTAGCGAGGACGGGGGCTGGATCAGCCGTCTGGGGAGTGTAATTCTCACCGTAGTACCCGTTGGGCCTTGTTCCGGATAAGCATTCGATTCAATACTCATTTCACCGCGATGCGCTTTGACCGTGCCGTACGCCGACGGCAGGCCGAGGCCCGTTCCCTCACCGACCGGTTTGGTCGAGAAAAAGGGCGTGAAAAGCTGCTCCAGATGATCCTTCAAAATTCCCGTTCCCGTGTCCCGGATCATAACCATGATCCTTTCGCCGTCGGCGCTCTCCTCCCCGAATACGGTGAGTGTGCCCCCGTCGGGCATGGCCTCAATGGCGTTTTGCTCGATGTCGACCAGGGCTTTCACAATGCGTTCGTGATCCAGCCAGACATCACCATTCGCGATTTCGAACGTTAAAATGACGTGAATGGATGCCGGCACAGTGAGAGCGCGAATGCTTTCGTCCATGATACGCAGAATGTCCGTTTTTCTTAATTTCAATCCCTGCAAGGTGCAAAGCCTCCCTTTATGAACAGGCCATGAGTCCCTCTCGTGCGTACATGATAATTGTCTCAGTGATTACGATAGGATGGCTTATGCCGAAAGCGATCGGTTCCTGAGAGCGCCGCCGGTTTCCACGGATGGCTGCTACTGCCAGTCAAGATCGGTGAGTGACTATACACAAGAACCCGGCATCCCGGCAAATCGTTTGCAATGGAGAAAAGATCATGATAGCGTCTCTTCTCGTTTTTGGGTGTATTCAATTCCCTTTTCCCTTCATGCGATTAACGGTTTGAAGCCTAGATCAGACTCCGCATCCGAGGAAAGAATCGTTTTCCCGGACAACAACACTCTTCGGACGCTGCTGGGAGAACATGACCGGCACGTCAAACTTCTCGAAAAACTCCGGGCGGTCAGGATTGGAGTCCGTGGCAACGTCGTATCCATCTCCGGCGAAGCAAATGAAGTAGATCTGGTAAAAAACCTCCTTACCCAGCTGTATTCCCTGACGGAAAAGGGGTATCCTCTCTACTCGTCGGACATCGATTACGCTCACCGGATTTTATCGGAAGATTCCAAGACGAACCTGGAAAAAATCTTCCTCGACACGGTCTTCATTCCCTCGAAAAAGCGTCCGATCTCTCCCAAGAGCATTGCCCAGAAGGGATATATTGACGCGATCCGCAAGCATGACATGGTCTTCGGCATCGGACCGGCCGGCACGGGAAAGACCTATCTCGCCATGGCAATGGCGGTTTCCTGTCTTCTGGAAAAAAAAGTGAACCGGATCGTCCTGGCGCGACCGGCCGTCGAGGCGGGCGAGAAACTCGGGTTCCTCCCCGGAGACCTCTCCGAGAAGGTCAACCCGTATCTGCGTCCCCTGTATGATGCCCTCCATGACATGATGGAATTTGACCGGGCCTCGGCCATGATTTCCAAAGGCATCATCGAAGTGGCTCCGCTCGCTTTCATGCGCGGCCGCACCTTGAACGATTCCTTCGTGATCCTGGACGAAGCCCAGAACACGACGTCAGAGCAGATGAAAATGTTCCTGACCCGTCTCGGCTTTGGATCGAAGGCGGTTATCACGGGTGATATCACACAGATCGACCTGCCGGAAGACAAGGTCTCAGGCCTTGTGGAGGCGGAACGGATCCTCGGACAAATTTCAGGGATTCGCTTCGTTTATTTCAGCGAACTGGACGTGGTCCGCCATTCTCTGGTTCAAGACGTGATCCGGGCATACAACCATCTGGGCAGGAGCCGCAGGCGGGCGGACGAAAACGGAAAATGAATCCCATTGACCGCACCCTCGAGCGCATAACATCCTGGTTCCGGAAGTCCATCCGTGACGTGGATTTCCTTCCTCCCTTTGCCCGGAACCGGCAGTTCCAGATGTGGACGACAGCCATTCTTCTGTCGATTATTGTAGCCTATCTGCTGACCCCCAGTGTCCATTTCATCCCGCCCAATTACAAGCTTGGCTCTATTGCCACCCGTGACATCCGGGCGGACCGCGATTTCTTCGTCGAAGACAAGGCCGCAACGGAATTGAAGCGGATGGAAGCCGCCAATGCCGTTCCAGCGATTTATGACCTGGATGTGGATGTTCCCGAGCGGCAGCGGCTGCAGATCGCCCGCGCTTTTTCCGCCATGGAGGGGACGGTCCGGGGCATCGACCGGACCGCGCTGTCGGTGGGCGTCCTGACGGTCAAGGACTTGGCGGATATCGCGAGAGGCCGCAAGGAACTGGAACAGATTCTCGGCGTATCCATCCCTGAACATGACTTCCAGGTATTTTTGAAACACCGCTTCTCGGCGGATACCTCGACGAAGGTTATCAAGCTGATCACCTCCGTTTACCGGACGGAATGGATCACGAACGTCAGTTTTCTTACCCGGGACGCCAGGAATGGCATCATCATCCGGGATCTCAAGTCGCAGCAGGAGGAGCGGCTGACAGACCTGTCTCCCATCTGGCATGTACAGGATGCAGTGAATCTGGCGCGCAGGAAAGCGTCGCTGGTCCTGAAGGAGGAGCGGGAAGACATTCGCAGGGCAGCCATAACTCTGACGTCAAGGCTCATTCAGCCCAACCTGATCCTGAATCAGCCGGCAACGGAAAAGGAGCGCCAGGTTGCCCTCGACGGGGTGAAGCCTGTCCTGTACCAGGTCCAGAAAGGAGAGGTGATTACCCGGGAAGGACAGAAAATCACGCCGTCCGACCTGGAAAAAATCACGGCCCTTTACAAGTTGGAGAGCGACAGCGCCCTCGATAAGATTGCCATGTATGCCGGCATGCTGCTCCTGGTGATGTTTTTTGCGTTTACCCTGTATACCGTCGCCCGCCGCTGGCTTCGCAAACCGTATCGGGAAAACGCGGACCGCATATTCCTTTCTCTGACGATTCTCCTGCATTTCTTGCTGGTCAAGGCAGGCATTTTTGTCGCCGGCGCCGTTAACCGGGCCTTCCCCTTCATCCCCACAGAAGCGGTTTACTACGCCATTCCTTTTGCCTTCGGACCCATGCTGGTCGCCTTCCTCATCATGAGGAAGCTGTCTCTTCTATTCGGTGTGTTCACGTCGATCCTGGCCGCGTTCCTCTTCGACAGCCTCATCTCCATGACCCTTTATGCCCTTCTGGGCAGCATCGTGGGTTCCTACTACATCGCCCACTGCCGTCAGCGGTCCTCTTTCCTGCGCGCCGGTTTCCTGCTCGGTGTCGTAAACGTGGGGGTCATTCTCTGCCTGGGACTCCTGGAAGGATCGCTGTCGGATCTGTCCATTCTGGCGAAACTGGCCATGGGATTCATCGGAGGCCTCGTGTCCGGCATTTTCGTGGCCGGCATCAGCCCCCTGTTTGAAAGTGTGTTCCCCTACACGACCGATATCAAGCTCCTGGAGCTGGCGAACCTCAACCAGCCCATCTTTCAGCGCATGATCATCGAGGCGCCTGGAACCTATCATCACAGCGTCGTCCTCGGTTCCATGGTCGAGGCGGCTGCGGAGAGCATCGGCGCCAATTCCCTGCTTGCGAAAGTAGGCGCTTATTACCATGACATCGGCAAACTGACGAAACCCCTCTATTTCATCGAAAACCAGAGAAACGGGGAAAACCGGCACGAAAAACTTTCTCCCCGCATGAGTTCACGCGTCATTACGGCCCACATCAAGGACGGATGCGATCTGGCCATCCAGGCAGGCCTGAGCCGCGACGTTCTCAACATCATTCGGGAACACCACGGGACAAGCCTGGTCACGTACTTCTACGAAAAGGCGCGCAAGGACAAGGATCCTTCCATCCGGGCACTCCCGGAAAGCGATTTCCGCTACCCGGGTCCGAAGCCTCAGAGCCGGGAGTCGGGTCTCGTTCTCCTGGGGGACGTCATGGAGGCTTCTTCCAGAACCTTGACGAATCCGACACCTGCACGAATCAGGCACTTCGTTCAGGAGAGGATCGAGCGCGTGGTCGCCGACGGGCAGCTCGACTCCTGCGCCCTGACGCTGATGGACCTCAACCTGATCACCGAGAGTTTTACCCGCATCCTGACGGGGATGTTCCACCATCGCATTGACTATCCCGCTCCGCCCGCCCGGGAGCCAAACGGCCGGAAGGAACCGCCCGCTACCAATGGACATCTGGATCGAAAACCGGCAGACAAAGGAAAAGATCGACCGGCGTCGAGTGCGGAGCGCGCTGCGTAAAGCACTTCGCCGGCTTGGCCGGGAAGACGCCGAAGTCAGCCTGCTTTTCCTGGACGATGAAGGGATTCGGGAAATCAACCGGACCTATCTGAACCGCGATTATCCCACCAACGTGATTTCCTTCTCCATGACCGAAGGCCCCTTCGGAGATCTGAATCCCGGGGTCTTGGGCGACATCGTGCTTTCCGTAGAGCGGTCCCGTCGGGAAGCCCTTGACTCGGGGGTGGATCC
Organism: Deltaproteobacteria bacterium HGW-Deltaproteobacteria-19; assembly: GCA_002841865.1. Lineage (GTDB taxonomy): Bacteria > Desulfobacterota > Syntrophia > Syntrophales > PHBD01 > PHBD01. The sequence continues at coordinate 245,235 of PHBD01000001.1, forward strand.
GGAAGATTACCAGGACTACCTGCTGATCCACGGGCTTCTACACTTGCTGGGATACGACCACGAGTTCCCCCGGGAAGGGGATGGGAAATGCATGCGGGAAATGGAGCGGGAGTTGTTCTATTCTGTAAAAGGGTATCGGATTGACGGAGAGGATTGACCAGGCTGCCGGTACCGCCGCCCCGGTCAGGAAACGGCGTCACCGGCGTACTGTCTGCCCGGGGATCTCACCGGATATGGATGATCTGCCCGGGACGAATGGAATCTCCATCTCCCAGGTTATTGACCTTTCGAAGGCTGTCAACGCTTGTTCCATTGCGGGTGGCGATACGGAACAGGTTGTCCCCCTTTCGAACCTTGTATGTCTTACCTCCCTCGCCGGCTGATGAGGTCGTCGCTTTTGCTTTTTTTCCGCTTCTCCGTACCCTCTTCTCCGCCATCTCCTCGGAATCCTCCCCACTCCCCTGGGGGGAAACCTTCAGTATCTGGCCGGCAAGGAGCTTGTTTCCCTTGATCCTGTTGAACTGGCGAAGCTGTTCGGGAGTCGTGTCAAATCGTTCCGCCAGTTCCTGGAGCGTATCTCCCCTTTTCACCTTATAGGCGGTAGCTCCTCCGCCGGAAGTTCCTTTTTTCTTCACTTCTTTGCTCGACGATGCGACGGCCTGTTTCGCGACAGGGATCGAGAGCGGCTGGCCGACCCGCACGCCCCTCTTTGCCACGGCGGGATTGCAGGACCGGATTGCCTTGGTCGTCGTCCTGTATTTCCTGGCGATGGAAGCCAGAGATTCACCCCGTTTCACCCGGTGCCGGACAAAACGGCGGGGATCACGCTCCGGTGCGGGCAGTTCCCAGCGGGGAATCTCGTCCATTTTTTTGACCAGCACCTCCGCTTTTTCAATCGGCACCCTCAATTCGTAATCCTGATCCGGGGTGATGCCGTGTCGCAGTTCCGGATTTAGAAACACCAGAGTTTCCTCAGAGGTCTCGATTCGTGTTGCGATCTCTGCGAGTTTCATACACTTCCGGATCTTCACCGTTTCAAAAGGAACCTCCTTGTCCAGCGTATCCGGAAGCTCCATGCCGTACTTCTTCGGGTCCCGGATGATGTACAATGTCGCCAGGAACCGCGGGACATAGCGGGCCGTTTCGTACGGAAGCATGTGGTACAGATCCCAGAATCGGTCCAGATAATTCAGCTTTTGCTGCGAAATGACCCGGAGCACCCTGCCTTCGCCACAGTTGTATGCCGCCAGCACCGTGAGCCAGTCACCGAACATCTCGTGGAGGGCCTTCATGTAATCGATGGCCGCACGGGTCGACTTGTCCACATCCATTCTTTCATCGACCCAGTCCGTACGATTCAGGCCGTACTTGTAGCCCGTGGAGGGAATGAATTGCCAGGGCCCCAGTGCACGAGCCCGGGAAAGGGCGCGAATCTTGAATCCGCTTTCCACGAGGGGCAGCCAGGAAAGCTCTTCCGGCAGGCCTGCCTTCTTCAGCTGTCGGACCATGGACGGACGGTACATGCCGGAACGCCGGTAGGACTCGATGAAGAAATTCCGTTCCACTGTCTGGAAGGAACGGATCTCCTTCTCCACATCAGCATTCATCAGGAGTGGGATCTCGCTGCGTTTACCCTTTGCCTCCGTCCTCATGGAGGTGTAGATGGCCATGATGCGCCTGGCCACGAGGAGCCTCAGGTCGTCCTTCTGCTGGGTAACGGCGGGGTCTCCATCCGTTTCCAGGACCAGGGCATAAGCCCGATCCAGGAGTTCCAGCGCCCCTTCCAGATCCCCCTTGGCCCAGGAGGCCTGTGATTCTTCCAGGAGGGCCAGGGCCTCTTCCATCAGGTCCTGATCCTGTCCCTCCCCGTTGTTCTCAGCCGGCTGTGAAGCCGCATCCGGGAGGGGGGGCTTCACCGCTGCGGAACCCGGAGTGTTTGTTGCCGGCGTTTTCTCCAAATATGGGTCCTTCGCATCTGTGGATGCGGGAAACAAGCGGTTCACCGCCGTCACTTCCTCCGCGGCCCCTGCTGTTCCGAGGAAACAACATACAAAAATAATCGAGAGGATGACCCAACAAACGGATCTTTTCGGCATGCTGCAACTCCTTCTCTTCATCGCTTCGAGGCCGCGAGGAGATAGGCCTCGATAAAATCGTCGATGTCCCCGTCGAGTACACGGGTTACATTGCCTGTCTCAAGGCTGGTCCGATGGTCTTTGACCATTTTGTAAGGATGAATGACGTAGGATCGGATCTGGCTTCCCCAGGCGATGTCCTTCTTCGACTTCTCCATTTCGTCCAGCTTGGCCCTCTGCTCTGTGAGTTTGCGTTCATACAGGCGGGACTTGAGGTATTTCATGGCCATGGATTTGTTTTTGTGCTGGGATCGTTCGTTCTGGCACTGGACGACGATACCGGTTGGAATATGGGTGATGCGGACGGCCGAGTCCGTCTTGTTGACGTGCTGACCTCCTGCGCCCGTGGATCGGTATGTATCGATGCGCAGGTCGCCCTCGTCGATGTCAATGACGATCTCGTCACTCACTTCGGGAAAGACGAACACGGAGGCAAAAGATGTGTGACGCCGGGCACCGGCATCAAAAGGAGATATCCGGACAAGGCGATGGATGCCGATTTCCGCCTTGGCGTATCCATAAGCATACGGCCCCTCCAGGGTCATGGAGGCACTCTTGATGCCTGCTTCTTCGCCGGGCAGCAGATCGATTACCTGCATCCGGTACCCTTTCCGCTCTGCCCATCGGCTGTACATGCGGAAGAGCATCTCCGCCCAGTCCTGCGCCTCGGTACCGCCTGCACCGGCATTGATGTTCATGATGGCGTTGAGGCGGTCCTCTTCCGCACCGAGCATGAGGCGGAATTCATCATCCCGGACGCCCGTTTCCAGGCGGCTGAGATCCACGGAGATGTCCCTGAGGGTATCCTCGTCGCCTTCCTCCGACGCCATTTCAAAGAGCTGCGCAAGATCCCGGTAAACCCGCTCACGTTCTTTCCAGCCGCTGATGACTTCCTCCAGGCGGCTTTTCCGCTTCAGGACTTCCCTGGCTGCATCCGGATCGCTCCAGAAATCATCTTTCAGGACCCGGGTCTCCAGGGTGTTTTTTTCTATTTCCTTGCCGGCGACGTCAAAGACACACCCCCAGGTTTTCGATTCTTTTCTGAAGATCTTCAAATGTCTGTGACAGTGCCTCTGACCCTTCGATCATGGTTCTTTCTCCTTCTTTTGTCGTCCTCTCGGGGGATCTGTCCGGCTGGAACGGGGCCGTCCGAAGCGGCCTGATGATGAAAAGCCGATCACCACGAGGGTGCCGCCCAGGCAAAGGTAAACAAAGATGTCCCCATATGCCCCATAAACTGTCTTCTCGTCAATGAATTTCACGCTTCCGGCCAGGGTTGTCCGCTCGAAGATGCCCGTCTGTGCTGTGATTCGTCCGACAGGATCGACAATGGCCGAAATTCCCGTATTGGCCGCCCGAATGAGGAACAGACGGCTTTCCACGGCCCGAAAAACCGTCATCGAGAGGTGCTGGTAGGGAGCGGACGTCCGGCCGAACCAGGCATCATTGGTGATGTTCACCAGCAGATCCGCCCCCTGCCGCTTGTAGGCTCGTCCGGCCTCCGCAAGGATCCCCTCGTAGCAGATAAGGACTCCGAGCCGGTGGGCGCCCATCACCAGGGCCCGGTATCCGGGTCCTGGTTCGAAATCGCCGATTCCCGCCGTCAGCGCGGTGAGAAAGGGAATGATCCGACGGAACGGAACGTATTCCCCGTAGGGCACCAGGTGAACCTTGTCATACCGTCCGTGCAGGGTTCCTTCCGGTGAAACAAGGAAGGAGCTGTTGAAAGAGGCGATCTCCCCTTCCCTCTTTTCGTATCGAGGGCTTCCCAGGATCAGCCAGGATGTTGTTTCGCGTGGGAGTAGAACCACCTGCCGGTGCAGGTCGTTCAGGTCCTGGAAATAAAAGGGTGCGGCCGTCTCCGGCCAGACCACAAGGCTGCCCGGCGGTGGGGCCGCCTGGCGGGAAAGGGAGGTGTAGATGTCAACCGTCTCCTGCTGGTATGCCGGATCCCATTTCACGTCCTGTTCGATGTTTCCCTGGATGAGCCGAACGGCTAGGGAGGGGGCGCCATCGAGCTTCTTCTGGATGTCTCCGATCCGCCACCACCCGTAACCATGAACGGCAGCAAGCAGAACGACACAGGCCGCTACCTCACGAATCCATCTCCGGTCATCGATCCGGTCGAACAGAAGGCGGAAAAGTGCGGCATTGGCCATTACAACCAGGAACGTCAGTCCATAGGTGCCGGTGAATTCGGCCACCTGGATGAAAGGAAGGTTCGGATACTGGGAGGCTCCCAGGTTCGACCAGGGGAATCCGCTCAGCAGATGGGCTTTGACGAATTCCAGGGATGTCCACAATAGGGGGGCCGCAAGGATGATCGGGAATCCCCGTTTTTCGAGCTGCACCAGGATTCCTGCGAATACAGAGACATAAAGTCCCAGGTACGCCGCCAGGAGCAGCATGACCGGAACTCCGACGGCAACGGGAAGTTGGCCGTAATGGACCACCACATGGACAATCCAGTACAGAATCCCGGCATAGCCGGAGAACCCGGCCAACCATCCCAACCCGAACGCCCGCAGGGGCGATGCGTCCCGGACGGCGAGAAAGAGTGGCAAGAGAGCCACCCATGCCACAAGAGCCGACCCGTAACGTGGAAATGAAAGACAAAGCAGCGCCCCGCTTGCCAGCGCCAGGAGCAAGCCGCGATATCTTGCATCTTCCGGAGCCCTTCCAGGTTCGCTGTTTCCGGCGATTCCGTTCTTTCTTCCCGTCCGGTCAGACCGCGTCATGATCGTCCGGCAGTTTCTTCATCCTGATCATACGGATGGTTCGTTCGTTCGCAGAATCGATCAGGATTTCAAAGGGCTCAATGATGATGGTCTCCCCGGGTTCCGGAATTCGCATGATATGATTGAGGATTAACCCACTCACGGTCTCGAACTTTCCCCGCGGCAGCTTCACATGGAAATGTTCTTCTATCTCCTCGATCTCAACTCGGCCGTCCAGGAGGAAATAGCCGTCCGCTACCGGAACGATGCGTCCCTCCCGGCTGTCATGTTCATCGTGGATCTCACCCACGATTTCCTCGATCAGGTCCTCGAATGTTACCAGCCCGGATGTCCCCCCGTACTCGTCGATAACAATGGCCATATGATGCTTCCGCTGCCTGAGCTCATGGAGCAGGATGTGGGTGTTCTTCGTTTCCGGGATATAGTACGGTTTGCGGAGCGCCTGCAGGACATCCTTTTCAGTCACTGGTTTGGACCAGAATTTGAGCAGATCCTTCACGTTCATGACGCCGACGATGTTGTCGACGTTTCCCTGGTAGACGGGCATCCGGGTGTGGCCGTGGACGCGCACCATCTCCAGAATCTCCTCAATGGTCGATCGGGAACTGATCGCCACCATCTCCGTCCTCGGGATCATGACTTCCCGGACGACGGTGTCACGGAACGCAAGGATGTTCTGGATCATGTCCCCCGATTGGGAATCCAGCAGTCCCTTTTCCTCGCCGTCGTCGACAATGGATTGGATTTCCTTCTCCAGCCGGTCCGGATCGCTGGAAGTGAGAATTCCCCTGAGAAACGTGGAGACCTTGTTCTTCATGCCTTCCCCCCTTCTCCCTAACGCCCTGTTTCCCGCGGACCCGGTCACAGGCCCCGAAGATATTCAGGCCTCAACAACATCTTGTCCTGGGACTCGACCACTTCCCGAATGAGCCGAACCGTAGCCTCCTTTTCTTCCGGAAGCCGAGCCCGGATGGGAAGATAATTCGAGGCATGGTTGGACGTAAAGAAACAGTTCGTGAACCGGGAACGGCCGATCATGATTCCAAGCTCCTCAAGAAAACCATATTTATCGGGAAGAACGAATCGGCCAGCTTTCCAGTCGTCGTACAGGGGTGTACCCGGCACGAGCATCAGGGTTAGGGCGCCGGCATAGTCCGGATCCATCTCGGTCAGGATGTTTGCAGTATCCAATGCATGCCCGGCACTCCCCTCCACGCCGCCGATACCCAGCAGTACGGTTACAGACAGGCTGATGCCCGCCGCCTTCAGTTTTCTCGCGGCATCCACGAGCTGCTGGGGTGTTGCGCCTTTCCGGATTTTCTCCAGAATGGTCCCGCTCCCGGATTCCACACCCAGGTACGCTATTCCCAACCCCAGCGCATGAAGCTCCTTCAACTCCTCGGGACTCTTTTTCCGCACGCTCTTGGCGTTTGCATAAAGCCCGATCCGCTGAACACCCCGGATGTTTTCCCGGACGGAATTGAGGATTTCGCACAGCCTCGGCTGCGGGAGAATGAGTGCATCTCCGCCGCAAAGGAAGACCCGCTCGACAGGGCGTCGTCTTGACAAGAGGGAGGCTTCGAGTATGTCTTCCCGGATTTCGTCAAAGGATTTGATCCTGAATTTCTCTCCTTTGTATGTCGGGCAGAATGTGCATCTGTTATGGGAACAGCCGACGCTCACCTGTAGAAGAAGGCTTCCGGCCTCGCTGGGTGGTCTGATGATCATTCCTTCGTATTTCATATCCGATCCCTGGAAAAAAAAGGGGGTTGACCTGTCTGGCCAACCCCCCTCAGCATATTTGGCGGGGCCGATGGGACTCGAACCCACGGCCTCCGGCGTGACAGGCCGGCGTTATAACCGACTTAACTACGACCCCGTTATGCTCAATCTCTCTTCTTAAAAGAATACCCCTGTTTTTCCGCGAATGCAAACAAGAGTCTCTCTCTATTTGGTAGGCGGAACAGGACTCGAACCTGTGACATCCACGGTGTAAGCGTGGCGCTCTCCCAGCTGAGCTACCCGCCCAAATCCGGAGGACGCCCTTTAGCAGATCAAAAAGCGTCTTGTCAAGCCCAACCTTGCTCAATATCCCATCAATGCGTGATCGGCGTCACGGGTTTTCCGCAGGAATTGGATACTGCGTCGTCCCCGTTTTCCCGGCGCAGGCTTCCCGCAAACAGGGGCGCTTCCGTGGAGGGATCCCCCGCGAAGGCCACCTTGAGAACATCGTCCATATGCTCCACAAAGACAATCTCCAGCGCTTTCAGGACATTGGATGGGACTTCCGCCAAGTCCTTTTCGTTATCCTTGGGGATGATGACGGTTTTCAGATTGCCCCGATGGGCCGCCAGGAGTTTCTCTTTCAGTCCGCCGATCGGCAGAACCCTTCCCCGGAGCGTGATTTCTCCGGTCATGGCCAGGTCCCCCCTGATTTTTCTGCGAATGAACGCAGAAGCGATGGAGGTCGCCATGGCGATACCTGCCGAAGGACCGTCCTTGGGAATTGCTCCCTCGGGAACGTGAATATGGACATCAATGTCCTTGTAGAAGTTTTCTTCCAGTCCGAATTTTTCCGCCCTTGCCCGCACATAGGTAAGGGCCGCCTGAACCGACTCCTGCATGACATCGCCCAGTTTCCCGGTCATGACCATTCGGCCGGTTCCCTTCATAAGGGAGGATTCGATATTGAGCAGTTCTCCGCCCACTTCCGTCCACGCCAGGCCGATGCAGAGGCCGATTTCGTCCCGTCCCTCAACCTCTCCATGCCTGAATTTGGGCACACCCAGATATTTTGAAATCTTTTTCGAAGTGATCTTCAACTGGCTCTTTTTCCCGTTCGTCACGATCTCCCGGACCACCTTCCGGCAAACAGAGGCGATTTCCCGCTCCAGGTTCCGCACCCCCGCTTCCCGGGTGTACTGGCGGATGATCCCCAGGATGGACCCATCCGTGAAAAGAATGTGCTCTGCTTGGAGCCCGTTGGCCTCCATAGCCTTCTTGACAAGGAATTTCCTGGCTATATTCAGTTTTTCCGGTTCCGTGTAGCCGGCGATCCGGATGACCTCCATGCGGTCCTGAAGTGGAGCCGGAATGGTCTGCAGAACATTGGCGGTGGTAATGAACATCACATCGGACAGGTCGTAATCCACCTCCAGATAATGATCGTTAAAGTTGCTGTTCTGCTCAGGATCAAGAACCTCGAGGAGAGCCGACGAGGGATCACCACGGTAGTCGGAAGAAAGCTTGTCCACTTCATCCAGGCAGAATACAGGGTTGCTGGTACCGGCCTTCTTCATCAACTGTACGATCTTCCCCGGCAGCGCACCGATATATGTTCGGCGGTGCCCGCGGATCTCCGCCTCGTCCCGTACACCCCCGAGTGAGAAGCGAACGAATTTGCGGTTCGTGGCCCTGGCCACGGACTTGGCGATGGATGTCTTCCCTACCCCCGGCGGACCCACGAGGCAGAGAATGGATCCTTTGTTCTTCTTTACCAGGCTCTGAACCGCCAGGTATTCAAGGATTCGCTCTTTCACCTGCTTGAGCCCGTAGTGGTCTTCCTCGAGTATGTTTTCGGACTCCTTCAGTGAGTAGGTGTTGTCCGTCTTCTCGAACCAGGGAATATCAATGAGCCAGTCGATGTAATTGCGGACCACCGTTGCTTCCGCCGACATGGGGGCCATCATCTGCAGTTTCTTGATCTCCTGACGGACTTTCTTTTCCGCCTCCTCTGAAAGCTTCTTTGCTTTCAGCTTCTTCTCCAACTCTTGAATCTCGTTCTTGAAGTCGTCCTTCTCCCCCATCTCCTTCTGGATGGCCCGCATCTGCTCGTTGAGATAGTAGTCTTTCTGGGTCTTTTCCATCTGTTTCTTGACCCGTTTCTTGATCTTCTCCTCCACCTGCAGGATCTCGATCTCGCCGATCATCAGCTCATAGACGGACTCCAGCCTCTCGTTGAGGTTTATGATCTCCAGGACGCGTTGCTTTTCCTCCAGCTTGACATTCAGATGGGAAACGACAATGTCCGACATCTTGGCAGCGTCTTCCATTGCGGAAACGGTGGCAATCATTTCCACGTGAATCTTCTTGCTGAGCTTTACGTAACTTTCAAAGGCTTCCTTTAAGTTTCTAACCAAAGCCTCCGTTTTAACTGGATCTTCGTCTTCGATGTCTTCCATTTCCCGGACACGAACCAGGAAGTAGTCCTCATTGGGGAGGTACTCCTCGACGATTCCGCGACTCTTCCCCTCGACCAGCACCTTCACAGTGCCGTCGGGAAGTCGCAGAAGCTGGATGATGATGCCGATGGTTCCGATCGAATAGATGTCTTCTTCCGCGGGTTCGTCCTTCTGCGCCAGTTTCTGGGCCACCAGGAAGATCCCCTTCTCGTGTTTCATGGCTGCTTCGAGGGCGGATATCGACTTTTCCCGACCCACAAAAAGAGGTACGATCATATGCGGGAAAACTACTACATCCCGAAGCGGCAGGAGCGGAATGGAAACGATCCTGGTTTTATCGTTTTCGGCGGTACTGTCAAATATTGCCACTGGGTCACCCGTTCCGTTGTACGTTATTTAAGGCATCCGGCGTCTTTGCCGCTCAGGCCGTCTCGGTTTTCTTTTCCATGACGAAGAGCGGCATTTCCTTCCGGAGCACCACTTCATCGCTGATTATGCACTCCTGGATATCGGTCCGGGAGGGAAGTTCATACATAATGTCCAGCATTGTGTTTTCGAGAATCGCCCGCAACCCCCTGGCGCCGGCTTTCCGGTCCACGGACAGCTTCGCAATGGAGCGAAGGGCTCCGTCCGTAACTTTCAGAGTCACATTCTCCATCTCGAAAATTTTCCGGTATTGTTTGATGATGGCGTCTTTTGGCTCCACCAGGATCCGCATCATGTCATCCTGGGTCAATTCGTCAAGCGTTGATACAACGGGAAGCCGGCCGATGAATTCGGGAATCATCCCGAATTTCAGGAGATCCTCCGGCTGAACCTCTGCAAGGAGTTCACTCAGCCGCCGTTCCCGCTTGCTCCTCACCTCGGCACCGAATCCCATGGAAGTGGCCCCGATGCGCTTGGCGATGATGTCTTCAAGCCCGTTGAAGGCCCCACCGCAAATGAACAGGATGTTCGTTGTGTCCACCTGGATGAATTCCTGCTGGGGATGCTTCCGTCCCCCCTTCGGCGGAATGTTTGCCAGAGTTCCCTCAATGATCTTCAGCAGTGCCTGCTGGACACCCTCCCCCGACACATCCCGGGTAATCGAAGGATTTCCGGATTTCTTGGCAATCTTGTCAATCTCGTCGATGTAAACGATTCCCCGGGATGCCCGCTCCACGTCATAATCGGCATTCTGCAGGAGGCTGAGGATAATGTTTTCGACATCCTCTCCCACATACCCCGCCTCGGTGAGAGTCGTGGCATCGGCGATGGTGAACGGAACGTTCAGGATCTTTGCCAGGGTCTTGGCAAGCAGCGTCTTGCCGGACCCCGTGGGCCCGATGAGCAGGATGTTGCTCTTCTGGATTTCAACACCGTCCAGGCTGACATTCGAGGAGAGCCGGCGGTAGTGGTTGTAGACTGCCACGGAGAGCACCTTCTTCGGTTTTTCCTGGCCGATCACATACTGATCCAGAAAAGATTTCAGTTCCCTGGGCTCCGGGATGGACTGGCGAGGTTCGTCGAGAAGGGGTGCATCGGTTTCCTCTTCCACGATGCACCGGCAGAGTTCGATGCATTCGTCACAAATGTAGGCTGTGGGCCCGGCGACGAGCTTGCGAACCTCGTTCTGGCTTTTGCCACAGAACGAACAGTAAAGCATTCCCGGCCCGCCGTGCACATCCCGTCCTTTTCGTACCATGTCACTCTCCTGTTCGCTTCACCCGCTGTTTCCCGACCCATCCGGTCCGGATCCGTGAACGGACGTTACTTGTTATCCTTCACAGGCCTCTTCTCGAGTACCTCATCAATGATGCCGTATTCCCTGGCCTGCTGGCTCTCCAAATAATAATCCCGCTCCGTGTCCGCCTGCACCTTGGACAGGGGTTGTCCGGTCAGTTCGGACAGGATTGCATTCAATCGATCCTTCAGGCGCAGGATTTCTCTTGCCTGAATATCGATATCCGTCGCCTGCCCCTGAAATCCGCCAAGGGGCTGATGGATCAGGATCCGTGAATGTGGAAGGGCGAAACGCTTCCCCTTTTCCCCCGCGGCAAGCAGGAGGGCCCCCATGCTTGCTGCCTGTCCCATGCAAAAGGTATGGACCGGACAGCGAACGTATCTCATCGTGTCGTAAATGGCGAGCCCCGAACTGACATGGCCACCCGGAGTGTTCAGGTAAAAGAAGATTTCCCTGTCCGGGTCCTCCGACTCCAGATAGAGGAACTGGGCAATGATGAGATTCGAAACGTGATCGTCGATCGGCGTTCCCAAAAAAACGATCCGATCTTTCAGCAGGCGGGAATAGATATCGAAGGCCCGCTCTCCCCGACCGTCCTGTTCCACGACCATGGGAATCAGAGGCATCAGGCAACCTCCCCGGCGTCGGCAGGTGCAGCTACAGGCGTGATCTTCCCGCGCTCGATGATGAACTCGAACACCTTTTCGTTCCGCAACTCCAGGCGGATATCTTCGACCCGCTCTTCCTCTTCGAGTTGCTGCTTCAGCGTCTCGACTGGCATTCCCCTCTTCTCGGCCAATTCGCGGATTCTCGCCTCGACTTCCTCATCCCCGACGTCAATCGTTTCAAGCTGGGCTATTTTCTTCAGTAGCAGAATCGATTTCACAACCTTCTTCGCCTCTTCGCGCATCCGTTCAAGCTGCGAGAAGGCCTGCCTGGCGGCCTGCTCCTTGGCCATCCCCTTCGCCATCAGGGAACGCTGCAGATCGCCCATCATGAGGATCACCTGGCGATCCTGGAAAGATGGTGGAATTTCAAAATCATGAGCCGTTACCAGTTTGTCCAGAATCTGGTCCCGCAGGGCGGCCCGGGAGCGCGCTTCAGCTTCCCCCCCAAGGGATTTCCGGAGATCAGCGCGGAATTCTTCCATGTTTTCGAACTTATCAAAGTTCTTGACAAAATCTTCGTTTACCTCGGGAAGCTTTTTTTCACGGATGTCCCGGATCTTCACCTTGAAGATCGCTTCCTTCCCGGCCATTTCCGGGGCTCCGTACTCCGCAGGAAACGTGATGGGGAATTCTTTCTCCTCTTCCTTGGACATCCCGATGAGCTGGTCCTCGAACCCCGGGATGAACCGGCCGGATCCCACTTCCAGGAAGTATCCGTCCGCCTTCATTTCGTCCCGGGCCACACCGTCCAGGGATCCCTCGAAGTCGAGTGTGACGAAATCACCATGGGCAATCGCTCTCTCGCTGCTGAGTTCCCCCAATGTGGCGAACATTTCCCGGATCTGTTCGATCCGCCGGTCGATGTCCTCGTCCAGAACGGAGACTTCCTGCCTCTCCAGTTCCATCCCGACATAATCTTTCGGTTCGACCAACGGTTCCACTTCCACGGTCGCGGTGAAGGAAAAGCTCTTGTCAGGCTCGATCCCTTTCTGGTCGATGACTGGCTGAGCCACGGCCTGAATATCATGAGCCTGAAGGGCATCCCAATAATGCCGATTTACCAGGTTGGTTACAGCTTCTTCTTCCGCCTGACCCTTATAATATACTTCCAGAACCTTCCTCGGCACTTTTCCCTGCCGGAAGCCCTTGACATGTGCCTTTTTCCCAACCTGGCGATAGGCTGTCTCCAGTTCCTTTTTTACGTCCTCCCAGGGAATGTCAAAAGACAGCTTCTTCTGGACTGGACTGATCTCTTCAATCTGAACCGCTGTTGTCGTCTCCGTCACGATAAGTCTCCTGAACTGGGATAACGGCTGATGGAGAAAGGGGGTCGGGAACAAACCCGGGAATGGCCATGCGGGAAAAATGGAAAGTGAACCCTGATCGCGTCACCCGATGGATCCTGAATCCTCCAGTCGTGGTATGATAATCATCCTACAGGGGTGCGTCAATAGTGAAAAGTACCCGTGCTGTCAAGCAAAACCTAACCCATGGCAGGGAAAAGGTATTTCTGCGGAAAGTGGCATCATCGGCGTATACGGTCTGCCGAAACCCCGACCGGGAATAACGATGCAGGGAATGCATGCGCTCCGATTTTTTTGATGGTGCGAAAGGAGGGATTTGAACCCTCAAGGGCTCTCGCCCGCTGGATCCTAAGTCCAGTGCGTCTGCCAGTTCCGCCACTCTCGCAATATGAAAGAGTTTTTTCTTATACGCAGAATCCTGCCGTTTGTCAACGAAGGGTCCTGAGAAGGGCCCTGCGACCGTCATGCCTAAGCGGTCGGGTTCCCTTCCGGATCCTTCGGCATTGGATGGATTCGTTCAGGGGAATGATTTAACAGGCGCGGCGCACGATATGCCAGACCGTCCGGGCGGTCAAGTCAAAATGTGCCGACATTTCATGCTCCGACTACATCAGGCCGACCAGAGAAACAGAACACCGTTTCAGCCGGTCAAGGCAGTCTCTCCCCGTCGCACAGGCGATACCGCATTGCCGTCATTCAGTTCACCATGTTAAAAGGTATTAGCTATTGAGCGACTGAGGCATACAGAGGTTCGAAATCAGGGAGGCTTGTGGATGAATCCTTTGGATCGGACGAAACTGTTTTTCGGCTCTTCCCTCCTCGTCGCCTTCGTCCTTTTCCTCGTTTCGGCGCTTCCCTCCCAAGCCCTGGAAATGGCGAACAGAGACAAGCAATCCTCTCCTTGCCCGTCATCGGCAAAGATCCTCATCGGGTACTACAGCAAGTACGGGAGCACCCGCCAGTATGCCCTCTGGCTTCGCGAGCGCATTCCCTCCGATCTCGCAGAGTTGAGCCATGACGAGCCGGACCTCTCCCGCTATGACCTGGTGGTCATTGGCAGCTACGTTCGGATGGGGAAGATCGCCGCATCTTCCTTCTTAAAGAAAAATTGGCCGCTTCTCCGGGAGAGAGAAATCATTCTTTTCACTGTTTCAGGAACGCCTCCCGATCATCCGGCCCTTGCAGAATCCTACAAAAGAAGCATTCCTTCCGAAATAAGAAGCAGAATGATCCATCACGCCCTGCCCGGCCGACTCATCCAGAAGGATTTGAGCCTGTTCGACAAAATCCTGCTTTACTTCGGCAGAACCTTTGAAAAGGACGAAGCCATTCGCAAGACCATGCTGGAGGATTACGACTATGTACGCCGCGAGAATGTGCTACCCCTGATTTCCGACATCCAGAAAATCATGCAGTCAAGATGCGACCGGAATCGTATGGAATCCATTGTTAATCCGAGCAGTACAGATCCTTGAGGCAACGCTTCACAAACACCGTTTCTCCTTATTCATCCCCAAAACAATCGAACGGGTGATTCTATACAATCCAATGTTATTAAGTATCTGCAGGTCGATTCTATCCGATTCGAAACACCGGAAGGACAATCAGCCGGTTGACTTATCGCCTTCATTTCAGTAGGGTTCGGACTTGATTTTCGCCTTTTGCACATCACTGGTGGAATGTTGTGGCGCTGGTTTCAATAAAGATGATACTTCGAACAGGCCTCGCAATCAGGAAGCGGGGTCTGAACTCCACTCGGAATAAATCTGTGTTTCGCTGTTTGATCAGGTGAACGGATGTCGTATATAAAATCTGTGGCTGGGAATAAATCCAGAAAGATCTTCCTTATTTTTTTTATTCTTTCTTCCCTTGTTCCCATCTTCTTCATGATTTACATGACCTATGAATATATCCTTCCCCAAACCAGCACGAAAGATATCGAGGATATCAAGCAAACGATCATTTTCGGCCTTCTGGTGATGCTCCCGCTGCCGCTGGTCAGTTTTCTGCTCATGTCTCGCTGGATCGGCTCGCTGGAGACCGTTACAAGCGAAATCCAGGCAAGATCGGCAGAAGTTGCGGAAGGCAGGGTTGCCTTCTCATCCCAAGGTATCGACGTTCATAATAAGGTACCGGAAGAAATCCTGGTCCGGGAAGAGAATCCGAATCGGGATAACGAAATCCGGGTCTTGATCGACTCCTTCAATTCCGTTTTCCAGACAGCGGCGGACCAGATTGCGGAGCGCCAGCGCCTGCGGGAACTGCTGGCCAAATTGATCGCCATCGCCTCGGATCTTACGTCGGAATTGGACTTCGACCGCCTGTTCCCTCTCATCGTCGGCGAAGTTACCGCCGTGATGGGTGCGGAGCGAACCAGCCTTTATGTGATCGACTGGGAACGTCACGAGATATGGACAAAAGTCGCTGAAGGCATCCCGTCGATCCGTCTTCCTTTCGGCAAGGGGATCAGCGGCCGCGTTGCCGAGACCGGCGAGACCATCAATGCCCCCGACGCCTGGGAACATCCCTCATTTGACCGCACATTCGATGAAAAAAACCACTTCCGGACGCGATCAGTCCTCTGTGTGCCGATCAAGGGGCGGATGGGGGAGAGGATCGGCGTTCTTCAGGTCATCAACAAACTGGATCGAAAGCAATATTTCGATCTGGAAGATGAGGTCTTTATGAACGCCTTGGGCTCCCAGGTAGGGATCGCACTGGAAAACTCCCTGCTGGTGGAAGAGGTCCGGCTCTCCTTCACAAGCTTTGTTGTCACCATGTCCGCCATTGTAGACGCCCGCCACCCCCTCACGGCCGGCCACTCGGAACGGGTCACCGAATACTCTCTCCTGATCGCGTCAGATTTGAAGCGCGTCTCCATCGATCGGGAAGCCCTGCGCTACGCCGCCATGCTTCACGACATCGGCAAGATCGGGGTGAGCGACGCCGTCCTGCTGAAAAATGGCCCCTATACCGATGAGGAACGGGGCGAGATGAACAGACATCCGGTCATGACGCGGACCATCCTGGAAAAATTCAGGTTTCCCAAGGCTCTCTCGCGAGTGCCTGTCATTGCCTGCTACCACCATGAAAAAATGAACGGCCAGGGCTATCCCGACGGGCTGCAGGGAACGCAGATCCCGATGGAATCGAGGATCATTGCCGTCGCGGATGTCTTTGACGCCTTGACCTCAAAACGGGATTACCCAAAGTACGACGAAGACACCCTGCTGACCTCGGACCCGCTGCCATTGGAAAAGGTGATTTCGATTCTCAACGATGGGGCCGGAAAACAATTTGATCCTGTCGTCGTGGAGAGTTTCCTGCATTGCCTTCCCAAGGCGTTGACGATGTACCGGGGGGCCCATTTCGAACCCTCGTATGTCGATTCATTCCTGAAAAGCCGGGAGTATACGGCATCACCGGCCACGATTCACTGACCCCGGTCACCGGGAATGGATCCACCGACCCGGGTTCCGCACCCCTACTGTGCCGTCTTCTCTGCATTTTCGAGCTGTTCCATAGCCGGTCTTCAAAATAACCTCCCGTTGGCCCGGCTATGTCGTCAGGTATTGTAACACCCCGCCTTTGGCATTGCCCCCGCCAGCCTCCTGACTCTTCCCGGATCACCTCGACGCTTCCAGGTCTCCGGACACCTGGCCGCCAAAATTGAAAGCCAGTAAATTACCGACCAGCGGCAGATCTGCGACAGGCCACTGACGGGCAGCATGGGATCTGTCCGTGCCGAAGTTCCCCTCCGGAACGACTTAACGGAATCGAAACACTCCCTTCAGGAACGTTCTTGCGGCAGTATGCGGAAAAACGTCGAGTCGTCATATGGACCTTCCGCTGTCTTTCTCTGCGTTCTCTATTTGAACATACTGGTGGAAACAGACAATTTTGCAACGGAGTCCTCGCGAGCCGGACCGGTGCCTCATAATTAATATACTATTTCAAATAGTTATGACTCACTGTTGGAACGGAACAGCACGTGAGAATGGGAAAGTCGAATGCATTTCCTCGCTCTCGTGCGTCGGAAATGTTCCCTTTTCGTTGTGTGTTTAACTGTTACATTCTCTTGTTATTTCATAATCTTATAATTCTGGCACATCTCTGGCTACGAAACGGACAGGAATCACCGCCGCTGTTCGGCTGATTCAACATCTTTGCACGAGGAGGAAATATGATGAAGACGCATTTTGATTACAGGGAAATCGGATCATCCGTTTTCCGACATGGAGGAGTTGTCGTTTCATTTTGTGCGCTTTTCCCTGGGTCTGACCGATGATCAAATCATCACAGGAAATGTTCTTAAATCTGAAGAAGGCAACATCAACTGGAGGTATTCCATGAAAAAACTAGGCATTATGTTCATCATTATGATTGGACTGATTTCAATATGGAATATGCCGGCCCTTGCCGAAGAAGCGGTTACGGGACCGGCGGGGGCGGCAGTCGCAGACGCCGCCGCGGTGGCTGCTCCGGCAAAAGCCGTAACGCAGGAAGCCCTGGATGCCCTGAAGGGTTCCCTCCAGGTGGGCATCGACACCACCTGGGTACTCTTCACCGCCTTTCTGGTTTTCTTCATGAACCTGGGATTTGCCATGGTGGAATCGGGACTCTGCCGCGCCAAGAACACGGTGAACATCCTGGCGAAGAACTTCATCGTCTTCGCCATTTCCTCGGCCGCCTTCTGGGTGATCGGCTGGGGGCTCATGTTCGGAAACGGCAATCCCTTCGCGGGTCTCGAGGGGCTCTTCTTTGTAGGCGGGACCGACAACAGCCCCGCCATCGGCGACGCGTACAAGGGCGTCTATGCGGCGATCAACTGGACCGGCGTGCCGCTGTGGGCAAAATTCTTCTTCCAGCTCGTTTTCGCAGGCACTGCGGCGACCATCGTCTCGGGGGCCGTGGCGGAGCGGATCAAGTTCCACTCCTTCATCTTCTTCTCCTTCCTGCTGGTGGGCATCCTGTATCCGATCACCGGCCACTGGATCTGGGGCGGTGGCTTCCTCGCATCCCTGGGAATGTTTGACTTCGCCGGCTCCACGGTCGTACATTCCGTCGGCGGCTGGGCGGCCCTTGCAGGCGTGCTGCTCCTGGGATCGCGGATCGGCAAGTATCGCAAGGACGGCTCCATCAATCCGATCTTCGGGCACAACATGTCCATGGTCACCCTCGGGGGCCTCGTCCTGTGGTTCGGCTGGTTCGGATTCAATCCCGGCTCCACCATGGGCGTGGGCGACGGCAGCGCCATCGCGCATATCGCCGTCACCACCAACACCGCCGCCGCGATGGCGATCCTCAGTTCAGCCGCAACATCGTGGATGATCCAGAAAAAACCGGATCTCTCCATGATCATCAACGGGGCGCTGGCCGGCCTGGTGGCCATCACCGCTCCCTGCGCCTTTGTCAGCGTCGGCTCGGCTGCGATCATCGGCCTGATCGCCGGCGTGCTCGTGGTCCTGGCCGTCATGATGTTCGACCGGATCAGGATCGATGATCCCGTCGGCGCCCTCTCCGTTCACCTGGTCAACGGCATCTGGGGAACCCTGGCGGTCGGACTGTTCGCAGTCGACAAGATTACGGGAACGGCCACGGGGAACGGCCTTTTCTTCGGCGGCGGCTTCAAGCTCCTCGGCGCCCAGACTGCAGGCGTCGCGGCCGTCGGCGCCTTTACTTTCATCGCTTCGCTCATTGTATGGTTTGTCATCAAGCAGGTGGCAGGCCTGAGGGTCTCCCGCGAGGAGGAGATCACCGGACTGGATCTCGGCGAGCACGGCACGAAGGCCTACCCTGATTTCCAGGGATTCCTGACGAAGTAGGAACCGCTGCAGGGAAGACCCTGTTTCTTGAAAAAGGAGAATGATGATGAAACTGATCGTCGCAATCGTACAGCCGGAAAAGCTGACGGATGTCAAACAGGCCCTTTCCGAGGCCAAAGTGGGGAAAATGACCGTCTCCAACGTGATCGGCTGCGGATCGCAGGGCGGACATACCGAATCCTATCGCGGCATCTTTACCGAGGTCAATCTTCTGGACAAGGTCCGCTTCGAGATCGCCGTAAACGACGAGTTCGTCAAACCCGCCGTGGACGCAATCATCCGGGGCGCACGCACGGGGAAGATCGGGGATGGCAAGATCTTCGTGGTGCCCCTGGAGGAATGCATCCGGGTCCGTACGGGGGAATCGGGTGTCGATGCGATAGGTTAAGATCAAACCCCGATGATTGATTTGCCGTTTTCAAGGGAATACCCCGTCCCGGGGACGGGGTATTCCACACGGTTCAGCCGTGCACCTTCAGGTCTATGCCATGAGTGTCGCCAGCCTGGTTCATTTTACCGGATCCGCAAGCATGACGAGAATCCGCATTCGACGGGGAGAGACTCGGGATGTCGAGATGCTGGTTACTTTTTTCCGGGATCTCTTCACGATGGAAAAGGATTTTGCGACGGACGCCGAGAGCCAGCGGGCGGGACTGCTTCTGCTCCTTGCGAATCCCGGCGCAGCGGCCGTTTTCGTTGCCGAGACCGATGGCGTCGTCGTCGGCATGGCCACAGCCCAGATCGTCATCTCGACGTCCATTGGCGGATATTCGATCCTGCTGGAGGACATGTATGTCTCCGCCGGATTCCGTCGGAAAGGGATCGGATCGAAGCTCCTGGAAAATGTCCTCGCCTGGGGGGCTGAACGCGGCGCGTGCCGCGTTCAACTGGTCGTCGCCTCGGCAAACGCCCGGGCATTCCGGTTTTACCGGCAGGCAGGCCTGCTGAAAAGCCACATGACGGCGTTTTACGGAAAACTGGACGTCATGAACCCGGATTTCTCATGACCCACCCGGAACGACACGCCTCGATTCACGCTCCGTCCACTGACCGGGCATTTTCTTTCCTCAGCCACTCCTCGTAGTCCACCATCCGGGCCAGGGTCTTGACGGCACGCTCCGGCGTCAGGAAGGCGATGCCTTTGTAGGGACTTCCCTCCACCTCTCGGACGGTCTTGCTTTTCTCGTCGTCCAGGAACACGCCCAGGACCGGTTTCCCGTATTTTTCCATCATCCTCGCGCTGAAGGCGAAAAATTCCTCTTCGGCCCCGTCATACAGTTTCCGCCCCTCATCGTAGAAAACCTGTTCGATGGCCTGCCCGGAGGCGCGGGCTGCATCGAGTGATTTGAGGACCATCCGGGTTCTCCCGACGACGCCCAGATGGATGACGGCGTCACATTCATCCCATGCGATGAGGGCTTCCAGGATTTTCCCCGGCAGCGAGGGCTCGAATTCGCCGACGAGATCGACGGGGTTCTCACGGCTCCAGTACGGCGGAAGGATCCCGTCAATCCGGGCGATGACGTCCGGCGTCAGGTGAGGAACTTCGAGGCCCATCTCGACGCAGACGTCCGTTGCCACCACGCCCCATCCGCCTCCCAGGGTCATGATGGCCACCCTCTTGCCCCTGGGCAGGGGCAGAGAGGAGAAGGCGGCCGACAGATCCAGGAGATCCATCGGCTGATCGGCCAGAACCACGCCGGCCTGTCTGCAGGCTGCATTGAAAATCCGGATGTTGGACGCCATGGCCCCCGTATGGCTGGCCGCCGCCCTGCTTCCCGCCGCGGTCCGGCCGCCCTTGAGAACAACGACGGGTTTTTTCCTGGAAACCTGCCGGGCCGTCGAATAGAACCGCCGTCCGTCCTTGGTGCTTTCGACATAGAGGACGACCGTTTTCGTAATGTCGTCGACTTCAAAGGTCCGAAGGTAGTCTTCGATGGTGATCATGGCCTCGTTCCCGGATCCGCAGAAGGCGCGGATGCCGATCCCTTCCGCCTCGGCAAAATCCAGGAGCTGGATCCCCATGTTGCCGGACTGCGAGACCAGGCCGACCGGCCCGGGCTGGGGCCAGCATGACGTTCCGATGCAGAAGAACTTTGCATGGGGATTGCAGATGCCCATCGTGTTGGGACCGAGGATCGTGACGCCCGCCTCCGCGGCAGCTTTCACGAGGTCCGTTTCGGCCTGGCGGCCCTCGCCGCCCAATTCCCCGAAGCCAGACGTGATCAGGAGCATGTGCCGGATTCCCTTCGCCTTGAATTCTGGAATCAGGGCGGGGACATGGGCAGCCGGAATCGTGACGACGCCGAGATCGACCTCCCCCGGGATTTCCATGACGTTCCGGTACACCTTCCGGCCGGCAATCTCCCCTCCCTTTGGATTGACCGGATAAACCTCTCCCCTGTAACCGCCGGCCAGAACGTTCGAGAAAAGCATATTGCCCCATTTCCCGATCTGGGGCGAAGCGCCGATCAGGGCGATGGAACGGGGATAGAAAATCTTTTCCAGCTCCCTTGGATCCACGGGATGATGGGCGGTTTTTCCCGCGGGCCGGTCGCCGATGATGATCAGGGCGTCCACCGCGGTCACCCTGCCGTCGGCTCCGATGACCAGGGGATTGATGTCAACCTCCGTAATATCGGCCACTTCCTCCGCCAGGCGGGACAATCCGACGAGCGTCCGGACGATATCCTCCCTCCGGGCCGGCGAATCGCCTCGGAAAGCGTCCAGCAGCTTCGAGGAACGGATCTCGTCGATCATCCGTCCGGCCTCGGCTTCATCCAGGGGGGTGAGGCGGAAGACAACGTCCCCCAATGCCTCCGTGAAGATCCCACCGAGGCCGAACATGACGATGGGTCCGAACTGCGGGTCGCAGAACAGGCCCGCCACGAATTCCCGGCGCCCCCGGATCATCGGCTGGATGAGATATCCTTCCAGGTCTTCCCCTGCTGAGCGGGCGATGGCCTTCGCCGCCGCCAGGACGTCACGCTTGTTTCTGAGGTTCAGGCGGACGAGCCCCCGCTCCGTTTTATGCGTCAGCCTGGTCCCCAATCCCTTGAGGACGACGGGAAATCCATATTGATGAGCCTGCCGAACCGCCTCTTCCGGATCGGCGGCGACCGATTCTTCAACAACGGGTATGCCGTATCGGCGCAGAACCTGCTTGGCCTCCGCCTCCGTCAGGGCCTTCCGTCCTTCTTTTTTTGCCTTTTCAATCAGTTTCTTCTCCATTGTGTTCTCCTGTTTATTCAAGCCTGCCGGCATCCCTGCCACAACACATGCCATGTACCGTGACGCTGCATGTCTATCCCCGGACAGAGGCTGGTTGAAGGGTTATCCATTTCTCATGAAACTCAAACTTTTTCTTTCGACAATATGACCGCCCGCCCGGATCGTCTGGCCGTGCTCACCGGTTATCGACGCACGTCGCCGGGATTCTTCCCGAAACAATCCCTGGTTTTTTCTACACATTTCAGCTCCTTTTATCAACGAATCATATGCATCATGAAGGACCGTACGGTAGCCATGATCAGAGCAGCCAGAAACGGAATAAGAGACGTGGCATGGCACCCCGACCAGAATCTATTGGTTCTGCTACAAATGAATGCATGGAGAGAACAAGATGAAAATCGATGGTTTTATTGGGACGGAGTATAAGTGATCGGCAGCAACATACCGCCTTAAAAAACGTGCGTTTTGCAGTTCGTTTTCCATGCTCTATCGCAGCATTACTTCATCTGTCGTCGGATAAAGATAATCCTTCTCGGAACGGATTTCACCTAGGAATGTTCCTTTCGTAGAAAATCAATACATTGCGACATTTCGTAATCTTCATCGAAGTGAATGGCTGTCGTCTCAGGTCCGAGTCGTACCACATGACCTGTAACGAACATAATCAGGGTACCATTAGGATTTTCCTGGGATTCTAAATCTTCAAACTGAAATTCAACTTCAAGCTTTACCTCTGAACCTGCCGGAAGAGCGATCACCCTCTCAATCAAAATTCCTCCAGCCGCGAGATTGATCGCTTCGCATTGAATTATCTCTGATGTTCCATCTCGATTTTTAATTTTAACCTTGACCGGGACATTGACATCGTACCGATCAAATATTCTTTTTTCGTCCATGTCTTAACGCTTATCCACCTGTGATTATTTATTACAGTATCTGGTTTAGCGACTTGTCCGTCTCCATGAGTATTGCATCATCGCAATTTGCCCTTCATCACATAGATTTGACAGTTCACCCCCGAATTCACGTACATTTCCCTTGAAGGCATTGAACGCGACCTGAAACCTGCCCCACGACAGCCGTAAGGAAAGTTTACGTCATACGTAACATAGAAATAAGAACAGGAAAAACAATTAATTAATTTTTCCTGCCTTTCCTGAGTTTTATCGGAATCAGTTTCTTTGGTCATTTTCATGATTTTTTATGGTTCATCTTTATTTTAGAAGGACAGGTTAATATTCTATTATAAATGACCACATTTCAAGCTTTAAAAAAAACGATGTTAGAGAATCATATCAGAAACATATATTAATATGTAGCCCAGTCCCTGTTGCCTGTGCATGACCGAACCTTCTGAATCAACATCCGTTTGTTTCCCGGAGCAGCGTCTTCCCGGCCTGAAACGAAAAAACTCCCCCACGCGATTGCCGTTCCGTCCAAGTGCGAACAAAAGTTTCGCACACTGACGCACAAGCAAATTATTCCGGGTACCCCATCGCATTTTCCCCTTTTGCAAAACAGTACGCTGCTCCCGGGTGAATGGTCATCCACGGGTATTTGGCACCGGGGTTGAGACTCTGACGTCTCACCCATCTTCATTTATTCCAGAATCAGAACAATTATGTCTAGCCGCTCTCGGAACGGACAATTATGTATACGCATACAATACTCGGGGATCATACAACTTGTTGTATATTAAGGGATATAACAAAAGCATGTAATGGCAGGAGAATTGCACATGCATCGTCTGTTTTATTCATTATGCAAGGAGACTTGGCATGGTCAGTCAGATCAACGCAGGCGACACCGCCTGGATTTTGGTTTGTTGTTCCTTGGTATTATTGATGACGCCGGCCTTGGCGCTTTTTTATGGCGGCATGGTACGCAGGAAAAATCTTCTTTCGACCTTAACCTTGAGTTATATCTTTATGGCACTGATCGGGGTCCAGTGGGTGCTGTACGGATACTCCCTGGCCTTCGGAACCGACATTAATGGTCTTATCGGCGGACTGAATTATCTCGGATTTTTGGGTGTTGATGCATTACCTAATGGAGAATACAGCAAAACCATTCCTCATGGACTTTTTGCGGCATTTCAAATGATGTTTGCAGTTATTACACCTGCCTTGATCACTGGTGCTTTCGTAGAACGTGTGAAGTTTAAAAGTTTTCTTCTGTTCAGTCTCCTCTGGGCGACATTGGTCTATGATCCTTTGTGTCACTGGGTTTGGGGACAAGGTGGTTGGTTGAAACAAATGGGTGTCCTGGATTTTGCCGGAGGGACGGTCGTGCATATCTCCGCCGGTTTCTCAGCTCTTGCCTTTGCACTCGTGATTGGACCGCGTAAGGGGTTCGGCAAATGCCCTATGGAACCTAGCAACATTCCGTTAACCGTTATGGGCGCAGGGTTGCTGTGGGTGGGATGGTTCGGCTTTAATGCCGGTAGTGCCCTGGCGGCCAATGGCGTGGCAGTGAATGCCCTGTTGACCACCAACACTTCTGCAGCCACGGCAGGTCTTGTTTGGATGCTACTCTCTTGGCTTGACGGACGGCCCAGCACTCTTGGCATTGCCACGGGAATGGTGGTCGGTCTCGCAGCGGTGACACCTGCTTCGGGTTATGTTACACCATTGGCGGCTATGGTGATTGGGGCCGTTGCTGCACCACTGTCCTATTATGCCATGCGCTTCCGGGATAGGCGTAAACTGGATGAGACTCTGGATGTATGGGCTTGTCACGGCATTTCCAGTACCTGGGGCATGATTGCTGCTGGTTTATTTTCAACCGTTGCCGTGAACAGTGATGGAGCCAACGGCCTCTTTTACGGTAATCCGGGGCAACTCAGCATCCAGATTCTGGCAGTGATTGTCACCATTGTCTTTTGTTTTGGAACGACCTATATATTAGCAAAACTGCTTAGTTGGAGCGTTGGACTGCGAGTCACCGCTATGGAAGAGGAGGTAGGATTGGATATCAGTTCCCACGGTGAGAGATCCTATTCATAAAACTGGGGTACTTTTTTTCCCCTGGGAGATTTTCAGTATGCTGAAAAAGATTGAAGCCATTGTTCGCGAAGACAAAGTCAACGATATCAAAAATGCCTTAGCAGATATCGGCATTGTGGGATTGAATATGTTCGAGGTCCGCGGTCATGGACGTCAGGGTGGAATCCAGTTGGTGGGCCGTGCCGGTACTTACCAGGTAAACATGCTGCCGAAAATACAGATCAATATTGTCTTGAGCGACCGTAATCTGGAAGATGCGATTGAAACCATCCTGAAATCAGCCTACACGGGAGAGCCGGGAGACGGCATCATCTTTGTTTCTCCCGTGGAAGAAGTGATTCGTGTCCGTACCAGGGAACGGGGAGAGGGAGCTATGATGTACCCAGATGATATTGATACAAAAAAGGCAAAAGCAAAGGATGACAGCAGATCTGTGCTATGAGTTATCCCATTTTTCAATACCAAAAGGTTGTCTTCACAATTCAGGCTTGGTTTCTGCAAGGTATGCGATTTATCATTGAGGGGTCGTCTAATGGTAGGACGTCAGACTCTGGCTCTGAAGATTGAGGTTCGAGTCCTCGCCCCTCAGCCATATTGTTCTTCTCCATTTATTAATAATCACAATATATTACGCTTTTCCAGGGACGACAAATTATCTATGGCCTACGTTTTATCAAGCTCTTTCCTGACAGCCATGCCCAATCTCTCGATGACATAAGGTTTCATCACGTATTCACCCACTCCAAGATCCTGGGCCGTTTTGACCTGATCGGTCTTGGCGAAACCACCATGTCCTCGAAGAGGCAGGCATTCGCATCAGCATGGATGGTCGCGGCCGGGTCTATGACAACATCTTCGTCGAACGTCTCCGGAGATCCGTCAAATACGAGGAAGTCTACCTTCATGATTATCGGAGGGTCCCCGAGGCGCGGTCCCATCTCGGCGCCTATTTCCACTTCTATAACACGGAGCGGTTCCATGAAGCCCTGAGTTACCGTACACCCCATGAGCTCTAATGGGGAAGACGGTTTGATGTTTTCCCTGTGCAGGCTACCCAAATGCACCTTAAACAACCCCATTTGCTGTCTTGACTACGGGGAGCACTTTAAACGACTTGCTCAAAGGATTGTATGTAGGTGGCATAATCGGGGCGATTCTCGGGATTCTTTACGCCCCGAAAAGCGGGAAAGAGACACGGGAAGATATATCGAAATCCGCCGAGGAATTGTGCTATAAGAGCAAGGAGCAGTATGAGCGGGCAATTCAGAAAATAGAGAAACTGGTGGATGAGGGAAAGGATAAATTCGCGACGAAAAAGAGGGGGGCTGAAGAAGGCCATTGATGAGGGAATGGAAATCATCAAGTGAGAGCAGGTACAGAAAACGATCCTTGAGAAAAGAATCAATGCATATTTCTGACTGGCTTGATAAAGAGGAAACAAAAGGCGTTGATGTATCTCAAATCACGTTGCCTGATGACATGTCTTATGACGAGGTCCCAGACGAAACTATTTTTTTCAAGGAAATTAATCCTTGCGGAATTCTCTGTCCAAATAAACATCCATTTTCTACAGTCGAGCGCTTTGGTCACTGGTATTTTTGCAGAGGTCGAAACAAGGGGGACAGCATTCATTCGTCAGGAATAGAATGGAAATTTTTTACAAGAGATAGAGATCTCGCTGTTAAAACAGCTAAATCACACATCAAAGACACATAATGAAAATCTGGCCAATGATCTTTTCTTCCGGCGGTCGATGTTTGGCTACGGTAGCGATGCTTTTACTGATAGCACTATTTCAGCATCAACCAGCCTTGGCTCTTTCTCCCTCGGACAGTTCCAGCCCTATCCCCGCCGCAGCAGCGAAGCTTGTTCAGTTCTGCGCTGATCCCAAAGTTGGGCTCGATAACCAGGCCGTTGCCACCCTCGTAGATTACGTCATTGGACCTAAGTCGAAGAAAGAAGCCGATCTCCCAAAACATCAGGAATCTCCAGGGGCATATTATGAATTCGATACAAAGATCACCTTCCCCCGTTTTCTGAAATACGCCTATAGCCCCCAGATTCCAGCGGCCCTCACAAGGCCATCTTCCATGCGGTACTCTTTATGGATTGCCCCCCCGGGGAAATCACATAATATGCCGATTCACTGGAGATCAGCCTCTCCAGCCGGCGACCCTGTCATCATTCGCGGATTACAACGCGACTCGAACACTCCAGACGTAACCACCGGCGTTTACTATGAATACGATCTGAAAAGAACTCTCATCCTTCTCAACCATAAGGGTAGACAGGTTCTTATTTCCGTTTCTAAACAGATCAATAACTCCAGCGTCGGTAAAAAGGGGATCATCCTGGGAAATGATGACAATTGGAATTACTATTATTCGGGCGAACCCGGCTCATTCAAGGAAGGTATAGGTTGGGCTAAATCCTACATCTATGACTTTATTTCTGTGGGAGTCTATGTCGAGTCAGGCGTTATGGTGAGAACCGGTACTTTTCAATGGATTCGGGCTGGATGGTCTGGAATCAACTTTGTCCAAACGACTCATATAACAAATGGCATGAAACGATTTGCCCGTAATTTTAAAACGATCCTTGAATCGCCTAACTTGCCCACTCCAAACCAGATGATTTCCACTTATCATCGACTTTCCGCATTGCCAAAGCCTGATTTAATTGAAAAATATGCCGCTCTGCAGAGGTCACAACAATCCTTGGCCGTCCGAACCGGCAAAATCGGAACAGCTGAAACAAATAAACTAGGCTCCTATGCTCAAATCCCCAAAGAGCAAATTGTTGGAGAACTGATGCTGGAATATCTCAAGATGGCCCTTGGCAAGCCATCATTGGTAGAAACAAAGGTTGTTTTGGGCGTCAAATAAGATATGTCCTTCCTCAAGATCTCCCTCAATATGCCGAAGTTCCGCGGCATATTGAGGTCAAAAGAATCATTTTTGATTTTCTCCCCGATAACTGGTCCAATGGAGGAGGGTTATGCCATGAAGAAATGGAACCATCCTTTCGTTTTGCCCCATCGGTCCAAATGGCGCGGGATAGGTTTGCACCGGTGAGCTTCATATAAGACAAATCCGCGGTGAGATGGGCCACGGAACGCCCATCATCACCTGCCGGACCTACTACAAGTGGATACCGAGCGAGAGCAGGACAAATATCGACGAACTGGATTCAAACGGGGAAGATTTGACGGGTTGCGTCGAACACGCAACCACTATGCAACCAGACGAAAAAAGAGGGTTACGAAATCATGCGTAACCCCTTTGTATTATTTGGAGGCGGCAACCGGATTCGAACCGGTGAATAACGGTTTTGCAGACCGCTGCCTTGCCACTTGGCTATGCCGCCGGAAATGACTGGAGCGGGCGAACGGATTTGAACCGTCGACGTCTACCTTGGCAAGGTAGCACTCTACCACTGAGTTACGCCCGCTCTTGTTTTTGTGGAGCCGGACTATAACAGATAAAAAGTGTTTGTCAACAAAAAATACTCCCGGGAAAATCGCCCTGACAGGCCATGGATAAGCGATAGCGCCCGTCGACAACCTGCACCATCGCTCTTCAATGTGCCCGGTGAACTGCTTGCCGAGAAAGCTGCCGCATGGTCCTGCATCCACCCCAAATGCGCCTATTCCGAGCGGTCGGTCAACCGGTCACCAAAACGCTCCAGGACAAACTGCCGGGCCTGGTCGACACCTTCAATCTCTCCCCCGAGCTGGGCATCCTCAACAGCGGTGAGGATTTCACGGAACAGGGGCCCCGGTGCAAATCCGAAGCGGATCAGATCCTCGCCATCGATCAGACGGGCCGGGTGGAGATCTTCCCGCGTCAGTTCCGCCATCTTTTCTCGGCAGAACTCGTAGGAATCCAACATGCCGTGGCTTCCGAGGCAGTCTAGCCGGTGCAGCTCGAGATGAAGCGGAAAATCAGGGAGACGGAGAAAGCGCTTGAGCGTGCCGGGCCTCATATCGCCGACCGACATGAAGTGCATGTGGTAACGGATCAGATCAAGGACCGCATCGGTGTCCTGATTGGAAAACCGGAGCCGCCGCAGGATGCCTTCCGCCAGCCTCATCCCCTCGCGGACATGCCCGTAAAAATGGACTCCCCGTTCGTCCTCCGTCCGGGTGACCGCCTTCCCGATGTCATGAAGCACCACGGCCCACGCCAGCCGGGCGTCGACCCGACCGTTCTCTGCAACCGGAAGCAGCTCCAGCATCTTGAGGACGTGGGTCCAGACGTCTCCCTCCGGGTGAAAGCGTGGCGGCTGGGACACCTCGGCCAGGGCCCCCACGTCCGGTAGAAGTCGTGCGAGAAGCCCCGAGTCTGCCAGCAGTTCCATCCCCCGGCGGGCGCCGCGGCTGACCAGCATTTTCGTCAGCTCTTCCCGGACCCGTTCGCCGCTGATGCGGTGAATGGCGTCGGCTCCCCTGCGGATGGCATCAAATGTCGTGGGATCGATGGAAAAATCAAGAACGGCGGCAAAACGGACTGCCCGCAGCATCCGGAGGTGATCCTCGGCAAAGCGGGCCGCCGGTTCTCCAATGGTTCGGATCACCCGGTTGTGAAGGTCCGCGATGCCTCCTACGTGATCCGTGATACGGCCTGTCTCCGGCTCCATGAGGAGCCCGTTTACCGTGAAATCTCGGCGAAGCACGTCCTCCCGGGCATCGGAATAGCTGACCCGGGAAGGTCTCCTGCCGTCCACGTACCCACCTTCAACGCGATAGGTCGCTACTTCGAACGGCAGGCCCTCCTCTACAACCATGACGACGCCGAATCGGGCCCCCAGGGGCACCGTCCGGGCAAAAAGGGCCTGCACATCCTCCGGCGTTGCGGAGGTGACGATGTCGATGTCTTCCGGGTCCGTTCCGAGAAGGAGATCGCGGACGCAGCCGCCCACGAAAAAGACCTCGTAGCCCGCCGCCCTCAGCCGTCCGGCGATGGCGAGAGCAACGGTTCTCAGCCGGTTCTCCTCCTCCCGGGGCTTTTCATTCATCCGTGTCCGGCAGGTCTTCCGACAGGGGATTGAGCCCCTGCCGACGGCGCCTGCGGCCGACCCAGTATGTCGCGCCAAAGACAACTACGAAAACAAGCGGCACAACACCCAGCAGAACATCCATGAACGACTCCGCCGAAGCCAGGATCAGGGCCGATACGGTAACGATTATGCCGGCAATGAAGATCCAGAGCGCGCCTTCCTTCATGTCCCCTCCCGGCGGATTTTCCCCGCTCTGCCCATCCGGACGGCGCAGAATTCGCCGCACATGGTACAGCCTTCCTCATCTGCGCTACGGCTCGTCTCCAGCATGGCCCTGCTCTTCTCCGGATCGATGGAGGCGCCGATCTGTCCTTCCCAGTTCAGTTCCCTCCGGTAACGGGCCATGCTCCGATCCCGCTCCCAAGAGCCGGGGAGCCCCTTGGCAAGGTCCGCAATGTGGGCGGCGATGCGGGACGCCATGATTCCCTCCCGGACATCTTCCAGGGTCGGAAGCCGCAGATGCTCGGAGGGGGTTACGTAGCAGAGGAAATCCGCTCCTGCAGCGCCGGCGATGGCCCCGCCGATGGCCGACGTCAGGTGATCGTAGCCAGGTGCGATATCCGTCGGCAAAGGACCGAGCACATAAAAGGGCGCTCCGTTGCAGAGGCGCTTCTGGAGCTGGATGTTCGCCACGATGTCCTGGATCGGTACATGACCCGGCCCCTCAATCATGACCTGGACGCCCCGGTCACGAGCCCGTTTCGCCAGTTCGCCCAGGAGAACAAGTTCCTGAATCTGGCCCCGGTCCGTCGCATCGGCGATGCAGCCCGGCCTCAGGCCGTCTCCGAGACTGAGTACCATGTCGTAGCGCCTTGCGATCTCGACGAGCCGATCATAATGCTCGAAAAGAGGATTTTCAAGGCCGTTGACCTCCATCCAGTGGGCCGTCAGCGACCCGCCCCGGCTGACGATGCCGAGAAGACGCCCCTGGGCCTCGACGGACGCGACGCTACGCCGCGTCACACCGCAGTGGACCGTGATGAAATCGACTCCGTCCCGGCCGTTCTCTTCGATGGCCTCGAACAGGTCCTCCCCGCTCAGGTCCACGAATGACTTCCCCTGCTCCAGCTTCCGGGCGGCGGCCTGATAGATGGGGACGGTACCGATGGCCAGGGGCGACGCCTCCACGATGGCCCTCCGGATCGCCCGGATGTCCCCGCCGGTGGAGAGATCCATGACCGTGTCCGCCCCGGCCTCCACACAGATCCGGACCTTTTCCAGCTCCGCCGCCACGTCCGCCCGATCCCGCGATGTACCGATGTTGGCGTTGATCTTCGTCCGCAGTCCCTTGCCGATCGCCAGGGGTTTGATGCCCTTGTGCAGGGCGTTGCGCACCACGACGACCGTCCCTTCCTCGATGCCACGCCGGAGGGTTTCGGGATCGGTTCCCTCCCCTTCCGCGCAAATCCGCATCTCTTCCGTGATTTGTCCGCTCCTGGCGGCTTCAAGCTGTGTCATGATCAGACTCCCTACCCCTTCTTCCCGTCCAGTTTTTCGATCAGCGGTGCCAGGTGGTTCGTGGGCCCGTGACCGCTGCCGAGGCGAAAACTGTGACGGATTGCCGATGTTACGTAACGCTTCGCTTCTGACACCGCTTCTTCGACCGAATCCCCTTTCGACAGCCCGACGGCCAGCGCGGCTGAAAATGTGCAGCCGGTTCCGTGTGTGTCGGTTGTCTCGATCCGGGGACTTCGGAAGAGGCGGCATTTCCCGTTCTCATAGAGCAGATCGACTGCCTCGCCATCCAGATGGCCGCCCTTGACGACCACACTCCGGGCCCCCATCCGGGCAATGGCTTCTGCGGCCCGCCTCATGTCATCCGTTCCCCGGATGGCAATGCCCGTCAGGACCTCCGCCTCGGGGATATTCGGCGTGATCACGCGGGCCAGCGGGATCAGTTCATTCACGAGGGTTCTCCGTGCGGCGGCCTCCATCAACGAGGCCCCTCCCTTGGCGACCATGACCGGATCCACGACCAGGTTCTCGATGCCGTATTCCCTGATCTTTTCCGCCACGATGCGGATGATCGAACGTGATGCGATCATTCCCGTTTTCGCCGCGTCCACGCCGATGTCCCCCGCCACAGCGTCGAACTGGGCCGCCACGAAGGACGCCGGCACCTTGTGAATCCCCCAGACGCCCAAGGTGTTCTGGGCCGTCAGGGCGGTGATGACGCTCATTCCGAAACCGCCCAGGACCGTGATCGTCTTCAGGTCCGCCTGAATCCCGGCACCGCCTCCGGAATCGGAACCGGCGATCGTCAATACACGTTTTATACCCATATGTTCAGTCTCCCACGGGGAAGCCCCCCGCCTTGAAATAGCGAATGACAAGAAGCGCCCCCTTACGGACCCGGATCACCCCCCGGGGTGCTGCCAGGCGGTTGCTGACGCCATAAGGCTTCCCGGGCTTCATCGTCGCCCCGTCCAGGGGATACTCGAAGCCTTCCAGCGTGATCCCCTCCGCCGCATCGCCCAGAGGAAAGACGGACACAGTCTGCCCCGGTTCCCCCTCCAGCATCGACATCCCCCGGACGAGGAACACCTCGCAGAAAGGATCAACCAGGCGTACGTCCACCCCCCGCGCGGCCTCGCAGGCCAGGAGCGACAGGTTGGCCAGGGTGTGGTCCAGCCTCCTCCCCATGGCGCCGAAGATCCAGACGGCATCGGGGTTCATGCCCAGAGCCTCCGCCAGCGCCAGTTCCGTATCCGTCTCGTCCTTCTCCGGCGAATGCCTGAGGAGCCTGCACCCCCGCCTGGAGAAGAAGCGCGCCTTTTCGTCGTCCAGGGAATCCATGTCGCCGACGATCGCGTCGGGAATCACTCCCAGTCCGTAAGCGTGGCGAGCACCGCCGTCTGCGCAGAGGATCGCCACAGGCCGGATCGAAGCAATCCTCTCCCGGAGAAACTCCGGGTCCGAAACGGGCCCCCCCGCCAGGATGAAAACGATTCGCCCCATACCTCACCGACCTGAAAAACCGCTTCTCGTCAAAAAAACAACGGGGCCATCCCCTGCTCCGCGGGATATGGCCCCTTCCGTTCGTCCTATCTCCGCTCCCTACGCTGGCATTAACCAGGTCAGGTTCAAAGGGTATTCTCTCAGCCTCTGCGGCACCCCCGTATGTCGAGTCGAAATCCTAATCCCCTTTCCGGAAAAAAGCAACCTGATTCCAGAGCATTTACGGAATGTTGAAGACCTGCCGGGCGTTCCGGGAGGTTGCCTCCGCCACTTCCTCCAAGGAAAGGCCCCGGATCTCGGCGACCCTGCGGGCCGTGTACAGGACGTGGGCCGGTTCGTTTCTCTTGCCCCGGTGGGCCTGGGGGGTCAGATAGGGACAGTCCGTTTCGACGAGCAGCCGCTCCAGGGGGGTCAGGCGGACCACCTCCGCCAGCTTGTCGTTCTTCGGATAGGTGACCGGGCCGGCAATGGAGATGTAATATCCGCGGGATACGCATTCTTCCATCATGACGGCATCCCCGGAAAAGCAGTGAATAATGACCGGTTTCTTTCCTGTCCAGGATCGCAGAGTCTTCAGTGTCTCCCGATGGGCCTCCCGGTCGTGGATGATCACCGGCAGGTTCAATTCCGCCGCCAGATCGAGCTGCTCGGCGAAGCGGCGGAGCTGCACCTCCCGGGGAGAACGATTCCGGAAGAAATCGAGGCCGATTTCCCCGTAGGCGACGACCTTCGGTTCCGCAGCCAGCTTTCTGATCATCCGGTACGTCTCGACATCGATTCCGCTGGCGTCATGGGGGTGAATCCCGATGGCGGCGTATACCTCCCTGAACTTCGCGGCGATGGCGACGGCTTTCCGGCAGTCCCGGAGGTTCGTCCCCACCGTGACCATGACTGTGATCCCGTTCTCCACGGCCCGCCGGACGACTTCCTCGCGGTCGGGATCGAAATCCCGCATCTCGAGATGGGCATGCGAATCAATCAGCATGGGAGGCCTTGCCGTCGCGCCTGCGTTTTTCATCAAAGCGGTTTTTGACATATTCTCCCTTTTCCGCCACGTCCGGGAGCGGCGCCAGGGCCTTTGCGAGCTCCGCCTCGGAGATTTCGCTGTTCCGAATCTTCTGCTCGATGATTCTCCTGTCGACTTCCCCCTTCACGATTGCCTTCCTGTTCATGCAGATTCACCTCCCGCGCTGTATTCACCCTTTTTATGCCCGGACGACCCTCTTCCCTTCCTTATTCCAGACAGTCAGCCGGCCGCTTTCGGTATCATCCGTTCCCGCTCATCGCCGCGGGCGGGAACATTCTTTTCGGGTGCTCCTAAAGCAGATAAGGTTCCCCTGTCAACGCCTATGTCTTTATTCCGTATATTTCCGACATCTTATTCACTTCCACCGACCGATCGACTTGACTCCTTCCCGCCCTATGCCCTAAGATGCGGACATTCCGATACCGAAAGGCAATCATGGTCCTGAAGCTGAACAGCGTCACCATCTTCACCGATGGAGCCTGCCTGGGAAATCCCGGGCCGGGAGGCTGGGGCGTTGTTCTCATCGCAGGAGTGCATCGGAAGGAACTCTCCGGAGGGTTCCGACTGACGACGAACAACCGCATGGAGCTCCAGGCGGCCATACAGGGCCTGGAGGCCCTGAAGAAGCCCTGCGACGCCGTCCTTGTTACCGACTCGCAGTATGTGTTCAACGGCATCGACAAGGGCTGGGCGAAGCGCTGGAAAGAAAAAGGGTGGATGCGCAGCCGGCGGGAGAAGGCCCAGAACGCAGACCTCTGGCAGGAACTTCTTGACCTGTGCGAACG
The DNA here is from genome assembly GCA_002841865.1 of Deltaproteobacteria bacterium HGW-Deltaproteobacteria-19. GTDB lineage: Bacteria > Desulfobacterota > Syntrophia > Syntrophales > PHBD01 > PHBD01. The sequence continues at coordinate 279,873 of PHBD01000001.1, forward strand.
CCACAGGGTCCGCTTCCAGTGGGTCCGCGGGCATGCCGGGAACGCGGAGAACGAACGGTGCGACAGCCTCGCCCGGGAGGCGGCTATGCAATCCGACCTTCCGGTGGACCGGGGCTACCGGCCCTGAAGCCTGCCCCCTCATTTTACCCGCCTGCCTGCAATCCATCTTTCCTCCCTGAAATCGAACGGTCGCTACCGGTCATGAATCGGACACCGGCCCGGTTCACACCGCCCGCAGGGCGTCCACGATGTTCAGGCGGGCCGCCTGGAACGCAGGCAGGACCCCTCCCACGAATCCCATCCCCAGCGAAAAGAGCATGGCCTCCACGGCAATGGCGGGACTCAGGGTGAAGGAAAAGGCCAGTTCCGCGAAGGTCTGGAAGTTCATCGTGGAGACGGAGACGAACTGCATGAAGGAGGCAAAGAACAGCCCCACGGCTCCGCCCAGGAAACCGAGGAGCAGCGACTCCACCAGGAAGGCCAGGAGAATGCTCCGGCGCTGGAAACCCAGGGCCCGGAGTGTCCCGATCTCGGCCGTTCGATTCGCCACGGCCGAGTACATGGTAATCATGGCGCCGATGACCGCCCCGAGGGAAAAGATGATCGTGAGCGAGAGCCCGAGGATCCTCAGGAACTTGGCCATCGCCTCCGACTGGTCGAGGTAGTAGCGGGTTTCCCGCCTTGCCTCCAGGGTCAGCCGCGGGTCCGTCTCGATTCTCGCCTTCATGGCATCAAACTCGGAAGACTCCCGCAGCTTGAAGAGAACGGACGAATAGACGGGCCGCCGGAAGGCCTGCATGAACTGGTCGGCATCCCCCCAGATCTCCGAGTTGAACCCCGTGGTGCCGGCGTCGAAGAGTCCCACAATCCGCCAGTTCCGGAGTCCGCAGCAGAGTGTCTCGCCGAGCCCGACGCCCCGGAATCCGCGAACGATGCCCATTCCCGCCATGACTTCCGTCGTGCCCATGCGGGGCAGCCGCCCCGCTACGAGCTTTACCTGGGGACGCAGGACCGGGGAGGCCTCCATGATCCCCCGGAGGACCACGTTCGACTTCTGCCCCGAGTCCCGCTTCGGCAGGGCGATCAGGACGACGAGTTCCTTGACGAGCATTCTCCTGCCGTCGGGCCCGACCGCCACCTCCGGCTGGACCTCCACAACGGAGGCCTGCTGGCGGTCCACGCCGCTCATGACCTCGGATCCCGATCCTTTTCGGATGACCACCACGTTGTCGTATGAACCCGTCTCCACGAGGGTCTTCTGGAGCCCTTCGGCCAGCATCAGGATCGTGGCGAAGACGAAGACCACCAGCGCCATGCCGGAGACGGTCAGGATCGTTGTGAGACGCCGGGTCCAGAGATTTCGGAGGCTGTAGGAGAAAGGAACCGCCATCACCCGATCCTCCGAAGCCCGTCGGCGATGCGGATCCTGATGGCTGTCCGCGTGGGGACGATGCCGGCGACGCACGCCACCAGGAGCGAGGCCGCCACGTCCAGGGCCAGGGTTTCATTCGAGACATTGAAGACGGGGAAGAAATTCGGGAGGCTGTCGGCGAACGCGCGGGCGACGGGAAACGTCAGGACCATCCCCAGGACACAGCCCGTGAGGGTGATGACGAGGGCCTCTCCGAAGATCAGGGCGGCGATGTGGCGGCCGCCGAAGCCCAGGGTCTTGAGAATGGCGTAGTCGCCGATGCGCTCCCGCGTCGTCATGGCCATCGTGTTGGCCACCACGGCCATGATGATGAAAATGATGACGATGGAGACGAGTTGGATGGCCATGACAATGGTGGAGGTCATGGAAATGAACCCCAGGTTGAATGCCTTCTCCGTCTCCGTCAGGGTCTCGGCCAGCGAGTTCCGGAACATGTCGTCCACCGCCGAGGACACCTCCGCGGCCAGGTCCGGGTGGGTCACACCAATCATGTAGAAACCGACCTGGTCGGCCCTGCCGGGAAATTTGCGCCGCACCGTCTCGTTCAGGTAGTCCCAGTGAAAGAAGAACTGGGTCTCGTCGATGGTCTTGTCTTTTCCGCGGTAGATCCCCCGGAGGACGAAGTCCCAGTTCCCCGGGTAGATCACGCCCCGGAGCGTGACCGTGTCTCCAAGCTTCCAGCCGAACTGGGCGGCGATCCGGCGCCCCGCCACGAAGCCCTTCCGGTCGCCGAGAAAGGCCTTCAACTGGTCCTCCGGGACGATGAATTCCGGGTAGAGGTCCAGGTAGGTCCGGGCGTCCACGGCGAAATTCGGGAAGAAGTTCTTCTCCTCGATATAGATGCCGCCGAACCAGTTGCCCCAGGAAACACCCCGGACGCCTGGTATCTGGCGAATCTTCTCCTTGTAGGAAAGGGGGAGCGGAAAAACGAGAGAGACGGCATTGCGGGTCACCAGGCGGGCTGCCGAGGCGGCCTCCACGCCGGCGTACCAGGCGGCGACCACGGTCCGGAGGAGGCCGAAGGCCAGGATGGCGACGGTGATGCCCAGGATCGTGAGCCCCGCCCGGAGGCGGTTCCGGAATGCGTTTCTAAAGAGGATGCGCAGGATCATCGTCGCTCAGCACCCCCTTGTCCAGGTGCCGGAGAACGCCCGCCCGCTGGGCCGCACGTGGATCGTGGGTCACCATGATGATGGTCTTCCCGAGTTGCCCGTTGAGCCGCTCCATCAGGTCCAGGATTTCCGCCGCCGAGACCCGGTCGAGATCCCCCGTCGGCTCGTCGGCCACCAGCAGGACCGGATCCGTGACGATGGCCCGGGCGATGGCCACCCGCTGCTGCTCCCCTCCGGAAAGCTGGCCCGGGTAATGGTCGAGGCGATGGGAGAGATTCACCAAGTCCAGGCACATCCGGGCATGGTCCCGCCGCTCCCGCTTCGAAAGGCCCGAGAGGTGAAGGGGAAGCTCGACGTTTTCCAGGGCGGTGAGGACCGGGATCAGGTTGTAGAACTGGAAGATGAAGCCCACGGAGCCGGCCCGCCATGCCGCCAGTTCCGTCTCCGAGAGGACCGTGATCTCCACGCCTTCCACGAGGATGCTCCCTCCGTCGGCCCGGTCGATCCCGGCAATGAGGTTGAGCAGCGTGCTCTTGCCCGATCCGGAAGGCCCCATGAGGGAGAGAAATTCCCTGTTCTGGATGTCGAAGGAGATGTCGTGCAGGACAGGAACTTCAAGGCTTCCCCGGCGATAGGCCTTGCTGAGGTTGCGGATCCGTACGATGGGCGGGCTGTCGGTCATTTTTCGGCAACTTTGATGCGGGCCCCGTCCCGGAGTCGCCCCTGGGGCTTCAGGATCACCCTTTCCCCCGCCTGGATGCCGCCGGTCACCTCGATCATATCCCCGAGGGCGGCCGTGCCGGTCTGGATGGTCGCCTGCTTCGCCCGGTCCCCCCGGACGACAAAGACGATCCGCCTCCCCTCTTTTTCCAGCACGGCGGTGCGGTGAACGGCGAGCCGCGGTTTCTCATCTCCCTCCACGATCGGCCGGGAAAGGAACGCCACCTTGGCGCTCATGTCCGGAAGGAGCCGGTCGCCCGGTTTCAGGAACCGGACCTTGACCATGACGGAGGCCTTGCTCCGGTCGACCGTTGGAACGATGGCATGGACTTCTCCGGCAAATCGCGTCTCCGGGAGGGCGTCCAGGCTGATCTCGCAGGGCTGGCCCTGCTTGACCCGTCCGATGTTGGACTCCGAGACGTCTACTTCCACGAGCAGGGATCCCAGGTCGGCGATGGTCACGACGGCTGCTTTGGCATTGGCTGCCGCCCCCAGGGGCGTGACGATGTCGCCGATGTCGGCGTTCTTTGTCAGCACCACCGCATCGAAGGGGGCCTTGATCTGGGTATAGTCCAGGGCTGTTTCGGCTCCCCGGACGCCCGCCTCGGCTGACTTCAGCGAGGCCTCCGCAGCGGCCACGACGGCCTCGGCGCGGCGCATTCTCGTCTCCGCCAGATCGTACGCCGACCTCGATACGGCTCCCGTTTCCACAAGGCGTCTGTTTCTACCGTAGTCCCGCTTGGCCTCTTCCTGTTCCGCCCGGACCTGATCCAGGTTCGCCCGGGCAACATTCCGGCCGGCCGTGGCCTGATCCTTTGACGCGAGGACGTCTTCATTCTCGAGCCGGGCGATGACCTGGCCTTTCCGCACACGGCTTCCTTCCTCGACCAGGAGCGCAACCAGGCGGCCCGTGGCCTTCGAGGCCACCGCCGCTCTGCGCTGGGCAACCACGTAGCCGCTGGCGTTGAGGACGGTCAGTCCCTGGGAGGGATAAACCTGCGAGACCGCGGCGGTCTCCACCGTTACGGAAGGCGTCAGGACGCCCAATGCATAGAGGACACTCGCCCCGACGAGCAGAACCGCCACAACGGCCGCAGCGGTCCATTTCCGCGATCCCGTCAGGGGCTGCTTTTTCAGGGTCTTGTCGATTTTCAGCCCCGAGAGGTCATCCTGTGCCATGTTCCCCTGCCCTCCCCAGGAGCGGATTCGCAGCTTTCTTCCTGGCCTTCTCGATGAACATGAACCGGTCCGCCGCTTGCATGATGAGTGTCAGGTCAGACCCCTTCTCTCCCGTGTCCATTCCCATGGAGATGCTCAAAACGGGCCCGCCGTGCGCCCGGTTATGCTGATCCAGGTTGTTCCGGATGCGGTCGATGATGGAGGATGCGACATGGCGTTCCGACATCGGAAGAAGCGCCGCGAATTCGTCCCCGCCGATCCTGGCCAGGACGTCTTCCGCCCGCATCGATTCCTGCAGGACCCGGGCGGCCCGTCTGAGGAAATCGTCTCCGGAGGCATGCCCCTCTTCGTCGTTCACCCTTTTCAAACCGTCCAGGTCGGCCATAATAATGCTGACAGGGAAGGAACGGCTCCGTTCCATACGGTTCAGTTCTTCCTCGAAATAGGCCCGGTTATAGAGATCCGTGAGAACGTCATGGGTGCTCAGGTAACGAAGCTGAGCCTCCACACCCTTCCGCTCCGAGATGTCCATCGAATTCCCGAGAATGGCGGGGCGTCCGCGGAACCGGATCGGGGTGACGGTTTCCATGATCCAGCACGTTTCCCCCGTCTTCGTGCGGACCCGGAACTCATAGGGGGCAGATCGGACTCCCTTGAGCATGTCCTGGGCGAACTGCCGCAACCGTTCCCGATCCTCCGGGAGGACCAGGTCCGCTGCGCTCGTATTGACCAGTTCCTCCGGGTGATAACCCGCGTAGGAGGCGGCGTTCCGGTTCAGGTAACGGAAGATTCCGTCCTGGACGACGTAAACGCCGGCAAAAGAGCGTTCCGCGAGCGTCCGGTATCGCTCTTCACTCTCGCGCAATTCACTTTCCACCCTCTTCCGTTCCGAGATATCCTTGGCTGTTCCGCGGAACCCGATAGGAATCCCCTCGGCATCCCGTTTCAGGAAAACGGCCGCCTCGATCATGAAGGTCTGGCCGTCTCTCCGTTTCATGATCCATTCCGAAGCCCGTTCCGGAAGTCCCGTTTTGTAGACCCGGTTGAAGATCAGAAACACCTGCGAGGCCGTCTCGTCGCCCAGGAACATACGATAATTCGCCCCTTTCAACTCATCCGCCGAGTACCCTACGTAGTCGGGAAGGATCCGATTGAAGAACGTCAGGTTTCCCGCCAGGTCGACCTCGAAATATATCTCGTCCATGGCCTCCAGGATGGTTCTGTATTTTCCCTCGCTTTCCTGAAGGGCCTGCTCAATCCGCCGACGCGCCGTCAGGTCGTGGATCGTTTCTATGGCGCCCCAGATCCTGCCGGCGGCGTCGTAAAGAGGAGCGGCGTTTCCAATGAAGTACATCCGGCCGCCCCTCATATTCGGCATGTAGGATTCGCCGGTGAGACGCCCGTCCTCGGTCCTCACAAGGTCGCTGTATGTCTCTTCCCAACGGCCTCCGGGGTGGAGAATGAAATCGATGAGGATGGGGCGACGCTCCCCATAGAAGACAACCGAATATTCATGGTTGCCCTTCCCGATCATCTCCTCGGCGGCGACCCCGGTCAGATCCGCGATGGCGCGGTTCCAGGCCACAACGACACCTTCCTGATCAATGGCAAATGTCGGATCGGGAAGGATGTCGACGATGCTTCTCAGATCCCTCTTTCCGTTTCCGATCCCGGGGCAAGGATCAGGAGATGGGGTAAGCGGAGACCCGCCGGATTTTGAAAGGAATGATGCCTGTCGTGCTGCCTTCTTCGACGGCTTTTTCCCGGGGGGATTTCTGTCGCTCATGCGCCGGCTTTCCTGAATTGGAATCGCACTGACTGGACACAATCGGGGATTTACACATAGACAGGCATTTATACTTGACATCACGCCGATGTTTCAACAAGATTGTGCGTCAATTCGATAAGTGAGCTTCGGCCCGGCATCCACTATGACCTCCCATCATGACTCCCCCAGGTTTCGAATCGCCTTCATCGGCCTCGGCAAGGTCGGCACGGCCATGGCCGTACTGCTTCGGAGGTCGGGATATCCGCTGGCGGCTCTCTACGACGTCTCCCCGGAGGCAAGGGAACAGGCGGCCTCCGCCACGGGCGCCCCTGTCGCCTCCGGTGCCGCCGAGGCGGCGGCCAGGGGCGATGCAGTGTTCATCACGACGGGCGACGACCGAATTCTCCCGGTCTGCCGCGAGATCGCCGACGGGCAAGGATTCCGGAAGGGACAGATGGCAGTCCACATGAGCGGCGCCGGAGGGCTCGACCTTCTCCAGCCGGCACGGGAGGCCGGTGCGGACCGGGCCAGCATCCACCCGATGCAGGCCTTCGCCGACTCCGCCATGGCGCTTCAGAACCTCCCCGGCAGTGTATTTGGCGTCACCGCCGACGAGCCCGCCCGGGACCGGGCTGTCCGCATCGTGGAGGACCTTGGCGGCTCTCCCTTCTTTATCGCAGAAGAAAACAAGGCCCTCTATCACGCCGCCGCCTGCATGGCCTCGAATTACCTCGTCACCCTGATCCGCCAGGTGGAGACGGTCTACGAATCCATCGGGATGGACCGGGAGGCGGCGCGAAAAGCCTTCTGGCCCCTGGTCAGGGGTACGCTCAGGAACATCGAGATCATGGGAACCGTCCCGGCCCTCACCGGCCCTGTGGCCAGGGGAGATGCAGGAACAATCGGCAAGCATTTGCAGGCCTTCCGGGAAAAGCTGCCTCAACTCCTGGAAACCTATAGCATCCTGGGAAAACAAACGGTGGAACTGGCCCGGGAAAAGGGATCCCTTTCCCCGGAGCAGGCCGAACGACTTCATTCTATTTTTTCGGGAGGAAAGCCATGAGCACCCACGGCAAGCTGAACAAAGTCACCACGGCAACGGTTCGGGACATGAAAAAGAAGGGCGAAAAGATCACCATGATCACCGCCTACGATTATCCCACCGGGGCCATCGTGGACGAGGCCGGCATCGATCTGATCCTCGTGGGGGACTCCCTGGGGATGGTGGTCCTGGGATACGACAGCACACTCCCCGTGACGATGGACGTCATGATCCACCATACGAAGGCCGTCAGCCGCGCCGTCAGCCGCGCCCTCGTGATCGGCGACATGCCCTTCATGTCCTACCAGGCCTCGGTGGACGAGGCGGTCCGCAACGCCGGCCGCTTCCTCCAGGAGGCGGGCGCCCAGGCGGTGAAGCTCGAAGGGGGCCGGGAGGTAGCCGAGGTGACGCGCCGCATCGCCTCTGCGGGGATTCCCGTCATGGCCCATCTTGGGCTGACCCCCCAGGCAGTACACCAGCTTGGCGGCTACAAGGTCCAGGGCAAGGGCAGCGAGGCGGCCAACCGGATCCTGGAGGATGCAAAGATCCTCGAGGAGGCAGGGGCCTTTTCCGTAGTCCTGGAGTGCATTCCCACGGAGCTGGGACGTGTCGTGTCGGAGGCCCTTTCCATCCCCACGATCGGTATCGGCGGCGGCATCCACTGCGACGGCCAGGTCTTGGTGCTCCACGACCTCCTGGGGATGTTCGAGCGCTTCACCCCTAAATTCGTCAAGAAATACGCCAATATCAACGTCCAGATGAAAGAGGCCGTAGGGAAGTACATCGATGAGGTCCGGCAGGGCGAGTTCCCGGGACCCGAGCACTCCTTCCTGTAGACAGGACGCGCCCTTTCGGCGCCGCCGGCGCTTCACGGTGCGCGTCGTCGTCAGGACTTCCGTGTGCTCTCCGCAACATGGCGGATCATCTGGCGGAAAATCCCTTCTGTGATCTCCGGCGACATGAAGTAATCCGGGTGCCGCTGGTAGAGTTCACCGGTCAGGATCCGCGCGGCAGACTCCACGCCTCCGTGCCGCTCCAGAGCTTCCGCCATGGAGCGGCGCAATGTTCGGGCCGCATCGAGGGTCCGGCCGATGAATCCTGCCGCCTCCGCCCCGGTTACGAAACCGTAGTGGTCCGCACAGAGGCGCTCCACCTCCAGTCCTTTCAACTTCCCGAGACTTTCCTCGAACCGGGTGAAATCGGAGTTTCCCAGAGGGATCGAGAAATCCTTGAAGGGAATGCCTCCACCGTCGGAGGCGAAGAGGGCCTTCCGCTCCGGAACATATGCGGAGATCGAACAGGATGAATGGCCCGGCGTCTCGAGAATCCGGATGCTCATACCGCCAAGGTCGATGCGATCCCCCTCGTGGACCACCGAGCCCTTCACGTCATTCCGCCAGGGGTAGTCGAAGGCCTTCAGTCCCTCCTCAAGCCCCATTCTTTCCGTGACCTTCCGGCTGAATTCGTTGATCGTGGCGATGGCTTTCGGAATGCCGAGAACCTCCCATGCCCGTGTGGAGGCCAGGACTTCCACGTCCGGGAAGGTCCGCTTCCACCAGGGGATGACGCCGAGGTGGTCGAAGTGGGCGTGAAGGATCAGGATCCGGTTGATTCGCCCGCCCTCGATGCCGAAAGCCTCCATCTGAAGGACCATTTCCGGCAGGATATAAACCATCCCCCCGCTCACGATCATGGACTCCCGGAGTCCCTCCAGGACGTAAAGCCCCGATTCCTCTCGTCCCAGGTACCAGATCCCGTCGGCCACCCTGCCGGCTTTCCGGTGTCTCATTTTCTTTTCCCTCATCATACAACTTGCACTAAGTTCCTACCCCGACGCTATTTCTCAAATGGTTTCAGAATACGATATTGCTCCCTGATAAAACAGTCCACGCCGGGGCGCGGGGGCTGCCACGGGGGCTTCCGCCGTCGCGGACATTTTTTCCCGCGTTCCGCCATCGAAGGTCCCTCAGGCTGGAGGGATGGGAAAAAAGTCCCAATTGCTCCTCTGGAAACCCCCGGTCGCGCCCCCGCGAACGTGCGTCGGGGAGAGGGGGCTTCCTGGAGCGCGAATAGCGGCTTTTTCGGGGTACCCTGCCGTCGCAGCGCAGCGCCCGCAAAGTCATCTGTCTGAGCGCCGCCAGGCGCGAGTTATGACTTTG